>JBGSKX010000102.1:0-28287 GCA_041741015.1 Pirellulales bacterium
CCCCCGCCGCCCGGTCCGCCACGGCCGCCTCCGCCGCCCTGGGCTCGCCGTTTTTCACGCTCCTTGCGCCGCTCTTCTTCACGTTTAATCGAATCATCGAGCGATTTCTGCTGTTCTTGCGGCGACATGGAAAAGAACTCTGCCATTCGCTTACCTTCTTCAAGTTCCCATCGAGCTTCGCGTTCATCGCGCATTTGTTGACGCGTCCCCTCGGGCAGTTGCTCGTACTCTTGACGCATCTGCTGGAACAACTCGCGGCGCTGCTCGTCGGTGGCGCCGTCCATTTGTTCGCGCAGCTCCTCGATTCGCGCCACGCCGGGATCCTTGCCCCCGTACATGGCATAGCCAACCGCCGCAATCAGCAGGAATAGTATGGTAGCGATGGCGATCTTCTTGCCGCGGCCAGAACCTTCACTGCTCTTTCCCGTTCGAACAGGGCGCGCCGCTCGAGGATTTGGCATGTTCGTTGACCTCTAACTAATCGTGTGCTGTGAGAAGAGCGTTCCGCTTTACATCGCGTCTGCGTGCCCGTCCAGATAGACAAAGCAGCGAGAACCGTCTTGGCCCTTGGGGCCATGGAAGTTTTCAAAGTCATAGGCGACCCAGATGGTGCCCGTGCTGCGATGGGACTCGGTGCCATTACTGCGGCGGCGAATTACCACTTGCTGCCTGGTTTTGCCCGTCAGGTCGCGATCGTTGTATTCATAGCTGGTGCCCTCGGCGTCGTAATAGCTCTTTGCTTCCTGCGGCCGGCCAATCGCCATCAGCGCCGCATCGCGATAGACCATGTCGTCGCCGGGACAGGCGAACAGAGGATCGCGCTCGATGAACCGCTGGGCGCCGGGAGCCTCAGGAGTCGCGTCGGGGAAATCGGGATCTGGTTCGTGCGGGCTGTTGGAACCTACCGCCGTCGGTGTGTCGGTTTCCGTCTTGTCGATACTTAAGGCTCCCCGCTCCATGTACGGACCCAATGCCGTCACCATGCTCGGCCGCTTGGAAATACTCGGCATCCGAGCGCAGTCCGGAAACTTGGCCATCTGGCCGCGGGCGTCCATATAGTGCTGGAGAGCCAGACCGACCTGCCTGAGGTTTGAGAGGCACTGCGTCTTCCGCGCGGCGCCCCGAGCGTACTGCACGGCGGGCAGTAGCATGCCTACCAGAATTGCGATAATCGCAATCACCACAAGGAGTTCGACCAACGTGAAGCCCGCCCTTTGGGATTCGCTGCGTGCCTTCATGGCGTCGTCCACTTGAGACCTTAACTGCTAGTAATTGACGACTTTACGGTGGACCGTCAAACTCTGCCCACTCTCTTGATACCCCGGAGGAGCGTAAAAGTTCCGCGGTTTTGTGCAAGCAGACTCAGAAATCAATGGCCTGAGAGACCTATTGCACCGCTTTTCCGTAAGCTGGGGAAACTGAGTCCCATTCCCTCCGCCTAGATTGGTGGCCAATACGCTATGTCTTCGCTGTTTGTCAATTGTGATTGGGGAACCTCTCGGCTACGAATGCGCGCTATGAGCATGGATCCCTGGCAACTTTTGTCCGAGTACGGCTCAGCAGACGGCACCGCCAGCATCGCCGCTCACTACCAGGGTGCCGAGCGGCCGCATGCCTTTGCCACGATTCTGGCCGAGGGACTCGTGCCCCTGGCCTCAAAGCATGGCCACCGGCTTGCTGGCGCGCCGGTCTTGATCTCGGGGATGGCAAGCTCCTCCATCGGCTGGCGCGAACTGCCGTATGCAAGCCTGCCGATCTCGTTGGAGGGCACGCAGCTAATCTGGCAAGAAATGCCGCCGGTCGCCTCAGTTGTAGGCGAACATCGCGTCCTGCTTATCTCGGGCATTCGCAGTCAGACCGACATTATGCGTGGCGAAGAGTCTGAACTTATCGGACTGTTCACGCTGCCCGACATTGCGGAATTAGCGACGAACTCAGTCGTAGTCAAGCCCGGCACCCACTCCAAGCATCTGCGGATACATGACGGCGCGCTCGTTGATTTCCAGACCTACATGACCGGCGAACTCTTTGCAGTATTGAGCAAGCAAAGCGTACTTATGCATTCCGTTGGTGAGGATGCGGCGCGGCCGCTCATTTCGCCGGCCAGCGAAGACTTTCTGGCGGGGGTTGAGCACGCGCGATTGCGCCCCTTGAGCTCCGCGATGTTTCAGGTCCGAACGCGCGATGTGCTCGCTAACTTACCCGCGGAGGGAAATCGCGACTTTCTGAGCGGTGTGCTGGTTGGCGCCGAACTCGCCGGCTTGGCGAGTGAGACTGAGCGGACGCCGATCGTTCTGGCGGCGACCGAGCCGCTCGCGACTTCCTATCTCGCGGCGCTTGAGCAATTGGGACTGGAAAGTCGACTCGTGATTGTGCCGCCGGACGCTGTGGAACTGCTCAGCGCTCGGGGTCAGGCCCTTCTGCTGGCGAAGTTCCTGGCCAAGAAACCATGAGCTCGCGGAATTACACGGCTTGTTCTCAGCGGCAATCTGGTTGGGTATGATGGGAGGCACCGGCCTACCTCCGTGCGCGTTTGCCGCTCGGTGAGCCGGCGCGCATCATGATTGCCCCGCATTCCTTCAGCCTGCCTTGCGTCACGCGATGCCGATCTCGCCGCGGATCCTAGGTTTGTTCGTGTCCCTCAGCCTGGCGCTGATGGGGATCGAAATCCATGCCGACGAGTCGGCCGTCGACTTCGATCTCAACGTGAAACCAATCCTGGCGGCCCACTGCTTTGATTGTCACGGGGAAGACGCACAGGAATCCGGGCTTAGGCTCGATCGCACCGACACCCGCGCGCTCGGCGGCAATAGTGGCGCGGCAATCCTTCCGGGCAAGAGTGCCGACAGTCCACTCTTGATTGCGATTCGGGGCGGTAATGAACGCGTGCCCAAGATGCCGCCAGATGGCCCGATGCTGTCGGCCAAGGAAATCGACTTGCTCGTGCGCTGGATCGATGCCGGGGCAGTGGCCCCCGCAGATGCCGAGCAACTCGCTTCACGCCAGAGCGATCACTGGTCGTTTCAGCCGCTGTCGGCAGTCTCTCCGCCGCAAGTCTCTAATTCTGAGTATGTGCGGAATCCGATCGACGCATTCGTGCTGGCCCGTCTGGAAGCAGAGGGACTAACTCCCGCGACAGAAGCCGACCGCGCGACGTTGATTCGCCGCGTGACGCTCGATCTGACCGGCCTGCCGCCCGCGGTAGAAGAAGTTGACGCTTACCTAAATGATCCGCGCGAGGACGCCTATGAGATCGTGGTCGATCGGCTCCTGGCTTCACCGCATTATGGCGAACGCTGGGGGCGGCAGTGGCTCGACGTCGCCCGCTACGCCGATTCGAACGGATACACGATCGACGGTGCACGCTCAATCTGGAAGTATCGCGACTGGGTGATCGAAGCCTTCAATCGGGATCTACCGTTTGACCAGTTTGCCATTGAACAACTCGCCGGCGACCTCCTGCCGGGCGCGACCATCGCGCAGAAGATCGCTACCGGCTTTCATCGAAACACGATGGTCAACGAGGAAGGCGGGACTGACAAGGAGCAGTTTCGCGTCGAGGCTGTAGTTGACCGGGTGAGCACGACCGGCGTCGCCTTCATGGGACTCACGCTTGGCTGCGCGCGCTGTCACGATCACAAGTTCGACCCGATCTCGCAGCGTGAGTTCTACCAGATCTTCGCAGTGTTTAACGGTGCCGACGAGCCGACGCTACCCGTTCCGACTCAGCAACAATCCAAGGAGTTGCCGGCAATCGACGCTGAAATCAAGCAGTCGCTCGAGCGATTGGCGATGGTGGATGCCAACATCGGAACTCGGCAGGCAGAATGGGAGGCGGCCTACTCTGCGAAGTCGGAGCAAGATCGGGCCGCCTTTAAGTTTGCTCCCGAGGTGACCGCCGCCCTGGCCATACCTGCTGGCCAGCGCAGCACGGAGCAACTCGATCTGATTCGTGGCGTGTACCAGAAGATCGATCCCGAGCGCATACCGTTGGCGGAGAGTATCGAATCGCTCAAGAGACAGCAGGAGCAGGTAAAGAAGAGCATCACGACCACGCTCGTCATGCGAGAGCGGAAGGAACCTCGCGAAACGTTCGTTCACGTGCGCGGTGACTTCCTTCAACCCGGCGCTCCGGTAAAGCCAGGCGTGCCCGCCGTCCTGCCCCCGTTGACCGCTCGCGGCGTGCAAACCGATCGCCTCGATTTTGCCCGCTGGCTAGTCGATGACGAACATCCCCTCACCGCGCGAGTGACGGTCAACCGAATCTGGCAGACTTACTTCGGCCAGGGGCTAGTGGCCACCGAGAACGACTTTGGATTGCAAGGAGAAGCGCCATCGCATCCTGAACTGCTGGATTGGCTCGCCCGGACGTTAATGACCGCCGGTTGGAGCCAGAAAGCGTTGCACCGGCTCATTGTCACCAGTGGTGTCTATCGGCAGTCGTCGCATGCACGTCCCGAATTGGCCGGAGCGGACCCCTACAACAAACTTCTTGCTCGGCAAGTCCGCCTACGGCTTGAGGCCGAAGCGATTCGGGATTCCGCACTGGGCGCAAGCGGACTTTTGAGTCGCGAACTTGGCGGCCCGGGCGTCTATCCCCCGCAGCCCGAGGGCATCTACCGTTTCACTCAGCAAGTGAAGTTCTGGGGGACGGCCAAGGATTCGGATCGTTATCGCCGCGGACTGTATACCTACCTATGGCGATCGAGTCCGTATCCCTTCCTGAAGACATTTGACGTGCCGGACGCCGTCGTGGCATGCACGCGGCGGCCGCGGTCGAACACGCCGCTGCAAGCGTTGACGCTGGCCAACGACCTCGCGTTCGTCGAAATCGCGCAGGGCTATGCTTCGAACCTGCTTGCGCAACCGACGCTCGGCGACCGGGCCCGCGCCGAGCAGGCTTTTCGTCAGGCACTCGCCCGCAAGCCAAATGAGCATGAATTGATCCGCCTGCTCGAGTATCTCGAATTGCAACGGGCGCATTTCGCCGCCTCTCCGAAAGCCGCCGCCCAAGTGGCTCAGCGCGATTCCGGCGCACCGAATGCCGCCGAAGTCGCCGCCTGGACTATGGTCGCCCGGGTGTTGCTGAACCTTGACGAATTTATCACGCGGGAGTGAGCAAGATGGCAGATCGCAATCAACCGCTGAATGAACTACATGCCCGCACACGACGGCACTTCTTCGCCGAGTGCGGAGTCGGGCTCGGCTCCATCGCGCTGGCATCCCTGCTCAATGACGAAGCCCAGGCCGCAATCGAACCTCTGGTCCTGCAGGATCCGCTGGCTCCGCGCCGCCCGCACTTCGCCCCCAAGGCCAAGCGGGTGATCTTTCTGTTCATGGCCGGCGGACCAAGCCAGCTCGAACTGTTCGATTACAAACCGAAACTCCAAGAACTTAGTGGCCAGGTCGTGCCGCCAGAGTTCACTAAGAACAAGCGGTTCGCGTTTATCAAGGGGGACGCCAAGCTGCTGGGAACCACGCGGAAGTTTGCTCGCCACGGCCAGTGTGGCGCGGAGCTCAGCGATCTGCTACCCGGACTGGCTTCGGTCGCCGATGACGTGTGCATCGTCAAAAGCATGGTCACCGACGTCTTTAATCACGGACCCGCGAAGGTCTTTCTGAACACCGGCTCCAGCCGCTTCGGCATGCCGAGCATGGGCGCCTGGCTCACCTACGGCATCGGCAGCGAATCACGCGATCTTCCAGGGTTTGTCGTACTGCAATCCGGCCCGCGCGGACCACGTGGAGGGAATCCGCTGTGGGGCAGCGGTTTCCTGCCCACCGCCTATCAGGGCGTCCCGTTTTTGTCCGGACCCGAGCCAATTCTGAATCTTTCGAATCCGCCGGGGGTCGACCGCACTCGTCAGGCCGAGTTTCTCAACACGGTGCAGCAACTCAATAGCGAACGGCTCGCAGCTGTGGGCGATCCGGAAATCTCGACGCGGATCAGCGCCTATGAAATGGCCTACCGGATGCAGACGAGCGCGCCGGAACTGATCGATATCAGCGGTGAATCGGCCGCAACGCTCGCTATGTACGGCGCCGAGCCAGGCAAGCCCTCGTTCGCCAACAATTGCCTTCTTGCCCGCCGGCTCGTGGAGCGGGGTGTGCGCTTTGTGCAACTTTATCACACCGACTGGGACCATCACGGCAATCACGATACGCACCTGGGCGAACCGCTCGACGCCCGGTGCAAGGAAACCGATGGCCCCGCCGCCGCACTGATCAAGGATCTCAAAGCTCGCGGGCTGCTGGACGATACGCTCGTGGTGTGGGGCGGCGAGTTTGGCCGCACGCCGATGGGCGAGCCGCGCGACCTGATCGGCCGCGATCATCACGTCGACGGTTACACCATGTGGCTTGCCGGCGGCGGCATCAAAGGCGGGCAATCGATCGGCGCGACCGACGAACTGGGCTACTATGTCGTCGAAGACCGCGTACACGTCCACGACCTGCAGGCCACGATGCTGCACCTGTTGGGGCTTGACCACCTGAAGCTGACCTATCAATTTCAAGGTCGGCAGTTCCGCCTGACTGACGTCGGTGGCAACTTGGTCACCAAGATGATCGCTTAAGCAGACCGAACGTCACTTGGGCAGTGCCGGCTTGCGTGTGCTCGCGGCGTCCTTCGCCAAGTCGACCGCCCGCCACATATACCACGCAGCCACCGAACGATATGGTCGCCAGCGTTCGCCATACGCAAGTAGCTCCTTCGGCGCGGGCATCTCCGCCAGTCCGTAGGTCAGCATGAAGCCCTTGCGCACGCCCAGATCGCTCACCGGCAGCACGTTGGGCCGGCCGAGCCGAAACATTAGCAACATTTCGACGCTCCACACGCCGATCCCGCGCACCTGGACGAGCCGCGAAATGATCTCTTCATCGCTCATTTTCACCAGTCGCGCGAGCGTTGGCACCGTGCCGTCGAGCGTCTTGGCCGCCAGGTCCTTGACTGCGGCGACTTTCGCGTTGGACAGACCTGCCGCGCGAAGTTTCGCATCTGGCGTGGCTAGCACGGCAGCTGGCGTAAAGTTGCGCCGCTTCGGGAAGTGTTCCATCACCCGGCCGAGAATCGTCGCGGCCGCTTTGCCAGAAAGCTGTTGATAGACGATTGCCCGCAGGAGCACTTCAAATGGCCGCTCCATCTTTTCGGGCCGATGCGTGAAGGGCCCACTACGACGAATGATTTCCGCCAGCTCCGCGTCCACACGCTTAAGCGTTCTCACGGCGAGCTTCGGATCAAACGGAAGTTCCACGAGCGACCTCACAAATTAGCGTCAGGTAAGCCAAGTGATAAGCGCAATTCGTACAGCCCTTAGACTCTAGCCGGCCGAACCGCGCAGAAAAAGGCACCCGTGGAGCAGCAACTTTTTGCGCGATTCCGTCTGGCATTCGAACCGGCGTCGCGGCTAAAATGCATCCACCTGCTTCGATGCGTCCCGCCCCGATGTTCCCGCCCTGATTCCTCACGGAAGCCGCCTGCGATGAAGCGTTTCATCCCGCGTGAAGCACCCAATTACACCGGCCAAGGCTGTGCCGACCTGCGACATCAACAGTCGCTCATGTCGCGTCGGCAGGTGCTGCAGGCCGGAAGTCTGGGGCTTTTGGGTTTAGGCCTGCCGCAGTTTTGGTCCGCCCGAGCATTGGCGTCGGGAAGCGTCTCCGGCGGTAATGGCTTCGGCAAGGCCAAACGCTGCATCTTCCTGTTCATGTGGGGCGGCCCCAGCCAACTCGACACCTTCGACATGAAGCCCGACGCCCCCAACGAGGTTCGCGGGCCGTTCAAGCCGATCTCGACCCGGGTGCCGGACATCCGAATCTGCGAACACTTCGCACGTGTTGCTCAGGTCACTGACAAGCTGGCGATCGTGCGTTCGCTCAATCATACCGATCCGGCTCACCTGTCCAGCGGTCACGCTACTCTGACGGGTAATTGGGCACCTAAGCTCAACAGCGATGCCGACCCACCGAGTGACCGCGACACGCCGCACCTGGGCGCCACGCTCGCCCGGCTGCGTGAAACGCCAGACACGCTGCCGCCGTTCGTTACGCTGCCCTGGAAAGCGTACCATCCAGCCGCGCCCGGCGGTCAGGCCCCTGGTCAGCATGGCGGATTTCTGGGACGCACGTATGACCCACTGCTTGTGACCGGCGATCCGAGTCAGCCCAATTGGCGCGTCGAAGCACTCAGTCTGGCCGACGGTATCAGTTACGACCGCATCAACTCGCGTCAGGCACTACTGGGCGAGATCGACGCGCAGCGCGAGGCCCTCCAAACGTCCGACGTTACAGGTCTCAAGGAGCAGGCGTTCAATCTATTGGCGTCGCAGGCCGCCCGCGACGCATTTGACCTCTCGCAAGAGCCCGACTCGGTTCGCGATCGCTACGGCCGCAACATCCACGGCCAGTGCGTGCTCATGGCCCGACGTTTGATCGAACACGGCGTGCCGCTGGTGAATGTGAATTGGCACAACGACGGCCGCAACTTCTGGGACACGCACGGCAATAACTTTTCTCGGCTTAAGAAGGACCTGATCCCGCCTTCGGATCAGGCGCTCTCCGCACTGCTTGAAGATCTGGAGGTGCGCGGGATGCTTGACGACACGATCGTGGCCTGGGTCGGCGAGTTTGGCCGCAATCCGCAGATCGACGGCGGCAATGCCGGCGATGGCGGCCGTTCGCACTGGCCGTTCTGCTACAGCGGCCTGCTGGCGGGTGGTGGAATCACCGGCGGAGCCGTTTACGGCAGGAGCGACAAACATGCCGCTCGGCCTGCCGACTCGCCCGTCAGCCCCCTCGACTACGCCGCCACGATCCTGCACGCCCTGGGCATTCCGCACGAAACGACCATGCCCGATCGTGTGGGGCGGCCAAACAAGGTCTACAACGGGCGGCCGATCACCGAGCTGTTTGGTTAGTCTCGCTTGCGATGTCCCAACAGACGCGGCTCGCGGCACCTGAGGTACCGCGAGCCGGCTTTGTCTCACAGCGATGAATCGCCTGAACCTATTTCACGTCGATCAACTCGACGATGAAGTGCAGCGTCGCGTTCGGCGGAATTACTCCGCCCGCCCCACGTGGGCCGTAGCCCAGGTTCGAGGGAATCTCGAGCTCGATCATCCCCCCTTCGCCCACGAGCTGCATGCCCTCAGTCCAGCCGGGAATCACGCCACTCAGCGGGAACTCGATCGATTCATTGCGGGCGTAAGAGCTGTCAAACTCCTTGCCGCTATCGAGCCAACCCTTGTAGTGCACTTCAACGGTGTCCGAAGCCTTGGGCTTCTTGCCGTCGCTCTTGCGAAGCACACGGTACTTGAGTCCGCTCTTGGTTGTCTGAAATTCCTTCGGTGCGTCCGCATCCTTCGGCCCGGGCTCCGCGCCGCCTGCTGAGCGGGCGAAGGCGAACATCAGCGAAAGCCCCAAACTCAAAATCACCAGGTAAGCATTCATCTCTAGCTAATCTCCCTCTCGGGCGGCATGCGCCACTAGGTTGTCGAATAATGTGAAACCGACGGGAAAGGATACGTCGGGCGGGCGAAATTGACCATCCGAGATTTCGCGAGCCGGCGAATCGGCGGCTGCCACCTCTGGTCGCCGCGAGCGCAATGCCCAGGGCAGGATGGGGGAGATTGCTGGAGTTTTCGCGGTGAAATCGGCGGTGCGCGGATTGGCAGCCTCTTCGGCACGAGCGTTGCTTTATCGACAATCGGCATCCCAACTGGCACCCCCAACTCGCTTCATCCCACGGCGATTCCGCCCAGGTGAGTCATGTTTCGAAGTCTAATTGCAGTTTCGCTCTGCGCGCTCACTGGCTATTCCACTAGTGCGGAAGATCGCCTGCCTCAACGGGGACCTGCGCTCAACGGCGGCCAACCGTTGATGCCGGCGGTACGCGGCATCCTCGACAATCTGCCGGGAGCATCAGGAGCTGTCTCACGTTTGACAAACGACGATCAGCCCGGCCTGCTGCTACCCCTGCTCGAAAAGCAATCCGCCGAACCCTCGGCCACCTTGGTGCAAGTAAGATTGTCCGATGAATACCTGAATGACTTTCTGGAGCGCGACGTCGACCGCCGGAGCCAGGTTCGCGAGACAATTCTCGGAACGAATATATCGGGCACCGCGACGACGCAAGGAAAGACAACGCTGGCGTTGCACTCGAGCGACGACAAGGCCGTCATTGAAGTTCTCTTGCAAGGAACTGTCGCGGCTCAAATGATCGGCCACCACGGACCTGTCCAACTACACTGCTCCTCACACAGCCCGTTTGAATCGCGCAAGCTCATTCACCTGCAGTCTGGCGGGATCAAGGCCTTGCCAGCAACGTCCACGGCCAATACCCGTTCGACCGCACATCAGATTCGGTCCACGCTGCCGGGCCTCCGCGGACGGATTGCCGAACGAATCGCGAGGGGCCGCGTCCACGAGCTGCGCAGTCAGACCGATGCGATTGCCTCGCGTAATACCGAGCGTCGCCTGAACGCAGCTTTCGACCAGACCGTTGAGAAGGCCCTGGCAAATGCTCGGGGCGCCGTGCAGAGCAAGCTGGTAAGCCTGCCGATCGGCAAGCTCGCAGGCAATTGGCAATATCGCTCGCGGCCGGACTACGTTGAAATGGTCCTAGTGAATCCCGCCGAGATGACCACAGACTCGCCGCCCGTTGCGACGGACTTCGAGACCGACGCGGCCATCGCGGTTCGCATCCACCGCAGCGCCGTCCGAGGCGCGCTCACCAGCGCTGAACTGCGAGAGTCGCTCCGCCCGCTTCTGGTGGGGCTCTTGAGTGCTGACAAGGGTACCGACAACGATGGCGAGGGTCCTATGAGGCAAGTCAAGGAAGGCGAGCTTTCAGCGCAGACCGTGTCCACGGTACGCACGCCGGAGTTCCGCGTCGCCTGGTCGGAGGATCACCAATGGCTCGAGTTCCACTTCTCGCCGGATGCGCCAAAGTCCCCTGAAGAGGCCGCGGCGAAACTGGCTGTTACCGAGAGGTAGTCTCGCGGTCATCCCCGTCGGCTGACCTTAAGATGCGATTGCAGGCTGCGAGAGCGGCCGTCGCCAGCGACGTAGCGACCAACGGGTCATCTTCACGCACTTCTACGTCGGCATTGATCCACGAACCATCCTCGCGCTGTCGCTCGATCAGTGCGCTCGCAAGGTCCTCGGCCCAGCGAGTCCGATCGATGCCGTGTGACTCGGTCGTAGGCCCAAACTCATCGAGCAGTAACGCCAAACTGCGACAATAGTAAAAATACACCGAGTCACGGGCCGCCTCGACGACGAACTCGCCCGGCTGGTGCCTGGCCGAGAATTTTTCGGCGAGCCACTTGAATGCGGCCTGTACTCGCGGCGAGTCGTGCGCTTCGCCGCATAGCAAGAGCGCTCGCAAACCGTCGGCCGTCGTACTGCCATAGGAGGCGTACCTCTCGCGCTCTTGATCATCGCGACCGGCGATGCCCGCCTTGTTGCGGAACGGATCCGTCTGCAAGAAGAAGAATCCGCCGTCGTCGAATGCGGTCGGCTCGGCGCCTTCGGCGGGGATATTCTGGCAGCGATCTACGAACCGTTTCGCCTTCTTGATTTCCTCGGCTGACGCATCCACCCCGGGGGCCCGCAGTGCTTCGAGGGCGAAGACTGTCGCGGAAATGTTCGGCTCGGCGAGTGGGCTCAGTTCCGAACTGTCTCGGAGCTTACGCGGAAGTTCCGGCGCATAGCCCCAGCCGCCGTAAAAGATATCCTCAGGTTGCCAGCCGTTCTTCTCGGTGAGCTGCCTGTCGCGCAAGTAAGCCAGCCAGGCCGCTCGCGCTCGCATGGATTCAGCATCCGGTCGCTCGCGAAGCGCCAGGATCGCTCCTGCCGCCATGTACACAGGATATGCGATCCCAGGCCTGGGAGGCTGGATGGTGCCATCCGCGCCGACGAATCTTCGCAGATACTCAAGGCCATGCTCGATGGTCTCCGTCGGCTGTTGATCGTGCGGCAACGATTGCAGCGCTACCAGCACGATTGGCGTGAGCGCGTCCCCATCGCGAAACGGAGCATACACGTCCGAACGCCATGCGCCGTCGTCTGACTGTGCCTCCTTGAGAAACGCCGCTGCTCGCTTGAGCGACGCGTCAATGCTGGCTGCTTGTGGCAAGGATTTCTCAGGGCTGGTGGCGGCCGTGGTCGGTGCAGCAGTTTCGCCGCATCCCAACAGCAAGGTCGCGAAAAGCAGCATTGCCAGGTTGCGAGCCACGCTCAAGCGAGCTCTCCAATTCATTTCTGTGCCGCCAGTTGAGCCGCGAGTTGCGAGGGGGCCCGATCGGCAAGCAGCGTCAGCAGGGCCGCGGACGTGCAAAACGTTCTCCCCGTGATGCAATGGTGCCCCGACCAACTGCCGTCGCCGTTTTGCACCTGGGCCAACTTGGCCGAGATTGCCTTGTCCCACGTTTCCCACTTCTCGCCGCCTTGCTGCACCAGCGTCTCGCTGATGTTCATGTAGCTTAGGAATTCTTCGCCGCCGTTGTTGCCGAAGCCCGCGACGAACTGCTGATCGCCAAGTTTGTCAATGATACCACTGACGGCCTCCTGTTGCGTGCCGCGCACCTTGGCAAACCGAGAGAGCTCGCTGCGCGCGTAGCGCTTAGCGTCGTCGCTAGTTGAGGCACTGGCCAGGACCTGCTGCGCTTTCTGCTCCGCTTCGCGGTTCGAATCGTAGAAGAAGTTGATCCGGCCGACGTTCGTCGCCTGGCGGTAGAGATCGACGCCGGCATCGCCTGCCGCGCCGCCTGTGGGAGCACGCGCCGAAATGCGTGCATCCGGCCTGGCCGAGATCGACTCAGCAGCAAGAATCTCGCGATCGCCCCCCTTCGATGTCCCGACGAGGCTCGCCACCGACTGCTGGAAGTCGCGCTCGAGAACCTTGGCACTCACGGGTATCTTTTGCTGGGCCGCCCGGTTGATGAGTTTGCTGCACAGTCCCTGCGACAGCACAGAGGCCCAGCCATGGTTGCCAGCGAACGTGCCGTCTTCTTGCTGGTAAGCTTCGATCTTCTTGACCAACTTGGCGAGCGCGAGTTCCAGCTTTTGGTTTTCCAGTTCGCTGGGCATGTACCCCTTCAGCTCCGAAAGCACGAGCCCCGCCAGGAACGTATCGACGTACTGTCCGATCTTTTGTTGAAGCTGCGTGTCGCGAACGTCGGTTACGTAGAGCGTTTCGTTCTGCGACTTCTCGACTCGCTCGAAGACGAACTTCGCCCCGCGGGCGACCTGCGGCGCGTATTCACCTTTCTCGGGCGTGTTGCCAGCGCGAATCAGCGCCAACAGGGCTACGCAGGTGTTGCCCAGGTCCGAGGGGTCGGGCACGTTCTCGCCCTCGATTCGCCCGTTGCCGCTGGCATTGCCGATCCGCCAGCCACCACCCTGCCCCCATGCACCATCTTCGTGTTGCTGTGAGACCAGGTATTTCAGGCCGCTGAGCGCGGAATTGGAAAGTGGCTTAGGTGTGACCTTGATCGCTGCGGGCTCCACTTTTCTCGGTTCTTCGCCTTGCAATTGCGGCGAGCGGGTCACGCAACAGGCAACTAGGGCGGCCGCAGCCAGAACGAAAGTCAACGAGGTGCGCGCAAGCATGACCGGGCCTCCTGTAGAAAGGTATGCGACTTCAGGGTGATGTGTCTTTCCGCTCGGTGCTCGACCGAGGTCACCGCATACAGACTTGGACGACGGAGCCAGGGGATAAAGTTCCCCGACAGCAAGAAAATCTTTCCCACCCTGGCCTGTTTCCACGGCTTGCAGCCAGTCGGCCTCCCATCGACAATTGAACTCGTACGGGCTGAATTCATTCTGGACGCGTCATTTCGTTGGGGGCGGCATTTCATGCGAAGGCGAATTCTGAAGATCGTGGCCGGCGTGGCAATTATCCTGGTCGTGGGCGTCGGAGCGTCCGCATTCTGGGTCCGCAGTCAGCTAGCTGGCAGCCTGCCGCAACTGGCTGGCGAGCGAACTGCCGTGGGACTGAGTGCTCCAGTGACCGTCGAGCGAGATTCGCTGGGGATCCCCACGATCCGCGCTGCCAACCGCACCGATTTGGCATATGCGACCGGCTTTGTGCATGCCCAGGACCGGTTTTTCCAGATGGACCTGTTGCGGCGCAACTCGGCCGGCGAACTGGCCGAACTCGTAGGCGGCGCCGTAGCCGATACCGACCGCCGCATCCGCGTCAACCAGTTCCGCAAGCGTGCTCAAGAGGTGCTCTCCACCGGCACCGACGAAGACCGTACCTTGCTTGAGGCTTACGCCAAGGGTGTCAACGCAGGGCTCGCATCGCTCGAGAACAAGCCGTTCGAATACTTGCTGTTGGGTGTCGATCCGGCACCCTGGAAGCCGGAAGACTCCGCGCTCGTGATGTTCTCGATGTATCTCGACCTGCAGGGCACCGATTTTCGCGATGAAGACGCCCTCGGCACGCTGCATACCGCAATGCCCCAGCAGATGTTCGACTTCCTTGCGCCTATGGGTACCGAGTGGGACGCCCCCATTCAAGGTGAGGCCTTCACCGTGCCGCCGATTCCCGGACCAGAGGTGTTCGATGCCCGGCAGACCAACCAGCTTGCTGTGAATGATCTCACCCCGAAACATAGACTGCCGGCAATCGATCATTTTCGGTTGGGAAGCAATAACTGGGCGGTCAGTGGCAAGGCTTCGGCCGATGGACGCGCAATCGTCGCCGACGATATGCATCTGGGCATTCGCGTTCCGCACATCTGGTATCGGGCGCAGTTCGTCTGGCCGGACGAGAACGCGCCGCCAGTCTCAGAAGACAAGGCTGCCGAGTCCGCCAATCCGGCGGATCATCGCGTGACCGGCGTCACGCTTCCCGGTACTCCGGCGCTCGTAGTCGGCAGCAACGGACACGTCGCTTGGGGCTTCACCAATAGCGAGGGGGACTGGGCCGACGTGGTGATTGTCGAAGTTGATCCGAGCGACAAGGACTCGTATCTCACACCGGAAGGACCCAAGAAGTTTGAACACGCCGAGGAGATCATCAAGATCAAGGGCCAGCCCGACGAGAAATTGGAAATCATCTCGACGATCTGGGGTCCGATCCTCAAACACGACCATGCAGGCCGGCCGCTCGCGGTGCGCTGGGTTGCGCACGACACGGGCGGCGTCAACATGGGCCTGATGCGGATTGAATCGGCAATAACGCTGGAAGAGGCCCTGCGACTGGCGAACCTCAGTGGCTCGCCCGCGCAGAATTTCGTCTGCGCCGACGATCAAGGTCGCATCGCCTGGACCATCCTCGGCCGCATTCCGCGCCGTGTGGGCTTCGACGGCCGATTGCCAAGCTCCTGGGCCGACGGCTCACATCGCTGGGATGGCTACCTTGAGCCGGAAGAATACCCCCGCGTGATCGAACCGGAAAACGGCAAGCTATGGACGGCAAATTCTCGCGTCGTGAGCGGCGACTTCCTGAAGATCGTCGGCGACGGCGGTTACGATCTCGGCGCTCGCCAACAGCAAATTCGCGATGACCTGTTGGCCACCGAGAGTGCGACCGAGAAGGACATGCTCCGTATCCAACTGGACGACAAGGCGGTGTTCCTCGAGCGTTGGCAGAAGCTGCTCTTAGAAACGTTGAACGAAACGGCGGTGAAGGACAATCCGAAGCGGGCCGAGATGCGCAAGTTCGTTGAAGACTGGGGCGGCGCCGCGACCACCGAGTCGGTCGGCTTCCGGGCCGTACGCACGTTCCGACGCAAACTTCTCGCCCAGCTTTGCGACGTACTGGGCACGCCGGCCCGCAAACTCGACGAGGGCTTCCAGCTCGCGCGTTATGAGCGTGCGGAAGGTGCGATTTGGAAGATCGTCACTGAAAAGCCAGAGCACCTGATCGACCCGCGATACGAGACCTGGGACGCATTGCTGTTAGCCGCGGCCGATGAAGTTATTGCGGAAGCCACGACCGACGGCAACCAACTGGCCGGTTTTACGTGGGGAGCGTTCAACACCACCAAGATTCAGCATCCGCTCAGCATGGCCGTGCCGAGTTTGGCCGGCTGGCTGGACATGGCGCCCGAAGAACTGCGCGGCGACACAGAAAACATGCCACGCATCCAGGCTCCTTCGAGCGGTGCTTCGCAGCGAATGGGCGTTTCGCCCGGCCATGAGGAGGAGGGCTACATGCACATGCCGTGCGGCCAGTCAGGCCACCCGCTCTCACCCCATTACCGCGACATGCACGAAAGCTGGACTCGCGGCGAGCCGACGCCATTCCTGCCCGGCAAGCCAGTCAACACGTTGGTGCTGAAGCCAGCGGCGTGAAGCGCGAATGTTCTATTCAAACCAGAACCGATCTCCCCGTTTGAACGCTTCCACGCCCTGGCGCGTGGTCTCGCTGCGCATGACCGGATGCAGGCTCTGGGCCTCCAGCTTGAGCGCGTCGTCGAGAGGCAAGTGCCAGCCGTGCATCGCTGAGTTCAGATCAGCGAGCATCGCGTCTCGCGGTTGCCGACAGATTTGCCGGGCCATCTCCATCGCGCGAGCGAGTCCTTGCCCCACTTCACACAACTCCCAAGCCAGCCCCAACTGGTAGGCGCGTTCGGCGGTGATTCGCTGACCGGTAATGATCAGCGGCAGTGCGGGTCCCCAGCCGAGGAGTCGCGGCAAGTACACGGTTCCGCCGTCCACAAGCGGCACGCCCCAGCGACGACAGGCCACGGAAAATGACGCACCTCGCTCGGCCAGGCGGATGTGCCCGTGGCAAAAGAGCTCCAAGCCCCCGGCATAAGCATATCCCTGAGCCATCGTGATCACTGGTTTTGTCTGCACAATGCGTGTTCCGCCCATCGGGCCGGTGCCGTGCTCGACATAGGCACTGATCTCCTCGCGCGTCGCACCTAGATGCGCGAGCGTGTTAAGCCCCTTCAGATCGGCGCCGCTGCAGAAGGCTTTCTCGCCGGCGCCATGGAGCACGGCCACGGTCAACGTGTCGTCATCGCGAAACACGCGCCAGGCTTCGAGTAGGAGTTTGGCCATGAGGCCATCCACGGCGTTGTGCGACTCTGGGCGGTTGAGCGTGATCTGCAAAATCGCGCCGCCTTCGACGTCGTGACGCGTGACGAGCACCGGCTGTTGCGATCCGCCTGCTGCTTGCGACATGGTCCTCTGCTCCTTGCCCTGACGAAACTCTGGCAATGCCGTCCTCAAGCAGTTAATGTAACGCAATCCCGCCACTCGCCCAAAGCTTGCCGCCCCATGCTTCCCGCACATCGCATCGTTGATCTCAGCGTGCCGCTAGAGCATCTGGCTCCCAGCGAGCCGATGCCGGCCGAGATTACCTACACTTCGCATGAAATCGCCGGTCGTGACCAGATGCAACAGTTCTTCAACATCCGGCCGGATGACTTGGTCTATTCGCACGGCCAGGGCTGGGCGGTTGAGGAGATCCGGGCCGTCACGCATACCGGCACGCACGTCGACTCACCGTATCACTACGCCGCAACATCCGAGGGGAAGCCGGCCCGCACGATCGACGAGGTGCCGCTCGAATGGTGTCTCGCGCCAGGCGTGGTCATCGATGTGCGGCATAAGCAGCCAGGGGAGTTCATCGAAGTCGCGGACTTGCAGACGGCGCTCGATAAGTTGGACTACACGTTGCAGGCTCTCGACATCGTGATGCTCCAGACCGGCGCCGACAAGCGCATGGGATCCGCGGCCTACTTCGCCCAACCGGGACTCGGCCGCGAAGGCACGCTCTGGCTTTGTGAGCAAGGCGTGAAAGTGATCGGCATCGATGCCTACACGCTTGACCGTCCGTTCGCCAATATGAAGGCCGACTACGATCGGACGGGCGACGGCCGCTATATCTGGCCGGCGCACTTCGCGGGCATCACGCGTGAGTACTGCCAGATCGAAAAGCTTGCGAATCTCGATCGGCTGCCGCGACCCCACGGGTTCTTGGTTTCCTGCTTGCCGGTGAAGATTCATCGGGCGAGCGCCGGTTGGTGCCGTGCCGTCGCGCTGGTTCCGAAAGAACACTTTGACAGAGGCTCGGCATGACGCTTGTCGATCGGATCGTGCGCAGTGCGTTTGTAGCCCTGGCCGTGGGACTGGGTTGGGGAATTCGAGGTGACTTCGGACATCTCGTCGGGGCGATGTTTCCCGGGGCCTGCCTGGCATTGGGCTTTGCCTACGTCAGCCGGCAGAAGTCGCTGTTTCTGTGGATGCCGATTCTCGCAGCGGTCTCGGCAATTGGCATCGGCTCTGGCGGCGCGATGAGCTATGGCATCCTGCACGGCTATGCCCAGAGCGATACGTTCGTCAACTATTCCTACGGCTTCCTGACGCTCTTTCTGCAAGGCGCTGCCTGGGGCACCTTCGGCGGAGGGATGGTGGGGCTCGTCCTCGAACGTGAGCCGCTGCGCACTGGCCAGTGGTTGGGCCTGGTCGGAACGATCATGGCCGGCGGATGGTTCACGTCGTTCATCGTCGTCACCTGGCTGGGCTTCCAGATCAATCCGCCGCGGAACAGTACCTCGATTACGTTCTTTGGCGCCGCGCTAGCCCAGCTCGTGTGGTTGGCCTGGAATAAGAAATGGAACGGCTTCCGCAGCGGGCTCCTGGGCTATCTTGGCTTCGGTCTGGGAATGAGCGGCGGCCGTCTATTGGGCAACATCGCGAACGTGCTGCAATCGCCGAGTCTCCTCGACTTCTCGATCAATCACTGGAACGTGATGGAGACCTCGTGCGGCTTGATCGGCGGGTTTGTGTTCGCTTTCGGTATGCTGAAGTATTCGTATCCCGCGCCACCTGAGGACGAAAACATAGGTTGGACGAGCGCGCTAAGCATCACGTTTGTGCTGGGGGTGATTCCTCTCTGGCACCGGCTCACGCGAATCCGACCCGATGAGAAACTGGCAAGGTGGGCGAATGAACTCAAGGGGTACGGTTACGAAAACCCCGAACAACTGGCCGAAACGGTTCTATGGTCGCTCGATGCGATCTGTGTGCTGGGCTTTGTGGGCGCGGCACTTTGGATGCTGATTTACTTTCGTCGCTGGCAGCCTCTGGCCTGGTTCCCGGTGATCTGGCTCTCACTCACAATGCTGCTGTTCCAGAACACGAATGCACTGTATTTTTGGTATCCGCACCGCGAGAAGCAATTCAACATGCATACGGTGTTTTGGGTGCTTCTCGGCCTGATGGCGGCGTACGTGGTCACTAGCCTGCTGCTTCGGCCGAAGCCATCGGCCACGGATTCGCAGGCCGCTGACGTTCCGGTGCCGTGGCCTCAGTGGGTCGCGATTGCGGCTGGCTGCTTCGTCGGCATCGTGCTGGCAGCCGGTTTCGTCAATGGCGAGGAAACCATGCGCTCGGCCAACACCCGTTGGCCCGTCTGGAGTTGGTCGGAAGGCCCGTTTCCGGGCAAAGCAGCCGAGGTGCAGCCGGTCGCGCCGGTTAAATAGCCCCTGCCGCACGAAAGTCATCAATTTCGGCGTCCGAGTAGCCGTGCTCGCGCAGCACGTCGTGCGTGTGCTCGCCGATGGCCGGCGCACCATGCCGAATTTCCCCCGGCGAACGACTGAGTCGCACAGGCGGACTGGCCACCGGCACGGGACGCGTGCTGCCCGCGAACGAAGTCCTGTCGAGCAGCCGCCGGGCGTTAACTTGCGGATCGGCGAGCACTTCGTCGAGATCATAGACCGGGCCGCAAGGCACGCGCGCTCTCTCCAGCGCGGCCACGACCTCGTCGCGTGTCTTGTCCACACACCAAGCGGACATCACTTCGTTAATGACCCGGTAGTGGTTTGCCCGGCCAATATCGTCCTGCAGCCGCGGGTCGTCGCACAAGTCTTCGCGGCCGACCATTCGGGCCCAACGGCGGAACATGTGCTCGCCGATCGTCGGCACCAGCACCCAGCCGTCGCGCGTCTGGTAGCTATCAGCCGGAGCGGCATAGAAGCTGGCGTTCCCCTGGCGCTGGCGAACGATGTCGGTCATCGCCCGCTCCGCAAGCATTGGCAGCATGAACGTAATGCTGGTGGCCAGGAGCGATACGTCAACGAGTTGTCCCAGGCCAGTCTGCTGGCGATGCATGAGCGCCGCCATCGCGCCGAAAGCCGCATGCAAGGCCGTGCCATAGTCGACCCAAGAGACGGCGCAGCGCACCGGCGCCTCAGGAAAGCCGGTTAATCCCATCGCGCCGCTCATGGCCTGAGCAATGCCGTCGAATCCCACGCGATCTTTGTAAGGTCCATCGGGGCCGAATGCGGAACCCATCACCAAGATGATGTCATCTTTGATCGCCTTGAGCGAAGGATAGTCGAGCCCGAGCTTTTGCAAGACGTTGAGCGGCAGATTGGCGACGACGATGTCGGCCCGCTGGACAAGCCGGCGGACGATCTCAGAACTCTCGGGATGCGCGGGATCGAGCGTCAAGCCGCGTTTGTTGCGGTTGATGCTGAGAAATAGGCCTCCCTCGCCGCTCTCACAAATAGGCCCTACCGGACGATCCTCGCCCCCATCGCGGCGCTCGATACGAATCACGTCGGCCCCGAAATCGGCCAGCATCATCGCGCAGTATGGTCCGGCGATGAAACGGCCGAAATCGAGCACACGGATCCCTTCCAGCGGCTTACTCATGACTTGGCGGCTCCGGCCAGCAGGGATTCGGGAATCGGCACGACGCGCGAGCGCAGGTATTCGCCCAAGCTCTTGGCCTGCGGATCGAAGCGCGTGCTGGAAGCGACACCTTCGCCGAGCAGCCCGACGACGACAAAGTTCAGGGCATTCAAGTTGGAGAACTCGTACCGACGAATCTCGAGCCTTCTTGCTTCTAGCAAGAGCTCACGTAACTTCTCAACAGTGAGGAACCCGCGGAGCCAAGCGAAACTCGCCGAATCACGAGCCCAGATGCCGACGTTGGCGTTGCCGCCCTTGTCGCCACTGCGGGCACCGACGAGTGTGCCGAGCGGAACGTCGCGAGTGGGGCCCGGCGGTGGCACGTCGTCGTTTCCTGGCGGGGCTTCAATGGACACCTTGAGCGATGCCGGCGCTGAGTTCGGCACGGCCACGCGCTGGCCATTCTCGAGCACCACACTCTGCTCGACCGACTCGGCCGGAATCAGCGTCGGCCAGTACACCGCCAGCGGACTGGCTTCCTGTGGCGGGGTGGTGCAGAAGAAGCCAGGATAGCTGGCCAGCGCCATCTCAATGATCGGTGCCGTAAACCCTCGGCCAACTTTCTTCGGGTCCTGACTTTTGGCCGTGATCTTCAGGAACGCCGCGGCCTGCTGATTGCTATCGGCGTTCGGCTGATCCGTCCGCGCGAGGTCGATCTCGAAAGCGTCGAACTGTCGCGAGTCGATTGATCGGCGGAGCGTCCTCTCGACCAGCGCCGCCTTCTCTTCGATGTCGAGTCCCGTCAGCACAAACGTGATCTGGTTGCTGAACCCACCAAGGTAGTTGAGGCACACTTTCACCTCGGCCGGTGCTGGTTCGCCGCGCACGCCGCTCACACGAACGCGGTCGGAGCCCTGCTGCTCTAGCTCAATCGTGTCAAATCGCGCCACGACGTCAGGATTCGCATACTTCGGACCGTCGATCTCATACAGCAACTGAGCGGTTACCGTGCCGACCGACACCAGGCCCCCCGTCCCCTCGTGCTTGGTGATGACGCTGGAGCCGTCTTCGTAGATCTCGGCGATGGGAAAGCCGGGCCGTTCGAGCCCAGGCACCTCGCGAAAGAACGAGTAATTGCCGCCGGTGCACTGTGTGCCGCACTCGATGATGTGTCCCGCCGCGACAGCGCCTGCCAGCCGATCCCAGTCGTCGTGCTTCCAGCCAAACTTCCACGCGGCCGGGCCGACGACCACCGAGGCATCCGTCACCCGCGGACAAACGACGACGTCGGCCCCTTGTTTCAAGGCTTCGACTATTCCCGAGGCGCCCAGATAGGCATTTGCCGTAAGCGGCTTTGCATTCAAGTCGCGTAGCGGTCTGCCGGTGTCGAGATGCTTGAGTTCATCTCCGGATGCCTGCAAGTCAGCAAGACGCGGCAAGACATCGTCCCCCTCGATGTGCAGAATCTTGGCATTCAAGCCGAGCTTATCGCTGAGCGTTCGCAACGCCGCAGCCAGCCCCGCCGGATTCAACCCTCCGGCATTGGTCACGACTTTCACGCCGCGGCTAAGTGCTTCGCCAAGCACGTCCTCCATTTGCTTCAGAAACGTGACGGCATATCCTGTCGCCGGATCCTTCTGCTGAGACTTCCACAGGATGAGCATCGTCAGCTCGGCCAGGTAGTCGCCGGTGAGGAAATCGATCGGGCCACCCGTGACCATCTCGCGCGCGGCAGCGAGCCGGTCACCATAGAAACCGCTGCAGTTGGCGATGCGAAGCGGAGCGGTCATGTATCAAGACCTCGCGCGTGTTTCCTGAAATATCACTTCTCGTCGGCCACTTCCGCTTCGAGCACGGCAAGCACCGTGCCGGCATCGACTTGCCGGCCGCGCTCGACGCCAATTGCCGCGACTTTGCCCGCTTGTGGCGCGGCAATCTCGTGCAGCAGCTTCATCGACTCGATCACCAGCAGCACCTGCCCTGCAGCAACCTGATCTCCCACGCTGGCGCGCACCTCGTGCACGGTTCCCGGGAGTGGGGCTATGAGTGAACCAGCAACGGCCGCGTCTTGGGACAGTGGAAATCGCGGCACTTCGGTGAAGACCGAACTGCCCAGGCTGCTGTCGACATAAACTGCGTCGGCAAGCTGCCAAGCCGCAAAAGACCGCTCAATGCCTGCCACTTGCAGTCGTACGAGGTCAGCCGTTGCCAGTTGCAAGTGAACGCCATCGAGCGGCTGGCCATCAACGCGAACCGCAGTCCCATTACGGGTGAACTGGTACTCGACCAGGTGTTCACCGTGCTCTCCAATGTAGCGGACGGTTTGCGGCTGCGAAGGGTTGTTGCGCCAGCCGCTCGGCGTGCTGCGAAGGACGGATGCCTCTCGGCGGCGACGGGCTTGCGCGGCGATTGCTGCGACGGCCGCATGCAATCGTTCACTCGACGCATCGGTCAGTGGCGCACCCAACATCTGCGGATTGAGGCGAACCAGAAAGTCGGTGTCGGTCGCCCCTTGTTGAAACTCCTCGGACTCGAGTACCCGCACCAGCAGTTCGCGATTCGTGACGATGCCGTGCAACCTCGCGGCACGTAGAGCGCGCGCCAGTTTAGCGCAGGCTTCCGCCCGCGTGGGCGCATGGGCAATTATTTTGGCGAGCATGGAGTCGTAGTACGGTGATACCTCGCCTGCGTTATCCAGCGCAGAATCGACGCGAAGCCCATTGCCGCTGGAGATCGCAAACTGGCTGAGCTTTCCCGCAACGGGCCGATAGTCGTGGCGGGGATCTTCGGCACAGAGCCGGACTTCGATGGCATGGCCCCAGGGTTCCGCGTCAAAGACTTCCGGCGGCAGTGGTTCACCAGATGCCACCAGGATCTGCAGCCGCACCAGGTCCAGCCCCGTGATCAGCTCGGTCACCGGATGCTCGACCTGCAAGCGAGTGTTCACTTCGAGGAAGTAGAATTTCCGCCCCGGCGTCAGCAAAAACTCGAACGTTCCAGCGTTCACATAGTCGATCGCCTTGGCACCTCGCACGGCGGCTGAGGTCATCGCCGAGCGAAGCTCCTCGTCGAGCACGACCGATGGAGACTCTTCGACGATCTTCTGATGTCGACGCTGGATCGAACACTCGCGCTCGAACAGATGCACCACGTTGCCGTGCGAGTCGCCGAACACCTGCACTTCGATATGCCGCGCGCCGGTGATGTATGGCTCGACAAACACAGTTCCGTCGCCGAACGCCGCCGTGGCTTCCTGCCGCGCAGTCTCGAGCTGTGCGGCGAACTCCTTGGCATTCTGCGCGATGCGCATTCCGCGCCCACCGCCCCCGGCCGAGGCTTTGATCAGCACCGGCCACCCCACCTTCTCGACCTCTCTCAGCACCTTCTCCGCCGGCTGATCGCTCACTTCGACGGTTGGTAGCAGCGGTACGTCGGCGCCCAGCATCCGCCGCTTGGCTTCAATCTTCGAACCCATCGCCGCAATCACGTTCGATGGTGGGCCTATGAACGTGACGCCAGCCTGCTCGCAAAGTGCCGCAAACTCGGCATTCTCTGCCAGGAAGCCATAGCCCGGGTGGATCGCATCCGCGCCGGATCGCTGGGCGGCCTCGACGATCGCCTCGGCTCGCAGATATGACTCAGCCGGTCGCAAACCACCGAGCGGCACGACTTCGTCAGCCTCGCACACAAACGGTGCGTCGCGATCGGCATCCGAACAGACGGCCACCGTCGCGATGCCCATCTCTCGGCAGGTGCGAATGATTCGCCGGGCGATCTCGCCCCGGTTTGCAATCAGGACTTTGCGAATGGCTTGTGGCGGCATCAGGGTGTCTTCGAGGGTGAGGGGGAAGCCTGGGCGGCGGCCTTCGACTTGGCCAACATCTCGGACAGTGTTTGTCCAACTTCAAGTCGATTGCGTGCGAAGCCAACCAGCGCAATCGAAAGCGACGTGCACACGGCCACGACGAATAACCAGTAGAACAGATCGATCAGGGCGACGGGGACCTTTCCGTCAACCTTCTCGGTCTGCCACCGCCATATCTGCGGCGACAACAGCATCAAGATCCAGAACGCGGGCACAACGACATAAAGCACAGGCCGCAATGGAGGGTACTGCAAAGCGGGGTCGGCGGTCTGAGCAGCGAGTGTCAATCTCGCATCAGAAGAGAGCGCATCTCGCATGTCGCTGATGCCAATCAGAAGTGCCCCTACGAGCAGGCCGCAGAGAGAACCCAAGATCAATCTGCGCCGTCGGTTCTGCGTAGGGTTGATGCATATGAGAAGGATATTGAGAGTCGGCAGATACATCTGATACCCGAGAATCAACCACGAGTTGGTCCAGGGGGTTGTCAATCCATCCGCCGACCAAGCCAACAACGAAAGAACGATCCCGCCGGTAATGACCGCCAGCAATGTAAAACACGCATACGCCTGCAGCACCACCGGCATCTGCCGAAAGGCGCGCCAAAACCTCGGGCTGTCTGAAGCGACATTTAAATTGGAGCGGGCGGCAGCAGTGTTCATTGATGCTCACATCCTGAACACGCCAAACTTTTCCGCACCACGTACCTCAGCGCTCATCGCCGCCGAGAGCGCCATGCCGAGCACGGTGCGAGAGTCGCGCGGATCGATGATCCCATCGTCGTACACCTGGCCGCTGGTGAACGTGGCCAGCGACTCGCTTTCAATCTGTTCTTCGACTGCCTTGCGCAGGAACTCGTCCTGCTTTTCGTCGAACGGCTTGCCTGCCGCCTGGGCCGCCGCACGGCGCACGATCGACATCACACCGGCAAGTTGCGCGGGCCCCATCACGGCGGTCTTGCTGTTCGGCCAGAGGAACACGAACCGCGGCTTGTAGGCATAGCCGCACATTCCGTAGTTGCCGGCACCATACGATCCGCCGACTTGCAGCGTGAGGTGCGGGACTGTGCTGTTCGACACGGCGTTGATCATGTGCGCTCCGTGCTTGATGATCCCGCCTTGCTCATACTGTTTGCCGACCATATATCCGGTCACGTTCTGGATGAATACCAGCGGTACGTTGTGCCGGTTGGCAAGTTGAATGAACTGCGCCGCCTTCTGCGACTCGGCCGAGAACAGCACCCCCTGCTGATTCGCCAGGATCCCGACCTCATAGCCATACAGCGAAGCCCAGCCCGTGATCAGGTTCGGGCCATACGCCGGCTTGAACTCGTGGAACCGCGAGCCGTCGACAACCCGGGCGATGATCTCGCGCATGTCGACCGGCACCTTCAGATCCGCCGGAGCGAGACCCAATAAGTCCTCTTCGCTGTAGCGCGGCTCTTCTACCTCTGCAGCCGCCTGCGGACCGAGCTTCTTCCAGTTCAGGTTCGCCACGATCTCGCGGCCGATGCGCAGTGCGTCGAGCTCATCCACGGCCAAGTAATCGGAAAGTCCTGAGATGCGCGAGTGCATTTCGGCGCCGCCGAGCTCCTCATCGTCGGAGTCCTCGCCCGTGGCCATCTTTACCAGCGGCGGTCCGCCCAGAAAGACCTTCGCCTTATCCTTGACGAACACGGTGTAGTCGCACATGGCGGGTGTATAGGCCCCGCCGGCGGTGGAGTTACCGAACACGAGCGAGATCGTCGGAATACCCGCGGCCGAGAGCTCCGTCAAATGTCGGAACGACGCGCCGCCGGGCAGGAAGATCTCGGACTGCCGCGGCAGGTCAGCGCCACCCGACTCGGTGAGCGTAATGTAGGGCAACCGGTTCCGCATGCAGATGTCGAAGCCGCGCATCGACTTCTTCATCGTGTAGGGATTCACGGCCCCGCCGCGCACCGTGGGGTCGTTCCCCATGATGTAGCACTCGACGCCCGAGACGACGCCGATGCCGCAGACGACCGAAGCGCCGACTTCATAATCCGTGCCGGTGCCGGCAAAGGGCGCCAGCTCCAAAAACGGCGAGTCCTGGTCGACGAGCAGCTCGATTCGTTCGCGAATCAGCAGCTTCCCGCGCTGATGATGCCTGGCGACGGACTTTTCGCCGCCGCCGGCCCTGGCAGCAGCCAGCAGCTCATCCAGCTTCGCAATCTGCGCAAGCACCGACTCGCGGTTCGTCCGGTAGTGATTCGACTGCGGATCGAGCCGCGAGGGTAGAACTTGTCGCTGCACCGCCAGGCATCTCCTGCTGGGTCGTTCACGGAACCAGAGCTTTACATGACACCGGTGAGCCGCGTCGCGGCCACCCGTGCCACCCAGTTTTAAGACTTCGCAGCAAGTCTTATGACTTCGGCGGGGCGATACCTTCGTACTTGGCGATGATTCCCATCATCACCTCGTCCGCGCCGGCGCCGATCGACCACAGCCGCGAATCGCGGAAGTAGCGGGCCATCGGATACTCTTCCATGTAGCCCATGCCGCCGTGGAATTGCAGGCACGTGTCGGCAACTTCGCGAGTGAGCCGGCCAGCCTTCAGTTTGCACATCGAAGCTTCGCGCGTGTAATCCTCACCGCGGTCCATCATCCGGCCGCAGTGGTAACACATCTGCCGGAGCATTTCGACTTCGGTGATCAGCTCGGTGAGCTTGAAGTAGATCCACTGATTCTCGATCAGCGGCTTTCCGAACGTCTTTCGGCCGCGGCAATAATCGATCGTCATCTTGATGATCTTTTCCATGCCGGCCGCCGCTCCGCAGGAACTGACCAGCCGCTCGTTCTGAAACTGTTCCATCTGATAGATGAAGCCCAGCCCCTCTTCGCCGATGCAGTTCCCTACCGGCACGCGGCAGTTGTCGAACACCAGCTCGGCCGTGTCGCTGGCATAGTTGCCCATCTTCTTGAGCGTCTTGCTCACGGAGAAGCCCGGCGTGTCGGTGGGGACGACGATCAGCGACATTCCCTTATACGTCGTGCCCGGCGTGGTTCGCGCCAAGAGGCAGATCCAATCCGCCTGCGCGCCGTTGGTGATATAGAGTTTCGAACCATTGATTACGTAATGATCGCCGTTCCGCTCGGCCTTGGTGCGAATGCTGGCCACGTCGCTGCCGGCTTCCGGTTCGGTCACGGCCACTGAGCAGACGGCGTCGCCGCGAATCGCCGGTTCCAGAAACTTCTTCTTGAGCTCGTGCGAACCGTGCTTTGCGAGGGCCGGCGTGGCCATGTCCGTCTGCACGCCGAAGGCCATCGGAATCGCGCCGCAGTCGATCCGGGCGAACTCTTCGGACAGGGCCAGGTTATACCAGTAGTCGCCCCCCATCCCGCCGTATTCTTCGGGATACGAGAGCCCCAGCAGGCCCAGGTCGCCGGCCTTCTTGAACAGGTCGTGAGCCGGGAAGATGCGAGCCTCTTCCCACTCGTCGACGTGCGGGTTGATTTCCTGATCGACGAACTGCCGCACCGACTCTCGAAAGAGTTGATGGGCCTTGGTAAAACCGGTGCCCGGAATGGCAATGTCGGAACCGGAATCGCGAACCGCCGTGGTCATAACCTGACTCCCCCCTGGATAGCGCCGGCCAGCCGAACGGCAGGCCGAGATGGACTAGTGGAATTCTATCTGAGTGCGCGGCCGCGTACCAGACAACGGAAAACGCCGCTGCCGGTGCGATTTCTACCCTCTCCTGTCTACTCTACTTACACGAAGCCGTCAGCCGGCCCAGCCGCGCCGACGCCGGCCCCAGCCCACGAGTCCCACCAGCCCGAGCACCGCAATCGTCGCGGCCG
>JBGSKX010000103.1:0-22090 GCA_041741015.1 Pirellulales bacterium
GGCACGGTCGGCAACGAGATCGGCCACTCGATGCGCCGCGGCCTGAGCGCCGTGGGCGGGTGTGGAGACTTCGCGGGCATCAACATGATCGCCGGCACGATCCTGGTCTTTGGCGAAGCCGGCTTCCGGACCGGCGCGGGCATGCGCCGCGGGACGATTGGCCTGTTGGGCGACCGTCCGCCGCGAATCTTGCCGACATTCCGCCGGGGCGCGAGCGACAAGCTGCTGATTATGACGCTCGTGCTGCGCGAACTCGAACAGCTCGGCTATCCGTTCTCACGCTCGCTGCTGGATGCGAGCTACCAAACCTATCACGGCGACGAAGTGACCGTCGGCCGCGGTGAATTGCTGCTGCGAGCGTAGCGGCGTCAGTTGCTCTTTTGTTGCCTGCGTGCGGCTTCCACAAGCGCATCGTTATTTCGGAATTCGCTCAGCCGGATTTCGGCGAAGGCGTCGATCGGGATGCCAAATGGGATGCCGAGGACTCTGAGCGATCGTCTGATGAATCCCAACAGTGCCGAGTGGGAATGCGTACTCAATCCGCCGACACCCAGGAGCCCCAATGCTCGATTGATGACGCCGGACTCAGCCCAGGTGGGCGGCATGATCTCGGCGCCGCCTTCATACACTGCGGCGCCTTGACCTCCTGTGCCGCCGAAATATTCGGTTTCGATGTAAGCGAGTCTCCCGGAACGAGAGAGTTCTGCTAGCAGGCCGCGAAATCCTGCCGTGAGCAGCATGAATTCGTCATCCCGTGATGGTGTCTCGGACTGTGGTTCAACCACGGAGTCGATGAACTGTGAGCACACGGGAAATAACGCCATGTCTTGCGAGGAAAGATATCGAGGCAGAGACGGAAACCTGGCCGAGATTGCGTCGGCAACGCCGCGCGTCGTGACGATTGCTTGAATCGAGTGCCCCATACCTGAACTCTCAACCGTCGCCAAGCGACACCAATTCCAGCGCGATCGCCATCATCGCCAGATCGCCAAACACGTGCACGATCCAAGGGGCGACAATGCTGTCGGCCTTGACGTAGAGGGCTTGCGCGACCAGCGAGAACACGAATAGCGCCATCACGCCTAGCGCAATCATACCCGGGCCGACCCAATGGTAGGCGAACATCAGGTGCTGCACCGTGAACACGGCCGCCGGCAACAGCGTGCCGAGCATCGGCCGCCGCGAGGCGATCAGCCCGAAGGCAAACCCGCGATAGAAAAACTCCTCGACCAGCGAGTTGATGAGAATCGTGAACGGCGCGATCAGCAGCACCGTGCCGGCAGAGACGCTGAACTGCTGGTGGATCTTCGCGGCGATCGCCTGCTTGTCGATCACCAGCGGCCCGAGTACGGCATACAGCCCCAGGAACACCGCCGCCGCTACCAGTCCCAGCAGCACGGCCAAGCCCAGGTCGTTGCGCCAATTCTGCCAGCGGAAGATATCGCGACCAATGCGGATGCCATGCACGCGGCAGTAGATCACCGGCGGAATGATGAACGCCAGCTTGTAGATGCCATTGGCTAGCCCGCCGGTCGCACCCAGCGCGAGCTGCGCCACGATGATCGCCAGTGGCAGAAACAACAGCGCAATTAGCGTCGGCATAAAGAGAAAAACTCCCACTGGGATGCGTCCCCAGGGGAGTAGTCTTGCAGTTGGCTATTTTCGAGTCCAGACGGACGGCAATTTCGCGTGTGGCCTATTCGCGGCTGCCGCCGGTGAAGCGAGTCACGTAGTACAGTAGGATCATCACCGATTGGAGCGTGCCGGCCACGTAGGTCCAGGCAGCAGCATTCAGCACGCGATTGACGGAGGCCATCTCTTGCTGGGGAACGATGCCCAGCGAGACGAGCTGTGCCTTTGCGCGGCTGCTGGCGTTAAACTCCACCGGCAGGTTCACCAGTTGGAAGAACACCACGCAGGAGAATAGTGCGATGCCAATCCAGACCAACGGCAGGAGGTTCAAGAAAAAGCCGCCGATGATCATGCCTATGCCCAGGCTGCTGCCGAAGTTGGCGGCCGGCACCGCGGCATTACGGATCGTCATCGGCGCATAAGCGTGCGCATCCTGCAGGGCGTGACCCGCTTCATGCGCAGCGATGCCCACGGCGGCCAGCGTCCGCCCCTGATACACCTCGGGGCTTAGGCGGAGCACCTTAGCGCGCGGGTCGTAGTGGTCCGAAAGGTGGCCGGGGACTTGCTCCACGGGAACGTCGCGCAAGCCGGCCGAGTCCAGAATATGACGGGCAGCGGCTGCGCCGCTCAGTGGTGCCGGCTCCTGCATGGCAGCGGCATACGTCGCCTTCACGCGGAACTGCGCCCAGAGTCCGAGCAAGAGTGCCGGGGCAATGAATAGCAGGTATTCGAACATCAATCAGCAATCTTCCTTTCCAGTCGCGCGGCGCATGGCCGCAAAACAGTCTCCAAAGTCAACCGCCACAAGAACTTTATGCGGCGGGTCCCTGGTGGACTATTCGTCCAACGAGGGAGGTGCTTTGCTCCTTGTTATTTACGCAAACCCGCGTTCTCAGTTCGACACCCGCCTCCCGGATCGGCAGCAGCCTGCATTTTCGGCACATCCCCGCCACACTGCTTAGTCTATGTTTTTTATCCAAATCGTTGCCCGCGCGAGCCGAAAACCTTAAAACACAATCCTCCACCCTCGGCCGGCTCATGGAAGCTGGCCGCCACCCCAGGCCTCTCCGTTACAAGGCTCCTCTCCACGTGATGACTCCCGCCGCTGGTCGCTCGCGATTCCTGTTTCGCACCGCCCTGGTTCTGTTGGCCGCCGCAACCCTTGGTGCGAGCATCGGTTGCAACCGTCCGCAGCCCAAGGTTGCCGAAGTGCAGCTTCCGGACCAGAACGACCTTCGGGACCGGATCGACAAGGTGATCGCCTTCAACGGCCAGAACCGGCACCTGAGCGTCGGTGATCAGGCCGCCTGGCAGATCGTGCACGGAGCGTTGGCGTATGGCCCCGGCTATGAGATCTACGTCGACGGCAAGCTCACCCCGGCCATCGCCTACCTGCTCAGTGGCGGTAAGCTCCGCGGCTGGGACATGCGCAAGGGTGATCACGGCGTGGTCGCAGTGCTCGAGCAGGGCTCGAAGATGGGGCAGGGGCATCCCGACCAGTGGCTCGGTTACCTCTCGCAAGCTGGTCTGTCGCTCGACGACAAGCTTGTCGTGAGTGGCGAGGACTACAAGATCAACGATCTGCTCACGCAGGCCCAATGGGATCTTTACGAAGGCATGGAAGGCACCTGGACGCTGATGGCGTTTAGCACGTTCCTGCCGCTCGACGCGAAATGGACTGCCAAGGACGGTCAGGAGTGGGACATCGCGCGGCTCGCCAGAATGGAAGCCGGCCAGGATCTGGCCGATAGCGCCTGCGGCGGCACGCACCGAATGTACGCCCTGGCGATCGCGCGGAACAAATACCTGAAAGACGGCGGCAAGCTCTCCAAAGATCCGAACGGCTCGTGGGAGATCGTCGACAAGAAAATTTCGGACGTCGCCAAAGCGGCTCGTGAATTCCAGCAGCCGGACGGCAGTTTCTCAACGAACTATTTCTCGCGTGCCGCCCGCAGCGCGGAGATCAACGACCGGATCAGCACCACCGGCCACGTGCTCGAGTTCCTGACCGTGGCTCTCAATGACGATGAGCTGAAGCAGCCCTGGGTCACCCGGGCGGTCCAGCACCTGGTGCAGGCCCTGGAACTGACCGAAGAGTACGACCTGGAATGCGGCGCGCTGTATCACGCCGTGCATGGTCTGATGATCTATCGCGACCGGATCTACGGTCCGGCCCCAAATAGCCCGGCGACTGCGGTTGAAACGCCGATCGCGGCGAAGTAGCAAGGAGCGGGCACCTAGCTCCGAGTAAAGCGCGGGTTGGCTAATCCAGCCAATCCTGCTCTTTCAACCGCTCGGGCGTGTAGACCTCGGTCACGTAGCTGATGTCCTTGGAAATCAGCGACTCGACTTCGAGCTTGAAGCCATTCTTGAGCATCTGCTCGATCTCTTTCTGCCAGGGCTTCTTATGCTCGAACCACGGGTAGGCAGCGATCTGTTTGGCCCGTTTGATGTCCGTGTCGTTGAGATTGATTTTGACGCTGGGCGAGAGTTCGCAGCGTTCGTAATCGCGCGAGCGAATGCCCAGGAACTTGGCGTCCGGAATCGCCATTCGCTTGGATTCGTAGGCCAGGTTGATCGATCCCTGCTTGAGCACGCTGTAGATGTAGTACCCCCAGGGGTCGTTGTCCAAGAGGCAATAGACCGGCAGCTTGAGTTCGTTGTGCAGGCGATAGAGCATTCGCCGGACGCCGCGGGGCGGCTGTCCGCCACCGTGGGTCAGAATGCAGTTGTGCGTCTTCCAGAACTTGTCTTCGTTGAAGCGGCGCCAGACCGTGTCTTTTTCGACATGCAGGATGAACTTCGCCGTGCACTTGCCGAATTGCACAACCTCGGGTTCGACGATCGAGGGAATGCTGTAGCCGCCGGAACCCATCCGCGAGCAATCGATCTCATCGCCGGTGTCGGTGAGCGTGATGGGGCCGACCATGGAGCCGGCGTTCTTGGCATACAGGTGCAGCTCTTCGCGCATCGAGTTCAGGGTAACTTCCATGTCCTCGATGATCGTGTCCGACTGCGTCTGATCGTCGAAGGTCTCCTCTTTGGTGCCTTCGATCGAGTGCTTGAGCATGTAGTAGAGACCTCGCAGGCTGGTCGTCTTGCCTTCGTCGATCAGGCGTTTGCTGCCGCTGGCCACCAGCAGCGACTGCATGTAGACCTTGGCTTGCGAGAGATTGAACAACTGCCGGCGGTTGCTGTTCGAGCCCATCTCGAGGAACCGCTTGGTCTTGTTGTACTTGATGTTCGACAGCGTGCGGGCGGGGATATCCAGATACGGATCTCGCTTCTTGTCCGCGTCCAGCACGATGCGGTCGGCGAGGCTCACAAGGTCGCGCAGCGTTTTCTTGTCGCGGTCGCTCAGATTGACTGCCGCCTTTTTTGCATCGCCGTTATTGGTGGCGACGGTCTTACGAGGTCTCTTGGCCATTGCCTTTTGCCTTTTCTTTGATGCCAAACTCGTTGGGCTTTTCCACGATCAGCACGCTCGGATCCTTCTCCAGCTCGATCTCGGCCGGATCCACGAACTCGCCGCGCTCGTTGAACTTCGCGTCCGCGGTGGCGGTTTTTTTCTTAGCCACCAACAACAACTGCTCGTAAAGCTTCTTGCGATCGGCGTTGTTGATGTCGCTCACGGCCGTGGCCACTTCGCCCAGGTAGCGCAGGAAAATGTTCCGCCGCTCACCTTCCTGCTTCACCTTCAGCCGGCGACGGAGATACATGCCCAGCTTCCGGCCAGCCGATTGCAAGCCGAGCCGCAGCTCTTTCTGGATCTCCGGGTAGCTGGCGATCGCCTCTTTCGATTCACTGGTGAACGGCACCCACACGCTGGCCATGTGCACCATGATCGTAACGGGGCCGGTCGGCAGGCTGCCGCGCGATTGGCTCAGCCCATAGCTGCGCCAGTTGGTGCCCATCACGGTTTGCGTGATCGCACAGGCGGCGGGCTGAAACTGCAACGGCACACGATTGGCGTATCGCAGTACGTTCATCGTCTGGCCCGACTCGAGATTCACGTTCCGCATCGCCTCGTGCAGCTTCTTCACTTCGGCCGGCTTCATCTTGCTGGCTGAAGTGCGCGGGCTGAGGTCCGCTTCCTTGATGATCTGATCCGCTGCGTCGCTCCCCAGGCCATAGAACGTCGTCGTGAGGAACTGCCGTAGCGTGCGGGCATCGGTCTCTTCGAGCAAATCTTCCAGGACGTCGAACGGCACCTTGTTTGCGCTCGACATCCCGCCGTAGGCTAGCGCGACTTCGATCTGGAACGGGTTGCCGCGATAGACTGCCGGCGGGCGCGTGGCCGCGACATAAAACTCGCCCGGCACAACCTGGTGCAAGCCCTTGAGCAAGAGTTCCTCGCCGATGGGCGAGATGCAATCGGTCGAAGGCGGCGCAATTCTCGTTTCGCGCAACGCCTGAAACAGCTTGTCGGCTTCATTGCGGCCGACCTTGGCAGTGCTGGTGCGCGTGCCGACGCCGGCCGTCTGGCACACCTTCGAGGCGACGGCCGAGCTGACCTTGCTGAAGCTCGACGTGAGAAACTGCGAGAGCGTCAGGCCGCGCGCGTCCGAGAGCATGGCGACGAGCATGCCCAGCTCGATGCCGTAGGGATGCGGTTTGATCTCCTTCGGCTCGCGCGGCAACTGATCGGTCGAGCGCTCGTAGAGTTTCTCTTCCGTCTGGCCCGAACCGGACTCCGGATCTTGGTAGTGGATCCGCACATGCGGGTTGGCGATCGCCGTTTGCTCAAGATACTCGTCGACGCTGCCACGCCCACGCAGATACTTGCCTTCGAGTTCGATCGTGACGCGCGTGCCGTGATCGATCTCGACCCACTCGATGCCGTGCTTCTCGATGTACTGCCGGCCGGCTTCGTTGGGCGGAATATCCACGCCCTCGCCCTTGCCGTTCAGAATCTCGGGCAGATTCTTTTTCGTGTCGATCTTGATCTCGTAGTAGTGGGCCGGCTTCTTGGGCGAGATCTTCGAAACGATCTTCACGGGCTTGCCGGTCGTGAGTACACCGTACATACCGGCGGCGCTGATCCCGATACCTTGCTGACCGCGGCTCATCCGCAAGCGGTGAAACTTCGAGCCGTACAGCAGCTTGCCAAAGATCAGCGGAATTTGCTTCTTGAGAATGCCGGGGCCGTTGTCCTGCACGCCCACCTTGAAGCGGTTGGTGCCGGTTTGCTCGACGTGCACCCAGATCTCGGGGAGGATGCCGGCCTCTTCGCACGCGTCGAGCGAGTTGTCGACGGCTTCCTTGATCGTGGTGAGCAGGGCTTTGCGCGGATTGTCGAAGCCGAGAAGGTGCCGGTTCTTGGCGAAGAACTCGCTGACCGAGATATCGCGCTGGCTGGCGGCCATGCTTTGGGCCGTGGCGCGGCGCGGCTTGCGACCGTTGCTAGCAGCCTCTTTGCCGTTCTCCTCGCCGACGGATTCGTCGGCGTGATCTTCGGCCTCGGCAGCTTCAATATCAGCTTCGGCGGCAGCGATTCGGTTTTTGGGCTTCGGCGCACGCTCGGCGTGCACGCCATTTTTGCTGGGTTGCTTGGCCATCACCGTAAATAGTCAAAGGTGGTAAAGCTTGCTGAGGGCACAAGTCGGAGGGGAGAGCTGTGGGGCGTTTTATCGCCCGACTTGACCATCCGTGTCGACTTGTCCAGGAAGGGATTCCGCTGGTGCTGAATATAACGATTGTAAGGCCGGGCTGTCAGCCGCAATCAGGCGAAACCTTCGGAAAAACAGGCTCAATTGCCATCTCCGTCAGACAAAGATTCACCCTCCCAGGCGGCCCCTGCCGAGATTGTTTTTGGAGAGACGGACGCGCCGTTGGCCACCGCCAAAAGAGCGCGGTTTTTCCGCCTGCCAGCAACCCCGATTCAGCACTTCCCTTCGATCGCAACGTCCTGAGTAAGGCGATCACCACGGTTCGCTCGAACCGGTGACCGCCCTGGAGAACCAGGACGCCTTCGTCACTTCGCCCATCGTTCATGGAGGAATACGGCAATGATCCGCACGTCGCTGCGCGCCGCCCTCGCGGCCGTCGCCATCGGCCTCGCCGGCTTCGGAGCATCTCAAGCCCAGGCTGAGCACCCCGACATTTTCAACAACTACTACAACGGCCCGACCGTCTTCGGCCAGGGCACGCCGACACAGCTTTATATCTCGCCGCGCCCGACGCCACCGCTGGTGGGGCACACCTGGATCACGTATCCGCCGCTGGCGCCGCACGAGTTTATGTATCACCACCACCGTAAGTACTACAAGTATTACCGCAACGGCGGCTACACCACGGCCAAAGTCAAATACGGCTTCTGCTTCTGGTAGTCGACCTGGTCCGCTCTGTAACCAGGCTCCGTGAGCCCGGCCACAGAAGACGTCCGTCGGTAGAAAAACACCCCGAAGCGCATTCCTCCTCCGGCGTCCGACCGCGCGCCACCTCCACGCGCGGCCGGACGCTCCCCCTACATTCTCTCCCGCCAATAAAGGATCCCGCCTATGCATCGCCGCAAATGGATCGTCGTGGCGCTACTGCTGGCTGCCGCCGTCTCTGCGGCAACCGCGCAGGCCTTCGACGAAACGCATCACGGGCACAACGCCCGGTATCGCGCGAGCCTGCGCCCCTGGCACGGCCGCTACTACAACGTGCAATACGGACAAGCCGTGTCGGTGGTCGTACCGCCGACTGCTGAGCTCACCACCGACTACGGTTGGGGTTCGGTCTCGTCGCGCATGACGCGCATCGACCATCAGTACCAGCGTCCCTGGCCCGGTCCGGTCGGCCGCTGGACTCCGTATGGTTTCCTGCCGACGCCCGGTTTTCCGAGCGACACGCGGCAGTTTGGTTACTACTACACGCGCGGCCCGTGGTAAGCGGATCGCCGCATGACGCGTTGATGGAAAGCGCGTGAACAGAATGGTTTGCCGATGGTGTCGTGGTGATTCCCCCAATCGCCACGACACCTTTTTTTGCGCGCGTTTTTTGCGCGCGCATGTCATGAGAGCCTCACTCTTCCAGCGGGCCGATCTCAATCGTGCCGGCGCGGTTGATGACGTCGAGACCGGGAGCTTCGAGCGATCCTGCGTCCGGCCGCAAGCGGTTAAAACGACCGAACGGCGACTCACTGACACTCTTGGTCGCAAACCCGCGGTACGTGAGCGGAGTGCGGGTATCTTCGGTCCAAAAGCTGATGTTGCCATCCTTCAGCGGCGGGCCGTCTCGACGCGACCGCACCGTTCCGCATTCGGTCACGGCCAGCAGCGGCGCTTTGTCCAAGGCATCCTTCGACAAGCGAAGCTGTATGTTTCCTGATTGCGAAAAGACTTGATGCACTCCGGAGGCGAGCGGCTCGCTGACGACAAGTTCGGTGTCGCCAAAGTCGTTCATCACGTCAACGAGACCGCGCACGCCCGAAAGCTTCAGGTTCACACGCAATAGCCGCGCCGTAAAGTCTCCTTCAATGTCACGATAGACGTACGAGCGGGGCAATTCGGAGGATAGCGAAATCTGACCGCCGCTGTATCCCGTCGAGGTATTGCCGATGTCGGCAGTGAGCGTGATCTGCACGTCCCCTTTGACTTTCTCGAGACCGTCAAGTGCGATGTTCTCGATCGTCAGCGGCCCCTCATGGTTTTTAATGTGGCTACGAGAGTTGTAGTCTCGATCACCTATGCCGCGCACGAGCAACGTGGTGTGCAAATCTTCGGCTGTGAATCCGCCGGATCCACCTCGAACTCCGACCGCTGTACATGCGGGAACATAGACCGTCAGTGAGGCGTCGCGCTGCCACATACTCCCGGCCCGACCATCGCCGTTCTTCGAGAGCACTTCAAACTGGACATGCTGATTTCCTTCCTGGTAGGTAAGTCCTTCGATCCGCAATGTGTCGATGGGTTTTCCCTGGAAGGCGCCAAAGTATCGATCGCCAAGGATCCGCTTCCAAGACGCGCGGATCTGCTCCACCTTCTCAGCCGTGAGTTTTTGCCCGTCGGGTGTGGCCAACATCTTCTGGAAGTCTGCTTCTCTTTCCTCGGGCGATCGCCCGACATCTTCCGGCGCGGGGCCATGGCGATGGACAAGGCGAATCGCAGCGAGCTGTTTGTCAGGGTCTTTGCCGTCGGTGACCACCGTCTTTGCGAGGACGCATTTCACGCCAGGCCCGTCCCAACCGATGAGACGCACCTTGGCGATGTTGGCCAGGAAAAGCAGTTTCTCCGCACCGAGTTCGAATTCGAAAGTTTCCGTCTGCGTGGACACCGTTCCGATGGAAACCAATTGTTTGGTGGATTCGATGGTCTCGCGTACCTTGCGCAGCTCACCCTCCAGCATGCGCACTCGCTCGCTGGCCTCCCTTCCAGTGAGCTCACCTCGGCGAATTTCGCCTCGTAGTATGTCTACCTGCTTGAGAAACTTGTCGTACTCTTCCTGGAGCGATTTCGCGGCGAAGTAATAGCCGCCGAACTTACCTCCCACGATCGCCTGTCCCTCCGGCAGATCGGCGCTGAGTTTGAGCGGTTCTTCGGCAATCGCGGACCAACCATGCGCAAGTAGTACGGCTGCCAAAATCGATTGCGATAGCGCCGATGACCAGTTTCGGCAACGCTTACAGGTGCCCGAGCGAGTGAGTACATGCATGGCGTGGCACCTTAGTTAGGGATGGCTGGCGACGAAGTCGCCGGGCCCAGGGGTTGATAGATCGACGAGAGTCGATCGAGATCGCGTCGGGCATCCAGCAACTCCGCCTCTCGGCCGAGTTGCCGCAGTTCCTGCGCGAGCTCGTCGAGCGATCGTTCCAATTGCTGCAGATTCGGTAGGTCCTGGCTTTCCACAGGTTCGGCCGGAACGCTATCTGCCGGTTGCTTGAGGGCAACATCTTCCGCAGGTGGCAGTTCATTGCGCGAAGCCACCAACACCAAGGCCGCCACGATTATCACGGCCGCTGTGGCCAGCGCCCAACGAAGTTGTTGAGCTGCTCTCGGGCTGTGAAGTACCGGCCGCAGGTGAAGCGGAGATAGTTCCGCCGCTTGCACCCACATCTCGCGATGCGCCGCACTCAGCTCGGGAGTATGCGACAACTCTTCGAGCACCTGTTCGAACCGAGCAATCGCCTCCGCGCAGACCGCACATCCAGCAACGTGGCGTCTGGCGCGGAAGCGACTAACCAAGCCCCCGGTCGTGTATGCCATCAGGCAATCATCGCATTTCATTTTAAGGACCCTCTCAGTTGCACAAGCGCCGCGTGCAGCCGGTTCTTGGTCGTGGCGACGCTCGCTCCCATTGCCGTGGCGGTTTGGCGAATCGACAGTCCTCCCTGATAGTGCAGCGCCATGACCTGTTGCAGTTCGAGCGGAAGTTCGCTCAAGCAGCGATCGATCTGCGATCGCATGTCGTTGCGTTGCGCCAGCTCCTCCGCTGATTCATGGCGATGATCGATGACGTCGGGTATCAACTCGGTTGACTCGCGCCCCCCTCGCCGCCGGCTGTCAAGAAATGCCCGATAGGCGATTGTGATCAGCCAGGCCCGGGGACTGCGAAGCCACGGTCGCTTGTCGAAGTTTCGCCACACTCGCACCGCGGTCTCCTGGAACAGATCGTCCGCCTCGTGAGCATTGCCGCAAAGCCGTCGCAGCGTCGCCAAAACGGCACCCCCGTGCGCGTCCACGAGCGCGACGAACTCACCATGAGCTCGATCGCCCGGCGTCGCATCCTGCGCTATCGTCGGTTTGGGCAATGCAATGTCCACGCCATCGTCATACAGCGGGTTGAATCGTGCTTTCAACCATAAAGACGGCGCAAGTGCTTGAGGTGTTTTTCAGGAATCGCAGAAATCCGGCCTTTGTGAGTTCATTCGGCGAGGCAAGTGCTTGCGCAGAAAGCAATTGGTGAGTTTCGTCGCGCACTCTCGATTGCTACCGCCCAGCCTCGGCCGCAAGCGCATCGAACATCGCTTTCTGCTGGCCATCCAGGCTCGGATACTTCGCCCGCACGTGCTCCATTGTGGTTCGAGCCTCGGCGCGCTGACCGAGCTTGAGCTGCGTGCCGGCCAAACCCGCATGAGCTCGAAACCAGCGGGCGGTTCCGGGGCGACTCTTGCGGGCGACACTAGTCCACATCGCGAGCGCTGTTTCCTGGTCGGCCTTGTTCCCCTTCGACAATAGTGTCGCCAGATCCTCAGACGTCTGCCCGTCGCGCGGAAACTCGCGGGCCAATTGCTGCAAGGCTTCCAGGCCCTGCTGCCGGCGACCCGTTTCGGCGAGCGTCAGAGCGTAGCTTCGACGCACGGCGCGCATCGCATCGCCGTCCAGATCGCCTGGCTGTTCGAGCAATTGCGTCTGCACGTCGAGCTCCACTTGTGCAAGCTTCAGTCGAGCGTCGGGATCTGTCTGTCGTCGCCGAACCCTGGCCAACGTGTCCAGAAGCGCGAGCTGCTGTTTCCCCCCCGCCAACTCGTCGACCAGCGCGTCGGCCTGGCCGCCCTTGCTTTGAAGGACGAGCGCCGGGACAAGCCACCGCCGGGCTTCGACCTTCCAGGCTTCGGGAGCTTCCGGATCGGACTGAAGTGCGCCGCTCAACAGCCGTTCCGCCGGGAGCGCGCCGCCAGGCATTTCCGTCAACCAGATTCGTGCCGCAGCCAGCGACGCGCCGCGAGTCGCTGCATCAGGTTTGGCGCCACGACTCGCCGCTGTGCCCGCGGCCTTTTCCAGGACGCCGAGCGCCTGGTTGGCCAGCTCGCGTGTGTCCGCGCCCGAGGCTTGCGTCTCGGCCAGCCATGCTTCGTACGATCGACCGAGGGCTTCGACTGCGCCGCCGTACTGAGGATCGCCAGGCTTCACCTCCGATAGTAGCTCGATTGCCTCGGGCCACTTGCGATCAAGCTCAGCCAGGCGGCCCAGCCAGCTATAGGCTTGCGAGGCGGTTTCGCTAGCGGGCCATTTCTGAACGTGTTCGCGGAGCAGTCGTTCGTACTCGTCCAGCCGTGGCGGCTTCTCTTTTTGCGCAATCTGACCGGCGCAGAACGCCGCCATCAGGTGCGCGGAAGCGGCTTGCGACGCGTCCGGCGAGGCACTGGCAAGCTCCGCGTACCGCTTCAGCGCCTCGGCAAAGTTGCCGCGCTCTTTCTCGATCGTCGCCGCCGCGAAGGCCGCTTCACTCGCTTTCTCGGGAAGCTTTTCGGCGTGGGCCTTCTGAGCAGCTTCGTCGAACGCCGTAATCGCCTTGGCCAGTTCCCCTCCGCGATAGTAGCCCGCAGCACTGAAGGCGAGCGTGGCGTAGTTCTGCGAGCCACCGCGACCGGCCACCGTGGCCGCCAGGAGCGAATCGGCTCGGCGCATCCATGGCCCGCCGAAAGCACGGCGAATCTCGCTTGCCTGGTCGACCGCGCGCCGCTGCCACTCGGCCGCGTCAGCATCCTTGTGGCGATCGGTCTCACGCTTGGCCGCAGCCAAAAAGACCTCCAGCCGCGCAAAGTCGAGCTCGGCGCTCGCCACCCTATCGGCCGCGGTGCCTGCTTCGGCCAGGGCGTCATCCACGTTGCCGCGCGCAAGCGCCACGCGAATCCGCTCGGCTCGCAATTGCTGCTCGATGGAAGCCGGGGGATTCTGCGCGCTGGCGGCGTCGAGCTGTTGCTCGGCCTCGCGTAGATCACCCAGCAGCCGCAGCCGGGCGATTTTCTCGATTGCCGCTCGCCAGTAAAGCACGTTCTGCGTCTTGTGTCGCGAGAGGACCGAGAGTGCCTCGCCGGCTCGCGTCAACGAGTTGATTCGGTCGGCGCTGGTCGGCGGATAGCATTCGGCCTGGTTGCGAAGCGCGCGGGCCATCTCCAGGTGCACATTCAATTCGAGGGACTGCAATTCCGCAGTGGTCAGTTCGTCGCTCGTCATGCGCGGCGAGGCTTGCTGGCGTAATCCAGTCGCCACCAGCTTGGCCACTTCCTCCAGTTGCCCGATGGCATCGCGCAGAATTCGGCGGGCATCTTCCATGGCCGGCGAGGGGAAGTCGTCATGCGCGTCGAATCGCGCCGCCTCGCCCTCGGCCAGTCGGGCGAGTGCGCCCTGCAAGCCTACCAGGATCAACCGGGGCGATTGCGGGAACTTTTCGGCGTACACCCGGGTCACTTCGTCAGCGCGTTCCCACAGTGGAAGCGCCTCGCCCGGCGGCACAGACACGGCATGCTCGGCCAGCGTCCGCGAGAGTTCGACTATTAGATCGGCTCGCTGCCGCTCGTCCAATTCCGTTCCCGTCAGCCGGCCTTCGCAGTATCTTCCGGCCATGGCATACAGGCGCCGCCCGCGAAGGCCATCCAGGAAGTCGCCCGCCGGCGGTCGCACGTCGCGAGTAAGCGGCTGGGCACCAAGTCGTTCCAGTTGCTGCGCTGCGAGTTTTCCGGCGGCCGTTTCGGAAAAGACTGCCGCGGCTTCGCGATAAAGCCCGATCGCCAGCTCGGGTTGCTTGAGCTGCTCGAGGACTCCGGCGATTGCCATCAAGGCTTCCGCCGCCAGAATCCGTTCACGCGGGAACTCGATCGGCACATGCAAGAGCGCGATCGCGGCCTCCTCGGGACGCGTCGCCAGCAGCGATCGCCCGAGAATAAAGTACGGCCCGGCGCGCAGAGTCTCGTCGCTCGTGTTGATCCGCGCGGCGAACGATCGCTGCTGATCAACCGTTGCATTGTTCGCTCCCGCGCGCCAGAGCTGGGCATAGGCCAGCCAGACGATGCGCGGATCGGGATCTGCAAGCAGTCCGCGCAGCTTTGCGAGTGCTTCGGTGCGCGCCTGCGAATCGATGAGCAAGCTCGCTCCCATCATTACGCTCACCGGTTGCTCGCTTGCGGCGAGCCACGCGGCGGCCTGTCGCGCTACTTCCGCAGGCAGCGGCTCCTCGCGCCAGACCAGCGGGATCGCGTCGAAGTACGGAGTCGAAGGGTCACTGGCCACAAGAAGTAGAAAATACCTGCCCGCCTCGTCCCAGCGGGCGAGATTGCGGTAACACCAGACCACTTGCGAAAGAATCTGCCGCCGTACCCACTCGCGCGGTTCGCGACTCGCTTCGAGTGCCCGCTGATAGCTGGCCAGCGCCAGTTGCCAGTTTCCCGCCGCGAACTGCTCGTCGCCGCTCACTTGCTCGGGTGTGCGAACAAACTCGACGCGGGCCACGCTGGCCGAGGGAATTGTGCGCTCTCCGCCCGTGGCACTTCGGATCCGCAGCTCACGGCCCGTGTGCTCGGCGATTTTGCCGCGGAGGCGAACCATCGGCCCACCGGGAGATGTGGACTTAAGGTAAACCGCGTCCTCGGCAGGCGCACACTTTTCCAGGCATGCCCAGAGCGCGACACAAACGAGCAACAGTCTCGGTGCTCGGTTGCCGTTGTTCATGTTCCGCGCGATTCTCTGCACAGGTGCCTAACGCCTATTCGAACTCAGCCGCGTCACGTCGATATAGACGTGCTGGCCGCCGTTCTGCCGTGCCAATCGCACAATGAAATTGTCATTATCCGATTGCGGAGTGGTGCCGAACTCGATGGTGTTGATGGTTGTGCCGCGATTCATCTGGGCGATACCCGCCAGTTCGCCTGGCGTCATCCGCGGTTCATCGGCATCCGTGAGAAAGAAGATCACGTCGGGCGCCATCCGCAGCGCCATCCGCAAGGCCTCGACGTGCCGCGTCGCGCCGCTGGCGGTGATGCTGCCGACGAATCTGCGCGCGAGGTTCTTGTTCTGATCGGTTCCGAAGACCAGCCGGCCGACGTCGCCGCTGGGCGAAAAGATCCGCGGCTGTTCATTGTAGAAAATGATCTGAAACTGATGCGTCTGCCCCAAATCGCCGAGACTGCTCAAAAGTTGCGACTTGGCCGCGACCAGCGGGGCACCGCCGTGACCATCCATGCTGCCCGAGCGATCGAACACATACACGAACTTATGCCCTTCGCCCACCAGTCCAAACACGCCGGTGCGGGCCTGGCCTCCTTGCATGCGTTTAGCCGGCGCTTCTTCGCTGGTCAGGGCGGTTGCCGAGGGAATGCCCGTCTCGGGTCCGCCGAATCCGCTTTCGGCACCCATGGCTGGAAGCACGCCAGTCATCGCCACGGCGGGCTCCTCGGCCAGTATCGACTCGAGCGACGGTGCGCCGCCCTTGCTCGCCGGTGAGTCCGACTCCTCCGCATACAGCACCGGCTCGTCTTCGTCGAAGTAACCACTCTCTGGCGGAGTGTCGAGCTCGATCGAAGGCACGCTTTCGTCCTGGCCGCTCGAACTGAGCATCGACGCTTCCAGAGAGATTCCGGCGGCCGGCGGAGCGCCCGTCCTGACCGCCGGCAGCGTCATCGCCAGCAAGACAAACACAGCCGAATGCAGTGTCGTCGATAGCAACCAGGGAAACGCCAGCGAGGACCCACTCGCGCGCGGGTGAGATTCGGCCGGTACTGGTCGCGCTCGTGACATGAAAGAGCCGTCCTTCCGGCACACGCAAACACTTACTGCCCAACTGATTATGAGACAAAAAGCCCGGGAATTCTAGAAGCCTTGCCCGGGGGCGTCAACGCGAGCGAGCGCGATGCGCGACGAAGTGGCGTCCTGAACCGCTACAAGTCGAGGCCGAAAGCCGATATGTTGCGCCTTTCGCCCCTGCCAGACAGCAACCCGCGAGCGAGCCTCCGCCGTGATGATTCAACCCCGCAGAACGCTCGTTGGACTCTGGATCGGTTGGCTGCTGACGCTGCTGGCCAGCTTCATCGCCGGCCGAACTCACAGGCACTGGTGGGACGGAGCCCGACTCGACTTGCGGATGATTTCGTGTCTGCTGCTGGTCGTGGCGGCCTGGACGGCGTGGTGGTGGATGCGTGGCACGCGATTTCGCAGCGCACTACTGCTGGTGGCAATCGGCATGTCGCTGGGCTTCTACGGCGACTCGCATGTCGGAGATCGCTTCTGGTGGCCGCCGTTCCCGCACAAGATCGTCGGCGGCATCGTGTTCTACGGGCTGGGACACCTGGCTTACGTGGCCGCGTGCATTTCCATTCGACGTCAAGCTGGGCTGACAGGTGGGCGGCGGTGGTGGCTGCCGATTGTTGCCTGGCAGCTCGTCGCACTGGTAGGGTGGGCACTCGTCGCGCTCTCGTCCGACAAGGAACCAGGGCTCCGCATCCCGACCTTGCTGTACACGCTGCTGGTGGCTGCCACACCTGGCTTCAGCACGGCGCTCGCCGTACAGCGGCCAGCCTTTCGTGCGATGGCGGTCGGCGGCGCGCTGTTCCTGATTAGCGACATCCTGCTCGCCTGGCAACTCTTCCACGAATCGTTCGCGGGAATCGACGAGCTGACCTGGGTCAACTACGGGGGAGGCGAGATGCTGATCGTCTATGGCGCGATTCTGGGCGTCGCGCACGCGATTGCCGCCGGACGTGATCCGGCGCAAGGCGAGACTTAATCGTCCGCTACCACGCGCCGGGCAACGTTTGGCCAATCCCACCGAGCGGATTAACAAAGAATGTCGGGCGATTGTTGATCGGAGCCGTGTTCAGCCGATCATTCACATTCGACGCCGGTCGATAGGGCGAATGACTGGCTGCCGGACGAGGACGATTTGCCGCCCGTTGCGAGGCCGCCAGCGACTGCGAACGGGTCGCGACTTTGCCGGCCTGGCGTTGCCCGAACGCCGCCTGCTTGTCATCGATCCTCGTTCGTTTGCTCTGAATCTGGACAAGCGCGTCGTGCAATTGCTGGCTGGTAAGCGTGGCCAGTCCGGGAAACTGACTAAGAACTTGTTCGCGCTTGTTGTCGCTCATCACTGCCACGTATTCAGCCATCCAGGCCCGGGCTTCGCGTGCTTGCGGACTGTCCATGAGCGCCAATTTGGTCTGCATGTCGGCCAGAATCAGCTTGAGTTCCGCTGCGCTGGAATTAGCTATCCGCTGTTGAAACGCGATCCGCACGTCTTCGACTTGCGCCGGCGTGTAGACCTGCTGCGTGCGGAACCACTCGTTGACCTCGAACATCGCCCGCCGCCACTCGGGGCTGTCGAGCACCGCTGCGCGAGCGCGAGCGTCATCCGCACCGACAGCAGATTGCGTGCCATCTTGAGCGGCCGCGAAACTACCGAACGTGGCCAACAGAGCCGACAGCAGCAGGCAGCAAACGGTATGAGATTGTACGGTCTTCATGATTTAGTTCTCCGCAGAGCGCGACAGAGTGACGTCGAAATCGAGCATGGGCCGGCCGCCTCGCCAGTTGTTGAGCGACTGCCAGCGAATCTGCTTTTCCCCTTCGGGGGTGTAGACGCTGGTGCCGCGCAGATCTTCGCCGTCGGCGGCGACGCCGCGCGTTTCGACGATCCAGCTTCCGCCGACCCGGCTCCAAGCTCCCTCGCTGTGGCCACCCTCGGCATCGTGAATCCAACCCTTGACGCGCCCATCCGCAGGATCGACGCCGATCCGCTGTTGGGCTTTGAGCAGCACCGTGCCGTTGTGCGTGGCCGAAAGTGTCCGCTCCAGATAAGTCTGGGGCTCATTCCAGCGGGCCGTGATTTCGTAGGTCGTGCCATCGTGTTCGCCAATCCAGCGGCCGACCATCCAATCGAGCTCCGACAGGTCGCCAAGCGGCTGCGATTCGTAGCGAGACTCGCGCAGGCTGGCCAGCCGCCAACGACCATCAACCTTCGTCCAAATGGCAGAAAACCGACCGCTCGCGCCGTAACTACCGTCCTCAATTGCGGTGTCGGGACCCAGAAAACGGATCGTTGAGTTCGCGAGGGCAGTGTCTGGCGGGACCGTCGGCTCGGGCGCTTCGCCCGACTTTGCCGCGCTGGCCGAGTCCTGTTCGATGCGCTCGCGCGCGGTGGAGCGGCGACCCAATTCGTCAACGATGTCGCCGCCGGGCGCCCAATAACCGATCGCAACCTTGGCGTCGCCGCGGGCAATAGCCGCGACATACTCCTGGGCCGCGGCGCGAATCGCCTTCTCATCGGCCGCTCGATCCGACTCGGCCGCGCAAGCGACTAAAATCCAGCCACTGGCCACGATCGTGCAAACGGCAGGCACGAACCAACGATACATGGGGAAGCTCTCCAGAGTTGATCGCGGATCAGCGGGCAGCGCCGCCGGCAACTCCTAATACTATAGGTTGCCCCGTCTGCCGCTACCTAACGATTCGCCGGAAAAGGCCGCAAGACCGCCACGGAACATCCGTTCCAGGGGGTCGCAAAGCCAGCCACGGTTCGCACCTGACGCGACCAATTGCGAAGGAACGGTCCGCGATTCTATGCCGCCGGCGCCGTCATCCGCCAGATGCGCAGGACATTGTCCTGATGTGCTGTCACGACACGCAATCCATCGGAATGCAGGTCCGAGTCGTAGCACAGGTTCGGCAGCTTGAAGTCGAAGAACTCGTTCGGCTCGTTCGTGTTCCAGAACAAAAGATGGCCGCCTTCGTGGCCACTGTCGCAACCGATGACGAAGCCTTGGCGGTGGCAGTGCACGTTCCAGATCGTGCCGCGGAGCTTCTTCGAGGTAACCAGCGACTGCTTCTTTTCGCCCGTGGCGTAGTCGAACACGACGACCAGCGGATTGCCGATGCCGGCAAACGCGTTCGAGACTTCCGAGATCCCACCGCAAGCCAGCAGCGCCGCATCGGGGCTGAAGTCGATCCCCCGCACACCACCGATATCGGCGCGAAAGCCCTCGTCGTACTTCCACAGGCTGCCGCCGTCAAGCGTGCGGACCTGTTCGCTCGTGGCCAAATCCCACTCGCGAACTTCCCCCTTCAGGTCGCCGGAGATCAGCCGGGTGCCATCGGGATGGAACATCACGTTGTAAACGTGCTTGGTGTGGCCCGAGAGGACATTTAGTAGACTCCCATCCTCGGCGTTCCACAGCCGAACGAGGTTATCGTTGCCGCAGGTGGCTACGGTCTTGCCATCCGGACTGACGGCGATCGCCCGGACCCAGCCATCGTGCGCGACGTCGTCATGAGCGTTGAGTGAACGCAGCGGCGTGGGCTGTTCGGCGGCCGTTTCCCAGACGAACACGCGGCCATCGTAGCCGCCGGTGTAAAGGTGGTTGCCAGCCGGGTTGAACGCCAGCGCGCGGACCCAGCTATCGTGCGCATTGAGCGCCGTGGCCTGACCGCTGGCAATGTTCCAACGCTGCACGCTATTGTCCTGGGCCGAGCAGAACACGAACTGCCCGCTGGGATCGAAGCGGCAAGAGAGCAGGGGGCTGGTGTACTTCCATTCGCCCGCCGCGTGCGTCAGTTTGGGATCTGCCTGCGGAGCGTCGGCTGGAGGGACCGCGGCAGGGGCTGGTGCGTCGTTCATGCCAGGAGCTCCGTGATTGGCGCGGCGGCTGGATCGGCCATCGGCAGCTTACGACCGCCGGCATCGAACTCGCCACTCGAATCGACGCCAATTGCACTCAGGTAGGTGTGGAACAGATGTCCGTGGTCGACTTCGCGATCGGCGACTTCCGTGCCGTTGTCGTTCGTCTTGCCGATGATTGCACCGCGTTGGATGCCGCAGCCTCCCAGGGCCACGCTCCAGGCCGTGCCCCAGTGATCGCGGCCGTGAAACTGGTTGATGCTGGGGGTCCGGCCGAACTCCGACATCACGACAACCAGCGTCTTCTCCCACAGGCCGCGCTCGACCAGGTCAGCCACGAGCGTGGCGAACGGCTGGTCGAACTCGCCGAGCTGCTCGATGTGAAAGTCAAAGTTCTCGTAGTGCGTGTCGTAGTTCGAGTGTGTGACCTGCACGCAGCTCACGCCTTTCTCGACCAGCCTGCGGGCCAGCAGGAGTTGTTTGCCAAACTCGCTGTTGCCATAACGTTCTTGATCCTTCACAGCCTCTTTGCTGACATCGAACACGTCGCGGCGCTCCATCAGCTGGCGAGCCTGGTCGAACGACGAAACAAACGCATCACTCTCGGCCCAGCGCCGGCGCTTGGCAAAGTGATCGTTCACGCTCGCGCGGAAAGCGTGCCGGCGGTTGTCAGCTTCCGGCGTGATGCCTTCGGGCAGAGCCGTGTTGCGCGGCGGGTTGCCGTCTCCCAGCACAATGCTCGAATAGCGCGGGCCAAGATACGCGGCATCGTTCCCGCTTCCGCCGCTGCCGCCAGCGCTGACATGGATATGCCCCGGGAGCGGCGAGTCTTCGGGAGCCAGCAACTTCGCGCCGACGGCACCCAGATGCGGATATTGGGCCACCGGCTCCTGCTTGCGGCCGGTCGTCATGCAGTACGCGCCTTTGCCGTGGTCGTTCTCTTTCGTGTTGATGCTCCGGACGATCGCCAGATGGTGCATCTGCTTGGCGGTATGCGGCAGCAGTTCGCAGATGTGCATGCCGGGCACCGAGGTGGGAATCGCGCGGAACGGTCCGCCGGTGTTGGTCTTCGGCTTAGGATCCCAGGTTTCCAGCTGGCTCACGCCACCGGCCAGCCAGATCATGATGATGTGCTTGTCGCCCGCCACGAGTTCGGGCATGGCGGCCTGCACCATCCTGGGCGCGCCCAGCGTGGCAGCACCCGCCATGCCGGCGATGGTGCCGAGGAACTTTCGCCGCTCGAGCACGTGTTCGGCAGTTCCGCAGGCGTATTGGCATTTCATGGCTGGGTCCCTCGCAACTGTCGAGTGAATGTGATCGTTAGTGATTGAAGCGAAACTCGCTGCTGGTAACCAGCGACCAGACCAGGTCGCGTGCCGCGGCGGCGCGCTCGGCTCCAGAAGCTTGCCAATAGTCGGCCACGGCTTTCGCTTCTTCGGGCGTCGGGCGTCGGGTAAAGACTGTGAGGTACAGCTCTTCGGCCATGGCATTGGGGTCTTCGAGCTTTGCAAGCCGCTCGGTCAGATTCCCGCCGCCGGCGTTGACCCAACCGGCCAGGACGCCGCCATTCGCCAGGAAAAGCGCCTGATGCACGGTCGCCTGGAAGCTGGGCGCTTGACCGGGCTGCGAGCCGAACAAATCGCGAAAGTGATTGATGTTGCCGGTAAGCTTGGCGTCGACGAGTTGCTCGAGCGTGCGAGCTTCGAGCGCCGCACGCGACTCGGGAGTCATCTCACCTGCAGCCGCGGCCGCCTTCTTGGCTTCCTCCGCGAGCGCCTGTTGCTGGGTATCGACCATTCCGACGGCTTGCATCGTGGCCCAGGTAAGCTGCTCGGGGGTCAACGGCTTGAGTGGTGCAAGCGTGAAGCGAGTGGTCGAGTGGTCGACGATTTCGAGCCAGGCTTTCTCGGCGGCGGTTCGAGCGCCGGTCAGAGTCTCCTCGGTGGCGGTCTGGCTTTCCAGCGATGCGACTTGCTCGTCGGCCGCCTGAACTGCGGCACGCGAGGTCTCGACTGCCGCGAGCAGCGACTGATAATTGAGGAACTTCGTCGCGTCCGTGACGCGCGCCATCATTTCGTTGTGCTTCGCCTTGGCCGCGCGGTGCGCCATGCTCGCGGCGTCGAACGTCGCTTTGGCCGCCAGGTGCGCTTCG
>JBGSKX010000104.1:0-33071 GCA_041741015.1 Pirellulales bacterium
GCGACGTCGTGCTCGACAGCCAGGACCTGCAAGTCCGCCTGCAAGCCAAGCCCGGCTGGGCCGCGGCGCAAGGCGCGCTGTGTGTCGTCGTGCTCGCCACCGAGCTGGATGACGTGCTCGTGGCCGAGGGGCTGGCCCGCGAGCTCGTGCACTCGATCCAAACCGCTCGCAAGGACTTGAACCTCGACTATACCGACCGGATCGAAATCGCAATCGTTACCGAGGACGCGGCCCTGAGTGCCGCGGCCGAGCGTTTCCGCGACTACATCCAGGGCGAAACGCTGGGTGTGAAGCTTGGCTTCGAGCCCTTGCCCGGCGTGACGCCCATCGAGCTCAACGTGGGCGGCGTGAAGGCTTCGCTGCAAGTGAAGGTGGTGAAGTCGTGAACGTCACTGCCTCCCACAAGCCGCTGTCGATCGCGGTACTGATCTCCGGCGGCGGCACCACGCTCAAGAACATCCTGGAGAAGCGTGTGGCCGGAAAGCTCCGCGTGGACGTGAAGCTCGTCATTTCGAGCAACGCCAAAGCGCGCGGTCTCGACATCGCCGCCGCGGCCGGCATTCCCACGAAAGTGCTCCGCGGCCGAGACTTTGCCGCCCCGGAATTGTACAGCGAGGCGATCTTTAGCGCCTGCCGCGAGGCCGCGCCCGACTACGTGGTTATGGGTGGCTTTCTCAGCTACGTGCCGATTCCACCGGACTTTGAGAACCGGGTGATTAACATCCATCCCGCCCTGATCCCCGCGTTCTGCGGCAGGGGCTACTACGGCCACCACGTGCACGAAGCCGTGCTGGAATACGGGGCCAAGATCAGCGGCTGCACGGTGCACTTCGTCGACAATGAGTACGACCATGGGCCGGTCATCCTGCAGCGCACGGTGCCGGTGCTCGATGATGACACGCCCGACACGCTGGCCGCCCGCGTGTTCGAGGCCGAGTGCGAAGCGTATCCCGAAGCACTGACGCTGCTCTCCAGCGGCCGTGTGACGGTGGAAGGGCGACGCGTGCGGGTGCAGCCGCGAGGGTGATTTCTAATCAGTGCCCCTTAGGAGCGACGGCAAGTCGCGAGCGACGTCGATGACACGCATTATGTAAAGACCCACTTCGTCAACGCGATAGAAAATGAGCCATCGCTTGTGCCGAAGATAGTACCAATCTTTCGGTGCATCGGGATGGCTATGGTGAATGAGCGAGCCCTTGGATAGCCGCTCAACCTGATCCACGAGCTCATCGTAGACCTTGCGACCGGCGGAGGGCTCTTGATGATCCGCGATGATGTAGCGAACGATTGCTTGAACGTCGGCTCGTGATGTGCGAGTCCAGACGATGGGCAGCATCTATTGGATGGCCCCTTCTCGCATTAGCTGCTCTCGCATCTCCTGCCAGAACTGCTCACGATCGAGAGGTTCCATGCGCCCATTGGCGAAGTCGTCTTCGGCCATTTGATTCCGCTCGTTCCAGCGTTTTCGCTTGTCGCTCTCAATTTGCACGAGCGCGGCGATAGCGTGGCGGATTACGTCGTCTTCCGATTGAAAACCGCCCGCCTGCAAGAAGGCGTCGAGTCGTGCCTGGATGTCGCTGGGGAATTGGTAGCTCATATTGTGGAATTGTACCTCGTCCCCCTCCTCTTGAGAAACTCAGCGCACCTCCACATACCCCCGCTTTGCATACAGCCTGCCCGCTTCGGCCCAGGCCTCATGCGTCTCGAGCCAGACCTGTCGCTCGCCGGCGTCCCACACCGCCGCTTCGAGCGTATCCATCAGGAGCTCACCGATTCCGCGTCCGCGAAACCGCGGCAGCACGGCCAGCCAGTGTACTACCGGCTTGTCGTGAGAAGCGCTCTGTCGCCGGGCCAGCGTCACGGTGCCGACGATCATCGAAGGATCCTCAACCGTTTCGGCAAACCACATGCACTCCGGCCGCCACCAGGGCTTGCTCAGAAACTCCCGCTCAAAGTCCTCCGCGGTCCAGCCGCCCACGCCCAGTTGCTGCCGGGCAAATGCTCGGCTCCGCAGCTGGAGCCACGCCGCAATATCGGTGTTTCCCGCAAAATGTCGCAGGCGAATCCCACCCACAGGCTGCGGCTCGGGACGCGACGTAAGCTTCTTCGTAAGTTGCCGGACGGTTGCCATGCGGGGCATTCTTTCGCCTAGAAGCCCGCTTGACCAGGGGTTACGTCCCAGTGCGCAACCTACTGCCCGCCAACGACTTGCCGCGACCACGTACGAACTGTGACAGAATTTCGCCAGATTCTGTCACCATCATGATTGAAGTATGCCAATCTGGTGACCATAATTACTCTGTATTAAGGCAGATTCGTGCGTACTTCTGAAGGCTTTGTTCCCTTGCTTGTCGAAGAACGCCGCAACCAGTTGCTCGAATTGATTCGCACGCGGGGCTTTGCGTCCCTGCCGGAGCTGGCGGAAACCTTGCAAGTCTCGGAGTCCACGATTCGCCGCGACCTCGATCACCTGGAAGACGTCGGCTCCGCAAAGCGCACCCATGGCGGCGTCTTCTACACCGGCCCCTCGCCGAAGCTCCCGCACTTCGACGAGCGCCAGCCGGCCCAGTGGGACAAGAAGAAACAGATTGCCGCGGTGGCCGCAAACCTCGTCGACGACGGCGACACGATTTTGCTCGACGGCGGCAGCACCACCTATGAAGTTGCCCGGCTGTTGGTCGGCCGGCGACTGCAAATTGTCACCAACTCGCTCCCAGTTGCCAACTTGTTCGCCTCGAACGCCAATCACGATGTCGTCCTTGTCGGCGGATACATCTATCCGCGGACCGGCGTCGCGCTCGGCCCGTATGCCAACGAGATGCTCGCCAGGCTCAACGTCCGCCGCACGATCCTCAGCGTCTCGGGCGTCAACGATCGCGGCTTCTTCAACAACAACCTGCTGCTCGTGGAAACCGAGCGGGCGATGATGCACGCGGCCGACGAAGTCATTGTCGTTGCCGACAGCACCAAGTTCGGCGTGCAAAGCCTGGCGCACTTGTGCCCGCTCGATGCCGTGCAGCACGTGGTTGTTGACGACGAGATCGACAAGACCTGGCGCGTAAAGATCAAGAACGCCGGCGTTGAGCTGCACATCGCTTCGCAGCCCGACTCCACAAACCACAGCTAACCGCGCCCTTGGGCGCACAATCATTCAAGCAGTCATCAGCATGAGCACCGCCACCATCGACCGCTATCAGATCGAGCAAATCGTCCGCGAAGTCGTGCTGGGGACGCTCAGCGCCCAGTTCGGCTCGCAGGACTCCCATGCTCCGAAGCTCGCGGTTAGCATCTCTGCCAGGCACTTGCACTTGACCGACGAGCACGTCGAGACGCTCTTTGGGCGGGGTCGCACGCTCACGATTCACAAGCCGCTGTACCAGGACGGCTTCTATGCCGCGGAAGAGACCGTGATGGTCGTCGGGCCCAAGCGCCGGATGCTTCCCAGCGTTCGCGTGCTCGGCCCCACGCGTAAAGCCAGCCAGGTCGAGCTCGCCTTTACCGACGCAATCTCGCTGGGAATTGACTGTCCGGTCCGGGCCAGCGGCGACATCGCCGGTTCCGCCGGCTGCGTATTGGTCGGTCCCGCGGGCGTCGTCGTGCTGAGCGAAGGCGTCATCCGCGCCGAGCGCCACGTCCACATGAATCAGCGCGACGCGGCTTACTATGGCGTCAAGAATGGCGACCGTGTGAGTCTCCGCATCGAAAGCTCCTGCACGCTCGTCCTTGAAGACCTGCTCGTGCGGGCGGATGAAACCAGCAAGCTGGAAGTTCACCTCGATACCGACGAGGGGAATGCCGCGGACTTGGACCACGCCACGCGCGTGGAATTGTTCAAATCGTAACGCAATGAAGTACGCCGGCCGGGGGCGCGTTGCTCTCAGCGGCACAAACATCACCACCGTTTCCTCTTACTTTGGAGAACCATTTCATGGCGAAGAACGCAGAAGCGCTCGGCATGATCGAAACCAAGGGATTCATTTCCCTGGTCGAAGCCAGCGACGCAATGATGAAGGCTGCCAACGTGCAGTTTCTGGGTTGGGACAAGGTCGGTAGCGGCCTCGTCACTGCTTTTGTCACCGGCGATGTTGCCGCGGTGAAGGCTGCGATCGATGCCGGCGCCGCCGCTGCCGGTCGCGTGGGCGAAGTCGTGGCCGTGCAGGTCATTCCTCGTCCGCACGACGATCTGGGCATCGTGCTTCCCGAATCGCGTCGCGTGACTGGCAGCGCGCTGTAGTCGCTACTTCGACCTCGACTCAATCCAAACCAACTTCACACAGGAAAAGACACACATGAGTTCTGCAATTGGTCTCATTGAAACCAAGGGCCTGATCGCCCTGGTCGAAGCCACCGACGCGATGGCCAAGGCCGCCAACGTCGAAATCGTCAAGCGCGTCTCGATCGGCGGCGCCTATGTCACGACCGTCGTCCGCGGAGACGTCGGTAGCGTTCGGGCTGCCGTAGAAGCTGGCGCCGCTGCCGCCACGCAAGTCGGCGAACTCGTCGCCAGCCACGTGATCCCGCGTCCCAGCGAAGGTCTCGTCGCGGCTTACCTGTCGTAGTCAACGGACGGATCGGTCCAGCAAAAGGATTGCGCGGATGAAGGTCTTGGTAGCCAATCTCGGCTCGACAAGCTTCAAGTATCGGCTATTCGATATGGCCGATGAACGACAGCTTGCGCGCGGAGGGATCGAACGCATCGGTGCGAAGGAAAGCCCGTCGTTCGTCGACATCGGCGGCGGGAGGCAGGACGCCACGACGCACGTGCCCGACCATGCCGAGGCGGTGCGACTGTGCCTGGCGCAACTTACCGCGCCCGGCACGGGATGTCTGGCGGATGCCGGCGAAGTCTCAGCCATCGGCTTCAAGGCCGTGCACGCGGGCGGCATCTCCGGCGTGCAACGAGTCACCCCCGCGGTGCTCGCGGCCATGGAAGAGATGAGCGAGGTGGCACCGGCGCATAATCCGCCCTACATCGCGGCCATGCGACTTTTGAGCGAAAAGCTGCCCGAGATTCCACTCGTGGCCGCCTTCGAGACGGGCTTTCACCAGACGATTCCCGATCGCAACAAGTACTACCCGGCCCCGTTTGAATGGGCCGAGAAGTACCACATCAAGCGATGGGGCTTTCACGGCGCGAGCCATCGCTACATCGCCACCCGCACGGCCGAGTTGCTCGGTCGCGAAGACCTGCGTGTCGTCTCCTGTCACCTGGGCGGCTCGAATTCGCTGTGCGCAATTCGCGGCCGCACGAGCGTCGCTACCTCGATGGGCATGAGCCCGCAATCGGGCGTGCCCCACAACAATCGGGCTGGCGACTTCGACCCGTTCGCAATTCCTGTGATCATGAAGCACACGGGACAATCCTTGGGGCAAGTGCTCGAGGACCTGGCCGAACGGAGCGGCCTGCTGGGCCTCAGCGGAGTAAGCGGTGACATTCGCGATCTCGAAACCGCGGCTGCCGGCGGCAATGCTCGGGCGCGACTAGCACTCGACGTGTTCACCTCCGACATCCGCAAGTCGCTCGGAGCGATGGTCTTCGAACTTGGCGGCGCCGACGCGATCGTGTTCACCGGCGGCATTGGCGAAAACGGAGCGAGCATTCGCACGGCGGTCGTCGGTGGGTTGGAGGAACTCGGCATCGAACTCGACCCGGCCGCCAACAGCACGGCCAAGGGTGAAGCGAAGATCAGTACCACCAACAGCCGCACGCAGATCTGGATCATTCCCACCAATGAAGAGCTGATCGTGGCCCGGCAGACCAAACAACTTTTGGAAGGCAAAGGGTAAACACCATGTTTCTGGCCAAAGTGACGGGCTCCGTCGTCGCGACGCAAAAAACCGATTCGATGGTCGGTCACAAGCTGCTTGTGGTCGAACCCTATCGCATCGATCCGCAGGAACGCAACCACCTGGTCTCCACCGGCCGGACGTTCGTCGCTGTCGATGCCCTGGGAGCTGGCGAGGGCGAATTCGTGCTCATCACGCAGGGTTCCAGCGCACGGCTGACGCCCGAAACCTCAAAGCTGCCGATCGACTGCGTGATCATCGGACTGGTCGACACGGTGCACCTCCAGTCGCAGTGCATTTTCAATCGCGAGAAGCAAACTCGCGGCGAGTAACCAACTCAAACCACCCCTCGGCCCCAAACCAACTGAGGCTCGGTGAGCCGCTAAGGACAGACCATGCAAGCCACTGAAGAACTGATCAAAAGCGTCGTCGAACAAGTGCTCAGCCGCATGGGCACCAGCGGCCTTGCCGCGCCGCACGTGAACGGCCGCGGCTATGCCGGCCGCTACGGCATCTTCACCTGCGTTGACGAGGCCGTGGCCGCCGCGACCGAAGCCTTCGAACAGCTTAGCGAGCGTTCGATCGAAGATCGCAAGCGGATCATCGACCACATCCGTCGGATCTCGATCGACCAGTCGGTCGAGCTCGGCACGATGGAAATGAACGAAACCAAGATCGGCCGCCTTGTGCACAAGATCGAAAAGCTCAAGACCCTCGGTGAGAAAACACCCGGCGTTGAGTTCATGCGGAGCGAAGTGTTTAGCGGCGACCATGGTCTGGCCGTCATCGAGCACGCTCCGTTTGGCGTGATCGGTGCGATCACGCCCGTCACGCACTCGCTCCCCACGATCACCGGCAATGCGGTGAGCATGATTGCCGGCGGCAACACGCTGGTGGTCAATCCTCATCCCAGCGGCAAGCGAGTCGCCGTCGAAGGCGTGCGCCGCTTCAACCAGGCGATCTATCGCGACCTGGGCATCGACAACCTGATCTGTGTGATCGCCGAACCAACCATCGAATCGGCTGACGCCGTGTTCAAGCATCGCGGCGTCAAGCTGATCTGCGTCACCGGCGGGCCGGCCGTTGCACGAGCAGCCATGCAATCGAGCAAGCGGGCGATCGTCGCCGGACCGGGCAACCCGCCCGTGGTGGTCGATGAAACGGCCGACCTGGATCGCGCCGCACGGGCGATGATCCAAGGCGCGGCATACGACAACAACCTGCTTTGCATCGCGGAGAAGGAAGTTTTTGTGGTAGCCAGCGTGTTCGACGCCATGATGGCCGCCATGGAGCGAGCCGGCGCCGTGCGACTGAACTCGCGCGAGATCGACACCCTGACCAGGCAGGCGATCAGCACTGTTGGCGAAGGCGACCACAAGCACGACGTGGCCCACAAGGACTTCATCGGCCAGGACGCTGCCAAGCTGGCCGCGGCCGCGGGCAAGCGAATTCCCGAGAACGTGGAACTCATCTTCGGCGAGACGGACGAGCACAACCCGTTCGTCCCCGTCGAGCAGATGATGCCGTTCCTGCCGTTCATTCGCGTGCGCGACGTCGACGAAGCGATCGCCAAGGCCAAACACTTTGAGCACGGCTTCCGCCACACGGCGATCATCCACTCGAACAACGTGCGCAACATGACCAAGATGGGCCGCGCCCTCGACACCACGCTGTTCGTCAAGAACGGCCCGTGCATGGCGTCGCTCGGCCTGGGTGGCGAAGGCTACCTGTCGTTCTCGATCGCCACGCCCACGGGCGAGGGCGTGACCACGCCGCTCACGTTCACCCGCGAACGGCGGTGCTCGCTGATCGACGACCTGCGCATTCTTGGCAAGTAAACGCGTCTTGGAAAGTAAGAAGGCTCAACGATGCAAGTCGGTACGGTGGTCGGAACGGCAACGTCGACGGTCAAGCATCCATCCCTCACAGGCTGGAAGATGCTCGTCGTGCAGTTCTACACCGCCGATGGGCAAAAGCCTGACGGAGAGCCGGTGATTGCCGTCGATACGCTCGGCGCGGGCTTCGGCGACGAAGTACTGCTCTCCAGCGATGGCAAAGAGACGCGGACGCTGCTTAAGAGCGAAACGACTCCGGTGCGTTGGAACGTAATGGGACTGAAAGACTAATGGCGAATACGGCTAACAACTCGAACCAGCGTGCCGCGGTCGAACAGATCGTTCGCGAGGTGCTGGCCGAGCTGCGCGCCGCCACCCCGACCAAAGCCAGGGGAATACCTTCCCCTGGAATGTCCGATCGCACACTCACCCTCACCACCAGAGTCATCACCGCTGCCACCCTCGAAGGCCGCTTAACTGCCGGTGCGCAGCTCATCGTCCCGCGCGGCGCGATCTTCACTCCGGCCGCTCGCGACGAGCTCAAGAAGTTCAAAGTGACGATCGCTTCGGCCGTCAGCACAAGTAAGTCGGCTGCCAAGCAGCACCTGCACCTGACTGCCCACGGGAAGTACGACGCCTCGCCGCTGATTGCGGGCCTAACCGCCGACAATCTCGCCGTCCAGCGAATCAAAGAATCCGACCTGCCGACAATCGTCAGCGAGCTTGCTCAGAAACTGTCGACCGCGCGCGGCCTCGTCGTGACCGATGCAACCGCCGCGGCGGTCGCACTCGCCAATCGCAAGTCAGGCGTGCGAGCGGCCCTGGTCTGCAACACTGCCGAGATCGACCGCGCCGCCGGATCGCTCAGCCCGAACCTGCTGGTGATCGATCCGCTGGGGCGCAGCGTGTTCGAACTGCGTGGGCTCGTGCGTCACTGGCTGCGTCATCCCGAGCCGGCCTGCCCCGCGGCGCTGGCTCAGTACTTGAATTAACGGAACCCACACGATGCGAGTCGCAGAAGTCATCGGAACGGTAACGCTCAGCAAGGTGCATCCGACCTTGAACGGCGCGACGCTGCGGCTGGCGATTCCCATGACGCTTGCCGAACTGGCAAGCGACGAGCGCCCCCGCGGCGAAGAGCTCGTGGTTTACGACGAATTGGGCGCTGGCATCGGCAGCCGCATCGCTTTCAGCGAAGGCGGTGAAGCGGCTCAGCCGTTTCTGCCACTCGATAAGCCGGTCGACGCCTACAACGCGGCGATCCTGGACGACATCCAACTACGCGATTCCACCAAATAATTCCCCACCAAATCACACTCGAACCTGCAATCGGCCACCCGGCAACGAAAGGTTTTCACGCAATGCCCAACCTGCATCAGCTCAAACTCGAGATCTGCGACATTGGACGCCGGATCTACAACAAAGGCTTCGCCGCCGGCAACGACGGCAACATCAGTTATCGCCTCGGCGCGAACGAAGTGCTTTGCACGCCGACGATGGTCTCCAAAGGCTTTCTCAAGCCGGAAGACCTCTGCATCGTCGACATGGAAGGCAACCAGAAGAGCGGCCAGCGCAAGCGGACCAGCGAGATCATGCTGCATCTGGCGATCATGAAGAAGCGGCCCGACGTGAAGAGCGTCGTGCACTGCCACCCGCCTTATGCGACCGCCTTCGCCGTGGCCCGCGAGCCGATCCCGCAGTGCGTGCTGCCCGAAGTCGAGGTGTTCCTGGGGGACGTGCCAATCACGAAATACGAGACGCCGGGCGGCCAGGCCTTCGCCGACACGATCCTGCCGTATGTCGAGAAAAGCAATGTCATCATCCTGGCGAATCACGGCACGGTGAGTTTTGGCGAAACAGTCGAAAAGGCCTACTGGTGGACCGAGATTCTCGATGCCTACTGCCGGATTCTGATGCTCGCCAAGGACCTGGGCCGCGTCAGCTACTTCAGTGAAGAGAAAGAACGCGAGCTCTTGGATCTCAAGACCAAGTGGGGTTACAAGGACGCCCGTCTCGCGCCGGGCATGGAAAATTGCGACATCTGTGCCAACGACGTGTTCCGCGATAGCTGGACCGACAACGGCATCGAGCGCCGCGCTTTCGAAGCTCCGCCGTCGATGCGTCCCAAGACCGCCGCGGCTCCCAGCAGCAACGGCCACTCGGCGCCTGCTGCCAAGGCCGGTGGCAACCTCGACCAGGAACAACTGATCCAAACCATTACCGACCGCGTGCTGGCCGCCCTGCAAGGCCGATAGTCCCGCGTTCGTGAAATCAACGCAAACGAGAACTTCACGATGAAAGTCAGTATTATCGGCGCCGGTGGTCTCGTCGGTTCGTGCACGGCCTTCGCCCTGCAGACCGGCAAGATCGTGCGCGAGATGGCCCTGATCGACGCCAACGCCGAGGCCGCCGCCGGCCAGGCTCTCGACCTCTTGCACGGCGCCAGCCTGATGGCCGACCAGGTCATCACCTCGGGCGGTTATGAGCACATTCCTTCGAGCGATCTGATCTGCATCACGGCCGGACTCCGCCGCAAGCCGGACGAAAGCCGGCTCGATCTGATCAATCGCAACGTCGACTTGTTCATGGACATTCTGGCCAGCATCCAGAAGGCCGGTCACAAGCGCGACGCCACGGTGCTGGTGGTCTCGAATCCGGTCGACGTGCTGACGTACCTCGCCGCAGCGAAGCTCGATCTGCCCCCGTCGCGCGTGATCGGCCTGGGAACGCAACTCGACACGATCCGCTTCCGGGCACTGATCGCCGAGAAGCTGGCGGCCCCGCCGACTCAAGTCAAAGCCCTCATCCTGGGCGAGCATGGCGACAGCATGGTGCCGATCTGGTCGAGTGCCACGATCGCGGGCCTGCCGCTGGAGAAGTTCCCCGGTTGGAACGCGCACCAGGCCAGTGAACTGTTTACCCGCACCAAGGGTTCGGGCGCCGAAGTGATCAAACGCAAAGGCGGCGCGGGCTTTGCCGTGGGCCTCGCGATTCAAGAAGTGATTGAAGCCGTGGCGCTTGATCGCCGCGCGATTCTGCCGGTCTCCAGCGTGCAACGTGGCTGCTATGGCATCCGCGACGTCGCGCTCTCGGTTCCCACCGTCGTCGGCGCGGGCGGCGTACTCGATACGCTCGAGATCGAACTGTGGCCCAAGGAAATCCAGGCCCTCCGCAAGAGCGGCCAGGTCCTGCGACAAACCGTCGACGCGGTGCTCACCCGGCTGTCCGGCAAATGACGAAAGGCCCAGCCCAAATTAGCCCGAAACGCTAGCGAGGGTGCCTCGCCGACGGAGCATCCACCAACCACGAGTTCCCACAATGCCTGCCGTTAAGTCTCTCGATCAAAAACTGGCTGCCATCCACGCCAATCCTTCAGGCGCGAAGGACTTCATCCTGGCCGACGCCAAGGATGCGGACATGGCGTTCGGCATCGGCGCACCGGGCCAGTCGCCCGAGATGCATGCCGGCGAAGTTCGCATGCGCACGCTCGAAGAGTATCGCGAGAACATGCGGCAGATCACCCGGCAGGGCCTCGTCGACATCATGCTCATGTCGGCGAGCAGCAACGCCCAGCTCTCAATTAATGAACGCTTGTTCGAAAACAGCCACGTCACACCGGCTGCTCGGGCAAATGACACCAGCGACGTGTTCGCCGTGCGTCATGGCCGGTACATCGCCGAACCGTCGCGACCATTCCGCACCGCCCTGCTCGACCACATCCAGTGCGGACACACCGACTGCGAGCCCGAGGAGCGAGCCAAGGGCGCGAATCTCGGCCTGTACAGCATCACGTTCAACAACAACCTCGCCGACGACATCGTCGCCCTCGAGCGGTATCGCGAATTCCGCGAAGAGGCCGAACGCAAAGGCTTCCGCCATTTCCTCGAGCTGTTCGATCCCAATTCGCCCAAGGGACTGAACGCCGAAACGACGCCGCAGTACATCAACGATTGCATCGCCCGCACGCTGGCCGGCGTGGCTCAGGCCGGCCGGCCGATCTTCCTGAAGATCGTCTACCACGGGCCGAAGTCGATGGAAGAACTCGTCGCGTATGACCCGCACTTGGTAGTCGGCATCCTCGGCGGCAGCGCCGGCACGACCTACGACGCTCTCAAGCTGATCGGCGAAGCCCAAAAGTACGGTGCTCGCGCCGCCCTGTTCGGCCGCAAGATCAACGGCGCCGAATGCCAGCTCGCGTTCGTCGAATTCCTCAGGCACATCGTCGAGCGGAACATCTCGCCCGAGGAAGCGGTCAAGGCCTACCACGGCGTGCTGGCGAAGCTCGGCATCAAACCGCATCGCTCGCTGGCCGATGACATGCAGCTGCAGAGCGGCGTGATGAGCTACGGCGGCTCGGCCACCGTGAGTGTACCCGCCGGGATGCCGAAAAAGACGAGCGGCTCGGCCGGCCCCAAAACCCCAAAGCCTGCCGCTACCGATAAGCACGACTGCGGTTGCGGCGGCCACGACCCCAACAAGTGCGAATGCAAACCGCACGATCATGCCGCTGCGAACGGCAAGCCCGACTTCGCCCACATGACGGCTGCCGACAAGCTGGCCTACAACAAAGCCCAGCGCGATCGGATCTTTGGCTAGCGTCCCGCAACGCCCGCCAATACCTCCTGCCGCGGGTGCGGCAAGAAATGACGTTGACCGTGTGCTTGCGCGGCTGCAATCAGTTGCACGCTGACCAGCTCGCTGTGACCTGGAACCGAATCAGGAACGCGTCGCTCGATGAGTTCACGAGCGTCATCGGGCGAAATACCGCACGCAATGAAGTATAGCCATACGACTGTCGGCGATCGGTTCTGGCCCGCAATACAATGGACGTACACCCTCGCTGACGGCTCGCACACCATCCGATGCAGCGTGCTCAGACAGGCCAAGGCTGCATCGATCAAGATCGGTTCCAGGTCAAACAGAGGATGCCAGGCCAGTTCGCGCACCGGAGAACCGTCCGCCCCGATCACGCTCGCCGCCTCACTGACATTGAGAACGTGCGAAATTTCTGCCTCTCGGAGCGAATCGAGGCGTTTAGGGCTTACGAACGGACCAATGTAGATCGTCTCACTGACTTGGTACATAGTCTCCCCCGTGTACCCCGGCTAACCACCGTAGCCCTGCGACAGCTCGCGCAGGTGCTCAAGCGCTTCCTCGACATCTGGCACGTCCACGCCGCACTGCCGCCCACCGCGGTCGCACTCGCAGAGCAGCATCAGGTCTTCATAGTCCTCGTGCGCCTCCAGCCGCTTGCGCGCTCGGGCCCCCAACGTACCGTCCCGCAGCGCCGCGGCTTCCATGTGATGCTCGATCAGCCAGGCCGTCCGCTCGGTGATGTATCCATCGAGCGACTCCAGCGCTGCAGCCACATGCTCGCGCGGATCGATCGCCTTGCCCACGTCGTGCAGTAGGGCGGCGGTCTGAAACTCCTCATCGTACGGCAGTTCCTCGCGGGCCAGCTCGAACACTTGCAGACTGTGATATAGCGCATCCCCCTCGGGATGCCAACGAGGATCCTGCTTCACGGTCTCCAGCGGCAACAGCAGCATCTGGTAGATCTGGAACCGATCGACACGGTTTTCGGCGTCAGCGAGCGCGTCAGCGACCACAAGATCCGGATACTCCTTCTCGAGGAATTCCTCCAGCTCGGCGACGCTCGCCCGTTCGATTGCCTTGCCGGTGATCGAGCTCTTGAACACATAGTGCGCCAGATTTGCGGCGTACACCGTCAGCTCGATCGGAAATCGATCCCGCACGTGCACGTGCGTGTACACCCGCTCCTCGCCGTGCTTGCGGACCTCCTTCCGCTCGACGTCGTAGACGAAGCCTTCCAGATCCAGCACGCCGGTCACGGCCTCGATGCTGTCGGAGAAAACGTGGATGTCGATGTCGGATCCCTGGCGAATATGCCCCGTCATCGTGCTGCCGATCAGCCGCGGCCGAAACGCCACAAGCAGCTTCATGATCCGCAGGGCCTCGACGCGCATGTCGCGCAGGTTGGTCGTGCGGTTCTGGCCCTCGTGCATGCGCGCCAGAGCCTGGATTTCATCGCGGATTTCGCGATTTGAAGGAAGGTCGGCCGGTTTGACCCAGCCTTGGCAGATGCGGCGCGCGGCCTTCATCTTGGCCCGATAGTATTCCGACTCCTGCCGGACATACATCATCCGGGCGGCTTCATAGGTGATCTGCCGCCGCAGTTTCTCGTTAGCCATTGCGGTGGTGCGCCGAAATATTGCCCATCGATGCGGCGCGGGGCGGACTGTCTGGCTCAAGTATACGCATCGGCTGGGACGAACGGCAACCTCCGGCACGCGGCTTGCTAACAGGATCCTCAGCATTCTCAAGCGCCAACGCGTGCACAGGAACGAAGGCCATGAACCAACTCTGGAACGAAATCGTCGAGGACTTGCCCAACAATTACGAAGTCCTTTCGATCTGCTTTCGACTCGTTCTGGCGGCCGTGCTCGGGGCGATTCCCGGCTGGCAGCGCGAGCTGACCGGCCAGGCCGCGGGCCTGCGGACGCACATGATGGTCTCGCTGGGCGCTGCCGTGTTCGTGATGGCCGCCGTTGAAGCCGGCGCTTCCATCGGCGATACCACGCGCGTCATCCAGGGCCTGGCCACCGGCATCGGTTTTGTCGGGGCCGGCGCGATCCTGAAGTCCAAACAGGATCACGAAGTCCGCGGACTGACCACCGCCTCGAGCATCTGGCTCACTGCGGGAATTGGCACTGCCGTCGGCCTGGGACGGGTCTGGTTGCCGCTCCTCGGCGCACTGCTGGCTTTGATCATCTTGTCGGTGCTCGGTTGGTTGGGCGACAAGGTCGGGCCGAGTCCGAAGAACGGTAAGACCGTGGGAATTCAGTCCGACGCGCCGTCTACGCAGCGCGATAGCTGTGTGGCTACGCCAGCCGCGAAGCAACTACCAGCGAATCTTAACGAAAGGCTCATAGTTCGCCCGCTCGGCATCGCGTTTGGCCTTCCATGCGACCAGGCTGGCGACCAGGAGGAATGCGGCCAGAATCGCCAGCATAAGTGACCCGGCAGTTCGGTTGAGGCCCGCGATTGCCGCCGCGGCCGTTAGCAGGATCCCCAATGCGTATCCGGTCAACAACGCCGGCAGGGCCTGCAGCGTGCGAAAGAAGATAATCGACTGCGCGAGCGAAGCGGTTCGCATCACCAACGGCTGGCTGCGCCAACGCTTTGTCACACGCGGTTTGGAGTGTGGCAAAAACACTCGCAACGTAAAATACAGCGCCCCCAAAAAGAGCATGCTCATTGAGCCGAGAAATATCGCGATTAGCGCAGGCGAATCGTGCCACAATCCAGAGTCATTGAAGGGGAGCCCAGACTCGCTCCACCAGGATGTCACCGCGCCATACACGAGCGCGAGCGCACCTACCGTCCGGTTCGAAGGCGGACGCCCGCTGAAGAGCCAACTCCGGCGGCCCCGCTTCTCCGGCCTTTCGCACTCGTCGCTGAGCTCGACTTGCTCCATCCGATTCTGCTTAGCGAGCGTTACTTCGCCGTTTCCGCGCCCGGGTGATAGCTCTGCTTGGCATTGGCCAGCACGTCGCTCCATTCGAACCAGGCCGGCTTGAATTGCCGCTTGCTGTACAGCTCAGCCTGATCCATGAAGTGCGGCGACTTGGGATCGGAACTCTGGCCAAATTGCAGGATCGTGGCCGCGTTCACCTTGTCGCCAAACTCATACACGCCGATGAACGAACCACCCACGGCGCCATACTGCTTCTTCCGCTCGGCGGTCGGCGGCACGTAATACGTGTTGAACACCACGCCCAACGGCCCGGGACAACCTGCGCACGGCAGGCTCGGCTCCTTATCCGAGAACGGAATGATCGCCGCGTCGGCATAGTTAGCGTGCCGCTGCATCCGGCTCACGTCACCCCACTTCACCTTCCAGTCGCCATAGAACGCCTGCAGAATCTGCCCGGCCTGCACCAGGGCCTTGAGCTGCGCGGTTTCGTTGCCGACCATTTCAGGCTTGAGCGTCTCGACCGGATAACCTCGCCCGTAGAGCTGCTCGTACCACAGCACGCACAGCGTGGTCTCGGTCGAGTCGATCGACGACTTGCAGTTCCAACTGAGCAGGTGATCGAGATACGGCTGCACTTTCGCGGCCAGTTCCGAATCGCTCTCGCGCACGCGGTCGAGCGCCTCGGCATAGCGCGGCAGGTTCACCAGCGGCCAGTAGAGCGTCGTATCCCAGGCGGCTTCCTTCCAGTCGTCGAACGTGACGCCATGCATCTCGCGCAGCAGCATGCGCGAAACTTCCGAACGCCGCTTGTCGGTCATTCGCTCTTCCACCATGTACGGCGGAAAGTCGCCAATCGAAGGATTCCCCTCATCGGTCGCCAGGAACGGAGTCGCGTTGCAGTTCTGCACATAGCCGCTCTTGGGATTCAAGATCTGCGGCAATTCGTCAAACGTGTGCAGACCTTGCCAATCCGTTTTCGGGTTCGAGCCGTCCACCGGCTTCGTCCAGTCGAAGCTTCGATCGCGCTTCGGCACCGTACCGTTATAGACATAGAAGACGTTCCCCTGGTTGTCGGCATAACAGGTGTTGAACATCTGCAGGTTGAGTTCGGACATTGCCGCACGGAAGTCGTCGAGGTTCCGCGACTTCCCCATCTTCAGGGCCTGTCGCATCCGGCTCCCTTCGGTCAGCTTGGCAATGTTCACGGCCAGGTACTTGCCATCACCTTCCTTGCCGATGATTGGCCCGTGATGTGTTTTGCGGAACGTGAACTCGCGGTCTTCCAGCCCCTTCGGCGTTTTCACCTTGAGCGTGGCTTTCCACTCGGTGGCCGTGCGGTGGCCGTCGCCATAGCGATAGTTGTTCGGGTTCTTGGGATCATCGAACGTTTCGATCCACACGTCTCCCACGTCCGGCTCGTTCACCGTATGCGACCAGCCCAGGACATCGTTGTGACCAATCGTGATCAGCGGCCCGCCGAAGAACGCCGAGCCCGCCATGTTCAGGCCCTCGCCGCTCTTCAGGTGCCCCTCATAAAACTGGCCGTAGCCAAACCACGGCTGGTGCGGATTGGCAAACAGCATCGCCTTGCCGCTCTTGGTGCGGCTGGGGCCGATCGCCCAGGTGTTCGAGCCTGTGGCCGCGCGAACTTCTTGCGTGACGTCCTTGATCTTGCCCTTCGAGGCGTGCGTCTTGCCGAACAGGAACTCAAGCAGCACTGCCCGTTCATAGGCGATCACGTGCCAGGGCTCGAACTTTGTGATCAGACGCGGCTTCACCTCGGGATGTTTGGCCAGGTAATGATTCAAACCGGCGGCATAGCCTGCGCAGATCGCTTGTACCGCGGGATCGAGCGAGGGAAAGTCGCGCTGGGCACCCGCGGCGATCTCGAAGGAGTTGTTCAGCAGGTCCTTGTCGAGGCCCGGCTCGCCGTAGATCTCGGCATAGCGGCCCAGGGCGGCGATGTAGGTGTCCTCGACCTGCCAGAAGTAGTCCTGGGCCTGGGCATATGCGAAGCCAAACGAGACGCTGGCGTCGGTTGGACCTTCGATGTGCGGCACGCCCCACTGGTCGCGATGGATCGTCACCTGCTCGGCGAGTTTTGCTCCCAGATCGTCGGCACTGGATAGCCGCAGATCGGCCACCAGCATTCCCGAAACACAGACCACAGTTAGCAGCAGATCGCGCACGCGCCGCATGGTTCGAACTCCTTCGTACAGACTGCACGAGATTGGGAAGGGAAGATGCGACTAGCTTGGCACGAGCGGCGGGCAATTGCAAGTAAAACGCTACCGGCTCTGAAACAGCGCCAGGCTGGCCGTAAAGCCGTGCAGAAAATTCTTGCCGCCCACGGGGCCAATCTCTCCCTGGGCGAAGAAACCCGCCACGGGCACCCCCGGCCAGGTCTGCGCCACAGCGCCAGCGTCGTGATCCGGTGCTTCGAAGAGCCGCGACCCGCGCCCGTTGCAGGTGAACAAGAGCGCGGCCGTTGGCGCCGCCGCCCCATCTGCCTGCGCGGCGGTTAGCATCGCTCGCAAGTCCTCGTCCGCCGTGCCCGCATCGCGCACATGAAACTGCACGGTTTGCCCGACGCGGAGGTATTCGCCGACCGCGATCGCGCCGCTCTTGGGATCGGCCCCTTCGACGTTGCGCACCAGAAAGTCGCCGCGGCTGAACTCCCCCTGGTATTCATTGATCACGCGGCCCACGTGCAGCCCATTGCGAAACAGACCCTGCTCGTGCGGAGAAAGCGTGCCGAAGATTTCCTGCAGCTGCGCGAGCGCCGGTTTGCCCCCCAGTTCCAACAGCACGTTCTGCTCGACCTTCGTGACCACGAGCGGCCGCCCCACCGGCCGGCAACCCTGGCTTACGACCGTCCGGACTTTCGTATCGCCGTGCAGCACGACCGCCGCCGCGCCGTTGTCGTAGGCCTTGCCCCCTACGATCACGCGATTCTGCCCCACGCCCCAACCGCCGCTGGCCATCCCGCCCGAGATGCCCACGCCCGGCCGGTCCTCATTCATCCGCGCCAGCAGCACATCGGCCGGAAAGCTGAACGGTTCGCCCAAGAGCAGCATGCTTGAGCCCGCGGGCCACCGCCGGCCCAGCGACGAATGCCAGCCTTCGAACGTGCCGCCATCGGGGTTGGTGCGGTAGTTCAGGTGCATCGGCAGCACTTCGGTTCCCGGCAGATGGGCCAGCCACACTGAAAGCGCCGGGGCCCCTTCAATCTCGCGACTGCCGGCCACGATCGACTCGCCCGTGCAACCGATAATGCAATCCGTTGCCAGCTCCTCGCTCAAGATGGTTGCCAGCTCGTCAAACTTCGGCTGATGCTGAAACGAGGCAAACACCACCGCCAGGTGTGGCGAGACGCGCAGCTCGTCGAGCGCTTGGCGCGCGGCTTCCCGGGCCGCCTTCGCGGTGTCTTCCACCTGCGAAACGACCGCGGACGCGCGGGGCGAGTGCGACTCGGGCGAAATCATGCGCTTTGGGTCCAACGTGGCAGAGGGCCGCGGCGGGAAGGCGTGGCTGGCTAACCGACCATGATAGTCGCGCGGGGCGCGACTTGCCCAGGGGGTACCCGCGTCCAAGCACTACGCGAGCACATCCTGAATCACCCGGCCGTGCACGTCGGTCAGCCGCCGATCGATGCCATTGTGGCGGAACGTGAGCCGCTCATGATCGATCCCTAGCAGGTGCAGCACCGTGGCGTGCAAGTCGTAACAGTATGTCGGATTCTCAACCGCTTTGTACGACCACTCATCCGTGGCGCCGTAGCTCACACCGCCGCGAATGCCGCCGCCGGCCAGCCAAGACGTAAACCCAAACGGATTGTGATCGCGCCCCTTGCCACCCTGGCTGCACGGCATCCGGCCAAACTCGGTCGTCCAGATCACGATCGTGTCTTCGAGCATCCCCCGGCCCTTCAGGTCCTTGATCAGCGCGGCGGCCGGCCGGTCCATGCTACGTCCCATGTCGCCGTGATCGCGCGCGATGTCCTCGTGACTGTCCCAGTTGCGGCGCGGGAAGCCGTTGTCCGCCCCGCTCCACACCTGCACGAAGCGCACCCCGCGCTCCAGCATTCGCCGGGCGATCAGGCAGTTGCGACCGAAGTCTTCGGTCACCTTGCCGTCCAGACCGTAAAGCTTGTGCGTCGCTTCGGTCTCGGACTTGATGTCGAGCACTTCCGGCGCGCTGAGTTGCAGCTTCGCCGCCAGCTCGTACGATGCAATCCGCGCATCCAGCCGCGAGTCTCCCGGCCGCTCGGCCAGGTGTGCTTCGTTCAAACTCTTGAGCGCTGCCAGCGAGTCGGCTTCGCTTTCGGCCGTGATGTATTTCGCATCGCGCGGCGGGAACAGATCGGCAATCGGATTCACAGCGGCCGGCTTGATCAGAGTCCCCTGATGCGCGGCCGGCAGGAAACCGGCGCTCCAGTTGCCTGGGCCATTCGGAGCAAAACCCCGCGCATCGGGCAGCACCACGAACGTTGGCAGTTCGTCCGTCAGGCTGCCCAGGCCATACGACACCCAGGCGCCCATGCTCGGAAAGCCCGGCAGCACGAAGCCCGAGTTCTGCATGAACGTTGCAGGCCCGTGCACATTGGACTTCGAGACCATGCTGTGCAGGAAGGCGATGTCGTCGACACATCCGGCCAGCTCAGGCACCAGGCTGCTCATCCAGTGCCCGCACTCGCCATGCTGACTCCAGGCCCAGGGGCTTTGCAGGCAATTACCCGGCGTGCTCTGAAACAGCTCGACCTTCTCGCCCGGATCCCACGGCTGGCCGTTGCGCTTCACGAGCTCAGGCTTGTAGTCGAACATGTCGCACTGGCTGGCCGCGCCCGACATGAACAGTTGCACGATGCGCTTGGCCCGCGGCGGATGATGCAGGGCGAGCGGTGCGGCCGACTCTCCGGCAGCCGCTGAGTTCGTCAACAGCCCAGCCTCGGCCAGCAAATGCGCCAGCGCAATGCCGCCGAGCCCTCCTCCGCTGTTCCAGAGGAACTCGCGGCGGGTCGTGCGTCGCAGGGTTGTCGCGTCTGGTTTCATAGGTCCGTGATGCAATTCAATCGACAAACAAAAACGCGTTGCTGTTAAATAGCACCCGGCACGCGCTCGGTAGCCCGTGCTTGGCGGCATGCTCGGCGAGCCCCTGGGCCTCGGCTTCGGTCGGTCCTCGCCCCAACGCCAGCCGGCAGGCCGCTTCGATCTGTTCCACCCGTTCGGCATGCATCGTTTCCAGCCGCGCGGCTAAGTGCTCCGCCTGCCGGACCACCAGCGGATTGTTCAGTAGCGCCAGTGCCTGCACGCTGGTCAGTGTGGCATTCCGCCGCGGCGTCAGGATCGACGGATCGGCGCAGTCCAGGCAATCCATTAGCGGATCGGGCACGCTGCGGACCAGAAACCGATACACGCTCCGCCGCATGCTGCGCGGATCGTCGACGTCGAACTGCGTGTAATCGTAGATCGGCGAATGATCGTCTTTGAAGAAGAACTGCTGCACGCTCGGACCGCCCATCGTCAGGTCGAGCTTGCCCGACACCGCCAGCAGTGTGTCGCGAATCGACTCGGCATCGAGCCGCCCGCGATTCATCCGCCACAGGTACTGGTTCCCGCCATCGATCGCCTCGTAAGCCGGATTCGACTGCGAGCTCTGCCGATAGACCGCGCTGGTGACGATCAACCGGTGCAATTCCTTCAGAGACTGCCCCTCATCGGTGAACCACTTGGCCAGCCACTCAAGCAGCTCGGGATGTGTCGGGCGCGAGCCCATCCGGCCAAAGTCGTTCGGCGAGTCGACGATCCCGCGTCCGAAGTGATACTGCCAAACGCGATTCACAATCGACCGCCGCAGGAGCGCATTCCGCCAGTCGGTGAGCCACCCGGCCAGCGCGGCGCGACGCTGACCCTCGTCGTCGGGATTCGCAACGTTGAAAGTCGCCTCCGGCCCGGCCACACAGGCAACTCCAGCCGGAGCGATCAGTTCGCCGCGACTGTTTACGTCCCCACGATTAAGCAAGTGGATCGGCCGCGGCGCGAAGTTGTGCGTCGTGGCATAGACCCGCTGCTGCTCAGGCAGCGCGGCCAATTCCGCTTGAATCTCCGGCAATCGGGCTTCCGCAGACAGCAACGTCTCGCGCGACGACTCTCCGAGCAGCGCCAGCGCGGTCTCTCGCCGCTTAGCTTGCAGCCGCTCGATCGCCGCTTCCAGCTCTTGTCGCCGCTGGTCCAGCCCCTCGGCCGTGGCGACCCTTTGCCGGCTGCCGAAACCATCGACCAGGTTGCTCTTGGCCCAGCTCGGCGCGGCTTCGATCGAGTCGAGCGCGCTCACCGGCCGATTGAACGCCACGTTCTTGCCGTCGGCCAGCACAACGAGTTCGCCAACCGCAAATATCCAATCGTCGGTGCGCTCCCAGAGCTTCGTCGCCGTGATCCGCACATAGCGCCCGCGCACGCTCGTGGCAGAATGCCGCTGCCAGCGATCGCCCGGATGCGGCACGTCTGCGGCCGTAAGATCCACGATCGCCTGACTCGTTGCGAACTCCGGATCATCGGATACTTCCACCCGGTAACGCGGCGGGAAGCCGAAGCCCGGCCCCGGATGCCCGCCGTATTTCTCATTTGCGGGCACGAGCACGACCTCATCGAGCGTCACCGACTCGCCCAGATCAACTTGAACCCACTTGCTCACGTCGGCCCGCGGCATGATCTGGCTGTGATAGCCGAGCGTCTGGCTGGTCTCGCCCGGCGGCAAGGCTTCAAGTTCCGCCTGTCGAGCGGCCAGCTCGGCATCAACAGCAGCAACTTCTGCATTCTTGAGGCCGGCAATCTCTGCCTGAACCTTGCCGATTGTTTGCTCCAACCGCTGCTGTTCGCTGGCCAGCTCCACGCGTCGGCGAGCAATGGCCGGATCAGCGTCATAACCGCGTTCCGCCCGATCGACGCCCGCGAACACGGCCTGCAGCGCGTAATAGTCCTGCTGCTTGATCGGATCGAACTTGTGATTGTGGCAGCGAGCGCAATGAACCGTCAGACTCAGAAACGTCGACATCGTGCTCGCCAGCATGTCGTCGCGATCGTTCGACCGGGCGATCTCCTTGTCGGTCGTTCCCTCTCGCAGCTCCGTATGCCCCACGAAGTCCCACGGCCCAGCGGCAATGAAGCCCGTCGCCACCACGGCATCGGGATTGGCCGGATCGAGCACGTCGCCGGCGATCTGCTCAGCCACGAACCGATCGTACGGCTTGTCCGCATTCAGGCTGCGAATCACATAGTCACGGTACGGCCAGGCATTGGGCCGCGTCTTGTCCTTGTCGTAGCCGTGTGTCTCGCCGTAGTGCACCACGTCCAGCCAATGCCGGGCCCAGCGCTCGCCATAGCGCGGCGAAGCCAGCAGCCGATCGACCAGATTCTCATATGCCCGATCGCTCGTGTCGGCCACGAAAGCTTCCACTTCCTCAGGCGTCGGCGGCAGGCCGTGCAGGTCATAAGTGAGCCGGCGGATCAACGTCGGGCGATCCGCCTCGGCGCTGGGAGCAAGTTTCTGTTCTCGCAGCTTTGCCAGGATGAACGCATCGATCGGCGTGCGAATCCAAGGGTCGTTCTGCGGCGGCACGGCGACGGACTGCCACGGGAGCAGCGACCACCAGTTCGCGTCGATCACCTTCTTGTCCGCGAGCATGAGGTCCGCCGGCCACTCGGCGCCGGCGGCGATCCACGCGCGAATCGTTTCGACCTCCTCGCCCTTCAGCGGCGCTGCATCCTTCGGCATCTCCGGCTCGTCGCCCGAGATGTACTCGACGAGGAGGCTTTCTTGAGGCTTGCCGGCCACCAGCAGCGGGCCGCTCTCTCCGCCGGACAGCCCCTTGGCCGCGACCGTGAGGTCGAGCCCGCCCTTGGGGTGTTCGCCCGAGTGACAGCTCACGCAGTGCGTCTCGAAGATCGGAGCGACGCGCTTAGCGAATGACTCGGCCGCCGAAACCTGTACCGCGAGGCTACAGAAAGCCAACGGGCAGAGAATTGCCACTTGCTGGATACGCTTTACTGAAAAGTTCGCCATCGGCTGGTTCAACGTGGGGCGAAACGAGGCGGGCGCGGAACCGGTGTGCCGTCGATTATAGCAAGGCCCCTCGCACACCAGGACGAGCGTCCTGCGGTTTACGTTAGATTTCGAAGAAAACGCTTGGCTGCCAACTTTGCGATGATTATGCTGGACCCAGCTCAAGCGCAAAAGTGCTCGATACTACGGATTGTCCCTCGCTGACGCGACCGGGACATCGCCTTAGGAAGTCGATCTAATGAACCCGTCGGTCCGGCCAAACGGCCAGTGACCGATTTCTGAAACTCGCCGTGACAACTGGACCTATTGGTCCACGCGGCATCTTGTTTCAACCGCTTCGCAGCACTCGCTTCCACGCGCGATTTCTGCCGGGCCCCGAACCACCCAGCCAATTGAACCATCGAGGATCGCACCCCATGAATTTTTCGTTTCCGTTCCGTCCTCTGGCCGCAGCCTGCCTGACGTTTCTGATCTACGCAATCGCTCTGGCTGCCCCGGCCGCCGCGGGCACGATCGTGCGTTTCGACACCACGTTGGGAGATTTCGATGTCGAGCTTTACGACGACGTTGTGCCCGCGACCGTGGCGAACTTCCTCGACTACGTGCTCGACGGCGACTACACGAATACACTGGTGCATCGCACCGTGCCCAACTTCGTGATCCAGGGTGGCGGCTTCCGTTCGAATTTCGCCGGCATTCCCACTGACCCGCCGATTCCGCTGCAATACGTGCTTCCCAACGAACGCGGGACGTTGGCCATGGCCCGCCAAACTTCGCCGAACACCGCGACTTCGCAATGGTTTATCAATACCGTCGATAACTCTACGGGGCTGGGACCGGGCGGCTGGAGCTCTGATGGTTACGCCGTTTTCGGGCGAGTCCTGGGCGATGGAATGGACGTGGTGGACGCAATTGCGGCTGTGCCGCGTTATCAATTCAACTCCCCCTTCGGCGAGTTGCCGCTGCAGAACTACACCATTGGCAACCAAATCGTCGACGCCAACAAGATCCTGATCAACAGCGTTACTGTGATCGGCTACGCTCCCGAGCCCTCGACCATGGTGCTGGGAGCCATGGGACTTGCGGCGCTGGGCCTCGTCTGGCGAAAGCGGCGACAAAAGACCAGCGGCTGGAAATCCAGCCCGCCGATCCGCTAAGCTACTGGCCATGAAACGCGTCATCATCTGCACCGAAGCGATTCGCGAGCTGCCGGGCCCTCACCTCGATCGGCTGCACGCAGCCGGTTTCGAAGAGGCCTACCCCTCGCAGGCGCAACTCTTCACCGAAGACGAAACCATCCGCGAGCTCACGGGCTTTGACGCCGTGATCGCCAGCGGCGAGCCATACACCGATCGCGTGATGGCAGCCCTGCCGCAGTTGCGAGTGATCTCTCGCAACGGCGTGGGCTACGACCGCGTGGACACGGCGGCCGCCACCCGGCACGGTTTGCCGGTGACGATCACGCCGACCGCGAATCACGAAGCCGTGGCCGAGCACACTTTCTCGATGATGCTCGCGGTCGCCCGGCAGGTGGTAAGCGGCGCGAACGATTGCCGCGCCGGCCACTGGCGCCGTCGCAAGGTATTCATTCCGCTACGCGGCTCGACGCTCGGCATCGTGGGTCTCGGGCGCATCGGCTGCAGCGTCGCCAGCCGCGCCAAGGCCTTCAAGATGCGCGTGATCGCCTACGATCTGTATCCCAACCGCGCCTTCGCCGACCAGTGCGGCATCGAACTCGTCGACCTGGAGACGCTCTACCGCGAGAGCGACTTCGTCTCGCTGCACGCGCCGTCAACGCCTGAAACGATCGACATGATCAACCGCCGCTCTCTGGCGATGATGAAGCCCGGCAGCGTGCTGATCAATGCTGCCCGTGGCTCACTGATCAACGAAGACGATCTGCTCGAAGCGCTCAACTCGGGCCACCTGGCCGGGGCCGCGCTCGACGTGTTTAAAGTCGAACCGCCGCCGGCCGGCCATCCGCTGCTGGCTCACGAACATGTCGTCGCCAGTGCCCACCTGGCATCATTCGACACCCAAGCTCGCGAGGACATGGCTGTCGCCGCGGCCCAGAACATCATCGACCTGATGAGCGGCCGCTGGCCGGAGGGGTCGGTTGTGAATCCGGACGTTCGCGGCAAGATGCGGGTCTGAGCGGTAGTGTCTTAACACTGTTGGCCGCTGTTTCGGTCGCAACCGGGCAGGTACAATGAAGCGGCTGTCATCGGCCGCCATTCTTCTTCCCACCTAATTCGCCCACCGCCCTATGCTTCGCACCGCGCTCGCGCTCTGTTGCACAGTCTGCCTGTTCACTTCGTCCGCTCTCGCCGGCGAAAACTGGCCGCAGTTCCGCGGCCCCAATGGCGAAGGCAAGACGGCCGAGACGGGCCTCGCCACCACCTGGAGCGAGACCGAGAACATCGCCTGGAAGACCCCGATCCACGGCCGGGCCTGGTCGTCGCCGGTGATCTGGGACGATCAGATCTGGATGACCACCGCGACCGAGGACGGCCATGAGCTGTTCGCCGTCTGTGTCGACCGCGAAAGCGGTAAGATCCTGCACGACATCAAGGTGTTCGACATCGCCGAGCCGCAGTTTTGCTACGCTCTCAACAGCTACGGTTCCTGTACTCCGGTGATCGAAGAGGGCCGGGTCTATGTCCACTTCGGCGCCCACGGCACCGCCTGCCTCGACACGGCCAGCGGCAAGACGCTCTGGACCCGCCAGGACCTGGAGTGCAATCACTTCCGCGGCCCGGCCTCCTCGCCGATCCTGCATGGCAACCTGCTGATCGTGGCCTACGACGGTTACGACTACCAGTACGTCGTCGCGTTCAACAAGGAGAACGGCGAGACCGTCTGGCGGCGCGACCGCAACATCGAGTACGGCACCGACAACGGCGACATGAAGAAGGGCTACGGCACCGGTCGCGTGATCGACGTTGAGGGGATCAAGCAGCTTGTGTATCCCAGCGCCGGCGCGACAATCGCTTACGCGCCCGAGACTGGCGAAGAGCTGTGGCGCGTCAATCACGGTGGCATGAACGCCTGCAATACGGTGCTCATCGGCCACGGCCTGTTGTACTTGAACACCGCCTCGGGCGGGTTCCGGCTATTCGCCATGAAGCCCGAAGGACGTGGCGACCTGACCAAGACGAACGTGGTCTGGAAAACGAGCCAGGGCGTGCCCTCTCGGCCGTCGACCATCCTCGTGGACGACCTGATCTTCATGGTGGCCGACAACGCGGTGGTCACCTGTCTCGACGCCAAGACCGGCGAGCGCGTGTGGAACAAACGCCTTGAAGGCGAATTCTCCTCCTCGCCGATCTATTCCGAAGGCAAGATCTACTTCAGCAACCAGGAAGGCCAGTCCTTCGTCGTGGCCGCCGACCGCGAGTACAACCTGCTGGCCACCAACACGCTCGACGCCGGCTGCATGGCCTCGCCCGCTGTGTACGACAAGGCGATCTATCTCCGCACCAAAGAAGCGCTCTATCGCATCGAGCAGAAGTAGGCGGTGCCCCTGCGTGTGCCGCGGGTGGCCGGGTGGCGGCTCACCCGTGCTCCGTTTGCGTCAGCCGTTGGCGGACACATCCGACGCGACCTAGCGACCTGGACTTGTAGTGGGCAGCGAACACAGGTGAGCCGCCACGCGGCCACCTGTGGCACCGAACTCAACCCCTGCACACGGCACTGTTCTAGTCCACAAAGATCCGCCGCACGCGGTGGTTGTTCGTATCGCCGAGATACAGGCTGCCGTCCGGACCAATGCCGATCCCGTGCGGGCGATCGAACTCGGCGTCGAGGGCCGCACCACGATCGACGGCAAAGCCTCGCGATTTCGGCCCGCGTCCGGCAATCGTGCTGATCGCTCCGGCCGCCGTGTCGATGCGGCGAATCACCTGGTTCTCGGTGTCCACGACGAACAGCACGCCATCGGCCGTGGCGGCAATCCCCTTTGGCCCGTTGAACGTGGCTTCCTTCAGCGGCCCACCATCGCCTGAGTAGCCTTGCTTGCCGCTGCCGGCCACGTGATGAATTCGTCCCGAGTCCATGTCTAGCCGCCAGATGCTGTTCCCTTCTCGCAGCGCAATCCACATCGTGCGCCCCACGACGTGCAGTGCCCGCGGCCCCAGGATCGGACTTCCCGCTGCCATCTCGCCATCGACAGGCAGTTTCTTCTCCCCCGTGCCGACAATCGTGCGGATCATGCCGTTGACCGGATCGATGGCCCGAATTCGATGATTGCCGATATCCGCGACATACAGCCGCCCGTCAGCGTCAACCGCGATGCTATGTGGCTGCTTGAAGCGAGCATTCACCGCGTAACCGCCGTCGCCGGCGAGTCCTTCCTGCGGCGCGCCAGCGATCGTCGAGATCACGCCCGTATGCAGATCAACGCGCCTTACCAAGTGGTTCTTCATCTCGACGAAGTACATGTAGTGCCCCGTCGGGTCGAAGCGCACTTCATATGGTTCGTTCAGCGTGGCTTCGGTCGCCGGTCCGCCATCGCCCGAGAAGCCGGCCTTGCCCGTGCCGGCCACGCTCGTGATCTCGCCGCTCTTGAGGTCGACGCGCAGCACGCGGTGCTGTCCGACCGAGGTGACATACAGCGCACCATCCGGTCCACACTCGGCGCCAAAGGGTTGATCGACGGCAACTTCAGTCGCCTGCAGTCGCGAAGAATTCGGCAAGTCGCCCGCCTTCCCGCTACCCGCCACGGTCGCAGTGTTCCAGGCCGTTTCACTGGCGCGGACCGAACCCGAGCCTGCGAGAAAAATTGATAGAACGAGCATCAACGTTTGCAATCGGTTCATACGGACTAGCCACCGGTGGTATAGTGGGGCAGAAGGCCTTGGCGGCGGAGCACGAGGGAGTCCTGCCGGCCGGCCCCATCTTACGATCGCAAATCGGAGTGCAACATGCCCTGGCGCAGAAATGTCCTGGTTTTGCTGCTCGCGTTTGGCTGCCTTCCCACGATCGCTACGACCGCCGCTGCCCAGGTCGTCGACTTCACTCTGGCCGGTCGCGAGCTGAAAGAACCGATCAAGATCACCGACCACATCTACCAGGCGGTCGGATTCGGCAACACCTTCCTGGTTCTCACGCCGGACGGCAACGTCGTGATCGACACCTCGCTGGTTGGCATGGCCGCGCGGCACCATGAAATGCTGAAGAAAATCAGCGATGCGCCGATCAAGTACATCATTCTCACGCACGGACACGCCGACCACACAGGCGGCGTCTACCTGTGGAAGCAGGACGGCACGCAGATCATCGCGCAAGAGAACTTTCCCGCCTTCCGTGCCTACCAGGAGCGGATCCGCGGCTACCTGAACCACACCGCGGCCGCCCAGTTCAACTTCGATCCGGCCCGGATCGCCGCCCTGGGTAGCTCGCCGAATCAGCAGGTCGAGCCGACGATCACGTTTCGCGACAAGTACGAATTCGAGCTCGGCGGCGTCAAGTTCGAGATCTTCCACACCCCCGGCGAAACGCCCGACGCGCTGACCGTCTGGATTCCGCAGTACCAGGCCGCCTTTGTGGGCGACAACTTGTACGACTCGTTCCCGAACATCTATACGCTGCGCGGCACGACCCCGCGCTGGCCGCTGGAGTACATCGCTTCGCTCGACAAGGTGCTGGCCCTCAAGCCCGAGCTGGTGCTGCCGAGCCACGGCCTGCCGATCCAGGGGGCCGACCGCGTCGTCGAGCGCGTCACGAAATACAAAAACGCGATCCAGTATGTTCACGACGAAACCGCCAAAGGCATGAACGACGGCAAGGACGTGTTCACGCTGATGCGCGAAATCAAGCTGCCGGCCGAGCTCGACATCGGTGAGGATTACGGCAAGATCGCCTGGAGCGTGCGCGGCATCTACGAGGGCTACGTCGGCTGGTTCGACCGTAATCCGGCGAGCATGTATGCCAGCCCGCCGACCGCAGCCGACGCGGAGCTGGTGGCCCTGGCCGGCGGCGCTTCGATCGTGGCGGCCAAGTCGCGCGAGAAGATCGAAGCGGGCGACGCGGTGCTGGGACTGCGTCTGGCCGACGCCGCGCTGGCACACGAGCCGACCAATCGCGACGCGCTCGAAGCGAAGATCCTGGCCCTCAAGAAGCTCCAGGAAAACACCCGCAACGGCATCGAGCATTCGTGGCTCGCCTTCGGCATCCGCACGGCGCAAGCGCAGCTCGACGCGGTATCGCCAAAGGAAGAAGCGGCGAAATGACGGAGAGCATAGCCGAGGCCATCGCACGGAGGGAGTGGCGATACTATCGTTTACCGAACTTGATCGCCATAGGACTCGCGATTGTCTTCCTCTTCGGAATGGTTTGGGCTGTACGCTCGGCCCAAAGGGCTGCCCGCGAATCCGCCTGTCACGCACACGCATACAAGTTGGCAAGGGCAATCAGGGTTTACCAGTACACGCATAAGATGCTGCCCGCGAGCAGCAACGGCAATCCGCCCCATAGCTGGCGAATTCTGGTGTTGGAGGAATTGGGGTATCCGGAACTGTTCGCTCAGTACAAATTCGACGAGCCATGGGATAGCGAAGCGAACTTGAAGTTGCTCGCCGAGATGCCCAGGATCTTCACCTGCCCCAACTGCGAAAGCACCAACTGCACCAGCTACTTCCTGCACGTTGACGCTGCCGGAAGCTTCTCGCTATTCGAACGAAACGGCGTGGATATTCCCTGGACGAAGCCGGAAGATATTGCGCCGGATGCCCCGACTGGTCCCGCTCGCGACCCGGGCGGATTCGGCATCGCGACGCCCACAGACTCCGGCGACCCGCTCGTTACATTTCACCGCGAAGCGAAATAACGTGCTCACGCGCCGTCAACGACGCCTTCTAGCTTGAACGCCAGACGCACTAGTACTCGCGATTCTACTTCCCCTTGTACTCCAGCACCGCCGTCACCGGGTAGTGGTCCGACGGATAGCGGCCGTCCTGGTTCGTGCGGTCGATCGTCGCCTCGGTCGGCACGAAACTCGGCGAGGCCAAAATGAAGTCGATCCGCCTCCCCTTCGTGCGACCGCGAAAACCGCCAAACGACGCTTCCTCACCGGTCGCCTCGGGATGCACTCGGCGATAAACGTCGTAGAACTTCAGCGAGTCGGTCTCGCTCGCCATCAGCGCGGCCAAGCCTGGGTGGTCTTCGTTCACGTTGAAGTCGCCCGTAATGATCGTCGGCAGATTCGCGGCCTTCTCGCCCATCCAGGTGTGAATGATCTTGCCGGCCTCCTCACGAGCCCGCTTACCAACGTGATCCCAGTGCGTGTTCAAAAAGATCACGTCCTTCTTCGCCAGCTCGTCGCGCAGCTTCACCCAAGTAGCAACGCGTGGTAGCGCGGCATCCCAGCTCTTGCTGCCAATTTTGCCGGGCGTCTCGCTCAGCCAGAACGTCCCCGAGTCTAGCGGCTTGAACCGCGAGTTGCGAAACCAGATGGCCGACATCTCGCCAGCCCGCTTGCCGTCGTCACGTCCTACGCCGACGAAGCCATAGTCCTTTAGGTGCTCGCTCAGATAATCCGCCTGAAACGCCAGCACCTCCTGGGTCCCCAGCAGATCGGGATTGAACTTCTGGATCGTTTCGAGCACCAGTTCCTGTCGCTTCGGCCAGGCATTCTCACCGTCGCCAGCCGTGCCATAGCGGATGTTGAACGTCATTACGCGAACCGGATCGGCGGCCAGTGCGACCGTGGCCAGCACAATCAGCAGCCCGCACGTAGAAACAAGGTGCCGCTTCATCGTTTTCAACTCCTGGTGGAAGCTCAGGATGGGTTTCAAGTCCGCTTGCCGGCTTAACCTTCCGCCACTTCGACATACACTTTCAGCGCCTCGGTATCGTCAACGAGCGTCTGCATCATCTTCTGGTAACTGTCGAGTCCCTGGATCGGCGTCGTCAGGATCCGCTGAATCACACCGGGAAACATCACTTCGCCCAGGGCCATGTCCTTGATCCCCATCTCGAAGTGCTCGCGATTGGCGTTCACCGACCCCAGCAGTAGCTTGTTGCCGAGCACCCAGTCGAGATTCACCTTGTCTGAAGGAACCTCGACGTGCTGCCGGCCGCCGGTCACGCTGGTCCACACCAGCACACCGTTGTGTCCCAAAAGCTGCATGCAGCCGAAAGCGATCGCGCTGCTGCCGGTGGCGTCGATGATCAGATCGGCCTTGCCCACCTTGGCGGGCATCGCCTCGAGCGGCGTCTGCTTCGTACTGATGTAGTGCGCTCCCATCGCTTCGACGATCTCGCTCTTCAGCGAAGGTCCTTCGCCGCGCGCCAGCGTGTACACCTCCAGCCCGCGCAAGCGAAGCACGAGCGTCGTGAGCAGACCAATCTGACCCGCGCCCATCACGTACGCCACTTGCGGTCGCCACACGCGCAGCCGCCGTTGCACCTCGAAGGCCTGCTGCACCGCCTTGGTCGCGCAGCTCATCGGCTCGGCCAGCACGTGCAAGTGCTTCAGCCCGTCGGGCATGCGGACAATGAACTCGGCATCGTCGACGTAGTACTCGGTGAGGAACCCATGCAGCAGGTTGATCCCGCGCTCGTAGTAGACTTCTTCGCTGGTCATGTCCGAGGTGCCGATCTGGTCGTAGATCGAACCGCCCGGTCGCCGCACGGTCGCGGTGACATAATCGCCCGGCTTCAAGTTCCGCACGTTCTTACCAACCGCCTCGACGACGCCAAACGATTCGTGCCCTAGCACCAGGAAGTCGTAGCCCGGGGGCGCCGCGCCGTACTTGGCTTCGTTGATCTCGCGATCGGTGGCGTCGACGCCGATCTTCAGCACGCGCACCAGCACGCCACGGCCGCCGGGAATGTCGTCCACCCGCGGTTTTGGCAGCTCGGCCAGATGAACACTGTTTGGTTTACCAGGCGTAACGGCAACGGCTTTCATCGCGAGACCAGCGGGGAGTGGGGAGATTCGTCGAAAGTCACCAACGACGACTACCGCCGCGGCCCATCGAAGCCCCCAGCCTAATGACTAGCGTTGCGGTGTCAACGACGCGAAGATTCGACCCAACCAACGCCGTCGAAATGCGCGTTCGCCAATTGACGATTCCCCGACAAAGTCGGAGCCCGCGACCGCCCTCCTCTCTCGACACCGCCACCCCAACCCGCTACTGTGGGTGACCGCGAGTGGAAGCGGACACGCGTGCGCAAACCGATAAGGAACTTGACCATGCCGGCGATTACTTTGGCCTTCGGGGCCGTGCTTGTAGCTTTGGGACTATGGGGCTACCTCGGTGCCGATCCCGAGAAACAGAGCATGACCGCGCTCATCCCGGCCTTCTTCGGCATCGGGCTGATTGTCTGCGGCCTCCTGGCCTTCAAGTGGCTCAAGCACGCCATGCATGCTGCCGCCACGATTGGCCTGGTGGGCTTCCTCGCCGCCGCGGGCCGCGGACTACCCAAGCTCGGCAATGCCATCTCCGACGATCCGGAAATTCACCGCGCTCCGCGGATGGTGCTCTTGATGGGCGTGATCTGCCTGGCGTTCGTCGTCACGTGCATTGGCTCGTTCATCGCCGCGCGCAAACGCCGCACCGCCCAGCCCACGACGTAAGAGAGTCGCTCTCCGCCGTCAGCCCGCGGCTTTGCGGGCGAGGTTCTTCGGCGCGGTATGACTCTCTACCCCACCAGCTCTCCGATCGGCGCGCCCTCTTCCAGATAAAACCGCGGCCGACCGCGATTGTCCTGATACGTGCCATCCAGCGGCACGCCCATGTGGCGATAGATCGTCGCCGCCAGATCGCCCGGCGTAACCGGTCGCTCTTTGATCGCGCCGCCGTCGCGTTCCGTGGCGCCAATCACCTGCCCGTGCCGCATCCCACCGCCGGCCACGGTCATCGACATCACGATCGGCCAGTGGTCGC
>JBGSKX010000105.1:0-8619 GCA_041741015.1 Pirellulales bacterium
TTGCGATGGCAGCGCCAGGGGCACTGCAAGCGCCGCGCTCAGCCGGCTGCGCAAGGCGGCACTCAGCCCCTGCCATTGGGTCGGCAGGCTCCGCGCCGTCAGGACCACGCGCGCCTCGCGATCAGCCAGCGCATCGAGCAACAGTAACAACTCCTGCTGCACGGCCGGTTTGCTCGCCAGCTCGCCGAGATTCTCCAGGACCAGCAGATCGGCGCGGTGCAGTCGATCGCGCCACTCTTCCAGGCGGCCGGCAGCCAGCGCCGCGGCGTACTCGCGGACGAAATCGCTGCCCGTGCTATACGCCACCGCGGCCTGCGGAAATCGTTCACGCCACCACTCGGCCAGGCCATGCGCCAGATGCGATTTCCCGCTGCCGTGCGGGCCGTAGATCAACAGCGGATTGAGCTGCGAGGCTCCATCGAACGGAGCTTGCCCGCCTTCGAGCAGCAGGCCAAGCGTGCGTGCTGCCAGCAGATTTTCACTGCCTGCGACAAAACTGCCTGCGACAAAGGGATCGGCGTTCTCACCTGCTGCGGTGCTTTTGGCAGGACGCCTGCCGGAGAGCGCGCGATTCGAGTTCGCCGCGCTGCCGGTCAAAGGGATGGTAAAAATGCCGTCAGCCACCGTGGGTCCGTCCCCGCCAAAAAGTGCGTTCAATCAGGCCCGAAATTGGGCTCGATTCGCAACCCAAATTGTAGCGAATTTTGGGTGTTTCGGCGAGGTGGCAAAGTCCTTTTCCGGCCGGGAATTCCGCGGCAAAAACGGCCCAAAAAAGGGTCGCTCCGGCAGGACCATCAGGTCGGCATTCGAAGGGCTCGAAATGGGCCCACTGGCAATCCCACGCGGGGAGCCACTCGGCAACAAAAAAAGGCCGAGCCTGATGGGGAGTCAGGCTCGGCCCGGGGTGGGAGATCGCGAGGTGGGATCGATCTAATTCGGTCGCGGAGGGCTAGGCGGGAGGGCGCGGCGCTGCCTGGGGGAAAGGCTTCGCCCGCGCCACTATGGGAACCAATCGCGGGGAGTTCTCGTTCATGACTTCACACACCGACAGGCCTTTCAGCTTCGCTAGTTGCTTCGCTGCGTCCTGTCCGCACAACAGTCATCGACGCTACGACCGCGCTGCTGCAAAAGGAAATCGCTTTGCGCCACAACCGGCAGAGGCGGACAACTTTTCCCAGCTTCCGCCCCGGCGCATCAGCCCCCGACGTTCGCCCTCCGGCATGCTCCGGTCGCACCTTCCTGGTAAACTCTGCGGGCGTGCGGCATATGCTAGCGGCCCCGATAGTCGCGGTCTGCGGCCGGCAAACTCTTCCAATCCCAACCAGGCGCACCATGAACGGCACCGCCGGCCAGCTCGACTTTGACCTGAACATCCTGCCACAGCTCCCCCATTCGCGCGAGCTGGGCATCGGCTGCATCGGCGCCGGCTTCATCATGGCCGATTGCCAACTCGTCGCTTACCGCCAGGCAGGCTTCAATGTTCGGGCCATCAGCTCGCGCAGCCCAGCACGAGCGCAGGAAGTCGCCGCTCGTCACGCGATTCCCAAGGTCTACCCGACCTATCAGGAATTGCTGGCCGATCCCGAGGTTCAGGTAGTCGACGTGGCCGTGCCACCGGATGTGCAGCTTTCGGTGATCGAAGAAATCGTGAAGCATGCCGATCACGTGCGCGGCATCCTCGCGCAAAAACCGCTCGGTGCGAATTTCGCTCAAGCTCGGCGGATCGTGGAATTGTGCCAGGCGGCCGACATCGCGCTGGCCGTAAACCAGAACATGCGATTTGATCAATCGATCCGCGCTTGCAAGACGCTGCTTGAGCGCGGCGAACTCGGCGAGCCCGTGCTGGCGACGATCGACATGCGCGCCATTCCGCACTGGATGCCCTGGCAAGAGCGGCAAGGCTGGGTCACGCTGCGGATCATGAGCATCCATCATCTCGATACGTTCCGCTACTGGTTCGGCGACCCGGTGCGCGTGTACGCCAGCGTCCGGCCCGACCCGCGCACCAGCCGGCAGTTTGCCCATGAAGATGGGATTGCGCTGTATATCCTCGAGTACGCCAGCGGCCTCAGGGCCACCAGTTGCGACGACGTCTGGGCGGGCCCCGCGCGCGAAGGTGCCGCCAGCGAGATCGGCATTCGCTATCGCGTGGAAGGCACCGAGGGCATGGCCCTGGGCACCATCGGCTGGCCCAAGTATCCCGAACGCACGCCGAGCACACTGGACTTCACCACCACGGCGCGCGGGCCCGAGTGGCTGCGGCCGCGCTGGGACGGGGTATGGTTTCCGGATGCGTTCGTCGGTCCGATGGCCGGGCTGCTTTGCGCGCTCGAAGAAGGCCGCGCCAGTGCGCTCGACGGCCGCGACAATCTGCGCACGATGGCCCTGGTCGAAGCCTGCTACCAATCCGCCCGCGAACACCGCGCGGTCGAGCCGGACGAAATCTTTAACTCCTAGTTCACAGCATCTTTAGTTCACGAGGAACGGACGCCCATGTGGACCGACATGTTCGATCTCGACCTGCCCGTGTGGGAGAAGATCATCCGGGCGATCATCATCTACTTGTTCCTGATCCTGGGGTTTCGCCTGGCAGGCAAGCGTGAGCTCGCGCAGCTCAACGCGATGGACCTGGTCGTGCTGCTGTTGATCTCGAACACGGTGCAGAACTCGATCATCGGGAACGACAATTCCGTGACCGGCGGCGTGATCGGGGCGACGACGCTCTTGATCGCCAATTATCTCACCGTGCGATTCCTGTTTGCGCATCCCAAGTTCGATCGCCTGATCGAGGGTTCGCCCACAGTGCTGATGGCCGAGGGGCATCTGAATCGCGATGCTATGCAGAAGGAACTCGTCACGCGCACCGAGTTGCAGGTGGCGGCGCATCGGCAGGGATTCGGCTCGTTGCATGAAGTGGAGCAGGCCATTCTCGAATCAAGCGGCGTGATCTCGTTCATTGGCAAGGACCCGTCGCCGACCGAAGCGATGCGCGAGGAGATCGTCGCCAAGCTCGCTGACGTGACCCGCCAGCTCGAAGAACTCAAGGCGCTGGTCGAACGCCGCTAGCAGCCGCCGGACACGCATCTCGCTGCCGAAAAGGCGAGATATGGCACAGCCTTTGCATCCGATTCCTTAACGCGCGCATCTCCTGACCCCAAAGCTGCCAAGATGACCGAACGAGCCAAGTCGTTTCGAGGTTTTCCGCGAGATTTGCGGCCGGTGTCCCCTGCGCGGACCCGACCGGCTGCCGCTACTAACGAGGCTCATTGGACGCGCAATCACGTCCGTCAACTCGCCCACTGGATGGATACGGCCTTCGAAGTGCCGCTCCTCCGCTGGCGGTTCGGGCTCGATGCCTTGATCGGGTTGGTGCCGGGCGTTGGTGACGCGGCGACCACGGTGGTGGCGATTTACATCGTCGGGCTGGCTGCGAAGATCGGGATGCCCCGCGTGACGGTCGCGCGAATGGCCCTGAATGTGGCCATCGACATGCTCGTCGGCGCGATCCCTTTCGTGGGAGATCTATTCGATGTGTGGTGGAAAGCGAACCACCGCAACGCCACGTTGCTGGCAAACCGCCTCGCCGAGAATCCCCCGGCGGCGCGCAAGGCCCAGGCGGGCGACTGGCTGTTCGTGGGCGGGATCGTGCTGGCTCTCGGCCTGCTGTTCGTCGGCATCGTCGCGGTCGCGGCGCTTCTGCTCGCGGCACTATGGAACCTGGCGACCGGTTAGTCGCGCGACGTCGTAATCGCGCGGCCGCCGGCCATCACACCATCGAGTACATCCCCTGCCCCGCTCGCTTCAGCTTCCCTTGCTTGACGAGCTCTTCCCAAACGGCGCGCGGATACTGATCCGGCGGCGTGATGCCGGCGATCGACGAGTTGCCGCCAGAGCTCATCGGGCTGCGGCCGATCCGCGAAGCGTCGTCGAGCTGTGTGAGCTTGAGCCGCTTTTTGAAGGCTTTGTAGGCGGCCTTGCAGACTTCGGGCGAGGGTGCGTCTTCAGCGGGTTGAGGTGCGTCTGACATGGCAAGTTCTCCTGGCGATCGGTGGGAGCCCGCATCTTAACGAGCTGCGCGTCAGCAAGCCACGGGCGCATAAAAAAGCTCCGGCCAGCGAACTGACCGGAGCTCTGTTGGTTACCAATCAAACTAGCGAGCGGAAGTTTACTTCGCGCCCACGAGCTGGGCCTTCTTCTTCTCGGCCACGATCTCTTCCTGGATGTTGCCCGGCACGCGACGGTACTTGGCAAATTCCATGCTGAAGGTGCCCTGACCCTGCGTCATGCTCCGCAGATCGGTCGAGTAGCCGAACGTTTCGGCCAGCGGCACTTCGGCTTCGATCAAGGCCAGGCCCCCGTTCATTTCAGTCTGCACGATCAAGCCGCGGCGACTGTTGAGCTCGCCGGCCACGGTGCCTTGGAACTGGGTGGGCACTTCGATCACGACCTTCATGATCGGCTCGAGCAGCACCGGCTTGGTCTTCAGGAACGTCTCGCGGAAGCAGCCGCGGGCACACGTCTGGAACGCCATGTCCGAGCTATCGACTTCGTGGTAGGAGCCGTCCGTGAGGATGGCTTTGATGCCCACGATCGGGAACTCGGCCACGGGGCCCTTGTGCAGCGAGTCGCGGAATCCCTTCTCGACGCTGGGGATGTATTCCTTGGGAATACGCCCCTGGACGACCTTCTCCTCGAAGATGAAGTTTTCTTCGGCATCCTCGGGGAGCGGCTCCAGGCTGCCCTTGATGTGGGCATACTGACCCGAACCACCGGTCTGCTTCTTGTGCTTGTAGTCGTAGTCGGCGGCCTTGGTCGGAGCTTCGCGGTAGCTCACCTTCGGAGCGCCCACTTCCACTTCGACGCCGTACTCGCGCTTGATGCGTTCGACGTAAATGTCGAGATGCAGCTCGCCCATGCCGGCGATCACGGTTTCGCTGGTCTCTTCGTCGGTTGAGACGCGGAAAGTCGGATCTTCGCGGCGGAACCGCTGGAGGGCCTTGCTCATCTTGTCGCTGCCTTCGCGCGAGACGGGGTTGATGGCCATCTTGATGACCGGCTCGGCGATGAACATGCTTTCGAGCACGCAGAACTTGGGTTCCGAGGCGAACGTTTCACCCGATGCGCAGTCGATGCCCATCACGGCGACGATGTCGCCGGCCGATGCGCTGTCGATTTCCTCGCGCTTGTCGGCGTGCATTTTCAGCAGACGGCTGAACCGCTGCTTCTGCCCGGTGCGCTGGTTGTAGTGCATCTCGCCCTTGTTGACGGTGCCCTGATAGATCCGCATGAACGTGAGCTGGCCGAAGGGGTCTTCCACCAGCTTGAACGCCATGGCCACGAAGGGCTTCTTCGGATCCGGCTCGAGCGGCATGTCCTGCGTCGGATCGGCATACTGCTTGGCCTTCACCGGAGCATTCAGCGGCGAGGGCAGATAGCGGATGATCGCGTCCAGCAGGAGCTGCACGCCCTTGTTGCGATAGGCGGTGCCCATGAACACGGGGGTCAGATCCTGTTCCTGCACGGCGTCGCGAACGACGGTGTGAATCAGTTCTTCGCTGATCGGTTCTTCCGAGAGCATTCGCTCCATCAGCTCGTCGCTGTACATCGACAGGCTTTCGAGCATGGCCTGGCGGCCCGCCACGGCGGCTTCCTTCAGTTCGGCGGGAATTTCTTCCTCGCGAACGGTCTCGCCGTTCGTGCCGTCGAAGTAATTGGCCTTCATCGTGATCAGGTCGACCATCCCCTTGAAGTTGTCTTCCTTGCCGATGGCCAGTTGCATCAAGACGGCGTCGGCGCCCATCTTTTCGCGAACCTGGGCCACGACCTTGTCGGCGTTGGCGCCGATGCGATCCATCTTGTTGATGAACGCCAGGCGCGGCACGTGGTAGCGCTTCATCTGGCGATCGACCGTGAGCGACTGCGACTGCACGCCGCCCACGCCGCACAGCACCAGGATGGCGCCGTCGAGCACGCGGAGGCTGCGCTCCACCTCGACCGTGAAGTCGACGTGGCCCGGCGTATCGATCAGGTTGATCGGATGTCCCTTCCACTCAACGCTGGTCGCGGCGCTGGTGATCGTGATCCCGCGCTCGCGTTCGAGGTCCATGTAGTCCATCGTGGCGCCGTCGCCGCCGCCCTTCACCTCGTTGATGCGGTGAATGCGACCGGCGTAGAACAAGATCCGCTCGCTGAGCGTCGTCTTGCCGGAGTCGATGTGGGCCGAAATGCCGATGTTACGAAGTTTTGCCAGGTCCATAGTGAACCTCGACCTCTCGCTGTCAGTGGGTGGGCGCGTCTCTAAGAAACGCTTGTCTCGATATAGAACGACAAACAAAACGTCTGCCGCGCATGCTTCACGCGTCAGCCGCTATTCACTCAAAAGGGGGTACATCCGCCCGGGCAGTACCGACTGTTCCGCCTAGGCGCTCGCCAGGGGATTTGGCTGTGCTGGGTTGCTGGATTAAATATCTTACGTAGGGATCGGCTGGTGGCAAAGGCCAAATTGGGCAAACTCTCCCGGTAAAAGCCGTTTTTCGGGCTGCATTCTGCTCTTCCCACCGCCGCCTTTCCAAGGGACTTGGTTGACTTCCGATTCCGCCGAAATTAGGTTTGCTCCGCATGGCGGACCACGAACCCTCGCAATCTCACGAAACACTCACACAAGCGGCGCCCGCCGGCGGCCTGCTGGCTGCTTATCCGTGGGCCGTGTTCGTCGTGCCGTTTGCCGTCTTCATGCTGGTCGGTTCGCTCGAGCCCTCGCCCGAGAAACCCTTCAGCCTGCTTGGCTTTACGCTCGACTACTCGGCCTATCCGCTGGTCTACACCGCCAAGATCGCCGCCACGCTCGTGGCCATCGCCGCGGTGTTTCCAGGCTACAGGCAATTCCCGTTCCGCGTCTCGCCGCTGGCGCTGGTCGTCGGCGTGGTCGGGGTGGTTCTCTGGATTGGGCTGTGCAAGCTGGGGCTCGAAGCCCGCCTGCTCGGCCCGCTCGGATATGACCAAATTGCCGACCTGGGCCGCCGCCCCGGCTTCAATCCGCTGGCGGAAATGGCCGATCGGCCAGCTCTGGCTTATGCCTTTTTGGCCGTCCGGTTGTTCGGGCTGGCGCTCGTCGTCCCGCTGATTGAAGAGTTCTTCATCCGCGGGTTCGTGATGCGTTTTGTCATCGACGCCGACTGGCCGAAGGTGCCTTTCGGCACGCTGACCCCCATCGCCGCCGCAGCCGGCACCCTGCTGCCGATGTTGATGCATCCGGCCGAGCTGTTTGCCGCCGCCGTCTGGTTTACGCTGGTCACGTGGCTGATGTTCAAAACCAGGAACATCTGGGACTGCGTCGCGGCCCATGCCGTGACGAACGGCCTGCTGGGGGCCTATGTCCTGGCCACCGGCGAGTGGCAGTTCATGTAGGCATCTTGCTGCTTGAGCTTCTCGGCCGCTTCTCTCTGATTGAACCATCGCGCTCGCTTGGGGTAGGCTACGCTGCCGGCGCGGCAAACGGTCCAAAATCCGCCCGTTCAGTGGAGTTTCACCCCCATGCGTATCGCCGTGTTCAGTACCCGCAGCTATGACGAAGAATTCCTCGGCCCGGCCTTCGACGGTTCGGGGCACGAGCTTATGTTCTTCCCGCCCAGGCTGACCGCCGAAACGCTGCCGCTGGCGGCCGGGTTCAACGCCGTCTGTGTTTTCGTCCAGGATCGGCTCGATCGCCCCGTGCTCGAAGCGCTCGCGCTGGACGGCGTGCGGCTCGTGGCACTGCGCTGCGCGGGTTTCAACAACGTCGATCTCGCCGCCGCCAACGATTTTGGCATCACCGTGGTCCGTGTGCCGGCCTACTCCCCCCACGCCGTGGCCGAGTTCACCGTCGGCCTGATGCTCGCGCTCAATCGCAAGATCCATCGCGCGGCCAACCGGGTGCGCGAGTGGAACTTCGCCCTCGATGGCCTCTTGGGCTTCGACTTCCATGGCCGCACCGTGGGTATCATCGGCACTGGTCAGATCGGCGCGGGCGTGGCCCGGATCATGCACGGCTTCGGCTGCCGGCTCCTGGCCGCCGATATTCGCGAGAACCCCGAGCTGCTCGCGCTGGGGGCGCGCTACTGCTCGCACGACGAGCTGTTCGCCGGGAGTGACATCGTCACGCTGCATTGTCCGCTGGTCAAAGAGACCTTCCACCTCATCAGCGACGGGGCGATCTCGAAAATGAAGTCCGGCGTGATGCTGATCAACACCAGCCGCGGCGCCGTGATCGACACCCAGGCCGTGATCGAGGGACTGAAGTGCGGACAAATCGGTTCGCTGGGGATCGACGTCTATGAAGAAGAGGAAAACCTGTTCTTTCAGGATCTCTCGAACCACATTTCGCAGGACGACATGCTGGCCCGACTACTCACGTTTCCGAACGTGCTGGTCACCGGGCACCAGGCCTTCTTCACGCGTGACGCACTGGAAAAGATCGCTTCTACCACGAGGGCGAACGTCGACGACGTGGCCGAGGGACGCATCTGCTCCAACGCGATTCAAGTCGACCGGCTGGCCGCCGGCAAGTCGGCGAAGCAGTGATGGCCGGCGCAGAACAGACCAGGCATGCGGAACAGACCTGGGATGTTGTGGTTGTCGGCG
>JBGSKX010000106.1:0-11498 GCA_041741015.1 Pirellulales bacterium
GCCAAAGCTGTCGAGCGCGGGCGTCTTCGACTTGCCCCCCTTGGGCGAGCCTTCGCCGCCACCGCCGCCGGCCCGCTCCGCGCCGCCGCGTTCGCCACCCTCGGAACCTTCGATGCCGTGCCCCAGCAGGTTCAGCACTTCTTCGCGCACTTCTTCCAGCTTCAGGCCCAGGTTCATCAGCACCTGGGCGGCCACGCCTTCCTGCTCACGCAACAGGCCCAGTAGGATGTGCTCGGTTCCGACATAGTTGTGGTTCAGGTTGCGCGCCTCTTCCATCGAGTACTCGATGACCTTCTTGGCGCGGGGCGTCTGCGGAAGCTTGCCCATCGTGACCATGTCGGGGCCGCTCTGGACGAGCTTCTCCACCTCGAGCCGGATCTTCCGCAGATCGACATCGAGGTTCTTCAGCACGTTCGCCGCGACGCCGCTGCCCTCTTTAATCAGGCCCAGCAGCACGTGCTCCGTGCCGATGTATTCATGGTTAAATCGCTGGGCCTCCTGGTTCGCCAGTTGCATTACCTTGCGGGCCCGATCGGTAAATCGCTCGTACATGTTGCTCTCCGTTGAAGCGGGAGTCATGCCGCGGACGTTCTGGCCGCGACATCTTTCCGCCGTTTGTCGATCGCTTGCTTACGGGGAATTGTAGGAGTGGTCGTTAGTTGGGGGTAGGGTACCGAACAGTCTCTAACCGTTTGCCTCTACTGCATACGGGGCCAGGGGCTGTTCGGGTTGATTTTCTGCTGGATTTGCGGCTGCCTCTGTTCTTGCTTCGTCAGCTGCGGCAATCGCTTGCCGCTCCACCTCGATTTCCTGTTTCCAGATTCTGGCGTCCGAAAGCAGATCCAGGCGAGCGAGCTGATCCAGGGCTTCCTTCAGCCGGCCGTTGTGCCGCAAGAGCGTGGCCAGCAGCAACCGGCCTTCGACATCCCGTGGACGCAGCTCCAGGAGCCGCCCCAAAATCTGCTCCGCTTCGAACCAGTTTCCTTGTAAGTATTCGCCCAATGCTGCTCGAAACATTGCGTCAGCCGACTGCACCTGCCGCGGCGCCACGCCCCAGCCGTGCCACATCGACCAGCCAGCGGCGCTGAACCAGACAAGTCCGGCCAACAGCCAACCAGCTTTCAGCCAAGGGGGGCTAATGAGTTCAACCCAGACAAAGCTCGCCAATAGGAGCAGGTTGAGTAGAACGCCAAAGCCCACCGCCGCAGCCAAACCCTGCCATTGCCCGTTCCGCCACAATTGCACTAGTCCCGGCCAGGCATATATCGCCCACGGCATCCTTACCATGGCTGTTCGGCTCCCTGCTTTTGGCGCTCTTTGCGACTGGCATACCTTCGCCAGCCCTTCGAAATCGCCACGGAATTCTAACTCTTAGAACCAGGGGGAGCAAGGCAACTGAAAGGGCCGCTTGACTTTAGGCAAACTCTCGCCGCCCCCGCCGAGTGAAAGCGGCAAGATACAATTGTGCTGGCCGATGCGTTGTCGCCCGCGGCCATCTTCCACGCAGCACTTCCCAAGCCGCTCCACGCTGGCCGGCCAAACGTCTATAAGTAACGTCATGCGAAGCACCTTCACCCCCGGCGCCGAGCGGGCCATTGCCGTCGCCGCCGGTTGGATCAGTTCTGACGAATCTGACGAGCTCGGCCTCCCAGAGGTCCTGCTGGGCCTGCTGGCCGAGCCCGAATGTCGGGCCGCGCTCGTGCTGGCACGCCACCAGATCGACGCCGAAAGCGTCCGCCGCCGCTTTCCTTCGCTCCGCGAAATCGACGCTCCCCCCGTCGACGATCGCCACCACTCACGGGCCTGGCACCACTGTCTGCAAACCGTCGAAGACTTGCTCATCGAATACCCCCGTCCGCTGGAGCTGGCGACCGAGCATCTGCTACTGGCGCTTGTCGCGGCCGAGAGCGACGTCTCACGCTGGCTGGCCGAGCAAGGTCTCGCGGCCGACGTGCTCGAAGCCGAGGTTCACCGTCTGGCCGGCTTCCAGCCCGGACCGCTGCCGCTCGACCCCTTGGAGGTCGATCTTGACGAGCCACGTCGCCCCACCATCCTGTCGATCAATCCGAATCGTACCGAAGACGATCAACCGCTTGCCAGCGAAGAGCTCTCCGCCATTCGCATCATTGACGCTGCCGCCAATCGCGCTGGCGAGGGGCTCCGTGTGATCGAAGACTATCTCCGCTTCCACCTCGACGATCGTCATCTCACGCGCCTCGCCAAAGCGATCCGTCACGAACTCACCGCGGCGCTCAGCGTCTTCGGCCATAACGTTCGCCATGCGGCTCGAGAAACTCAAACCGACGTCGGCACCTCGGTCACGTTGCCCAGCGAAGCCGAGCGTAGCAATCTCTCCGCCGTGCTCGCCGCCAGCTTCAAACGTGTCGAGCAGTCGCTCCGCAGCCTGGAGGAATACTCCAAGACGGTCTCAACCCAGACGGCCGCCGCGCTCGAACAGCTTCGCTATCGGGTCTACACGCTCGAACGCGTTACCGACATCACCCAGGCCAGCCTCGAGCGTCTGGCCAACGCCCAGCTCTATGTGCTCATCGACGGCGGACGCAGCGAATCGCAACTCCGCGGGCTCGTCAAATCACTCGTTGCGGCCGGCGTGGACATCATCCAGCTCCGCGACAAACACCTGCCCGATCGCGAACTGCTTACCCGGGCCCGCGTGATTCGCGAGGCTACCGCCGATACCGACACGTTATTCATCATGAACGACCGCCCGGACCTCGCTGTGCTCAGCGGGGCAGACGGCGTGCACGTCGGCCAGGACGAACTCAGCGTGAAGGACGCGCGGCGAATTCTTGGCACACGCGGACTGGTCGGCGTTTCGACGCATTCCGTCGAGCAGGCGCATGCCGCGGTGCTCGACGGCGCGGACTATCTTGGCGTCGGCCCCACGTTCCCCTCCGGCACCAAGCAGTTCAGCGAGTTCGCGGGCGTGGAACTGCTGCGCTCAGTCGCTGAAGAAGTCCGTCTGCCCGCCTTCGCGATCGGCGGCATCACGGCGGCGAATCTCTCCGAGGTGCTCGCCGCCGGCTTGACGCGCATCGCCGTCAGCGGAGCGATCAGCAGCGCAGAAGATCCGGCCGCTGCAGCGAGGGAACTAACGGGACTACTCCGCCGCTAGCTCCCGGCTTTGCCGGGGGGCTCTCTTGGGTTCTGGACATCACTGCGGTGTCCTCAGCAGCTTCTCAATCTCCGCTTCCATCTCTCCGGCTGCGCGCGGATCGTATCCCTGCCAGAGCCCGCGAATCCTTCCCTCGCGATCCAGCAGCACCGTGGTCGGATACGCAATCGGCACCCCCAGTACAATGTTCATCGCCCGCCGGCTACTTGCGTCTGGATCGACGTAGGTCGACAGCTTCGACCCGCGCGCCGCGAGAAATCGCTCGGTCTCATCGCGCAGCGTCTCGAGATTCTCATCCGTCCCTTGCCCGCATGAGACGGCCAGCAGCCGAAAATCATCGCGGCCTGCAAAGCGCTCGCCGATGTCCTCAATCTCCGGCAGCTCGCGCACGCACGGCGGACACCAGGTGCCCCAGTAGTTCACCAGTACCACTTTGCCGTGCAGTTCTTCCAGCAACACCGCCCCAGCCCCGCCTGTCAGCCCAGCCAGTTCCAAATGGGCGAGCCGCTTGCCGATCGCCGGGCCGACCGTCCCCAGCGGCTCATGCGATCGACGCGTTACCAGCAGCACGTAAACCAGGATGACCGCCACGAGCAGCGACATGGAAATCCACGTCCGCGAAGATTGCCGCCGTGTCGGCGTCCGGTCGGTTGCTTCCATCCGTATCTCCCCCGACAATACCCGCAGTCCAACCTGCAGCCGCACCGCAACGAAATCGAACCATGCCTCTGGAAGTCGAACAAAAATTCCCCGTCAGCGATCTGGCTGCCCTCGAAGCGCGGCTCGTCGCGCTCGGCGCGACGGTCGGCGAGGACCACGAGCAGGTCGATCGCTACTACCGCCACCCGATGCGCGACTTCGCCCGGACGGATGAAGCCCTGCGGCTCAGGCGCGTCGGCGACCTCAACTATATTACGTACAAAGGTCCGAAGCTCGACCGAACCACCAAAACCCGCCGTGAGATCGAGATCTCGCTCCCCGCGGGCGAGAGCGGCGCAGCCCAGGCCGCCGAACTGCTCACGGCCCTATCCTTTGAACCGGTGCTCGAAGTTCGCAAGCATCGCCGCCAACTCTCACTCACCTGGAAAGGCACGCCGGTCGAAATCGCGCTCGACCGGGTCGCCGAGGTGGGCCAGTTCGTCGAACTCGAGCTGATCGCCGAAGACAGCAGCTTGCAATTGGCCCAGGAAACGATCGCCGCGCTGTCCGCGGAGCTCGGGCTGATTGCCAGCGAGCGGCGCAGCTATCTGGAGATGCTCATCGCGGCGCGAAACGCAGGCGGCTTAACGGCTTAACGCAAACGAACCGTGCCCCTCAGCCCCGGTTTATCCCACAATCCATGCCGCCTGGGCAAACTTGCTTGACTTTGCGGGCCGAACTGGCCGAAAATACTGCCGCTGTACTCTGCACCGCGTTCTTCGAAGCGAACGATATGGTCTCAACGCTGGCACGAAAACTCGGCATCGCCCTGCTGGCAATCAGCACGATTGCCGCGCCGGTCGTGGGTGCCCAGCCCCGTTGCTGCAAGACCGGAGCTCTCAAGGGCAGCGGCCAGTGCTGCTGCGGTCCGCAAGCCGTCGAGGAAACCAGCAGTTGCTGCGCGGCTGAAGCTCGCCCTTGCTGTGCCAGCGAGGACGAAGAGTCTAAACCGCTTGCCTCGCCAGCGTTCGCGGACGCTCCTTGCCACTGCAAAGCCACTGCTCAGCCGCCGGCTATTCCCAGCGGTAAGCACGGCAGCGAACTCTCGCTTGAGAAATTCGTCGCCCTGGCCGCTTCGCCGGCCGTGACCGACGACTCTCGACAAACGCTCATCGCCCGGTCGCACGTGCCTGTCGCGTCCCGGGGCGGAACGTCACTGCACAAGGTCCATTGTCGCTGGACCATCTGACTGCTGCGCCGATAGTGCGCGCTCCGGCCGCCACTGCGCCCGGTCGCGCTTGGCTGATCGTCTTGCGTTCGAATTGTCTTCGTCGTGCTCGGCGACTGGTTTTCTCGCGTAGGAAACGCGGGCCAGAAAATTCGCCGAGCCACACAGAAATAGCCCCATTTCAATTGAAGGAAACTGAATCATGAAATTCCGTCTCGCGATTGCTGCATTGGCCCTGTTCGCCGTCGTCGCTTCCGGCTCGCTGCGTGCCGAGGAAGAGAAGAAAGCGGAACCCAAGTGCCCGGTGTCGGGTCAGCCGTGCAAGGCCGAACACACCGTCGCTTTCAATGGCGGCAAGGTGGCGTTCTGCTGCCCCAACTGCCCCAAGGCGTTCGAAGCCGATCCCGAAAAGTTCGCCGCCAAGGCTAACCTGCAGTTGCTCCAGACCGGGCAGATTAAGCAGGTGAAGTGCCCCGTCGCCGGCCGCCCGATGGCTGCCGACAAGGTTGTCGAGGTCGAAGGCGTCAAAGTTGCCGTCTGCTGCCCGGGCTGCCTGGCCAAGGCCAAGAAAGCCACGGGCGACGACTTGATCACGCTGCTGTTCACCGACGCCAAGAAGGTCGCCTTCGAACCGGTCAAGAAGTAAGCTTCGCACCGCTTCAAATTCGATAGATCGAAAGGGCCGGTAGCTCGTCCGCGGGCTGCCGGCCCTTTGTCATTTTGGCGCGCTGCTCGCTTCGCATACTAGCACCGCCAGCCCGAACTGCACTTTACCCGTCTTGCCAGATTCTGGGATACTTCGCGGCCATACTAGCCCTCTAGCCCGAAGCTCGCTTCGAGGTACCCGCCGGTCGAGCGTCGACCGGCAAATGTACGCTTCTCTTGATGCCCCTCCCGCCTCACGACGCGCTCGATGTGACCATGAAAATCTTCTTCTCGGCCGGCGAACCTAGCGGCGATCTGCACGGAGCCAACCTCATCCGGCAGCTCCGCGCCCAGCGGCCCGACATCGAGTTCGTCGGCTATGGCGGTCCCGAGATGGCTGCCGCCGGCTGCACGCTGCACACCGACATGACGCTGCTGGCAGTGATGTGGATTTTCCGCGTGCTCATCAACCTCCACAAGTTTCTCGCGCTCGGCGGCCGGGCCGATCGTTACTTCCGCCATCACAAGCCAGATGCCGTCGTGCTGATCGACTATCCCGGCTTCAACTGGTGGGTCGCTCGCCGCGCGAAGGCCCACGGCATTCCGGTGTACTATTTCGCGCCGCCGCAGGTCTGGGCCTGGGCCACGCATCGCATCCGCAAGGTTCGCCGCCTGATCGATCACGTGCTGTGCAGCATGCCATTTGAGCAAAAGTGGTATCGCCAGCGCGGCGCGAATGCCACGTTCATCGGCCATCCCTATTTCGACGAAGTCCGCCGGCAACAACTCGATCCGCAGTTCCTTGCAGCGCATCGCGACGACGCCCGCCCACTTGTGGCGATTCTTCCCGGCTCGCGCACGCAGGAAGTCGAACACAATTTAAGCTGCTTCCTCAAGGCGGCGGCGATCATCCATGCTCAGGTTCCCAGTGCCCGCTTTGCCATTGCTTCGTTCAAGCCGCAGCAGGCCGAGATGGCTCGCCGCGCCGTCGCCGCCAGCGGACTCGACATCGAAGTCCACCTGAAGCGCACACCCGAACTGATCCACCTGGCCACGTGCTGCCTGGCGGTGTCCGGCTCCGTCTCGCTCGAGCTCCTGTATCAGTGCAAGCCGACCGTGATCCACTACGCCATCTCGCGCCTGGCCTACGTGCTGCAGCGCCGCTACCGCCGCGTAAAGTACATCACGCTGGTGAACCTGCTCTCGGCGGTCGATCCGCTGGACGGCGATGCCACGACCTACGATCCCGAGCGGGGCGACACGCCCGAGGTGCTGTATCCCGAGTACGTGACCTGCACGGACAAGTCGCGGCAGGTTGCGGCCCACGCGATTCGCTGGCTCACCGATCCGGTGGAACGTGAGCGGCTGGTCGAGCGGCTAGCTGCACTCAAAGCCGAGGTGGGCCACGGCGGCGCCGCCCGTAGTGCGGCCCAGTACATCCTGGCCGACCTGGACCGCCGCCCGCAGCCGATTCCCGCCCCGCACTATGCTCCTGCGTCGGCCCCTGCCCCGCTGCCGAAAACACACCCCCGATCCAAGACCGCGGCCTGACCCGCCGCGCTTCCGCGGAGTAGAATTTCACGCACGGCCACCGTTGAGCCGCGTCCCCACCCGGCCCCAGGACTCGATCCGCGTGCTGTTCACCGAACCAAACCGGACTCCGTACGATCTCCGTTTCAACTTGTTCGGCATTCCGGTGCGCGTGCATCCGTTCTTCTGGCTGGCCGCCGCAATCCTCGGCGCGGGCGGCGATCCCGATCCAATCCAACTGATGCTGTGGATTGGAACCGTTTTCGTCTCGATCCTGATTCACGAAATGGGACACGCGCTCGCCGCCCGCGCCCACGGTTGGCAGCCCTGGATCACGCTCTACGGTTTCGGCGGTCTGGCCGCCTATCGTCCCACCTATCACAGCCACCTCGCGCAGATCGGGATCTCCTTCGCTGGCCCGGGAGCGGGTTTCATCTTCGCCGCGCTGATCGTGGCCGCCATCAAGGCTTCCGGCCACAACGTGATCTGGACCTGGCCGGATACGATCTTGCCCGTCGGATTCGAGCCCTTCGCGAATCCAAGACTAACGACCCTGATATTCTATCTGCTGTACGTGAACATCTTCTGGGGACTCGCCAACCTGCTCCCCATCTGGCCGCTCGATGGCGGACGCATCTCGGGCGAGCTGTTCACGATGGCCAACCCGCGCGACGGATTGCAGATGTCGCTCTGGCTGTCGATCTTCGTCGCCGTCGGCGCGGGCGTACTCGCCTGGACGCGCCTGCACGATCAGTTCCTGGCCCTGTTCTGTGCGTACCTCGCCTACAACAGCTACACGACGCTGCAGGCCTACACTGGCGGCGGCGGTGGTTACGGAGGCTATCGCTGATGGCCGCCTCGCGCGAGACGAACGTCCCGTTGGCTCCTGCGCGCCGCGTCGTCCTGCTCGGCGCGAGCAATCTCACCAAGGGCATCGGTACCGTTCTGGAGACCGCCGGCCGCGTCTGGAACGAGCCGCTCGAAGTGCACGCCGCCTTGGGGCACGGCCGGTCTTATGGTCGAAATACCCGGGTAGTGGGCGTGGGTATGCCCGGAATTGCCCATTGTGGGCTGTGGCAGAACTTGACTTCCGGCCGGCAATTACCCACGGCCGCCCTGGTCACGGACATCGGCAATGACATCGTGTACGAAGAGCCGGTACCGCGAATCGTGGGCTGGCTCGAGACTTGTCTCGACCGTTTGGCAGCGGCCGGCGCACAGGTCACCATCACGCGTTTACCCGTGGCGAACGTCGAGCGACTTTCGGCCGTGAAGTTCAAGCTGATGCGGAGCGTGTTGTTTCCATACAGCCGGCTCTCACTGGCCGAAGCCCAACGCCGCGCGATCGAGCTGGACGAACACGTGGCTCGGATCGCGGGCGAGCGCGCGCTGACGATTGTTTCACACCAGCCGCACTGGTACAGCTACGACCCGATCCACATTCGTTTCACGCGGCGCGGCGAGGCCTGGCGCGACATTCTTGGCGTCTGGACCGAGGCGGGTTGTTCGCTTTCTCCCGGCGGAAACGCCCTGTTTCGCACTCTGCACGTGCGCACGCGGACGCCGCATGAAAGGCGATTATTGTTTCTCGCGCAGCGCCGCGCGCAACCGGCCGCGCGGTATCTCGACGGTACTTCGGTCTCGTTGTACTAAGCGCGCGCGAGTCGCAGTTCGAGCGCTCGAGTTGTCGTGCGCTTCGCGCGCGAAGCAACGAACACAGCGCGGTTGCGCGCGAAACGAAATCTGTTTTCAGCGCCGCGCGGTGGGTCGACTCGTCGCCGAAAAAATTTTTGCTTCTGTGTCAAGATTCGTATTGCACATTTCCGCAGGATGTGTACAAATGGAACTCAATGATCTTTCCTGAACTCGGGTGTGTTAAAGTTTTCTCGAATGCGAAGCACTCGTTGCTTCGAACTAGAGAGGGCTTTTGTTTTTTGTTCGGGTAGGACTCGCTCGGAGCAATCAAGTGACTTGGAGGTCACCGAGACGGATCTTGCCAACAACTTTTTAGGAGGACGGACTGTGGCCAAGAAGAAGAAGAAAGCTGCTGCTAAGAAGGCTCCCAAGAAGAAGGCAGCCAAGAAGAAGAAGTAGCGCTTCTTCCGCGGCACTCAGTTGCCGTGAGCCGCTGCTCTAATCAGTGGCCCTGAATACAACGAGAAAGAGCCGCTCGGATCATCACTGGTCCGAGCGGCTCTAGCTTTTTCTAGTCCCGGTTCTGGGCGCTCTTTCCCGGCCCGTCTGGCTCGCACGCTGCGCCGACGGGGGTTCCGTCTGACCGACCCTAACCGGCCGGCCGTCAAGAACTTACCGCCGCTCCGCCCCTACAGGCTGAGCACCGGCAAGGCCCCTTCGGCCCCCTTCCCCGCCGCCTTGTTCGCGGCCAGGTTTCGCACCAGGTTCAGGCATAACGTCTCGAGATGTGCGGCGCTCACCGGATCGTCGTACACGGCCGCCGCGCGGCCCGCGTCACCCAGCTCACGGATCGCGATGTGAATCGGCACTTCGCCCAGGAATGGGATGCCGAGCTCCACGGCTTTCTTCTGCGCGCCACCCGCGCCGAAGATGTCGTACCGCTTGCCCGTCTCCGGCGCAATGAAGCCGCTCATGTTCTCGACCATCCCGAGAATCGGAATGTTTACCTTGCGAAACATTGCCACGGCCTTGATCGCGTCGAGCAGGGCAACGTCCTGCGGCGTGCACACGATCACGGCGCCCGACAGCGGCAAGAGCTGCGAGAGCGTCAGCGCGATGTCACCGGTGCCGGGCGGCATGTCGATTATCAAATAATCCAGATCGCCCCAGGCCGTGTCACGCAAAAATTGGGTGATCGCTCCGTGGAGCATCGGCCCGCGCCAGACCACGGCCTCGCCGGGCGGCACCAGGAATCCCATCGAGATGACCTTCAACCCCGAGGCTTCAACCGGTTGGATCCGGTTGTCTTCGATCGCGGGCCGCTGGTTCACGCCCAACAGATGCGGAATGCTGGGGCCATAGACGTCCGCGTCCATCAGACCCACTTTGCTGCCTGCCCGCGCCAATCCAATGGCGAGCGAGGCCGCAATCGTGCTCTTGCCGACGCCCCCCTTGCCCGAACCCACCGCGATGACGCTCTTGGCAGTAAGCCCTACTTGCCCGATCTTCGGCGCTGGCCGCTGGTGCTCGGTCAGCGTAACGCTGACGTCCTCGACGCCCGGCAGGTTCTTTCGCAAATGGTTCGCCAGTGCCGCGGCCGTTTCGTCGCGGATGATGGCCGAATGCGACGTCAGGCCGAGCGTGACCGAAACGTGATTCCCCGTGATCTGCACATCACCGATCTGTCCGCCACTGGCGACGCTGCGCCCGGACTCCGGATCGAGAAACTTGTCCAGCGCCGCCGATACGGCCGCCTGATTGAGCTTATGGTCTGGCATCAGAAAAGCAGTCCTTCCCTCAAAAAAAGTCGTCAATTCACTGCGGAGGCGAACTTCGCCGAAAGCGCGGGCACTTACCGGGCCAGCTTCAGCTCGACGCCGCTTCCGGCCAGGGGAGCGAGTCCCAAACCTGCGCCGCCAGGCTTCGCTTCGGCCGGGGCACCAGCGCCGCGTGCCGTTCCGCCAGCCTTGCAAGTTCAGCGGCCTGCCGCGGAGAGGTGACGAAATGTATCGCCCCCGCTTCTCGCATTGTCCATTCACACGCTGTCAACTCGCCTGCCGCCACGGACCGCTCGGCCACGACCGCAATCCGAGCCCAGCGATACTCAGCGCCGACACAAGTCAGCAATTCGAGCACGCCGCCCAGATGGGTTGCGGTCAGCTCAACCACGAGAAAGCTTTCAGGGGCCTCTCGCAGTTCCGCCTCACACTCGGCCAGCGACCTGGTCTCGCGCAGCGAAAGTTCGCGGGCGAGCACCCTTCGCAATGCCGCGGCCCACCGCCCCGAGCGCTCACAAACGATCACGCGCGGTCTGGCGGACTTGTTCAACGGTGAAGCTGGCAAAACGTCGGATTTCATCGTAGGTCGCAAGTCGAAAAGTGACCAGGGGCCAATCGTTCAATTTCGATAATCGAGCTCGCCGCATCCTTGAAAGCCCGGCGAATACCTGCGCCGGGAACTCTCGATACCCAAAAAAGTTTACTCGCCCGCTCGGCCCTTCGGCTCCTGCTTCTCCGCCGCCGGTTCGAGCCCCAACTGCACCAGCCGCCGATACAGCCGCGGCCGGGTCAGCCCCAGCATCTTGGCCGCGCGGCTCTTGTTCCCCTTGGCCTTGCGCATCGCCCGGGCGATCAGTTCGCGCTCGACGCGGGCCAGAAACTCCTCCAGCACAATCGTCTCCTCGCG
>JBGSKX010000107.1:0-16637 GCA_041741015.1 Pirellulales bacterium
CACGGGCACCGCCACCACCGCTACGGCCGCCGCCGCCGCGCGCGAAGACGACAGACTCGGGCAGTAATAGCGTGAGCACCACGAAGAGAGTGGCAAGGTACCTAGGGCGCATGATTTGTGCTCCGAAAACTGTGTGTACGAATAGCGCAGGAAAGTTGAGAACGCGTGCCTACGGTTGAGGCACGACTCGCGACACTTTCACCGGCGCGAGGTCGGGCAAGTCGATATCGTCAAGCGTCCGAGAGACCGATTGCCAAGTGAACACATCGGCGCTGATCCGACGCAAGGTATTGGTTTCGACGAGCGTTTCGCCATTGGCCTTCGTTCCCACGGCGCTGATCACCCAGTGATCGCCGTCGGATGTCCAATCTGCTTCGCCAACGCCGCCGCCTGATTCGAAAGTCCAGGAGCGGATGCCGCCTGTCTCCGGATCGACGCCGATCATCTGTGTTCCGCCAACGGATTGTTTCTCTCCCCGGAACGTGAAGCGGACATGAATGAACTTCTTGTTCGGGTCCCAGGTATAGGTCGTGTGAATCTCGGCGCCGGAACCGTCCACGGACTTCCACTCGCCGATCAACCAGGCCAGGTCATCGATCGTTGGCTCGCTATCGTCGGTCTCGCGCAGCTGGGCCAGGCGCCAGTCTCCCTGGTCGCGTACCAGCAGAGCGCTGTAGCGTGCTCGCTTGAGCGGCTCGGCGGGGCCGCGGCGAACCGCGACGGTTCCCTCGGCGATCGCAACGTCGCTGGATAGAAAACGCAGCGACTCCCGTTGCATCTCGGCGGTGGGATCGGGTGCAGCCGCGAAGAACGCGGCGAAACTGGACTCCAACGCATCGCGTCCCAGAATTACCAACCCACTGCCATTCTGGTACTCGCCTTCGGCGGTCCAATGTGCTGCGAGGGCTTTGGCGTCTGCGGTCTGGAACGCCTTGGCAAATGAAGCCAGCGCCGTGGCGATTGCCGCGCGGTCGTCCTGGTGAGCATCCGCGGGGGCAGGATTGGCGGCCGCCACCGGCTCGGCTGCAGCCTGCGCTTTCTGCTGACCCTGTGCGGACGCAAGCCAGAAGTCGGACGCAGGCAGCACGCAAACCGCCAACAGCAACATCCAGGGTAACGCGACACCGCGAACTCGATCGCCGGCGATAGCTGACCACATAGTACTTAGACCCTCGAGAAGTGGGGCGAGTTGGTGCAGTTGCAGTCGGATGACGTCCGACGAAGCTCAAGATCTGTCAGTGCGCGCGATTGGCGTCCTCAATGCGAGCGCGCAAGTATGGCACGCGGACTGGCTCGTGCAGGAAAGTGGTCTACTTGCCGGTGCGAAATCGCACGTATTCGGTGAAATCGCGGCCGAAATGAAGATGCTTGCCAAAGTGGAGCGCTAGAATCAGGCACGGTTCTCTTCCCTGGTTCGGGCCTGCTCGATTGCGCCGACGGCTAGATCGTGTGGGATATTCTGCGGCAAGGTAAGCCGGTATCGGGGCCGTGGGTTACCCCGCCATTCATCTAATCGCGGTTCGGGACTCGCGCGCGAATGGCATCCTCTGCCTTGTCAATCGCTCGCTTGACCGCCACTTTTTTGGGCCGCAATACCCGCCTGGTCGATGACAAATCATCGATCGTACTGGCCATTCCGTCCGCACCGTCTGACTTGACGGTGACGGTGTGATGCAACAACTCCTGACCATACTCGACGCGCAGGGCGTTTCCCCAGGCGTCATCAATGTCGAGCAACCCCGTGGGGTGCCGAATCAGTTGTCCGTCCTGATCCACGTTCGCAGCAAGTCGCTCGACCTCCACCTCGATCTGATCCTGCGTCTCGCGCTGCCTGGCGCGTCGCACGTCTGCTCTCCAATTGAAAAACAGAATCGAGCCAACAACAATCGCTGCCAGGATAGCAAGCGGCGCAAATGCAATCGCCAGTCGTTTCGCTGAGAAGCGGCGCTCGCCTGGCTTGGGCTTGTCCGCCAGATGCCCGGTGGCAAATCCGAGCGACTCCAGGATCACGGCGAGTGTGTAAAGTGAAAACTGGACGGTAGCGGCGATCAGCTCAACGATCGCGAGTACCAATGCGCCGAACAAATCTGCCATGATCAGATCCCGTGATCTGTTGAGCGAGCCAAAACGGTGCCAGGAACCTTTTTAGTAAAAAGGTTCCTGGCACCGTTTTGTAATTACAGGTAATCCTTCACCGCGGCCCTTTCGCCGCCGAGCTCGACGACGTCGTCAGGCGAGAGCTTCTTGCGGCGGCGGGTTTCGACCAGGCCGTTGACCATCACCTCGCCCCCTTGGATCAGCAGCTTGGCCTGCCCCCCGGTGCTCACCAGGCCGCAGAGCTTCAGGAATTGGTCGAGGCACAGCGGCGCGCTGTCGATCGGTGACTGGTCGGACGGCGGAGGCGATGGTTCGTCGGTGGCCATGGTTCGTGCAGGGTACCAAAAAAGATCGGCAGCGCCCGCCATCGGTTGGCGAGCGCTGCCGCGAAAACATGCCTGGGCCACGGATGCCGTGACTTCGTTCTACTCTATATCCGGCGCTGCTTATTCCGCGCCGCCGGTCTTCGTCTCGCTCGGGTCGAGGTCCGTCCGCTTTTTGATTGTCGAGTAGAAGCCGAACATCATCTCTTCGAACGTCTGCTCGCCCCAGTTCACTTCCCTGTTCGGGTCAGGGTTCGCCGGGTTGTCAGCCGAGTTGTCGTAGAACGCAGTGCAAACCATCCGGGCGCCCTTGGGAATCACGCGCGGCTCTTTGAGCATGTACCACAGCTGCCAGTTGAAGTCGTAGCGGGGCACATCCAGCAGCACTTCGGTCGTGCCGTCCGGATTCTGCAGCTCATACTTGAACGACTTGCCACGGACGTGCATGTGGGGGTTCATACCCAGCAGCAGCGTGTCCTTGAGGAACAGCTTCCGCGCGATCACCTTGTGATTTGGGTCGTTCGGAGGAATCTCGAGTTGCATCTGCCCGCAGGCTCCGCCCATCACCTCGTGGGTCACGGTCTTCGGATCGGCGTACACGAAGCCGACATAGCTGCGGTCCTTAGTGGCCGTTCCGTTCGGCGTGTAGTGGTTCTGGAACACGAGCACCGAGCCGGCCTTGGCGCGAATTGCCGTGCCCGTGGGGAAGCGGCGAGGCGTCATGCCGGGTGCGTAAGCCATCTGTGGCGCGCCGAAGGGCTGTCCGCCCGGCTCCTGGATGAACACGATCACGTGGTGCACGACCTTGGGATCGCCGGCCTTGACCTCGGCTTGCTGGATCCACTTGTCTTCTTTCCAGCCGGGATCGACCGTGTAGTGCTGATAGTCGACGACGCCCTCGGCCGGGATTTCGAACTCTTTCTCCTGATAGAAAACTTCGTCGGGCGTCGTGATGCCCCAGCCTTCGGCAAACGCCAGCGGCTCGGGAAGCTGCTTCGGATCTCCCTCGGGGCAACCATTTGCCACCCAGGCGTCAACGGTCGCCAGCTCTTCCTTGGTAAGCGAGGGGTTGTTCTTGAACTGGTCGTGCTCCTTCGCGGCGAACCAGGGGGGCATCCGCTGCTCGTGCACGACTTCCTGGATCATTTCGGCCCAGCCGACCACTTCGTCGTACTTGGTGAGCGCGAAAGGCGCAAGCTGCCCTTCGCGGTGGCACTCGACGCAGCGGTCTCGCATGATCCGGGCAATTTGATTGGAATACGTCACGTCGCCCGTCGGTTCGGATCGATGCACACGGCCGATCAAGCAGCCGAGGGCTTCCGTCTCCGGAACACTCACTTCCTTCCCGGCCAGGACTTCCTCCACTGCTAACGCCAGGTCTTTTCGCACAGCCTCGGCCTTCTGATAGCCGATGCCGTACTGATCGTCGACCCGGCCCGTGTAACGAATCGCGCGATTGCCGTCGAGGACGAACATCTCGGGCGTTCGCTCAGCGCCAAAGGCGTCAGCAATCTTGTTGCCCGGATCCTTCAGCACGGGGAACGGCACGTTGTGTTTCTTGGCGTGGTTGTTCACCTCGGTGATCGAATCCTGCTGGTTCGAATTGATCGCCAGGAAGCCGACCCCCTGTGTTTCGAGCTGCGCCGCCAGCTGCGAGAGCCGCGGCATGTAGAGGTTGGCGAGCGGGCATTCGGTGCCGAGGAACGCTACGACGATCGCCTTCTTGTCTTTCAGGTCGTCCAGCGAGCGCTCGGTGCCGTAAGAATCACTCAGCGTGAAGTTTTCGATCTTTCGCCCGATTCGAGACCCCTTCGAATCTTTTGCGGCATCCGGGGTCGCGGCCGCGGCCAACGACACGCCAACACTGAACGTCAGGCCAGCGATGGCCAGAGGCCCGAACCATCGGGTTGCAAACTGATGCAGGAGCGGGGTCATCGCACAAACCTCCCTAAAGGTTTCTTGACCGAGCGGTTGCCGTCTATTGGTTTTCGCCGCTCGTGAGTTTACTGGGTGTACCTGTCGAATGCACGTAAGTGCGTCACGGTTTCTCGGTGGGTGCCGCGGGTTTGTTGCCGGCGGCCAGCTTGCCGGTCAGGTCCTGATCTGCCAGGCAGATCTCGAACCAGCCGTAGCACATTTCCTCCCAGGTCTGCGGACCGTACCGCACTTCCTTGGTGGGATCCGGATTATTCAAGTTGTCGGCCGAGTTATCGAAATGTGCCACGCATTGCATCTTGGTTCCCTTGGGCACGCGCTTCGGCTCGTCGAAGATGTACGTCGTCTGCCAGCCGAAGTCGTACTGCGGAACGTCGAGCACGACTTCCTCGCGCCCGTCGGGGTAAATCAGCTTGTAGTTGAAGTCCTTGCCGCGCACATGCATGTGCGGCGAAACCGACCACAGCAGCGAGTCGTGCTGGAACACGTATTCCGAGTCGACCCGATGATTCGGATCGCCCGCGGGTATCACGAAGTCGTGCGTGCCCGAGTGCTGGACGGCGATCTCGCGCTTGACAGTCTTGGGATCCGCAAACTTGATGCCGACGTAGCTTTGATCGCTCTGGGCCTTGCCGTTTGGCGTGTAGTGCATCTGGAACATCAGCTTGCTGCCGGCCGGAATGAATCGCGCGGTTCCCTCGGGCAGCACCGGCGGACGAAGACCCGGCGCGAACGACGCGAACCAATCGAGCTGCGTCTTCGGCAAGTCGGCGCTGAAGTACTTCGAAACGCCTCGGGGCGGCATCACGTACATCACGATGTGATGTACCACGGCGGGATTGCCCGGCCGCGGTTCCATCGCCGTGACCCATTTATCCTCAGTCCAGCCCGGATCGACGATGAACATTTTGTAGTCGACGGTGCCTTCGGCCGGCACGTCGAACGGTTTGGGCATCGAAACCACCTGGTCGGGCTCAGGCATCATCCAGCCTTTGGGGAACTCGGGCTGCGGCGGAAGCTGCGACTTGTCGCCTTCCGGAGCACCAGCCGCGACCCAGCGGGCGATCAGGTCCTTATCCTCGTCGCTCAGCCGCGCGTCGTTCGAAAACCTTCCGTGCGCGGGATTCGCATGCCAGGGAGGCATCCGCTGTTCAGCCACGACTTCCGCGATCATCTCGGCCCAACCGGCGGCGTCTTCATAGCTGGTGAGTGAGAACGGCGCGATCTGGCCCTCGCGATGGCAGAACACACAGTTCGCGTTGAAGATCTTCGCGATGTCCTTCGAGTAGGTCACGTCGCTGCTCGCATCCGCTTGTTTCACGCGGCCGATCAGGCACCCGCTCGGCTCGGTGACGGTGACGCTGACTGCGCTGCCCGCCAGCATTTCGTCCAGCGCGATCGACAAATCCTGCCGGCGAGCTGCCGGCAACTGGTAACTTAAGCTCTTGCCGGCCGGCGTGGTTTGCAGGCCATACTGATCGTCGATCCGACCGACATAGCGAACCTTGCGATCGCCGTCGAGCACGAACACGATCGGCAGTCGTTCCGCGCCGAGCTGGTCGGCCAGCACGTTGCCCACGTCTTTCAGAATCGGATACGTAACGCCGTGTTGCCGGGCGAACGCCCGCAGTTCCGTGACATTGTCGTGCACATTCGAGCTGACGCCCAGAATCTTCACGTCCTTGTCCGCATATCGCTCGGCGATCGCCTCGAGTCTGGGGGCATAAAGCCTGGCCAGCGGACACTCGGTGCCCAGAAAGGCCAGCACCACTGCCTTGCTTCCGGAATAGTCCGCCAGGCGGTGCTCCGCGCCATGGATATCTGTGAGCGTGATGTCGTCGACAGTCGTGCCGGGCGCTACCGGAGCCGCATTGGCAAACGCGGCGCACAGCACCAGCGCGCAAACCGCCGCGCACAAGGCCGTTTTGAAAGTAGCTCGCATCGTCGTAACTCCTGGCTTGGCGGTGGGTGGACGATCGTGGCGAAGCAGGTACTTACTCAAAAGAAAAACTGTGAAGCTCAAACGTGTGGAAAAAGCGCGGCGAGTTGCTCGTGCAGTGCCGCCGGGTCGTAATGTCGGGCGATGGCCTCATCCGTCAGTCCCACGGCCCGCAGCGAGAACAGCACGGCCTGATCAGCCAGCTCGCGCGGCGTGCCGCGATAGGCGAACGCCGGCCGCTCGGGCAAATGGCTCAGCCGCAGCGCCATGCCAAGCTGCTGGACGAAACGGAAACGAACCGCCGGCTCGACGTCGAGCGGCACGATGTCGCCCGCAGCGGCCGCGGCGAGGTAGCTCGCGGTGACATAGTCCATCCAACTGGCGGCGGTGTCGGTCAATATCGTGCGGGCGTGTTGACCATCGGCCAGCAGACTTTGCAACACGAGCCGCGCGGCGCCTTGTTCCTGGTCCTGTCGCCCCGGAAAGCCAAACAGCGTGAACTCAATCGTGGCGTAGGTCAGCAGTACGAACGACTTCGTCCCGGGTTCAAGTGTGGCGAACCTGGCGATCGTGAAGCTGGAGAACTCGCGAGCGGTCTTCAGGGCCTCGTCGTAGAGGGCCTGCTTGCTGGGGAAGTGTTTGTAGAGCAGTGCTTCGGAAACGCCGGCCGCGTCGGCGATGTCGCGAATCGACACGCCGTGCAATCCGCCTTGCGCGATGATCGGAGCGGCCGCGCGCAAGATGTCCGCCTTGCGTTCGTCGGCCGACATACGGCGCGAAGGTTTAGATCCAGAAGCCATGAAAGCCGCCGAGAGGTTCGGTAAGTTAACGTTTACTTACCGCGGCATTATGCCAGCCTGCCCCCACGCGGTCAAGCTTTCTGGCCAGCCTGTTTGAAGCCGCTGGAACTCGCAGAACGGCCTGTCAGTTACGGCACGACGATCGTCGTATAGCCGTCGACCTGCTTGTTCATCACCGTCGTCAGCGCCGAGGTCGAGATGGGAATCTCCGCTGCGATGTCCGCATCCGCGTAGCCGTGATTCGCCATCGCCTGCCCGCAGACCGAAACTTCCACCCCCGCGGCCTGCAGCGCCCGGATGAGCGGCAGGTTCGGGTTCTTCTCCGGCCCGAACTTGGCCTGGTATGCTGCGTCGCCCAGCACCGTGCCGGTCGCTTCGCCGTGCAGCACGATCGCAATCGACACGTCAGACCCCTTGAGGCCCGCCGCCCCATAAAGATTCAACAGCCGCGCCACCCGCTCGAGCGACTTGTTAAGCTCTTCTGGCTTGCCGCCGAGCGTGGCATCGATCACGACTTTCGCTCCGGCCCGGGGCGGCTCGATCGTTCCCGAGCGCGGCGCCACTCCGCCGTAGCCCGCGATGATTGGAAATACTCGCTGGGGGCTTGCCGCACTCGTACTGCTCGCCGATTTTGGTACGGCCTTCTCAAACACGACGAAATAGTTCTCCTTCAACAGCTCGGCATTTTCATTCGCCTTGCGAAACCCAGCCGCGATGGTTTCCGACTCGAACACGTCCTGGCCGGCTCGCACGTGGTCCAGCACCCAGTCGGTGCTGCTCCCCGGCTCGCGGCGAAAATCGATCAGCACCACGCGGCCACCCGGCTTCAGGGCTCTGTGCAGCGAGGTCATCGTCTTGTGCGGAAATTCGAAGTGATGGTACGTATCGCAAATGAACGCCAAGTCGACCGATGCCGGGGGCAGGCCCGTTGAGTCGGCGCTCGCGAGCACGGGCTCGACGTTCTTCAGCCCCACCTCACGCGCCGACTTCTCGATGTGATCCAGAAAGTTCTGGGCAATGTCGACCGCCAGGACCTTGCCCTCGGGCCCAACCGCTTCGGCAAACAGCCGCGTGAACAAACCCGTCCCCGCGCCGATGTCGGCCACCGTCATGCCGGGTTTGATCTCGCAGGCGGCGACGATCTCTTTGCGGCGCGAATAGACCTCGCGGCTTTCGACTTCAAATCGCTCGGTGAATTCTTTCGCGTCCGGATTGCGGAATGCGTCGTTGATGCCTGGCTTGACGCTGGTTTCCTGGGCCAACGTCGCTGCCGCAGCGACAAAGAAACCAAAAGTGGCGAAGGCCACCCGGGGAAAGGTGCGAAGTGTCATGCGAGGTCGCCTGTCTGGGATGGAGAGCATGTTGAACGAGGTACCGGATTATCAGCGAGGTTAGGCTCGCCCCTTGAGCATTCCGTGCCAATACAACAGCGGCAGCAAATAGCGTTTCACCAGCCACATGCTCCACCGCTCGCGCGACTGATCGATCGGAAATGTCTCTTGCGGCCGCTTGTCGTAGTCGAACTCGGCCATGACTAGTTTACCGTAGCCGGTCACCAGCGGACACGAAGTATATCCGTCGTAAGTCGCGTCGGGCACCTGGCCCGCGATCGCGGCGCGCAGGTTTTTCACCAGCACGGGCGCTTGCTTACGAATCGCGGCCCCGGTCTTCGAAGTGGGAAGGTTGCTGCAGTCCCCCAGCGCAAACACATTCGCATATCGCTTGTGACGCAGCGTCTGCCGATCGACGTCGATCCAGCCTTGCTCGTCGGCCAGGGGACTTGAGGCCAGGAACGTCGGCGGTCCCATCGGCGGCGTCACGTGCAACAGGCCATAGGGCAGGGTGATGCGTTCGCCCGATTCCAGGCTCTTGAACACGGCTTCGTGCCTCTCGGGCAGGATCTCGACCAGTTCGTGCTGAAAGCGGCAGTCGATCTCCTTCCGCGAGATCACTTTCTCGAGCGTTTTGCGGTATCGCTCGACTGCAAAGATGTTCGGCAAGGCCGACATGTAAATCACGTTCGCCTTCTCGCGCACGCCAGCCTTGCGAAAGTGTTCGTCCGCCAGGTACATGATTTTCTGCGGCGCTCCGCCGCATTTCACGGCGCCCGAGGGGTTGGTGAAGATCGCGTTGCCCCCCTTGAATTCGCGAATCGCCTGCCAGGTGAAGTCGACCGTGCCAAACGAGTAGTTGCTGCACACGCCTCCCTTGCCGAGCGACTCACGCAGCCCGGGGATCTTGTCCCAGAAGATCTGCAGGCCGGCCGCGACGACCAGCCAGTCGTAGGTGATTGTCTTTCCGTCACGGGTGCGAATCATGTTTTCGGCAGGCAGAAACTCGGCCGCCGCGTCGCGGATCCAGTGCACGCCGCGCGGCATGACCGCTGCTTCGCTCCGCTCGGTTATCTGCTTGGGCGCGACACCGGCTCCGACCAGCGTCCACAGTGGCTGGTAGTAGTGCTTGTCCGACGGCTCGAGCACCGCGATGTCGAGTCGCTTGCCCCAACGCCTCGCCAGCCGAGCCGCAACGGTAATGCCGGCCGTTCCTCCACCAACGATCACAACCTGGTGATGAATCGCTTCCATGGTGCTGATTTATGCCCGTCGAGAAGTTGAATGCTCAGAAGTAAACGTTTCGGAGGATCACATACACGGCCACCGCAACGATTGCCACCGCGAACACGCGGGCCAGCATCGGCCCGGACAGCCGTTTCCCCAGTTGCTGGCCGGCGAAGAGTCCCGCTACGCCGCCAACAATGAATAGCAGCGTCATCGCAGGATCGATCTCCCGCCCAGCCGTAAGATGCGCGGTCACGCCCGAGACACTCACCAGCGCGATCACCATCAACGAGGTGCCCACCGCATGGTGCATCGACATTCCGCTAAACAACACCAGCGCCGGCACGATCACGAAGCCGCCGCCGACGCCAAATAGTCCCGAGAGCACGCCCGTGGCCAGCCCGACGCAGACCAGCAGCAGTCCGCAGCGCGAGGTGAGCACCAGCCGCCCGGCCGCGTCGCGCTGACATGTCGCCGGGCTGACATCCCCATTTGTGCAGGTTACCGTATCGGTCTTCTGGCGAGTCGTGCCGCGCCACATCCGAATCGCGACGTAGAGCATCAGTCCGGCAAACGCGAGTAGCAGCACGGAGGCCGGAATTTGTCCCGAGATCCAACTGCCGAATGGCGCGCCAAGCATTCCGGCCATTGCGAAGATCAGTCCGGTTTGCAGTTCCACTTCGCCCAATCGCCAGCGATGCAGAAAGCCGGCAAACGACGTCGCTCCCACCGCGGCCAACGAGATGCCCACCGCCTGCGACGCCGGCACACGGAGCCCATAGACCAGCAGCGGCACGGCAAAGATCGCGCCACCGCCGCCAGTCAGTCCCAGCGATAGCCCGACAATGCCGCCGCAGGCAATCGCGAGCATCAAGATGGAGGAGGGATCGCTCATGTTGGCTGACTGCGATAAAAGCTTCCGCCGGAAACCGGCGAGCCGTCGTGCTCTTGTGGAACACGACGACTGCCGCTCTCCAGGGACGCGCCGTTATTCTTTCATACTGCGGCCGGCGCGCGCCCTTGCACGACGCTCAGGCCAGCCTTCTTCCAGGCTTCGATGCCGCCCTGCATGTTGATCACGTCGAAGCCCGCTCGCTGCAGCACGCTGGCTGCAATGGCCGAGCGTCCGCCGCTACGGCACTGCACGACCATCGGTCGGTCGCGCTCGAGCGTGTGGAGCGATCGCAAGAGCGTACCCAGAAAGCGATGTTCGGCGCCGTCGATATGCTCTTCCGCAAACTCCGTGGCTGAGCGAACGTCCACCAGGTGCACGCGATCGCTCTCGATCGCTTCGCGCAACTCGGCCGGGGTCTCGGAACCGTAGGTCTCTTTGCGTAGCCACAGTCCCCGCACTTCGTCGGCGTCGAAATATCCCGCCACGTTGTCGATGCCGATCGAACGCAGGCCGCGCAGGTTCGCGTCCAGCGCGCCGGCCGTCGTCAGCAGGTATAGCGGCTGGGCGTAGTCCACGAAGAAGCCGGCCCACTGCACGAGCGCTCCGCTCGGCACGTTGACGCTTCCGGCCACGTGCCCCGCGGCGAAGTCCCCGCCGCTCGTGGTGTCGATCACCATCTGCCGCTCGGCCATGTCAGTGACTTGCCGCGGATCGAGCGTTACGACGGTTGGCAACTCGCGCACCAAGGCCGGACCTTCCTTGTTCACCCGTTTCATGACCGCGAAGTAGAACGGCGTTTCCGGCTGATCCGCCAGGATATAGTCGACGAACTCCTGCTCGTCGTCGTATTGCAGAGCCGGATTGAATAGTTTCTCGTAGCCGACCGTGGAAGAGGGGATCGCTCCCAGGCCTTTGCCGCAGGCGCTGCCCGCGCCGTGAGCCGGCCAGATCTGCAGGTGGTCGGGAAGTTCGCGGAACTTTCGCATCGAGTGAAACAGTTGGCGAGCACCTTTCTCCGCGCTCCCCACGACGCCCGCCGCTGTTTCCAACAGGTCGGGCCGACCGATCGAGCCGACGAATACGAAGTCGCCGGTGAAGATGCCCATCGGCTCAGTGGCGCCGCCCCCCTCGTCGGTCAGCAAGAACGAAATGTGTTCAGGCGTGTGTCCCGGCGTATGCACTACTTCGAGCTTGACGTTTCCCACGCGAAACGTGTCGCCATCGTGCACGAGCTGAACATCATGCTGGTCGGCGAACAGGTACTTCCATTCGGCAGGGCCTTCGTCCGAGAGATAAAGCTTCGCCCCGACCCGATCCGCCAGTTCGCGCGAGCCGGAGACGAAGTCGGCGTGAATGTGAGTTTCCGCCGCACCGACGATTCGCAAGCCCTCGGCCGAGGCGGCTTCCAGATACGGCTCAATGTTGCGGCCCGGGTCGATCACCATCGCCTCGCCGCTTCGCTGGCAGCCAACCAGGTACGACGCATGGGCGAGCGCTTTGTCGTAGAAGTATTTGAGTAACATCGCAGCACCTGTCAGTTGAGTTGAATCACATTTATTGAATCGATCGTCGGCCAGCCATCAGCCGCAGCACTTGGGAGCGCCGCCACTCGGAGAGTTCGCCGCGCTGCAAGTTTTCGGAGCCTGATTCCACGGCATGCGCGCGAGCATCAGGGCCATGCCGCAGGTGTCGGTAACGCCGGCAAACACGAGGCCGCCACCGACCGCCGCGGCCCCCAAGGCGAAATAGGGATGGACCAGGACGGCCAGGACGCCGAACGTGGCCACCAGTGTTCCGGCTGCAATGCGAACCTGTCGCTCGAGCGAAATCGCCTTCTGTCCCCGCTTCACCGGCAGACCGGCCTGCTCCCAGGCCTGCGTACCACCTTCCACATTGACGACGTTGGCCACGCCGGCAGCCGTGAGCTTCTGGCAAGCCTGGCTGGCCCGACTTCCCGAGCGGCAAATGACGTACAGCGGTTCGCTGACGTGACGGCCGGTGAATTGCGCCGGTTCCAACTCGGTGAGCGGCAGGTTACGGGCGAAGCTGACGTGAACCTCGCCGAACTCGGCCGGCGTGCGGACGTCGATCAACTCGACCGGTGTGCCGGCGGTCAATTTGTCGTGCAACTGCTGGGGCGAAATCGTGGTGACGGACATGACTGTGTTCTCCTCGTTTGGAAATCCGTTCTGCGTTTGAGCACGGGCGACCTTGCCCGCAATGTTGTGTTCTTTTCTTAAAACGTCGAAATGTCGGAAGTGTTCGAGATATGTGTTAAAAAAATTTGGCGGTGAAATACTCCTAGCTACTCCTAGCGAGCGCCCGCGACGCCGAAGCGATCCTCGACGCAATGGAGAATGTTCTTCAAATGCGGTTCCACGACGCGGTAGTACACCTTGCGACCTTCCTTCTCGCTGGCCAGAAAGCCGCAGCGCTGCATCAGCCGCAAATGCTCCGACGCCATCGCGCTCGGCAGGTCGCAGGCCTCGGCCAGCTCACCGACCGTGTAGTCGCCTTGCAGCAGCATCTGCACCATCCGCAAGCGATGCGGATGCGCCAGCGTCTTGAGGCACTCGGCTGCCTGCCCCAGGGCCTCCAGATCGGTGAGTTTTAGCTTCGTCGTGGCCATAATCCTTTCCTTTACGTCCATCTACTACCAAATATATCGGAATATTCCGACCTGTCAAGTAGTCAAATTCCAGATTGTGGTCGCCGACGGGTCATCCTGAACGGCGGAGGAGCGGTAGGGCAGGCCTTCCGGCAGCCAATCTGCTGCGTATCGAGCCAGGCGCGGCATTTGCAATCACCGCCCCGCAGACGTGCCGCCGGCCGATCGATGTTCTAACAGCTTGAAACAATCAATGCGCATGCTGAAATTGATTGCCAATACTTACGCTTCTATGTTCGTCCCTGGGCTCCTCCTGGCCGATGCCTGGCATGGAAAACACTCCGCGCTCGAACCGGCCGGAAACGCTGCCTCGGAAATCGCCACGTTGTTCTGGGCCATGGCTGTTGGGGCGGCCGTCATCTGGCTGTTGATGGTCGTTCTCGGCGTCTACTGCTTCCGCACACACCAGGGGATGCACCCGCCGCAGCTTCCGTGGTTCATCATTGGGGGCGGGATGGCGGTCCCCTCGGTTGTGCTTGCCGTGCTGCTCGGTTTCGGCCTGTCGGCAATGCCGCGGCTGGTCGGACCCGCGCCGGAAGGCTCGCTTCGCGTGCACGTAACTGGAGAGCAATGGTGGTGGCGTGTGTCCTACGAACACCCGCAGGGTCTCGACACGCAGCGTGTCGAACTCGCCAACGAAGTTCACCTGCCCGTCGATCGGCCGGTCGAGTTCGTGCTCGATAGCGCCGACGTGATCCATTCGTTCTGGATTCCCTCACTGGCCGGCAAGGTCGATATGTTTCCCGGCCGCGCGACGCGCCTTGTCATGACGCCCACCAGCGAAGGTGTCTACCAGGGCATCTGCGCCGAGTTCTGCGGCGGATCGCACGCCTGGATGGAGTTCACCGTCGTCGTCGAGTCAGCCGAGGCATTCGACGCCTGGCTCGCGGACCAAGCCGCTTCATCGAATACCTTGAACGACAAGGTCGCCACGCGCGGCCGGACGCTGTTCCGCCAGCAAGGCTGCGGCGCTTGCCACTCGATTCGCGGTCACGTCGCGCGCAGCCGGGTCGGACCCGATCTCACGCACGTCGGCAGTCGGCATTCCATCGCCGCCGGCCGCCTGCCGAACGACCGCCAGTCGCTGGTCCGTTGGCTCCGCGATCCCAAGGGTCTGAAGCCCGAGGCCTTGATGCCATCGTTTGCAATGCTTTCGGACGAAGATCTGGAGTCCCTGGCCGCTTACCTGCACGGACTGAAATGACTTTTGAGCCCAAACCCTTCGCCGAACGACCCGCGCTGGTGCCACCACTGGCCGCAGCGCCGCCGCTCGAGGTGCAGCGCGCTCAGGAAGAGCGGCTGCTGAATGTCTGGAAGTCTCCCTCGGGCTGGCGCTACTGGTCCGATGTGAACAACACCTCGGTGGGGCTCTGGTACCTCGTCACCACCTGTGGGTTCTTCCTGTTCGGCGGCATCCTGGCCCTGATCATCCGCGTGCAGCTTGCCGTGCCCAACAACGACTTCGTTTCGGCCAACACCTACCACCAGGTGTTCACGCTGCACGGTTCGGTGATGATGTTTCTGTTTGCGGTGCCGATTCTCGAAGCGTTCTCGGTCTATATCCTGCCCGCGATGACCGGCGCGCGCGATCTGCCTTTCCCAAGGCTTTCGGCCTATGGCTTCTGGTGCTTCCTGTTCGGCGGCGTGTTCGTCTGCATCTCGATCTTTTTCAACATGGCCCCGCGCGGCGGGTGGTTCATGTATCCGCCGCTGACCACGGCGTATCAGCAGGACGTCGGCGCCGACATCTGGCTCCTGGGCCTTACGTTCATCGAAATCTCGTCACTCGCGCTGGCCGTCGAGCTGATTGTGGGCGTGCTCAAGTGCCGACCGCCCGGCATGCGCGTGAACCTGATGCCGCTCTATGCCTGGTACATCCTGGTCGTGGCGGTGATGATCGTGTTCGCCTTTCCGCCCTTGATTGCCGGCGACATCCTGCTCGAGATGGAACGAGCGTTCGATTGGCCGTTTTTCGATCCCGCGCGCGGTGGAGATCCGCTCCTCTGGCAGCATTTGTTCTGGATCTTCGGCCATCCCGAGGTCTACATCGTATTCCTGCCGTCGGTGGCGCTGGTGGCGATGATCGTGCCGACCTTCGCGCGGCGGCCACTGATCGGCTATGGCTGGATCGTGCTGGCTGCCGTCGGCACGGGGTTTCTCAGTTTCGGGCTCTGGGTGCATCACATGTTCACCACGGGGCTGCCGGGCATAACGCTCGCGCTATTCTCCGCGGCGTCGCAAGCCGTGGCCGTGCCGACGGGCGTGCAGATCTTTTGCTTTCTGGCCACCGTGATGGCCGGCCGCGTGGCCTGGAGCGCGGCGATGATGTTCATCGTCGGCGGCCTGGCCACGTTCATCATCGGTGGTCTAACGGGCGTCATGATCGCGCTGGTGCCATTCGACTTTCAGGCTCATGACAGCTACTTCATCGTCAGCCATCTGCACTATGTGCTCGTGGGCGGCACGATTTTTCCAATCGTGGGCGGCATCTACTACTACTATCCGCTCGCGCGCAGCAAGGCACTCTCCGAACGCTTGGGAAAAACCGCCTTCTGGCTGATGACTATCGGCTTCAACATTACGTTCTTCCCGATGCACATCACGGGCCTGTGGGGCATGCCGCGCCGCGTGTATACCTACGCTGCCGGCCGCGGATTCGAAGAGCTGAATCTGCTGTCGACAGTGGGGGCCTTTGTCCTGGCGTCGGGCTTCGCGATCGTGCTCTGGGACATCCTCCGCCCGAAACGCAAGCAACCGCTCATCAAGCGCAATCCCTGGAACGCGGGCACGCTCGACTGGGCCGGCCGCGTGCCGACCATGAACTGGGGCATTCGTTCGATTCCGGAGATCGACGGCCGCTACCCGCTCTGGGAGCAGCCGAACCTGCTGCGCGATATCGACGAGGGGCGGTATTTCCTTCCTGATGCCGAGGAGGGACTGCGCGAGACGCTGGTCACCAGCGTGATTGACGCCCGGCCCGAGCAATGCCTGCGCGTGGCGGGGCCCTCGTATATGCCCTTCATCGCGGCCGCGTTCACTGCCGGGTTTTTTATCCTGGCGACGTTTTACTATTGGTGGCTGGCGACTTTCAGTGGCGTGCTTGCGGTGGCGATGCTCGTAGGTTGGACCTGGCGCGGGACTGGTGCCATTCCCGAAAAGCGCGAAAAGGATATTGGCCTCGGCGTCACGCTGCCGCTCTATCGGAGCGGGCCGGCCTCGGTCGGCTGGTGGGCGATGTTCATCACGATGCTTGGCGACTTCACCGCCTTCATGTCGCTCGTGTTCGGCTACTTCTTCTACTGGACCAGCCGCGACGACTTTCCGCCCGATCCGCTGACCGGGCCGGGCGCGTTCTGGCCTCTGGTGGGCGGTGGGTTCCTGCTCGCCGCGTGGGGGGCGACCGTCGTTGCTCGCTATGCGAA
>JBGSKX010000108.1:0-2875 GCA_041741015.1 Pirellulales bacterium
CAGCAGCTAACTCGCGTAGCCCAGGGACGGGACCGGGCCGATTAATCGTCGGCTCGGGCGTACCGGCCTGGGGAGTTCCATGGATGAGGGGCTCCCTGGGCCGGAGTTTTTCGAAGCGGAAGCGGGCACACCTCACGGAGGAGCACAACCTATGTCGCTCGGCGGCCAGCGGCAAAAACGGCAACACTGCATGGGACTCAGCGGGAAAACCTGGGCGATCCTGTTGGGTGCGATCTTCGCGCAAGGGCTGGCGGTCGTCACGGCCGTGATCTGGGTCATGGTCAGCCAGTCGGTGGAAACCAATCGCGAGCTGGCCCTGCTCAAGCAAAACCAACAGGCGATGGCCGAGATTCTCGAGCGGTACGACAACTCGCGCGAGGCGCAGGCCGCGACGCAAGAGCGATTGGCGGGCGTGATCTTCCAGCTGGCCGGTGTTGTGGAGCGGCTGAACGCGATCGAACGGAAAGATCGCCGCGGTAATAACAATTAACCCACAAACAGGAGCCAAACCATGGCGCTTGGAAGCGTAAACGGCGGCGATAGCCTGACGTCCACTCGGTCGCACGGAAACAAACGAGTCACCCCCGTTTCGCTGGCCAGCGACTGGGTCGAACTGCTCAGCGCTTTGCATGTGGCCGACAATAGCGGCAATGCGGTCGTCAATCCGGGCGCCCTCTCGCGCGAGGCGATCAAGGTGCTCAAGCTGGCCGGCCAGGGGACGGCGCTGGAGCTGTGCGTCCAGTACATTTCGGGCGAGGCCTGGACCGACGTGACGCTGCAGCTGTTCGGCTTCGACAGCGGCAAGTCGCTGGGCAACGGGACGCCGCTCTTCGACGGGGCGAAGTGCCGGCCGCATAAGCTGTTCGACGCGGACGATACGCACGAGCTGGTATTCAGCGACGTCTCGGCCAGCGATGTGCGCCTCACGATCACGGGGCCGGCGACCTACAACTTTACGGCCATCCAGACGGTCGACTGCCGCGGGGCGACGTTCGTCATGCCGACGGTCAAGACGGCTGCCACCGGGGCCGGCTCGGCCAATCTGCGGCTCTTGGGTCGGCTGTTGTAAAGGGCCAGGCGTAAACCATTCTTCCGGCGCTTCTGGAGACTGAACCCCGATGGCTTACACCCAACATCCCGGGACGTGGGACAACGCTCTTTTGTACCTGCCCAGCTACGCGCTCTATCCGGGCTCGTTTTGGCAGAACACGGTCGGCGGGACACCCGCGGGAATTGGCGACCCAGTGGGTGCGGTCGAGATGGGGATCGACTCGCTGTTTTGGAGCGCTCCGATTACGGCGACCGATCGGCGGCCCTTTCTCGCCTCAGACGGCGCTGTGCAATTCGGCACGATCAGTGCCATCGCCCGCTACCTGCGGCTGGTGGGCGGCGAAGCCTACGCCAAGGTGATGCACGAGACGGGTCGCTGCTACTTTATGACCCGCTGGTGCATGGATGCCGCGCTCGGCTCGGGTACGCGGGTCTTCTTCGATACCAGCAACCTGAGTAACGCGGTCGGGATTCGCTTTACGATCGCGGGCACACACGCCTTACAAAACGCCCTCCTGAATGGCAGCACGTCCGCGATCGGCATGATTACGACCGACGTCGTTCCGGATGACGACCTGCCGCACGTCTATAAAGCCCGCTTCGAAAACGGGATCGGTCAATGCTGGACCCAGCTTGATCACGGCACGAAAGTTTTCGGGACGCGCACGACTGACCTGGGCACGGGCAATACGGGCGTGCCGCACGTTGGCAATCGGCTGTCTGTCAACACGCCTCTGCCGGGCCGCATCTATGAAATGTGGATCGGGACCGCACCGCCGACGCCCGCCCAAGAGGCCGAGTGGGATGCGCATAACCCGGCCGGCAGCGTGACGGGCCGCGCGGTTCTGGAGACGCCCACGTATCGCTGTGAGCTCGAACCGCTGTACGGTTATTCTTCGATGCAGCACCGGCACGAAGGCTACCTGGTCATCGCGGTGGAAGGCTCCGAGGGTTCGGTTTATCGCCTGGCCAACAACGATACTTTTGGTTCTGTGCACGCAACGGACGTCGGCGGAACGCCGGAAGTTCTGAGCGGCACCGAGGTCTGGGTCGATGGTGTGTCGCAAGGCGCAGTCGTCGACGGCGGCCAGTACAAGGGCCAGCACTCCGTGGCGTTTCGTCGGCAAGTCTCCGAGAGCGGGCCATCGTTCTCCCTCGATTCGACGATCACGGCCCAAGGCAACAAGTTCACCGAAGACGTGACAATCACTCGCAAGAACGACGGCGAGGATGTGATTCTGGCCTACCCGATTCGCGCGGGCCGCAATCCTCTGCTGGGCACTTACATTTTGATGGACGCCACTGCGGCGATCATCGCCAGCGGCACCGTGCCGGGCGATGGTTCGGGCGACGAAACGGGGACCGCCGCGCCGGCGGCCGCTCAATTCGATTCGACCAATGGGAAGATGGTCCTGACGGTGCTGACGCACGGAAATGAATACTCGCCCGCGGCGACGGCCGAGATCTTCGGGACACCAACGGGCCGGCGGATCTACTGGCGAAGCATCGCGGTGCAAAATGCCGCCGCCGATGCGGTGTTTCGGTTCCGAGTCGAGACGCTGAACTTCCCTGCGACCAGCGAAACCTGGCAGGCGCTCGCGCAGAGTGAGCTGCTCAAGGTGCTCTATCCCCCCACGGCCGAGCGCAATCGCGTGCCGCTCACCAATCGCGAACGGATGTGCCGCACGCTGATCGGCCGGAATTAGGATGGCCAAGTTATGGCCAAAATAAGGCGCGGGCCATGTACCGTCTCGAAAGCCAGCTCGCTCCGCCCGTCACGCGCTGGCTCGCGCGGGCCGGCTTGCGGGTCCGCGCGGAAGTCGCC
>JBGSKX010000109.1:0-7239 GCA_041741015.1 Pirellulales bacterium
GAGCGCCCGCGAGACGACGGTCCGCGTGGCGGCCGGCGCGCTGGCCAAGCAACTACTCAAGCCGTTTGGTATCACTGCGTTCGGCTATGTCGTGGAGCTCGGCGGCGTGCGGATCGATCCGCAGAGCGGGACGCTGGCAGAACACGAGAAGCTGCGCGAGGCGAGCGAAGTGTATAGCCTCGACCCGGCGAAAGACGATGAGATTAAAGCGCTCATCGACGCGACCGGCAAGCAAGGCGATACGCTGGGCGGAATTCTCGAAGTCCGCGTCGAGGGGTTACCGTTCGGGCTGGGAACGCACGCCCAGTGGGATCGCAAGCTGGACGGACGGCTGGCCCAGGCGGTGATGGCGGTGCAAGCAATCAAGGGGGTCGAGATCGGTCTCGGTTTCGAAGCGGCCCGCAGGCCCGGCTCGCAGGTGCACGATCCGATTCACTACGACGCCGCGCAGAAGACTTCGCCGAACCTCGGCTATGTGCGGCCCACGAACAACGCGGGCGGACTCGAAGCCGGCATGACGAACGGGCAGCCGCTAGTGATTCGAGCGGCGAAAAAACCGATCAGCACGCTGCGCAAGCCGCTCGACTCGATCAACCTGACAACGAAGGAGCCTGAGCAGGCCAGTTACGAGCGGAGCGACGTGTGTGCGGTGAGCGCGGCGAGCGTGATCATCGAAAACGTCGTGGCTTTTGAAGTCGCTGCGGCGCTGATCGACAAGTTCGGCGGCGACAGCCTGGAAGAGATGCAGGCCCGCTGGAAGCTGTTTTTTGAGATGGCACAGGAAAGATAGGATTTCGTTCGGCGAAGCTTTCAACGTTTAGCCCGGAGGCATCGCCGACGGCGTGGCAGTCGAGTTGAGATAGGATTTACTCCGACGAGTCCGACAGCAAGGTAAAATCAGGGAAGAGCACTGCTGGACAAGCCAGCAGTGGCACACGGCGTTAGGAATCTAAAAAACCGAGCCTCGTGGGAACAAGGATGTTCTCGCTGCACGAAATCACGAAGATCAGGCTCTGCCGGGCGGGCTTTCTCGCGCTGTGCTTGGGCCCCTTCTGCGCCATCGTGCTATGGTGCGCCATCGTGCGGCTCGATTGGTACCGCGCTGCGCACGAGCAGGTGATCGCCGATGCGCTCGGTTGGAAGGCGGAACTGGCAAGCGTCGAGCTGCCGCGTCCGGGACTCGTGCTCTACCGCGATCTGAAGCTCTCCGACCCGCACAACGGGCAGCTACTCGCCGAGCTGCCATACCTGGAACTCGACACGCGCGGTGAGACTCCGCTCGTGCGGCTCCCCTTTCCGGCGATGGTGAACGGCGCGCGGCTGGACGCGTTCTGGCACGTGTGTCGAGAGATGTCTCGGAAAGCATCGACGGCCAGCCGCTTTGCGTTCGAAGCCCAGAACCTCACGCTGCACCTGGTCCACGGTGACGAAACACTGACGGGTATCACGGGGCAGTTCGACGGCGACGAGGTTCAGACGACCGCGCAGCTCTCGTTCTCGCGTGCCGTGGCGGGCAAGGCGCCTGCCGAGCCGAGTGAACTGACCCTGACACGCCGCACGCACGCGGGCCTGCCGCAGTACACCGTGGAGCTGGCGACCGGCTCGACGCCATTGCCTGCCGAACTGGTGGCCGCGATCTGGCCGAACGTCAGCCAGCTCGGACGGAAGTGTGAGTTCGAGGGGCGCGCGCTCGCGATCGAAGAAAGCGGCACGTGGCGCGTCGAGCTGCAAGGGAACCTGACCGATATCGAGCTCGACAACGTGATGGGGTCGTTCCGGCACAAGCTGACAGGACTGGCGCACGTGCAGATCGATCGCGTGACGACCGTGGGCGGCCGGATCGAATCGGCGACCGGAAGTCTCTTTGCCGGGCCCGGCGTGATCAGCCGCTCGCTGGTGCAATCGGCCGAAATGAACCTCCACGTGCGGCAGACCGACGAGGCCGTGCGAAGTGCAGGCAACCTGCTGGAATATCAGCTGCTCTGTGCCAACTTCGACGTGGGTCAACAAGGGATCGCGATTCGCGGCGTTGTACCGAAAGCGCGGTCCGGAACATTGCTTGTCAATCAGCAGCACATCCTGGTGATGGAGCCGCCGGCGATACGCCAGCCGGTGGTCGACCTGGTGCGGACGCTGGTGCCGCAAAGCGAAGTGCAGGTGCCGGCCACGAGAGAGACCGTCGCTCTGACGAGCTGGCTGCCGGTACCGTCGATCACGCCCGAGCCGGGTCACGAAGAGCCGCTGATCACCGGGCAGATTCTGAACATCACACCGCGGCCGCTACGTCAGGTTCAACAGCAGACCGGGAATGGCTATCGGCGGTGAAAGCACACAGCGTCACACTGCCAGCACCTTGGGTGCCACAGGTGCTGCGGAGCAGTCACCTGTGCTAGTGATCGCCGGCCAAGGCTCACGACGTCGGGGGTGTGATGCAAGGCGAAAGCAGGTGAGCCGCGCTCGCGGCCACCTGTGCCACCCGAGTCGCAGTGCGCCAGATGGTTGGCCCTGACGAATGTCAGGGTGCCTGGTGGCACAAGCTTGATCAAGTCACGCGTCAGGAAAAGTTCGGGTCACGAATTCGATAACGCGTGACCTGAGCCCTCCTGGTGCACGCAACACCGACAACAAGTTGTCGCTGCCACCCGACCGCATCGGGATATCACACCGAGTGGCCGGCGCGGGTGCTCCACCAACTGTTCTTGGGGAGCATGGCCAGCGAGATGATCGCAAGCTGGCTGACGATGAACAGGCCCAGCGCCATGAGGACGCCTTCGGTGAAGCCATAGGAGTGGAGGCCGACGCCGAGTTCGTTAACGCCGAACCAACTCCAGGCGGTGACGATGTTGCCCGCCACGGCCAGCGCCGCGAGTCCGCGTTCCTTGACCAACCCGCCCCAGCGAGCGTGCAGGACGAGCGCGTTCCAAAGGACGATGATCAGCGCACCGTTTTCTTTCGGATCCCAACCCCAGAAACGGCCCCAGGAGTCGTCGGCCCAGAGACCGCCGAGCACGGTGCCCACGAAGCTGAAGAACATCGCGAAGCAGACGGTGCCGTAGATCATGCGCGAGGTGTCTTTCGCCACGTCGGCCGAGAGGCTGGGCGTGAGCACGCCGCGGAGGATGTACACGATGCCGAGCAGACCCGCAATGAAGGTGGTGGCGTAGCCTAGCGTAATGCACACCACGTGCGTGGCGAGCCAGAACTGCGTATCGAGCACGGCCTGCAGCACGCCGAGCGTGTCGCTGCCATCGTCAAGGCCGAAGATCGCGATCGCCAGTCCCAGGAAACCGGCCACGGAGCCGATGACGTTGCCAATGCCGAGCCGGTAGATGCATTCGAGAATGAGGCCCAGCACGACGCATCCCCAGCCGATGAACACGGCCGACGAGTACAGGTTCGTCACTGGCGGTCGGCCTGAAATGTAAATCCGGTCGACGAGTCCGAACGTGTGGAAGCCGAGTGCGAGGATGATCATCCAGAAGGCGGCGCGACTGAGCGGCTTGGACCAGCCCAACCAACTGAGAGCGACGAGCACGAAGGCAAGCAGGTACAAGATCCACGCCCAGAACAGCGGCGCGAACGCGTTGTAGAACGCCTCGGCGTTGATTTTTCGATCGTTGTATTCGCCCGGTGCTTTCTCGGCGAGCCAGGTTTGGTACTTGGCCACTTCGCTATTGAAGGCTTCGACATCGCCTTTGCTGTAGGCAATCAGAATCCCGGCCAGCAACTCGGTGGCCTTGTTCGTTTCCTTCTGGGTGAAGCGGTCCTTGATCACGTCGAAGGCGCCGGCGGCAAAGCTCTGCCACTGTTCGTCTTTCTCGCGCGGCGGGACCACGAGCGGAACCTGCAACCGCGAAAGCGTTTGCAGGCGCTGCGAAGCGGCGGTCAGATCCTCCTTCAAGTGATCTTCGCGCAGCTGCGGAAAGTCGAACGAAAAGCCGATGAGCTGCACCATGCGCATCTTTCTGGCCAGCTCCAAAAGCTTCTGCTGGTACAAGGTCAGCTTCTTGGGATCTTTTTCGGAGACCTCTTCGGCCTGCTGAACCTGACGCGTAAACTCTTCGAACCTGGTTTCGATCTCGGCGTTCGAGTAGCGGAAGCCCTCGCGCCGCTCGAGCCCCAGCGTGTCCAGCACTTCGAGACTATAGATCTGCACGACTTTGTGATCGTGCGCGTCGGCCGGCTTGGCGATCGTGTCGAGCAGCCAACGGACGGCAGGTTGCGTCTTGCCGTCCTTGTCCTTGAACGACTCGCGGCCGGAGAGGTTCTTGAGCGTACTACGGGCCAGCGAATCAATCGGCTTGATGCGGCCATCGGCGACGACGGGCAAACGGCCGAACTCATCGAGTTTCATTTGCGTGGTGGGCAGTGGCCGCGGCCAGGCCATGGCGACGACGCACACGCCGATCAAGGCAACAAAAGCAATCGGCCCATACTGAGCGGCCGCGCTGGTCGTCGCGACAACGGCTCGCCGGCCGCGGCTGGTGGGAGCCACCAGAACTTCGTCGCGGCGGCGCATGAACCGGGCCAGCGTAATGCCAAACTGGGCGATCATCCCAGTGCCCACCAGCATGCAGGCAACATACGGAATCATCCAGCCCGTGTTGCTGACAATGGAGAACACGGTGAACTCGCGACCGCTGGTGTCCATTCCGTAGTCCGACTGATAGAACGTCTCGCCGCCGTAGCGGAGCGGGTTGTTCATCCAGATATGAACGTCGGTATCGACGTTGCGGCTGGCGTCAACCAGGCGGATGTCGGACGAATAGTTCTTGGGCTTAGTCGTTCCGAGGTACATATCGGCCCGGACGTCGTCGAGCTTCACGTTGTACGGTTTGTACTCACGCTCAAAGCGGAGAGCGATCTCGTAGTTCTTGCCGTCATAAGAGACCGGCTGATCGTTGAGCCCCACGCTGACCAGCCAGGTGCCGAGCTTTTCCTTCGTGCCCTTCTTCAGCAGCGTGACGTAAGCCGACGTGATGTCGACCTGCGCGCCAACATCCGTACCGGCGCCGGCCGCCACGTCCACGGCGATGTTCCGCGATCCAAAGCCGGCGGTCGCGGGATTCGGTTCACCCGGCTTGGCCGGCTCGAACTTGGCGTTCTGAATGTACTTGTCGATCTGGAGATCGAACGGCAACTGCTCGTCGCGAATGTCCTTCTTTTCCTCGAGCATCCATTGAGGCACGACGACGACCTGGTTCGTGTCGGCCGCGGAAGTGTCCGTCACGGCCAATTCGATGCTGCGGACATCGGAGGCGTGATCGACCGTTTCGCCTTCCATGATCCGCATCTGCTGCTCGACGTGCATGGTGTGCACGACGAGCTCGTTGGCCATCACGAGCATGATGCCGCCGTGCAGCAGCACGATGCCGCCGCGTTTGCGGAAGACCATGATGCAGCCGGCCAGAAGCACGGCCGCGGCGAATCCACCCTCGATGAGCTGCCACATGATGCGCATCGACGAGTCGCCCAGCGAAGCACGCTCGCCGGCCAGAAACAGATAGAACAAGAGGCCGCCAACGATTACTTCGCAGCTCACCAGCAGCCAGCGCTCGATCTTGCGGGTATGGTCGAGTTGCCAGGCCAGATAGGCGCCAGCGCCCCACAAGAGCAAGAGGGACCACTTCATCACGGTCCAGAGGGCAGAGTAGGAAACGGGCGCCGTGTGCTCGATCGTTTCACGGCTGGAACCGGCGACCACGACCATCCACGTGAGCAGGCAGCCGAGCGCGATCACGCCCAGGCCGGCCCAGAGGCGCATGCCGCGAGCCTGGATCTTGAAACGCAGCGCGTGGGCGGCGATCAGGTTGACGAACATCAGCGCGCCGATCGTGAAGCCACCGGGGAAATAGAACCCGCCGGGCACTTCCCAGCGCTCACCGGTGAAGGCGGGCGGGAAGAAGATCTGGAAGTCGATCCAGGCGACGTAAGTGCGGAAGTAGAGCTTTACGACTTCCCAGATGTCTTTGTCGACCTGGGCCAATGTGCCGGCGAAGACCAGGAAGATCGCGGCCACGAACAGCACGACCGTCAGCTTCAGCGACGCCAGCGGCATCAGCCATTTGAGCAGCGGCGCGTCGCTGGCCACCTTGCGCACGCGGCGCGCGGCGCGCTGTTCGTCAACGTCGCGAATCGTCAGCGATTCCTGTTCGGGGGCATCAGTTGCCATTCGGAGCTCCAGACGCAAAAGGTGGTTGCATTCCGCCCGCCGCCGGATGGCCGGCCAGGTTCACGAGCGTCGAGGGGGAGCCGGCGACGTCGATGGTCTTGGTTTCGGAGGAGAGCGTGTCGGCTTCGATCGGTGGTAGCTGAAGCTGCCCGCGCCAGCGATTCACGTTCTGCAAGACGTACGCAACGTTGTCGCCACCGGAATTCGGCAGGCCAGAGACGGTGAGTTCCAACGGCTTCGCTTCGCCGGGAATCACGATGGTCGCGAAACGGAAAGCATTGCCCGGCTGCTGCTGCCAACCTTCGGGCAGCGTCCACGTGGGTTCGCCGTTCTCGAACTTCACGGTCTTTAAGAATTCGTTGAACGCGGGTTCCAGCGCGGCGACGGCGGCCTCGGGACCGGTGAGTTTGAAGAACCAGCCCTGCGGCGTGGTGGGCACGATCACGGCCAGCGTGCGATCGGTCGGTTCGCCGGTGGGCGGGGCAGCATCCTGGCCGGGCAGGGTCTTGGGCAGGCCTGCATCGTGCGGATTAGGCATCGCCGGCAGTGGCTCGGGCTTCTTGACGGTGTAGCTGGTGATCGGCGGCTTATCGCTGCAGCCAAGGATGGCCAGGCAGCCGATCGCCACGAGAGTCACTTGGCGGAGGAAAACCATCAGCGCTAACTATCTCGTTGGGAGTGTGGCCCCGCCTGGTCGCTTAGCGACCCAGCGGGCGCGGAAAAACGTTTGTCAGCCTAACGCGGCGAGGGGAAAGCAGAACGGGTGGCCAGCAGCGAGCACGCGGGGGGAGGGATGCAACGTAAACTCAGTGCCTCGGGCAGGTTATGAGGCACGGCTCGCACTGCCTGGATTGCCGCCAACTTTCCTCACTCGATTATAGCCGCCCGGGGGCAAAAAAGTACAACCGGCCGGCGGGCGCCCTAGCAACCCGACGCGTGACAGGATTTTTCATCCGTTGTCGTAAGTCGTTGTAATATTTCGGCGGAGGGCCGTGAGGACGAGCTTGGCTTGAACCCAGCGGCGGACTCGGCGGTGGGTTCGAACCCACGGCGGCAAGTGCGTCAAT
>JBGSKX010000110.1:0-22240 GCA_041741015.1 Pirellulales bacterium
GGCCTGGGCCGAACGCTTCGGCGCCACCCACACGGTCCAAGTTGAGCCCGAAGGCGCCGAACTGACGGACACGGTTGCGCGCCTCACGCAGGGCCGCGGCGTCGACGTCGCCCTCGAGATGTCGGGCTCGGTGGCTGCGATCAAAGCTGGGCTCGAGCGGCTGCGGATCGGCGGACGTTATATCCTGGTGGGCACGGTGTTCCCCACGCCTGACGTGGCGCTGCAGCCCGAGATGATCGTGCGTCGGCTGCTCAGGATCGAGGGCGTGCACAACTATTCGCCGGTCGACCTGATCCGCGCCGTCGAGTTTCTCACCGCCACACAGGCGGAGTATCCGTTCGCCCAGTTGGTCACGCGCCGTTTCCCGCTGGTCGAAGCCGACGCCGCGTTCCGCTTCGCGCTTGAAACCAAGGCCCCGCGCGTCGCCGTGATTCCCACGGGCGCGTAGCGCTAACAGGCGATGCCCGCTCTGCCGCAACCGATCGAACTGGTTTCCGAACTGGCTGCTCCAGCCGACGCCGTCTGGCAGCATGCCGCCTCGGTGGCCGGCATCAACGCCGAACTGTGGCCGGTGCGGATGCACTTGCCTCCCGATCCTGAAGTGCTCAGCCGGCTGGCCGAGACCCGCACAACGCGCGGCGTGCTCATTTCCCTGCTGGGCATCGTCCCACTCGACTGGCACCGGCTCGGCATCCAGCAGATCGAGCCCGGCCGCGGCTTCCACGAAGTCTCCTCGTCTCTTTGGATGCGCCGTTGGGTTCACATCCGCTCGCTCGAACCTACTGCGGGTCGCTGCGTCCTTCGCGACCACGTGGAGTTCACGCCGCGCATCGCCGTCCTCGGCCCACTGCTCACCCCGCTGTACCGCGCGGTCTTCCGCCGCCGGCATCGCGTGTTGAGCCAGAAAATTGGAGGTTGGATGAAAGTTCAGACGCGCTGACGCCAGACGAGGAAGGGCGCGACACGCGTCGCGCAGTCGCTGACACGTTCTCCATCAAGGCTAGCGAGAAACGATCCTGGAATAGAGCCGCCAACCAGCGCCAACAATCACGGCGAACGGCATGAGCAACAAGACCGCGTGCCGGATCCTAGGAAGCCAGAGCTTGAGTTGGGCCATGGGTTTGGTCGGCTCTTCCGCGAGTCTCGCATCCGTCGGCAAGTGATAGACACGCACCTGGCCTGTCGGATGAACCCAGGCGCTCCACAACATCCGCTCCGGTTCAGCAGGATCTACAAACTCGAACGTCCAGCTTTCTTCCGGCTCGTGTAGCATTTGCCCGCGCAAGTCGCCCAGCAAGAATCCACGCTGCACGGCAAAGTTTCGGGTCATCTGGAGGGCGTTGTCGAAGTGCATGCCTTTATCTTACTAAACTGGTCTCGCGGGCTGCCGAAACGCTGCCAAGTGAAGCTCCTGCGCCGCACGATAACATTGACTCACACTTCCCTCGGGGGGATAATCCTTAAGTCATCGTCGAAATCTCAGGTGCCGAGCCGATGTCCATCGACTCCAGTAGCGAAACAGCGATTTTCCAGCGGCTTGTGCTGCCGAGTGAACCGGCTGTCTCACGCGATGTTGCCCGCTCCTTGTTGTCCCTCGAGTTCGCTCGCGAGGACCTCGATCGCATGCACGCTCTCTCGGAGACGGCGAAGTCAGGGTCGCTGACGCCCGACGAGAGCCACGAACTCGAAAACTACGAGCGCGTCGGGCATTATCTGGCGATTCTGCAATCGAAAGCCCGTGTCGCGCTTCGCGGCTCGTGATGGCCCGCGATTCGGCCACTACCGAACTCGTTTGGACGCGGGCAAACCGGCTCTGCGAATACTGCCAGATGCCTCAAGCGTACGATCCGCTCCCGTTCGAGATCGATCACATCATTGCGGTTCAGCATGGCGGGCTTACCACGGCGGACAATCTGGCACTCGCCTGCTTTGCCTGCAACCGCCGCAAGGGGCCAAACCTCGCGGGCTTCGACGCCGTACTAGGAGAAACGGTGCCGCTGTTCCATCCTCGCAAGGACCGCTGGGGCGAGCACTTTCGCTGGAACGGCGCAGACTTGCAGGGTGTCACAGCCGCCGGCCGCGTCACGATTCACGTGCTCGGCATCAATCAAGACTTTCGGGTCGCACTGCGCGACGCCCTGATCTTGGAAGGCGTGTTTCCACCAGCCGATCCGAGTGATGTATGAATTGGCTGGGAGATATCGCCTAGCTCATATTTCGGAGCGGCGCTGTTCGCGGCCGGGCTCATGGTGTTCAAGCTCGCAGTACGGGCTTATCAATGGGTCGCCGGTGCGTAGTCGCCTTTTGCCGTCAGATATTGATTCCCGCCCGCTCGTCTACAATAGTTCAGCCCCACTCTCCGTTGCTCACATGTTTGGAGCTCCGCAATGACCAGAACTTTCCGCCATCGAATCCTAGTTGCGCTATCCGCAGTGCTGGCGCTGCAATTGCTCGCGGTCGCCGTGATCCACGTGGGGATTCTGCGGCCGATCGAACAGGAGCGCGTCCGCGAGCGGCGCGAAGCGCTTCAGGACTTGACCAAGCGCGCGATCATCGTCGAGCCCGAGCCGCCGAGTCCGTTCAAGCTGCTGATTGGCTAGCGTAGAAGGCACACGCCGTGTGCCGTCGCTGTAGCGAGCAAGCACCGGATCCTGAGTCCGATCGGGCAGCACTACCCCCGGTCTGATGCCAAGCTCCCCGGCGCTCCTGTTACGGCATACGGAGTATGCCTACTACTTTGCAGCGGATCGCCTGCGTCGAACCTTCCTCGGCCGGCTACTTCCGCAGCTTGATCCTGACCGGCAGCCGCAGGCTCTCTCGCGTCATGCCGCGCAGCTCCTCGACGTCGAGCACGGCCACGTCCCCCTCCAGCTTGTAGGCAAACGGTTTCCCTGTCGCCGGGTCGACCGGCAATGGCACGACCTTCACCTCCTCCAGCGACTCTGGAAACCTCCCCTCTGCCGCCGCGTGCATTCGCAGCACCTCGATTACTTGCTGCCGGGCGACGTTGCGCGAAGCGCGAATTTGTGCCATCAGCAGATCGGCCTTGAGCGGTACCAACACGGATGGCAGTGGATAGATTTCGCGCCGTTCGGTCGCGGCTTGCAACGCCTCGCTGTGCGCTGCGATCGACTCGAGCACCTGAGGCAGAGGCAGATAGTACCACTTGCGCCACTGATCATAGGTTGCCCTAAACAGCGCGAGCACATATCGGACTTCAACTTCAGCGTCACTCATCGCGGCCACAGCATCGGCGGAGAAGTCAGATATCTGCGGAAGGTCGGCACGCGCCATTGCCAGCTCTTCTTTCGAGATGCTTTCTTCGATCGTGCTCGCTGGCTGTTCCTGGCGGAGGACCTCGCGGGCCCATTCGCGCATCCGCCCCGCCAAACCCTCCCAGTCGATGGATGCATGCGGAACTTTCAGTTCGGGAAAACGCTCAAGCAGCATGTTTCTATCCGTCGCCAGACCGCGGTCGAAGGAAATCAGCGGGTGCGGCAACTCGACGAGTGCCCAGTACAAATTCGGAGCGTTTTCAGCGCTCACCACCTGATCCAACTCGGCCAGCATCGTTTGCGAGATCGCCAGCCCGACAAGCTCACTCACCAGAAACGGTGCTTTCGCGACGTTCTGAGCCAGCGCCATGCCGGTCCCCAAAGAAGCCGTCGCTGCGCGAGGGTCCCCTTCGCGTAGCTGAACCCGGGCCGCGATGACGATGGCGTAGGCGAAGTTCCGCATCGCTTGGGCATCCGGCAGCAGGGTCTTCAGTGGATCCTCCGTGAACACATGCTGCCAATCGCAATCCGATCGCCTCGCAGCAGCGGCAAACTCCACCATCGCATCTTCAAAACGGCTGACAACCTTCTTAGCCTCATCCAGCGGCATGTCGGCCAGCGAAAACTCCGTGAGGCGGCGAGGCTCGGTCTGCAAAAACTGGTGCCATTCAGGCTTCTGCTGCCAGATGACCCGCAAGTAGATCGGCGCCGCGTTGCCCGGAACAATCTCCTCGTGCGGCGGCAGCAGGTGATATTTCAGCGCCGGCACCGGTTCCGCCGCCGGACTCACGGTCAGTTCGAAACTCGCCGGCTTCGCCGACTCGGGTTCGTCGGTCAATGCGGTTCGCGAGCCAAGTGCCCCAAGACCAATCGCGATCGCAATCAGTCGCACGAACCCGCCTGCAAGCTTTCCAGACATCGCTAGCCTCCTCGTTGGATCATTCGTGAAATGCCGCGCTTACAAGTACTCGCCGTCGGACTCCAGGTACTCGCGTATTAGCTCACGCGAGGCCTTGGGCCGCGCTGGAGTTGAGTCACTTGGGCCTGTCTCATTGCTCGGCGATTCTGCTACTTCTCTCAGCCGCGCCGGCCGAAGGTCGCCTCGCCCCTCGGCAATCGCCGCGGCCAACTCGCGACTATCGGCGGCAACCAGTTGATTTGGCAGTGCCTTCACTTCATGGCGGCTCGCGGTTTCGGCTGCCTGAATCGTTGGCGTCGACACTTGCTCAGCCACCACGTCCGCCCGCTCGCGCATCGCCAGTGGCGCGACTGTCGTCGCAGCCAGTAGCACACACACTGCCCCAAGCAGCCGATTTACAACCTGCAGCTTTCGCCGCGCGGCTCGCGCACCGGCCTCGAACATCAACTGGTCACGGTTGAACTCAGCACGCGGCGACAGCGCCGCTAGCTGTGCTTCGAAGTCCGCTAAATCGCACTCTTTGGCTCGTTCGTCTTGCATGTCTCACCAATTGAAAAGTGTGTCAGTTTGGCTGGGGACTGTCCCGATTTTTCGGTGCCCTGGGAGAAACCTGGGACGGTCCCCCTCCTGCACCAGTTCTGACTTCGCCTCCGAGTTGCCGCTTGAGCTCCTTCAGCCCCTGTTCGTACCACCGCTGGGCCGAGCTCGTCGACGTGCTCAGCAGCTCAGCGATTTCGCCGAACGTCAGCTCGCCCCAGATTCTCGCCACCACCGCTTCGCGCAGCTCTCTCGAGAGCCGCGACAAGGCCTCGGTCGCAGCCGCCGCGTCGAGCGCCTGTGCGTGGTCTTCAAACCAACTCTCCCGTAGTGCGATGCGTTGTTCGCGTTCCTGCCTGCGCCGCTCGCTCCTCTGTTGGCTGATCGCCTTGTTCCGCACGACGCGAAACAGCCATGCCGCCACCCGTTCCGGACGTTGCCGCTGCGCAATCAGTTCGACCAGCGCCTCCTGCACGACGTCCTCCGGCGCCCCGCACCAGCCGCGCGCATAGAGCACGAGCGCCCGGCCGTGTTCGGCGAGCTCCTGAGCCAGCCAGGCGGTCACATCATGGTCGCTTTGTCCCACCCCTAGCCCTCGGCCATCGCCGCATTCTGCGCCCGCCTCTAGTGGAAAGACGCCACCGTCGGCCAATTATCCCAAGAGTAGGCGAATTCCGTCTATCGTCCACCGAATGATTATTGACTGGGATCAGACCTGGTTGGTGCGGCCAGCACGCTTCGCGATCCGATTCTTTCATGCTGCAGCGACGGCACTCGGCGTCTGTGTGCTACTTTCTCGCCAACGTAGTAAGCACACGCCGTGTGCTGTAACGGAAGTGGAAAGGACGGTGCCTCGAGAGCGCCTCGACTGACCATCGTTGGCTCTTTACTAGCCCCGCGACGGCACACGGCGTGTGCCTACTTCTTTCCGGACAGCCCCCTGGCTGCGGCATCTGAAATTTTCGCATTCCGATTCGCACTTGCCCCCGAGTGTGGCTGGCTCGCTGCGTAAGTCGTTGGCTCTCGCCACGCTCGCGTGCGCGCCGCGCACACCGCCCAGGTGTCCACCAGCTCTAGCAATGTGGCCAGGATTTCAGATAGGGTAAGGTCACGACAACAGGTAGAGACCGCATCATGTTCGCGAGCCACGCCCGCTCGATTGAGAATCTGGAGAAGCCGCGCAGCCCACGCGCCCGCGCTCGGGCCCCGCAAAGCCTTTGCCGAGGCGGGTGTGTGCGCCCGAAACATCATTTTCACGAAAACTTCAGCGCACACGCGCGCGAAATGGGAGCGCAGAAACCAGCCGGCAGACTTTTTCCCGCGCGCAGCGTCAGCTCTTTGAAAATTCGAGAAGCGATCGCGACCGCGAACCGGTCGCCGCTACTCCTTCTTCAGGATCCCCAGCCGCTCGGGCGTGTTGGGTATCTCGTCGACGAGTTCGTTGCGCTCGCCCGGCTTCTTCTTCAGCCGGAAGGCGTCGTACAGCTCGCCGTTCGCCGTGCGGGCTTCGTACCGCAGGGCGTCGCAGTCGATCGAAATGATCTGGTAGAGCTGCGTATTTTCGGCCGCCCGGGCCATCGCCGGGGTGCGTTCGACGTTGTACATCTTCGGTCCGCTCACGGAGACGACATACACGGTGCCGCCTTCGGGGCTTTGGGTGTTCTGGCCAGTGCCGACGTTCTCGGAGAGCTCCTTGCTGAAGCGGCCGTAACCGTGGTCATGGCCCTGCAGCACGAGGTCGACGCGGTACTTGTCGAACAGCGGCTTCCACAGGTTGCGGATGTCGGGGTTATCGCGCCCTTTGGCCGTCGAGTAGACCGGATGATGGAACGTGAGCACGGTCCAGGTGTTGGGATTGTCCTTGAGCACGCTTTCGAGCCAGGGGACCTGTTCGCGTTCCTTCTCGTTCGAGTTGAGCGAGACGATCCGCACGCCTTGATAGTCGAGGTAATACACCGACTCCTTGAGCTCCTCGATACCGTTTTCGGGCAGCGTGAACTGCGGCCGCCAATGAGCCGTCAAGTCGCGACGCAAGAGCGGACGCTGTGGATCGCGGGCGTACTCATGATTGCCGGGCGTGGGCACGCTGGGAACCATCGCATTCAACCAGCCGCCCGCGCCAAACCACTCGCCCCACTCGGCGTCGAGCGTGCCGTTGTTGATCAGGTCGCCCGCGTGAATCATGAACTTGGCTTTGGGGGCATCGCTGTGAGCTTCGCGAATGACCCGCGACCAGTGCGAGCGAACGTCGTTCTGAGCATCGCCAAAGTAGATGAACGAAAACGGCTCCGGCTTTTCACTGGCGGTGGTGAACTGGAACCATTCGCTCCAGTTCGTGCCGTCGCCCACGCGATAGGCGTACTTCGTTGCCGGCACGAGGTCGGTGAATTCGAGGCTGTGGTAATGAGCCAGCCCGAGGTTGCTTTCGAAGGGCTCGGTTGTCGCAGGGAGTTGCTTAGTGTTTTTGACGAACTCCGGCCCCGGCGTGGCAACAGCGATTTCGGCCAGGCCCTGCTTGATCGACGGGTCGGTCCGCCAGGTGACGGCCTGGGTGTGCGCGGGATCGCTCTTCCAGGTGAGGATGATCCGGTCGGGCATCGGCGTGGCGCGATAAAGGTCCTCGTCGAGCACTTTCGGCGGCGCGTGATCATCGTGGGCGAGCGCCGGCGCGGCAAGCAGATTGAGCAGCAGAGCCAGGAGGAGAAATCGCGACACGGTGCACCTCGCGGGATCGGTTGGCAGACAGCGAGCAGGATGCGACTAGCCTAACCGGTTCGCGAGGTGAGTGAAACCCTGCTGAGAGCGAACCTGCCAGAAAGGAGGTGCGTTTAACAGAACGCTAATACCGTGCGGAGAAGCCGACGTTCGTGAAGAACGTGTCGTCGGCGCTGCCGATCGGAAAACCGGCCCGCCAGTCGAACTGGATATTCTTCCAGGGACGCCAGGTGAACCCGCCGTCCATGTTGTGCCCCGAGGCGAGACGATAGTAGGAGTCCGTTTGGGTGGCGTACCACTCGAAATAGGTGCTGAATTGTTCCACCCACGTCTGTTCGCACACCAGCGACTGGTAGAACTCGGTTTTGTGCACGTCACCATGATCGGCGAAGATCATGCCCGTGCTGCCGCACAGACGAACCTTTTCAACGAGCTGCCAGCCGTAGATGCAATCAATCATCGGCGAGACTTTGTCTTCACCAGGATGACCGGCAGTTGGCAAAAACAGCGTAGTGATGAGCGCCGATTGCGGAATCAAACCGTCCTCGTCGCTGATTTTCCACTTGAAGCCGGTCTGGAGATTAAACAGCGTGCTATCAATCAGTCGAGCTCCGGTGATTTCGTTACGTTCGGCCGTGGTTTGAAAACCCGACCACAGCGTGCGGAGTTCGACCCATTCGGAAAGCCCAAGGCGGAGATTGAGCTGCGGCGCGGAGTATTGATTCTTCACACGCTCACCGGACTTGGTGTAGGTGAACTGATAACCGCTTTCAAGCTGAGCCCATCCTTTGGGCACGAGCGTGTCGGCGGCGGTGAAGTCGGGGCGATCGGTTTCAATGGTCCCCTCGATCTCCTCGTTCCGCTCCTCGTGCGAACGCCACCAATTGCGAAACGGCGCGAGCTGCAACACCGGCTCAGCCGGGGCCCGCAGCGGTGCGTAGCTCATCTGGGCGGTTGCCGGCGAGACGCTCGCAGCGAACGTGATCGCCAGCGCGATCAGAACCCGCGTAAGCGGGCCGATCTGACGCATGCGAGCTGGAAGTCGAGGCGGCGAAAGCGGCATGCGGAAGTTGTTGGAAGTTGAGAAGGTTTTGGCGAGAGGTGTTAAGTGAGGGGAGAGAGGCGTGTTATCTCAAGGATCGGCCGGTTTCACCGTGCAAACGCACCGCTTTTCGAGGATCGAGCCGGCCGGATAGACACGGTCGAGAAGATGTTGCTAGCGAGCCCGCAAACTCGCCGTTGCTTTCGCAACTTGGCGAACGATATCGGCCTAACCGATGAGAACACGCCGCAAGTGATCGTTCAGAAACACGCCCCGCGGGTCGAATCGCTCACGAACGCTGGCGAAGTGCTGCCAGCGGGGATAGAGCGGCGCCAGTTCACGAGCCGAGAGCGAGTGGAGCTTTCCCCAGTGCGGCCGGCCGCCGTGCTGGCGGAAAATCGGCTCGGCATCGGCAAAGAACTGACGGTGTTCGAGCTCGGCAGCCTGATGGATCGAGATCGCGATTGTGGCGCGACCCTGGTTGGGGCTGAGGTCCAGCTCATCGGCGGCGACCGTGCGGTACTCAACCGGCCAGGTGATGTGCGGATGGCGCTCGCGCATGAGCTGGCGGATCTCGTCGAAGCAAGCGAGCCCGGCCTCTTCCGGCACGGCGTATTCCATCTCGTTGAAGCGAACGTTCCGCGCCGTGGGAAATACGCGATAGTTGTGGTCGATCCGCTCGCCTTCGCGAGCATCGAGTGGCGAGGGATCTGCGCTGGTCGGCTGCAGTGCCTTGCAAAAAGCCTCATCCGCCTGTGGATACCAGAAGAATTCGAAGTGTCGCGTGGCCGTGATCCGCTCTTCGAGCCGCGCCAGACACTCGTCGATCGGCTCGCGCCAGGTGCGTTCGTGCAGCCGATAGGCCGGCAAGAGCCGCATGCGGATCGCGGTCAACACGCCGCAAGAACCGAGAGAGACCGCCAACGCGCGAAACGCGTCGGGATCGCTATGCAAGTTGACTTCATGCAGAGATCCGTCACCAGCAACGAATCGCAGTCCGATCACTTGCGTGGAAATGCTACCGAGCGATCGGCCAGTGCCATGCGTGCCCGTGGAGACTGCGCCTGCCAGGGACTGCACGTCGACATCTCCTTGATTTTCGAGTGCCAGGCCGTGAGCCGCGAGCGGTTCGCCGATGTCGTGCAGCTTCGTGCCAGCCAGGATCGTGGCTTCGCCAGCGGCCGGGTCGACCGACTCGATGCCGGCCAGGTTGTCGAGCGAAACCAGCAGGTCGCTGGTCGCGCACAGCGGTTGAAAAGAGTGGCCGCTGCCGCAGACGCGGACGTTCTGCCCTGCCGCCGCGGCTTGGGCGACGCGCTCGGCAACCTTCGCTTCGCTCGTTGGGAGTGCGATCTCAAGCGGATTGCAGGTAAACAGGCCCGACCAGTTGCGCCATTCAGCCATGGACTATTAGCTCCCAATTTCCAGAACCGATGCGAATGCATCGCGATAAGCAAACAATGCGGGCATGCCGCCGGTGTGCATGAAAACGATGTTATCGGACGGGCTAAACAGGCCCTGGCGAGCGCGATCGATGAGACCGGCCATCGTCTTGCCGGTGTACACGGGATCGAGCAGCAGGCCTTCGAGCCGCGCGGCGAGTTGCACGGCTTCGAGCATGCCCTCGGTTGGCTCGCCGTAGCCGCGGCCAAGATACGCATCGGTGACGATCACGCGCTCGTCGAGCCCTGCCGTGGAGATTCCCAGGAGTTCGGCCGTCTCTCGTGCTCGCTGGCGAACGAGCGCTGCGGCCGGCTGCTCGCGCTGATAGACCGAGATCCCGGTGACTGGCGGCGCTTGATAGCCGGGTTGCGTCATCTCAAGGGCGTGAAAGCCAACTACCAGCCCGGCGTGTGTCGTGGAACTGCCCGTCGTTACCATGATATGATCGATTTTCAACTGCAGGGCAGCGGCCTGAGCGGCAAGTTCGCGGGCGGCATCGACGTAGCCCAGCGCACCGAGGGCCGTCGAACCGCCGGCGGGAATGAAGTATGGTTTTCCGCCGCGCCCACGAATAGCATCGAGCACCTGCTTGGTGCGTTCTGTGGCCGCTTCCATGCTGGGCACGACCTGCAATGTCGCCCCAAACAACTGGTCGAGCAGCACGTTACCGCTGGTTTCGTAGGTCGTGCTGCTAAACTTCGAAAGATGCGGCAGAATCAGCTCGCAGGACAATCCACACTTGGCTGCCGCGGCAGCAGTTTGGCGGCAGTGATTCGATTGCAGTCCGCCGATTGTGACCAACGTGTCGCAGCCTTGAGCGAGGGCCTCGGCCACCAGAAACTCGAGCTTACGAGCTTTGTTGCCCCCCAGCGCCAAGCCCGTGCAGTCGTCCCGTTTGACGTAAATGGCCGGGCCGCCGAGCTGCTCGGATAGTCGTCGGAGCGGCTCCAGAGGAGTCGGCCGGTGGCAGAGCGAAACGCGGGGGAAGGAACTCAGGTCCATAACAGTGTGGCATCCGTGAGCCGCGGGTACTCGGAGGAGGACATGGCCATTGTATCGATAGATAAACCGTTGTATCGATAGCCAAGCCGTTGCCCAAAGTTCGCCGATTTTGCCCGCTACAGAAATCGGCCGCCAGACGCTAAACTCAGTCGCAGGCGGTTTGGCGGAAGTCCGAAAATTTCGAAACACACATCATTTCGCCCGCTGCCAGTATGCACAAACCTTCGCACAAGGCCCTTTCTGCCGACATTCACCTGCTCGGCGACATCCTGGGCAAAGTCATTCGCCGCCAGGCCGGCGTCGACGTCTACGAATTGGAAGAGCGATTTCGAGCTCTCTCGAAGGTTCGCCGCGGCGACCGCGACTCTTCGGCCGAGGTCTCGGCACGACTGACTGGACTGGTCGAGTCGCTTGATCCGACGAACCTGGAGTCCGTTGCCCAGGCGTTCACGATTTACTTCCAACTGATCAACGTGGCGGAAGATCACCATCGGGCACGCGTGTTGCGGGGAAGGATTCGCGCGGAGTCGCCGCGCCCAATCGACGAATCGATTCGTGCCGCGATCGGCGAGCTATGGCAAGACGGCGTCGACGAAAGCGAGATGCAGCAGATCGTCGACCGCCTGCACATCGAGCCGGTATTCACGGCGCATCCAACCGAGGCCAAGCGGCGAACGGTTATTTCCAAACTTCGGCACATTGGCCGCCTGCTGGGTGAATTGGACGCCGGCAAGCTGCTTCCCAGTGAGGAGTCGCGGGCGAAGCATGAATTGCAGGCCGAGATTTCGATTCTTTGGCTTACGGCCCAAAGCCGTATGGCCAAGCCGCTGGTGACGGACGAAGTGAAGACCGGGCTGCACTACTTCGAGACGACGCTGTGGGAAGTCGTGCCGCGAGTGTATCGGGCGATGGAAGATGCACTGGCCGAGTTCTACCCACACGTGAAGATGCCACGCCGATTTCTGACCTTCGGAAGCTGGATTGGTGGCGATCGCGACGGAAACCCGAACGTGACCGCCTTTGTCACGGCTGAAACGCTGCGATTGCATCGTGGCCTGGCCCTCTCCAAGCATGCCGAGAAAGTGCGGCGGCTAAATCGTTCTCTGAGCCTCTCGGAGAAGTTACACGAGCCGAGTGCAGAACTATTGTCGTTGCTCCAGGAAGAGGCGGCCGACTTCTCACGGCACGTGCGGTTTCTCGCCGAGCAGTATCCCGAGGAGCCCTATCGCCTGCTGGCCGCGGCGCTGAAGGCGAATCTGGATGACGCGAATCGAGATCCGGTAAAGTCGCGGCTATTGGAGAATGACAACTCGCCGATGGCCGACATTCGCTCGGCCAGCGACCTGATCCAGCCGCTGGAGCGGATCGATCGCAGCCTGCGGAATGGTCGGACCGACACGATCGCCGACTCGATTCTCAAGGACACGTTGATTCAGGCAGACGTGTTTGGCGTGAGTGTAGCCAGGCTGGATATCCGACAGCTTAGTGATGCCCACGATCTGGCTTTGGCCGAGATTTTCGCCCGCTTAGACATCGCGAAGAACTACCCGAAGCTTTCCGAACAGGCCCGAGTCGAACTACTAACCAAGCAATTGGAGGCAGACACGCCCGATTTGGGCGAACCTTTGTCCTACTCCGAAGCGACCGGCGAGATGCTCAGGCTATTTCGGGTGATCGGCCGAGCAGTCGAACTATACGGTCCCGAAGTGATCGGACCATATATCATCAGCATGACCAAGGGCGTGGACGACGTCTTGAGCGTGCTGTTGCTGGCTAAGTGGCACGGCCTCTGTCTGCGGGAAGATGGCAACAAGCAATCGCTACCGGCGATCGCACCACTATTCGAGACGCGCGAAGACCTGGTGGCCGCGCCGACCATCATGCAGGCACTATTTGCGCATCCTAGTTACCGTGCACATCTTGATGCGCAGGGGCGCGAGCAGATCGTGATGATCGGCTATTCGGACAGCAACAAAGACGCTGGCTTTCTGACCGCGACCTGGGAACTTTACCAAGCGCAGGACAAGTTGACGCGCTGTTGCGCCGAGCAAGGCATCGGGCTGACGCTATTCCACGGTCGTGGCGGAACGATTGCCCGAGGTGGCGGACCCACCAACCGCGCGATACTGGCTCAGCCACCAGGCTCAGTCGAGGGTCGCATCCGGATCACGGAACAGGGCGAAGTGATCAACGAATTCTACTTCCATCCGGAGATTGCCGAGCGGCATTTAGAACAGCTTGTAAGTGCGGTCCTGATTGCGTCCTCGCCCGCGCACAAACGCAGCGCGACACCGAAGCCGGCTTGGACGGCCGCCATGGATGAGCTGGCAGCGACAGCCTATGATGCGTATCGTAGATTTGTGTATCAGACGCCCGAGGTGCTCGAGTATTGGCAAGAGGCCACACCCATCAATGAACTGAGCGGAATGCGGATTGGGTCGCGACCCGCGCGGCGCAAAGGGGGCGACGTGTTCGCCGGATTGCGGGCAATCCCCTGGGGCTTCAGCTGGATGCAGAGCCGGCACAACTTGCCCGCGTGGTACGGCGTGGGGCAGTCCCTGGCGGAATTTGTCAGTGGTCCTCAGCGCGACCAACGGCTGGCTCTGCTGCGCGAGATGTATAAACACTGGCAGTTTTTCTCCACGCTGATCGACAACGTGCAGCTCGCGCTCGGCAAGTCGGACATGGGTATCGCCCGCTTGTATGCGGACCTGGTGAAAGATGAGGGGATCCGCGAGCGGGTCTACGGTGTGATTGAAGCCGCGTTTGACGAAACCGTTCATTGGGCGATTCAGGTTTCAGGGCAAAAGGCGATCCTCGACAACGAGCCACTTTTGCAACGCTCAATTCGCCTGAGGAATCCCTACGTCGATCCACTAAACTTCATCCAGCTTCGGCTGCTGCGCGAGCTCCGCGAGAACGGGCTTGACGACGCTGCTCAAGGGCGAGCGCAACACGCGCTTTTCATTACGATCAACGGCATCGCCGCGGGCCTCAAAAACACAGGATAGAAATTAGGGATGAGTGAACCGGACTTTGAGAATCGGATAGTGCTCGTTACCGGCGGCTCGCGCGGAATCGGCCGGGCTTGCTGCCTGCGGTTGGCGAAGGCCGGCGCCTGCGTGGCGGTGAACTATCACCGGCAGGAAGCAGACGCGGCAGAGACGGTTCGTATGTGTGAGGCTGCCGGCCCTAAGGCAATCGCTGTACAGGGAGATGTCGCAGATGAAGCGTCTGTGGCGGCGATGGTCGCACGAATCAACTCGAAACTAGGGCCGATCGATATGTTGGTGAACAATGCCGGTATCTTCGAGTACGTGATGCACGAAGAGGCCACGCTTGAGCACTGGCGACGAACGATCGACATCAATCTCACCGGTCTGTTCATTGTTACCTGGGCGGTCAAGCCGCAGATGATTGCGCGGAACTTTGGCCGGATCGTGAATATGTCATCGATCTCGGGCCTGCGAAGCCGGCCATACGCAATCGCGTATTCGGCGAGCAAAGCCGGCGTGATCGGTTTCACGAAGAGCGTTTCAGAAGCCTTAATTGCGCACAACATTCGTGTGAACGCCGTGGCGCCGGGGCTAATTGAGACGGAAATTATCGACGACGTCGATGCCCCAGTGCTGGAGAGGATTGTGAGCGAAACTCCGATGAAGCGGATCGGACAACCGGATGAGGTGGCGGACGTAGTTCACTTTCTATTGAGTGAGGCCAGTCGCTTCATGGTGGGGCAAACGCTGGTCGCATGCGGTGGCCGAGTGATGTTGCCGTGAAGTATCGTCACAGCTGCTGGAGTTAGGTCGGCTGTGTGAAGGCGCAGTTCGTTCGCGAGTACCACTCTTTGAGACGGATCCATCGTTGCCCGGGTCCCAGCTTACGTTGTAGCGCGGCACGCGATCAGGTTCTTGGTAGTTGATGTTTATGTGCCCATAAAGCGCGTGCTTTGGCTCGTCTAGAAGACGGCGACTTAGCCCAGTACAGACTTGGCAGTGCCCCAGATAGCCATTTCGGGGAGAAGGCCGAGTACTCGGCCTCCTCGACGCGGCTGCGAGAGATCGGCGGTTATCGCCTTCCATTCAGCGTCGAGAAACCGATCCGACCGAAAACTGTCGAGTCAAGATACCTTTCCGGACAGCCTGTGGAACCATTGATTCGGCGATAGATGTCCGCTTCGCCATGAGCGGGATCGTGAACCTCTCGAAGCGACGTAGCGGTTAGGCGTGGGTTGGTCTCAGGATAACCAACGATCTTGATCCGAAGCGAACCACGTCGACCCATTTTCGGCCAGATCCGGCATGTGAGGAATATCTAGTTGTTCGACAGGATCACTGTATTAGTGACGCGACATTGCAGAACGTTCTGCAATTCGATTCCGCGTATATTGAAATGATGTCGCTCTCAAGCGGCCGTCCTTACCGAGGAGACTCAAGATTATGAAGCGTTTTTTTGCGTTCTGTGCGGCGCTCAGCATGGTTACTGCACTGACTGTGGGCTGTGAAAAGAAGGCGGAGAAGACGACCGAGACGACGGTCGAAACTCCAGGTGGCGAAACCACGGTTACCGAATCGACCACCATCGAGCAGTCGGGCGAAAACCCGCCGCCGGCTAACCCGTAATCCGGTCGCGAAGCAAATTCGCACCGAAGTGATCGAGCACCTTCGAGTAACCCCGCGTAGTCCGTCTCTGACTGCGCGGGGTTAGTTATTTCCGACCACTCGATATTGGTGTCGTAAGGCCCAACTTATGAAAACCCGAGACCCGGGCCATTGAGGATCGAGGTGCCAAGTGTACCCTCAGTCACGTTGAACATCGCCGGATAGCGTTCGTCCCAGCCGCGATTGCCGGCGGGGCAATACTGACGCCCATTGCCTTCGATGGCAGCGATGGTGGGGATTCGCGCAGCAAGACTGGCCGAATGCAGAAACGAACGGCCCGGGCAAGTTAAATCCTGGACGCACAGGAACATTCCGTACTTCTGGGCGGCAGCGCCCATAAGCAGTGCTTCGGTGTGACCTTTACAGGCCTTGAGCGCAACTCCGGTGTAGCCCAACTCGCGGCACAGCAGAAGACTTTCAAAGTCGACGAGTGATTCGTCGATCACGACCGGCTTGATCACGGCCGCGCGGTGCATGCGGTTTTCAGGATGTGCCCGCAAATCGCGGTGCGTGGGCTGTTCGATATACTGGATGCGACGAAACGCAGCGGTCGATCGCTCCTGGATCTGAGTTAGAAAATCGAGAATGTAGTCCACACTCGCGCACTTTTCATTGAAGTCGAGCGAATAGCACCATTCGACGCAGTTGCGTGCAGCCTGCGCTTCGCCAGCGACCTTCTCGACATCCAGCACTCGCTCGACATCCCACTTTTGGTCGTCACCCGCCAGTTTGATCTTGAGATGCGTGAGTCCGTCGGCGACGATCCATTCACCCAACGTCTCGGGAAGGCCGTCACCAACCGGATCCTGTATGTCGACAGTAGTTAACGGGTCGAGTGCGCCGACGAGATGATAAAGCGGCATTCGCGGTTTGGGCTCGCGAGTGGTGTATTGGTCGAGAAACTCTCCACGAAAATCGGGCGACAAATAGTGACCGAGATCAGCGCTCACCCACTCCCGGCCGAGTAGATCGTAGGAGTTCTGGCCGTGCACTCTTCCGAAAGCATCGTGAATCGCGGCCTCCAGCGGGCTGGCCGCGACGAGTTGGGCGAGCGGCGGCACCGGGTCCTGGACCCCCAGTTCCGCAATTGCCTCAGAGGCGATAGCAGCGTGACTCACCGCCAAAGACCGAGTGACATCAAGTGGATGTCCGACTAACCCGGATCCATCGGCAGCGGCCACAAACCGATGGCCCAATTCTATCATGGTGGCCAACGTCTGCTCGGTGGAGGCGGTGAGAGCGGGCCAGGCCCAGACGTTGCCCATCGGCATGGAGCCAAATCCGATCGCCCGGCGACCACCGGCAGTTTCAACCTCGACCTCGACGTGTAGTTGCACGACGTCGGTGACCACGCGCCCGCCAAACTTGATGGGAGTGCGGTACACAATGCGCTCTGTTCTTGCGGTAGCGCGACAAATGCGAATATCAGTGGGCTTGGGCACGAGAGGCCGTTCAGATAGGGGGCGAGTGGAGCCAAACCCCTTTTATACCAGTCCCTTGCGTACGGCCCAAACAGCCGCCTGGGTTCGGTCTGAAACGCCGATCTTACGTAGAATGTGCTGAACGTGCTCTTTGACGGTCTCGTAGCTGATATGAAGTGCGAGTGCTATTTCTTTGTTTGTTAGCCCGAAAGCAAGTTGCCTAAGAACTTCGCTCTCCCGCTGAGTAAGTGGCACTTCAACATCGGCGGCTAGGCGGGGGGTCGCAAGGGCACCGGTTACTCGGCGCAACTCGTCGCGAGTCCACACGTTCTGCCCTTGGGCAGCAGCACGAATTCCTTCGAGCAACTTCTCTTTGGTGGTGCCCTTCAGCAAGAAGCCGTTCGCACCTAAGGCGACAGCGCGCGCGACGTAAGTGGGGTTGTCGTAGGTCGACAGGATCAGAACCGGCATATTGGGACGATCGAGCTTGATTCGCCCGAGTGCGTTTAGCCCATCCCCCTCTGGCATGCGGATGTCCATGAGGACGAGATCGGGTTCGTGCTTAAGTGCTAGCCGCACCGCCTGCTCGCCGGATGAAGCCTCGGCCACGACTTTGATATCGGTCCCAGCAAGCAAAGTTTTCAACCCCGCCCGAACCACCTCATGGTCATCGGCGATTAGCAACTTGATGCTCATCCCACACCTCTAAAGCCAAGGCACCTTAAGACTAACGCCCAGTCGCGCGCGCCCGCGCCGCGATAGTTCAGCGGTGCCGTTTGAATTATCATACCAATTGGCACGGGCATCCGGACCCCCACGTTAGAGCGGATGTAACCGTCGAGAGTGCACATTCGCCGGGGGGATAACCTATCCCCTCTGGAAAGGTGCGAATGCCGGGCCAAATCCTTCGTAAATGGAAGAAGTGAGGTCGAGATTACCCCTCGGATGCAGGTGCAACGAGTGGCTTGGCAGGTTTGGCCGTAGGGACAGAACGTAAGTAGGGCTCCAGTTCACCGGCATGGAAGGGCTTCAGCACTAGCACGGTGCGACTACCGCCGCCTTGCGTGGCATAGCGCTCGCGGCCGAGAACCTCGAAAATCTCCCCAGTGGTCGTGTCTTGTCCTTCGGAAACCTGCTGCTTCCAGCCGCGAACTACTGCCGCGACGGGCTGCACCACGGTGTCTCGATTAGCACGAAAATTACGCACCGTGGTCACGGGGACACGGAAATGGCAGCGAATCAGCACCTCCCCAGGCGACACGATCTGTTCGACGTAACACGCGTCGTCCGGCAAACGGCCGATGGTGCCCGCCTGCGGAGGGAAAGCGATCGTGGGCACCACAAGTTCTTGCCCTGATTGCAGCTGTCTAAGCCGGGTTTCCAGTTGCGAGATCCTGACCGGCGACCGTTCAGCTGAAGGGGCGTTCCGTTGCTTTCGGATCTCGTGTTCGAGCTGCAAGATTGCGCCGCGGCGCGTGGTCTCGCAAAGTTCCAGGAACCGCGCAATCCGTGGGGGTGCGGCCGCCGGTTTGGTAGCTGCAGTCTGCAAGGGCAGGACCGCGATCAGGCAAACTAAATTCACCAGGTTCATAGCCGGAATTCCAAACCTGCAGTTGCCTGTTACTGTCGCGCCGATTCCTCTGACCTACTGCCTATTCTTTCCTCATCCGCTTGTCGGAGCAACGCGTTACCCAGGCTCCTTGAGCCCCCTAGGATGAATCGCTAGACTGGCGTTTTGCAAAGTTAGTGGACATTTGACGATTTTGCGGCCGATAAGCCTTCGGGTTCGTCCCGCACTGGCTCGGGTCGTTTTCTCAGGGAGTGCCTTTTTTTGCCTTCGCGGCGAGGGCTTCCCAGAAACCCCAACTGGGCCGATTGCCGTTTGGGCTAAGCAGCTCACCGGCGAACCTTTACAATTCTTGCATGCGATTCGTTTATGGAGGTCTGTGATGGCAGCGACGAAGGAGGAAGTTTACACGAAGGTCCAGGGTGCGCTGGTTGATGCGCTCGGGGTAGATGAAGAAGAAGTCACGCCCGAAGCCCGCCTGGTTGGCGATCTCGGCGCCGAGTCGATCGACTTTCTGGACATCGTGTTCCGCCTGGAAAAGGCCTTCGACATCAAGATTCCTCGCGGCGAACTGTTCCCGGAAGACATCCTGACGAATGCCCAATACGTACAGAACGGCCGCGTCACGCCCGAAGGCCTCAAGCAACTTGAAGCCCGGATGCCGTTTGCCGATCTGACAAACTTTTCGGCTAATCCCGTCGTGCAGGACTTCGGCAACCTGCTGACCGTCCAAGACATGTGCCGGTATGTCGAAACCAAGGTCGGCGCCTAAGGGTAAGCGGCCGCCGACCGTTCGGCGCCGCGAGCCTCTGTTGTCTCAAGCCTAAGGCCCATTAGCCCATGCGCTGGTTCTGGATCGATCGATTCACGCAGTTCGAAAGCGGACGGTCGGCGACGGCGGTGAAAAACGTCTCGCTGGCCGAAGGGCACCTGCACGATCATTTCCCAGGCGCTCCCTTAATGCCCAATTCCCTGGTCATTGAAGGGCTCGCGCAAACCGGTGGGCTTTTGGCGGCCGAGCACAATGATTTCGAAGAACGGGTTGTACTGGCCAAGGTGGCCAAGGCCCGCTTTCATTTCTCCGCGACTCCAGGTGACACGCTCGTTTACCAGGTCACGATTGACGATATCCACAAGGATGGAGCAATCGTTAGTGGCACGAGCCACGTGGGGCCGCGGTTGCAGGCCGAGGTGCAATTGGTCTTCGCGCACCTCAGCGAGTCCGTGGCCGGCAGCAAATCGCTGTTCGATCCGGCCAGCCTGCTGGCGATGCTCAAGTTGCTGGGCGTGTTCGAAGTCGGACGCGACAGCCAGGGGAAGCCGCTTAATGTTCCTGCCAGCCTCCTGGCCGCGGCCGGAAACCAAGCGTAATCGAGGGAGCTGATCATGATCGGACGAGCTCAAAACCGCCGTCGTGTGGTTGTTACCGGTGTGGGCTGTATCACGCCGATGGGCACCGATGTCAAAACGATCTGGGAGGGCCTCAAACAAGGCGCCTCGGGCGTTGGTTACACCTCGATCTTCGATGCCAGCCGCTTTCCGACCAAGATCTCGGCCGAAGTCCGCAATTGGGACGTCAGCGAAGTCGGCGAGGATCTGGGCGTCTGGGAACTGCGCGGACGGCACACCAAGTTCGCGGCCGGCGCGGCCAAGAAAGCCGTTGTCGATGCCGGCATCCTGGATGCCAAGCTCGATCCAACGCGCTTCGGCGTGTACCTGGGCAGCGGCGAAGGCCAGCAGGACTTCCAGTGCTTTGCCCGGATGATGGCGGCCGCCCTCAAGGGTGAAGCGTTCGACCTCGCCCTGTTCACCAAGGCCGGCCTCGAATGGCTGCACCCGACCGTCGAACTCGAACAAGAGCCCAACATGCCGGCCGGTCACCTGGCGGCGATGTTTGGCGCCCAGGGACCGAACGCTAACTGCCTCACCGCCTGTGCGGCCAGCAGCCAGGCGATCGGCGAAGCGGTCGAGCTGATCCGCGCGGGCGACGTCGACGTGATGCTCTCCGGCGGCACGCACAGCATGATTCACCCCTTCGGCGTGACGGGCTTCAACCTGCTCACCGCCCTGTCGACGAACAACGACGATCCGCACGGTGCCTCGCGGCCGTTCGACAAGGATCGCGATGGCTTCGTCCTCGGCGAAGGCGCTTCGATGGTCGTGCTCGAAGAGCTCGAACATGCCCGCAAGCGCGGAGCTCCGATCTACGGCGAGCTGACGGGCTACGGCTCGACGGCCGACGCTTACCGGATCACCGACACGCATCCCGAAGGCCGCGGCGCGACGCGCTGCATCCAGCTGGCGATGGAAGATGCCGCGGTCAACCCGACGGACATCCATTACATCAACGCTCACGGCACCAGCACCACGGTCAACGACCGGGTGGAATCTCTGGCCATCAAGAAGGCCCTGGGCGAACATGCTTACAAGGTGCCCGTCTCGAGCACCAAGAGCATGATGGGGCATCTGATCGCCGCCGCCGGTGCGACGGAGCTGATCGTATGCCTGCTGGCGATTCGCGACGGCGTCCTGCCGCCGACGATCAACTACCACACGCCCGACCCCGAGTGCGACCTGGATTACATTCCGAACCAGGCGCGCGAGGCCCGCTGCGAACACGCCCTGACCAACAGCTTCGGCTTTGGCGGTCAGAACGTGGCGCTGATCGCGAGTGCCTTCAAGGGCTAAGCCTGAAATCAGGCTCCGCTGTCGGGCGATCGCTTCTCGAATTTTCAAAGAGCTGACGCTGCGCGCGGGAAAAAGTCTTCCGGCTGTTTTCTGCGCTCCCATTTCTCGCGCGTGTGCGCCGAACTTTTCGCGCAAACGATGTTTCGGGCGCACACACCCGCCTCGGCAAAGGCTTTGCGGTGCCCTAGCGCAGGCGCGTGGGCTGCGCGACTTCTCTAGATTCTCAAGCGAGCGGGCGTGGGTCGCGAACATGATGCGGTCTCTACCTGTTGTCGTGACCTTACCCTATCTGAAATCCTGGCCACATTTCTAGAGGTGGTGGACACCTGGGCGGTGTGCGCCGTGCGCACGCGAGCGCGGCTCGTGGCAATGAGTTGCGCTGGCAGCGCGCCACACGCGCGGTCAAGGGCGATTTGGAATGCGATTATTTCAGATGCGCCGCCAGGGGGCTGTCCCGATTTTTCGGTGCCCGGGGAGAAAAATGGGACTGTCCCCGTCTTCTGAATCTCCGCGCGGCGTCGATGAAACGCCCAGAAACGAAGACGCCAAGGGTGCAGGGCAGGAAGTTTCGGGGTCACCGGGTAGCAGCGACAACTTGCTTGTCGGTGTGCACAGCACCGGAGGGTTCAGAGGGAGCGTAACGAGATCGAGAACGTCACTGTTGGGAACGTTGTGAACTGATCCCTCTTGGGCCGTGGCCCACTGACAAGCGAGTTGTCAGTGCCAACCTACGCCGTTAACCATCGAGCGAACTTGGGTGCCACAGGTGCTGCGCAGCAGTCACCTGTGCACGTTGAGACCTAGCAGATCCCGTGCTGCCGCTACCAGAAGAGCACAGGTGAGCCGCGCTCGCGGCCACCTGTGAAGATATAGGAAGCCGGGGCGCCTGGAAGGATACATTGGGGGTGTTCAACGTCCTCAATGGTCCAACCCAGGAGCCCCAGCATGTCCGCTCAGCATTTTATCGCGC
>JBGSKX010000111.1:0-2044 GCA_041741015.1 Pirellulales bacterium
TGGGACGAAGTTGGCGGCCCGGGATCGATCACCGAAGTCGGCAGCACGCTGGCGGTCAACCAGACCGAAGAAGTGCATTCCAAGGTGAAGGACTTTCTGGACATGCTCCGCCGCGAGAACGGCACGCTGCAGGTGGTCACGACCGAGGCCATGTGGCTCTCGCTCACGCGCGAACAACTCGCCTCGCTCGAACCGAAAGTCGCCGGAGCAAATCGGGCTGGCGCGCCGATCGATCCGGCCGCGCTGGCGGCTCTGCCTGTCGAGTCGCGCCGCTATCGCGGACAGATCACGAGCTTCAATGGTCAGACCGTGCACCTGGTGTCCGGCCAGATCAAGTCGACCGTGCTCGGCGCGATTCCGGTGGCGGGCCCGGGAATTGGTTATCAACCCGTCGTTGCCGAGCCGCACCTGGGCGTGTTGCTCGAAGTCACGCCGACGGCCTTGTCCGCCGACGAAGGCGTGCTGATCGACTTGCACAGCACGATCACGAACTGGAAAAAGCCGAGTGCGCCGAAAACGATCGTAACGTCGAACGGCGAATCGCTCGTCGAAATCGATCAGATCAACGTCGCGGCCCAGCAGTTTGCCACCAGCCTGCGGCTGCCGCGCGGCAAGCCCGTGCTCGTGGGCGGCATCAATATTCCGACTATCGACGAATCGGGACGCGAAGAGCCCAGCGATGTCGGTCTGTACCTGGTCGTCACCGTGCACGCAGGCTCGTGAGCGACGAGGGCTCGTCTAGCCTCGCACCCACTGCACGACCGAAAACACCAGCGTCGTCAGCACGCCGGCGTCAACTACCATTAGCAGGATCGTTTCGTGGATCGAATAAGCGCTACGGCGGAGCCAGCGGCGTTTGGGTGGGGTATTCATCGCGGCATTCTACCGCACCTCAGGGTGACGTAAACCGGCTGGCTCGGGCGACCGCCGAAATTGACGTGTCGCACACCGCGAATTGCCCACAGCCCCGATCTAACTTTACGCGCCGGGCTTTTCGCACCACAATGGGGCTCCCAGCCGGTCTTCACGCGCCAATCGGGCGGAGGCGCGCGTGACGGCTGACAGTTACGCGCATCCTCTGCTCCTAGTTCAGCAAGCCGCCCATGGGTTCCGATCAGCAACTGATTTCGTCCGCCGCGCAAACCGCCGACTTAACGATGCCGCCACCCAAACGCAGTGGCTTCGAAGCCGCCATCGCCAACATCCGCGGGCGAATCATCGCCGGGCTATTGCTGGTGCTGCCGTTTTTCGTCACGTTCTGGATCGTCTATTGGCTGTACCAGACGCTCGACGAATACGTCATGGCGCCAATGGCTCGGCTGGTGGTCCGCCTCGCCGAAGGGGGCGCCGTCGCCGTCCCCACCTGGTTCACCACCTACGTCGCTCCGGTCGTGGGCCTGATCGCCACGGGATTGATCCTCTACTTCCTGGGATTCTTTGCCCGCAGCCGGATCGCGCGGTTCGTCGACATGGTCCTGCTCAAGGTGCCGATCGTCACGCCGATCTACAGCGCCGTCAGCCGCACGTTCCAGTCGCTCAGCGGGACCAGCGAATTGGCCAAGTTCAAGCGGGTCGTGATGATCACGTTCCCGCATCCCGGGATGCGCTCCGCCGGCTTCGTTACCTCGACCAGCCGCGACGAGGCCACGGGCAAGACGATCCTCTGCATTTACCTGCCCACCACGCCAATTCCCACCTCGGGCTACATGCTGTTCGTGCCCGAGGACGAAGTGACCGAACTGGACTGGACGCTTGAAGAGACGGTCGGGGCGGCGGTATCGTTTGGTCTGACCGCACCGCAGTTGATCCAGTACTATCCGATTCCTCCAGGCACGGTGCGCGAGAAGTCGGGCAAGCGGGGTTCGAAGTCTTAACAGGCATTTTACGCAGGCGGACAGCAACCATGGCTGACATGAACACCGGCGAACTCCATTCAACTTCAGCCGCGGGCACGGACATTTCGCACAAGACGAGCTTCGTCGTGCTGTGGCTGCTGTGGCTGGCGGCGCTGGCCGGCGCGATGATCAGCGGCAACCTGCTCGAC
>JBGSKX010000112.1:0-8853 GCA_041741015.1 Pirellulales bacterium
TGCGGCGACTGGCCATCGGCCTCTTGAAGCAGCACCCATCAAAGCACAGCCTCAAGAGCAAACAACGCGTCGCCGGATGGAACGCCGACTTCCTCGCCGAAGTCCTTACGCTGCAAACGACTTAATGGGCGCTGGCCCTGAATCCACCTCCCCCCCACACAGCCATAAAAGGGGAGCATATCTGCGGAATACGAACAAATTGGAAACCGTACGAGCGGATGTTTCGACTTACGTCTCGATCCGGCGGCAATCGATCCGAGGTCACACACCCTTGCAAGAGTATCGGCATGCCAAAAACGCAGCGGGTGGACCACCCTCTGAGCTTGCGATGCTCGCCCACCTGCAGGCGGTGGCGCAGACCTCTGAGACTTTGCGGTCGTTTCGACAGCCGGACGACCGTCCGCAGAACGCGAGGGTGATAGGGGAGAGGACGCCTATCTGGTGCCCAGTCAAACCTGCCGAGAACGTCAACTTCTCCGCGGCTTTCGACATCCGCCAAACGTGCTGAGGCTTCATCGGCCTCCGCAGGTTTGGCGAGGGTCAAACCCCGTGGAGAGTTTGCGACCAAAGCAAGTTTGACGGGTCATCAGAAAGTTGTCCGCTCCCCCCATCACCCTCGCGACCTACAGGAGGCTCGTTCCGATGTCGAACCGACCGCACGGCTTCAGAGGTCTTCGCCACCGCACGCAATTAGGCCAGAGCGCAATTGCGGACGGGTGGTCCAACCGAACGCAGTTCCACCGATGGCGGAACTGCCGTCGGTTTTTTCAACCTCAGCAGCTTCGCGCTCACGCTGAGGACGTCCCCTACGGTATGAATTGCCAAGATGCCGATCACGACTCGGTCGCGGTGTATTGAATCTCTCGATTACTGGATCCCGCGAGTTCTCGGTGTTTTGATTTACGAGACGGCGGTTTGCGACTGCTACGGCCAAGCTACTGCCCATCAAACAGGGGACGGCGAGGCGATCGCAAAAACGAACGATTTCCAGATTGGCTGCAACGATGCCGCACGTCAGATTTGCTCGCGGCGCGGAGCAGATCACGAAGCGATGCTGATCGAGCTTCCTACTCGGAAAACAGTTGTTGCGTTTCCTGAATTGCATCAGGGAGAGTTTCAGCAACAGCTTTGATGTCGTCTTCGCTGAGGCCTAACGCGATGAGGATCTGCTGGTCAACGGTGTCGGTTTCTACCGTGCGCGTATATCCCATTCCCGTGCGAGCGGCCAGAATATCCGCCACATGCACGATCGCCGGGAGCACGGAATCCGTTGCGGAAAGCTGCATCGGTTCGTGATGGCACTTGGCAACGTACATGAGTTGCGGGGGAAAATTCCAATTTCGGCAGAGAGCGGCGCCGAACGACTCATGTGTCGCGCCCAACACACGCTCCTCCGCCTGGCGGAACGTCAGGCCCTGCTCGCGGGACAACAGTTCGGTCAATTCGGTGAACTTGTGCGGGCGGGTCTGAATCTCGATCATAATCCCGATGTCGTGAATCATCCCCGCCAGAAAGGCCTCGTCGGCTAAAACGCGTCCGGTTTTTTCCGCCAACATGCGTGCGCCTGTGGCAACCGCGATGGAGTGGACCCAGAGGTCGCCGGACACAGCATAGGAACCGGTTTTCGCGGTCCGAAAGAGCTTGTGGAGACTGGCGGCCACGGCAATGTTTTTCACCGCCTTGAAGCCCAGCAGCACGACGGCGCGATCGATCGAAGCGATCCGCGCTGGCAGGCCATAGAACGAGGAATTGACGACTTTCAGAATCCGTGTGCAGAGCGCCGGATCGCTGGTAATTACCTGGATGATGTCTCTCGCCGTCGTATGCTCGTCTTTTTCGAGACGCATCAGTTTCTCCGCCACAGCAGGCAGCGTGGCGATGTCCCTGATTTCGCCGAGGCATTTTTCGACAATGGAGGGCGTCTCCCTCTCGGCAACGGCCTGCGTCTCTGTCGGGGTCATGCTTCCACCCCAGCGTGTTGAAGGTCAAGAATCTCTTCAACGAAAATGCTCGTCGGCACGCCGGATGGCGACACGTCGGATTCGCGCGAAGCCGTTCTGTGTTGCAAGACGGTGAAGCCTCCGATTTCGCCGGCCGGCAACGGCTTCGCGAAAAAGTAGCCTTGTCCGTATTCGCAGCCTAATGCCTGCAGCATGGCCAGTTGTTCGGCGTCTTCGATCCCTTCGGCCACCACTTGCAGGCCGAGGTTGTCCGCCAGCGTCAGCACGGCGTGCAGCAGCGAGGCCAAGTCACGGACTCGGTTGACATTCGTGATAAACGTCCGGTCGATCTTCAATACGTCGAGGGGGAATTTATGCAAACACGACAACGACGAGTAACCGGTTCCGAAGTCGTCCATGTCGATCTTCACGCCCAGTCTCCGAAGGTTATTCAGCACGGCGATGGTGAATTGCGGATCGGTCATGATCACGCTCTCGGTCACCTCTAGGTGCAGGCATTCCGGTGGAACGTCGTGCTTGGTGAGCACTTGTTCGACGACCCGGACAAGGTCTGGTGACAATAACTGCTTTCGCGACACATTCACGTGAATGCACGCCAGTCGGTCAGTTTCGGGCAGCGTGCGACGCCATTCCGCATACTGCCGGCAGGATTCGTCGAGGACCCAACTGCCGATGGGAACGATTATGCCCGTCTCTTCCGCGACGGAGATGAACTCGTGAGGGCTGACCAGGCCGCGTTCCGTATGAATCCACCGCAACAACGCTTCGACCGCCGTCATCCGGCCTGTTTCGAGCGAGATAATCGGCTGATAGGCGAGCACGAGTTCATTCCTGGAGATCGCCTCTCGCAGTCCGGTTTCGATGGCAAGTCGGGATTGCGCCTTTTCCCGCAGGGTCTGATCGAAGACCGCGTAGCACGCCTTTCCCGAGGATTTGGCCCGATACATGGCCAGGTCGGCGTCGCGGACGATGTCGCTGGCCTTTTCATAGCGATGCTCGTTGGTGACGACGCCGATGCTCGCCGTGGAGTAGACTGTATGGGTGCCCAGTTGATAGGGTTGCGAAAGCGATTGCAGCAGCCGTTCTGTCACCGTGATCGCATCCGCCGGGCTGGTCAGCCCTTCGAGCAGCACCACGAATTCGTCGCCCCCCAGCCGGGCCGGGTGGATTCTGTCCGTCATCCGCAAATCCTTTAGCAACCGGCACGCGATCTCTTTCAGCAGTTTGTCCCCGACCTCATGCCCGAGGCTGTCGTTGATCAACTTGAAACCGTCAAAGTCCAGGAAGAGCAGCGCGAAGTAGGTGCCGTCGTTCCGGTCGATCGTGTCCTGGATGGAACAGAGAATGGACGCCCGGTTGGGGAGATTGGTGAGCGTGTCGAAAAGTGCGAGCGTTTCCAATTGCCGCTGCATTTGCCGACGATCCAGTTGAGCGCGCACACGGGCTCTGAGTTCAGGTGCGCAGAAAGGCTTGCTGATGTAATCGGCGGCTCCCGCCTTAAAGCACCCGGTGAGGACGTGGTGGCTGTTGTTGCCTGTGACGAAGACCACGGGCGTGGACGCGGGAACCACCCCATCGCGGAGCCGGGCGAGAATTTCCAGGCCATTCGCGCCAGGCATGTCGTAGTCCAGCAGGATCAGATCGGGCAACTCCCGCCGGGCAACGTCGATGGCATCGCTGCCGCCATTGGCCAATAACAGTTCAATGTTCTCCCTTCTGAGAAAGGCGGCAACGAGCTTGTGGATGTCCGGATCGTCGTCGACGAGCAGAACCCGATTTTTCGGAGGGGATGGTAACCTTGAGTTCATAATTCCATCCCCATGGCTGGGGCCCCAGCTGGTTCCGTCGCCCCGTCCGCTGGTCGACCGGCGACAGCCTGAGCGCACAGCCCGGTGAGTTCGTCCACGGCAAGCGCAAGCTGCCGCAGGTCGGGGTCGGCGGTCGCCTGCAGTTCGACTTTATTGGCCGCTTCGCTGATGGTCGGGAAGCCATACCCGCCGCTGGCCCCCTTAAGCTGGTGCGCCAGACGGGCCAATTCTCCCAGCCGATGCTCGGAATACAGCTCGGCCACTAACGCGGCCTTGGGGCCCAGGCTGGCCACATACGTGTCCACTAGCTCGGCCATGTCCGGGTCGTCCGCCACTTCGCTCAGCAACACTGTCGTCTCCGCCCGCCGCGCCGCGACGGGATGGCTCATCGAAGGCTTCGGATCATTGCGGGTAGTCGCGCCGCGGCCGCACTCCACCCGCTTCGCATAACTCGCTACCAATTCGATCAGTATTTCTCGGTCAATTGGCTTCGTGGCGTAGTCATCGCAGCCGGCGTCGAGACACTTCTGGCGGTCCGATGCCATCGCATGGGCGGTCAGGCCAATGATGGGCAGCGTGTATCCATTCTCTCGTAATCGCTGTGTTGCTCCGTAGCCGTCCAGCACAGGCATCTGCATGTCCATTAAGACAACATTGGGCTGTTCCAGATCGTCGGCGTTCTCCAGCGTCTGAACCGCAATCAATCCATTCTCACAAACCGTCACGTCCGCGCCGGCTTTCTTGAGGATAAAACTGATCAACCGCTGGTTGTCCGGGCCATCCTCAACCAACAGAATGCGCAGGCCATTCAACGGCTTAACTGCTGCGGTTTTGGACGCGGCTTGTTCTTGGTCGTTCGTGCGATCCTGCGAATTGTTGCTTATTGCCTCATCGGGCTTTAGCATCGTGACACGATCCAAGTCCCCCGTCGCGATCGTCGCGGTGAAGGTGCTGCCTTGGCCGCAAACAGAGCTGACCTCGATCCCGCCGCCGAGCATCTGGGCCAACGCGTTGGAGATACGCAGGCCCAGCCCGGAGCCGCCGAACTTCCGCGTGGTGCTTGCATCGGCCTGCGAGAAGGCTTGGAACTTAGAGATGACCTCACATTGCTGGGGCGACATCCCGACGCCGGTATCCACGACGCTCAGTTTCATCTGCTGCGACATCGGATCGCACGACGCGTGGATCGTCACGCTGCCGACCTCGGTGAACTTGATCGCGTTGCCAATGAGGTTCAACAGGATCTGACGCAGCCTCGTCGGGTCGGACTGGATGGTTTCGGGGATCGGCGTCTCATATTTCACGCCGACGTCCATACCCTTGCTGGTTGCACGGGGCCGAACCATCGAGAGCACCTCGGAAATAATCTGGGTGGGCCGGGTCTCGATCGATTCGACCGTCATCTGTCCCGCTTCGATCTTCGAAACATCGAGGATGTCGTTGATGATGGTCAGCAGGTGGTTGGCGTTGGATTGGATCGTACGGACCGCATCTGCGGCCTGTGTCGGTTCGTTGGCCAAATCACCGCAGAGCAGTTCCGAGTAGCCGAGGATTGCGGTCATGGGCGTGCGGATCTCGTGACTCATATTGGCGAGGAATTCGCTCTTGGCCTTATTGGCCTGCTCAACCAGTTCGAATGCGTCACGGGTCGCCTGGACATCGCAGATCGAGCCGGCCATGCGCGTGGCAATCCCATGCTCGTCGCGGGTTGCCCGACCTCTTGTCCTGAACCATCGGTAACCGCCGCTACGCATCCGCAGGCGGTACTCCACGTCATAAGGAACATCATCTTCAAGGTGGGCATTGATCGCCGCGAATGTGCGATCCTTGTCGTCCGGGTGAAGCAGATTTGCGAACGAATCCAAGATGGGCTCGAACTGGTCGTACTCGTGCGGCTCAAGGCCAACCAGCTTCTTGAATTGATCCGCATACCACACCTCGTTCGTCGCGGGGATGTAGTCCCAAAGTCCATCAGACGTCCCGTTCGTCGCACGCTCCAGCCTGGCTTTGGCGTCAACAATTGTTCGCTCCGCGGCGAGTTGATCGGTGATGTCACGGACCGCCGCGATAAACAGGCCATGATCTCCTAAATCTTCCATCAACTGAAGCGAGATCTCCACCGGGATGCAATGGCCGTCCTTGTGCTGGTGCCTCGTCCTAAACACCATGGAGGTGTTTGGCTTTTCATAGAGCGGCGCGATCGCCTCCATAAACGAACCGCGATCATAGTCTGGCTTGATATCGACCGGGCTCATCTTGGCCAGTTCGGCATCGGTGTAGCCGATCTGTAGCTTTGCCCCGTGATTGGTGTAGACAAAGTCCAGGCTCTCCGCGTCGAAAATAAAGATGCAGTCGTTCGAAGCGTTCAAGGCCGCCGCCAGTTGGGCGTTCTGGCGTTGTGCTTCTTTGTTTGTCGTGACATCAAACCGCAGGGAGACATAGCGGATGATCTTGCCGTGCTCATCGAACTGCGGGATGTTGGTTGAATCAACCCAGTACAGCGAGCCGTCCTTGGCACGGTTGCACACTTCCGCACGCCAGGGCTTGCCCGACTGAAGGGTCCGCCACATGTCTTTCCAGAAGGACTTGGGGTGGTAGCCCGAGTTGAGCATCCGGTGGTCCTGGCCCAGCAGTTCTTCTCGGCTGTAGCCGCTGATCTTGCAGAAGCCTTCATTGACATCAACGATCTTGCCTGCGCGGTCGGCGATGGAAAAGAGCGTGTGCTGATCCATCACCTTGCGGACGGCACTTAATTCATTAGCGACTTGCCGGGCCTCGGTCAGTGAATCCTCTAAATCTTGCTCGTACTTCTTGACCTGCTGGGTGGTCTTGCGTGCCAAATCGCGTTGCCCGCGCATTCTCATGACTATGTTGTTCAGGATCGCGAGCAGAAGGAACAAAACGCCGCCCGCTCCGGGTGTCACAACCCCAGCCAGCGCGGTATAGCGTGCCTCTCGCGTGAGCCAACTCTCGGGCACACGGGTCATCACCTGGATCCCGCCTTTATCCATGGTGCTCAGATCGGACACCCGATGGAGCATGTGCGTCGCGCCGCCGTGGTCGAACGTTACGCATTCCGTGGACCGGCGAACCAGGGGCTGGGTTATCACGCTAAGGTCATCGTGCGGAACCGGGGGATCGCCCCCCGCGTTGAGGGCCTCATCGAAGTAGCGCCCGTCGTCCGTCACGAACCAGATCGATCGCTCACCACCTGCAAAAGAACGGCCGTCGATAAGGCTCGTGAGCCGGTCAAACCGCATGCGCGTGCTGACGACGCCCACCTGAACGCCGGCGGCGTCATACAACGGCACCGAGTGGGCTACGGACAGCCCGGAAGAATCGAACAGTGCTGGGGTGATATCGCAGCCGGTCTGAAACTCGAGTATCTCCTGCCTGGAGGAATTCTTGACGCACTGCATGATGATCCCGCGCTCGCTGTAATCGCGCGTCATAATCCGCGCGACCCGATCGTCGGGGATTACGTTCCCATCGCTGTAGACGGTATTGATCGCGACGATCTCGCCTTCTGCGTCGAAGACTGCAATTGCATCGATCTCGGTAGCGTGTTGTATCGCTTGGTTGCACAAGCGTGTAATTCGCTCCGCGTTGTTGTCGCGCAGGGCGTCAACCAAAGCGGCCGATTGAGCGAGCTTCTGCCCGCGCTGCATCGCCGGCACGGTTAGGCGCTCGATGTCCTGCGTCAGCGCTTGTGTGACATCCGTCAGCACCTCGACCGCCGCGCCGGCGTTGGTCTGTTTAAAGTTCCCCGTAGAGATTGGAATCAGCCGAGCGGCCGCGATGACGAGCAGAGTGACGCCCACCCCAGCCAGCAGCACCGTGAGGCCATGACTGAAGATACCTCTGGATGGAGCCTGATGCCTGATCGTATGGTCATCGCCCAGAGCCCCGCACGTGCCGTCGGCCGGTTCAGGTTGCGTGCCATCGCCACTTGAATCTTCGTTGGAGGGTGTTTTGTATGTGTCACGATTCATGGGGTGCCCTTTTGCTGGTGTACTGCGTCGCCAAGGGCCGTGCGAGCCAAATGACATCGCTCAAACACTGCTTTCTTTGATATGCCCAGCGAGTGGTTGAGACAGAGCGTCGTCGAGATGGTGACCAGGTCAAAGGCCGCGAGCACGAAGTAGACCAGGTGCCAGCGCGGTGTTTTACGCGTGATCGATCCGGCATCGATTTCCGTCGAGTTCCTTATTTTTCCTGACCAACTTCATCGGACGTTCTCATCGAGATTTCGTCCCGTGCGCCAAAGCGTAGGTTGCGCCTTGGAATCGCCGATCATCGAAACGTCTTTTTAGGCGGAGAAGAGGTAGCGCTTCGCAAGAAGCTAATAATCGTTACGACCCGCTGTGTCTGAGTCGCTTTGGCTTGATCCGCTTCCGAACCTGCGGCTGTCCTGGCACGCCCAAAGCGATCCACCGGTAAGATCTATACAACCGCGTGGCAGGCGATACCCTCCGACTCCACATGCGATTTACGCCTGTAGGGCCCGCGCGATTCGAACTTGCGAGTTCACTGCTCAGGGGAAGATCACGTCCTACCACCGTAGCATCGTCTGCTTGCGCGCAGATGTGAAACAACCCGCCGCGTCTTATTTTCGTTGGCGGTCTTCACATCAATACCCGGACCACTTCCCGACGCGCAGTCAAAACTGCATCCCGGCTCTTGGGCTTCATGCCCTCGGTGATCGCGACCGCTGCGACTTGCGACATTTGCTTCGTGCGAGCGGTTGCCTCACCCGAGGCGCCGAACTGCAAGTCCGAATCTGCTGAGGTCGTCTTAACCGACCACAGTTAGAGCGGCGCCGACCGCGGTCGATCCGATGGCGCTTCTTTGCCACCAGCGAGTGATGGTTCGACCGATAACCGCAGCCTAGACCCGCTGGCAAACCTGCGTCTGCTCCGACGCCAGAGGCTTGTTCTCGACTTGGCCAAATCTGCTGAGAAGTGAAACTTTAATGGCACGTAGATTTACGTAATCCCTTGGAGGAGTAGGCGTTTGGCTTCTTGCCGGGGGACCATCATCCACTGGAAGCGTTTGGGCCGTCGCTTGACCTGCCGTGGTTCGAA
>JBGSKX010000113.1:0-18865 GCA_041741015.1 Pirellulales bacterium
GCGCCGCCGCCGCGCCCGCCTGCCACATCGAGAGATCGACGATCTGCCGGGCCCGCGTGTCGAGCTCGGTTTGCACCTCGGCCTTCGCCTCGGCGGCCAACCCGCGAGCTTGCAGCAGCAGGTTCGCCAGCAGCATATCACGGCCGTCGTGTTCCACGACTTGCTGCATCCGCCGAGCGAGCAAACTGATATCCGGCGGAACCTCAACCTCTTCGTCACACTGCGTGCCGTCGGCCAGCACTCGGGTACGCACGCGGGAGGTCGGCTTCGCCCGCAGCGAAACGACATTCTCGCGCGAGACAAACCGGGAGACCTGGCCGGCAATCTGCTCAAGCAACAAATCGCGATCGCCCGGCCGAAACCAGTCTTCTTTGTTCAGGCACACCAGGATCGGCTTTTGCATGGCCGCCAGGATTTCCAGCAGTTCCATTTCGAAGTCGCGCACAGGTCCGTCGGTTACCAGCAGCACCAGGTCGGCGTCGCGGGCAGACTGCTTGGCCAGCTCTTCGCGATCGGCTCCATGCACTTCGCCCAGCCCCGGCATATCGACCAGTGTAACCTGGTCTTTGCCGGGCCAGGGAATCTCGTTCCGCGTGACGGTCGTTCCGCCGCGAACTTCGGTTTTAAACACGTCGCGCCCGGCGAGCGCATTGAGCAGCGACGACTTACCGCTGGAGATCGTGCCAAAGGCCACGATTTCCAGCGTCTGACGCTCGCGTTTGGTCTCGACTTCGTCCAGTGAGCGGCGAATCTTCTCGCGAGCCTCGGGCGTGAGCGAACCGTCCTCGGTCCACTCGCGGCCGGCTGCCAGGTGCGAGTCGATTTCAGCCTGCTTTTCCCCTTCGGACATCTGGTTCGGAGTGCGCGATTGCGCCGCCCGGCGATTGGCCTTGGATCTTGTATTTGACGTTAGCGACCAGATCGTCCAGACGGCCAAGGTTAGAAATGCCGCTGCGCCGGCGCCGGCGATGGCCAGATACACATAGCCCCAGGTCGGGCTGAACTCGGCCGCCGTGCGGTACTCTGCCAGCATCGTGGGGACCAGGGAGCGCAGGAAATACCCCGCCGCGGCGACCGCCACGAGAAAAAAAATCAGCGAGAGTTTTCGATTCCAACCCATTGAGAGAGACTACGTCCGCCTTCCGATCCGTGCAAAAACGCCGTGTCATTCTATCGGTCGATCGCCTGGGGGCACAGCCAGCCTAAAGACTAGCGCCCTTGCGAGCTACGGGGTTTTCGGTGAATTTAGCAGAATCTTGGCCGGCGACGTTGCCGTCCTCAACTCGACTATCAACCCCGCCTCGCAGCCGCGCATGAAAATTACCGCCATCGAAACCCACGTCTGCCACGCCCGCATGCGGAACTGGGTGTTCGTCAAAGTTCTCACCGATCAGCCGGGGCTCTGGGGTTGGGGCGAAGCCACGCTCGAATGGCATACCCGCGCGGTCGTCGGCGCGATCGAGGACATTGCCACGCTGCTCTTGGGCGAGGACCCCACCCGCGTCGAATACCTCTGGCAGATGATGTATCGCCAGCACTTTTGGCATGCCAACGGAATCATCCGCGCGACGGCGCTCAGCGGCATCGACCTGGCCCTGTGGGACATCCTGGGCAAAGTGCACGGCGTGCCTTGCCATCGACTGTGGGGCGGGCCGGTGCGGGACTACGTCCGGCTGTACTGCCACTTGGGTGGCGGCCGGATGGAAGACTTCTACACCGTCGATCCCGCGGATGCCCCCCGCTTCGCCGATCTGGCATCCAAGGCGGTGGCGGAAGGCTTCACGGCGTTCAAGTGCATGGCCTCGCCTCCCACGATGCCGATCGAAGGCCTCCGCCCGGTCCGCTACCTGGAAGCCTGCCTTGCCGCCATGCGCGACGCGGTGGGGGACAATGTCGACATCATGGTCGATTGCCACGCCCGGCACTCACCGCGCATGGGACTGATCCTGGCCAAAGCTGCCGAGCCCTTTGGGCTCTACTGGTTTGAGGAACCTTGCTGGCCGGAAAACGTCGGCGGACTGGCCGAGATCCAGCGAGCGGTGACGACACCCATCGCCACCGGCGAACGGCTCATCAGCCAGCACGCGTTTGTCGATGTGCTCGAGAAGCGAGCATGCAGCGTTTTGCAGCCGGACATCACACACTGCGGCGGGCTGAGCGAAGCCCGCCGCATTGCAGCCATGGCCGAGGCCTATCGCGTAGCGCTCGCCCCGCACAATCCTCAGGGGCCCGTGAGCACGGCCGCTTCGCTTGAATTCGGCTTCGCCACGCCCAGCTACATCATCTGCGAAACGGTGCACCTCGACGTTCCCTGGCGCAGCGACGTCGTCAGCGAGGGATTCACCGTCGAGACCAAAGGCCGCATCGTCCGCCCCAGCGCGCGGCCGGGACTCGGCATCGAGATCAACGAAGCGGAGGTCAAGAAACATCCCTTCCAGCAGGAAGTCGTGCTGCGGGAGTTCTACGCCGATGGCGCCGTCGGCGACTGGTAGAGCCGCAGACCGCCTTTTCAAAGCGACGGCTACTTCGCTGCAATCGGCGGAGTGTATCCCGGAGCGGCGACAAAGCTCGTCACCTGAGCACCGTCCTCTGCGTTCCAGATGCGAACTTCACCGCCAAAAGTCGCGGCCGCAATCCGGCCCGTACCGGCGTGAAAATCGACTGCGTAGACCGCGTCGCCCGGGCCGGCATACGTCTTAAAGTGCTTCAGCTCGGCGCCACGATGCTGCTGAGCGGTCTTATCGGCCGATCCGCTGAACACTTTGTCCTCATGGGCTTGCAGCGAGAGCACGTCGCCCGAGAAGCCGCCGATCTGGTGTTTCTTAGCGCCGTCGTCCGGATTCCAGGCGTGAATTGCCTTGCTGGTGCCAGCCGAGAAGACGAGTTTTCCATCGCCACTGAACGCCACACCGAAGGCCGGCTCGCCGAGGCCAGAATACGTGACCAGCGATTCGCCATTCTCGGCATTGAAGAGCTTGGAGGTCTTGTCACGGCTGGCCGAGGCCAGTCGCTTGCCGTCCGCGCTCCAGGCCAGACCAGCCACCCAATCGGCGTGATCCTCGATCAGGATATCCTGCTTGCCGCTGGCGACGTCGTAGATCCGGATCGTGCGGTCGGCGCCCCCCACGGCCAGCTTGGTTCCAGGGGGATTGAAGGCCACACAAAACGCCACGTCCGCCATCGAGCCGAGGTCTTTTACGAGCGTGCCATCGGCCGAATTGAAGAGTTTAACCTCGCCGAAGCTGCCAGGCGTTCCACCGACGACGGCCAGCAACGTACCGTTGGCACTGTAATCCAGCCCTTGCACGCGCTGCGGCACATTCTTGATCCGCCGTGCGAGCGTGCCGCTGGCGACATTCCAGATCGTGACTTCGTGATAACCGCTGGCCGCAACCTCTTCGCCGCTGGCGCTAAAAGCCACGGCGGCGATCGGAATCGGCCGGCGATAACTCTCCGGCGGATCCGGCTGACCGCTCTTGGGAATGATATCGGCCAGCGGCGACGCGGGGTCGGCTGCATCGTACTTGGCGCCCTCGGCGATCCACCGCTTGACGAGCGCCACTTGCTCTGCTGGCAATGGATCGGCTTCCTGCGGCATTCGCAGGCCTTCGTCGTCCGTTGCGATGCGCGTGAGCAGTTCGCTCTCCTCGGGCTTGCCCGCAGTCACCGCCGGAGCTTCGCTGTCGCCCGCCTTGAGCAGGAGGTTGAAGTTGCCCACCTGATATCCGCCATTCGCCTCGGCTGCACTGTGGCAAGCCGCGCAATTCTTGGCCAGAATCGGCGCGATGTCTTTCGAAAAACTGACGGGCGCCTCGTCGGCGAAAACCTCATTCAGCGAAACCAGCGCTGCCAGGCCGCAAGCGAAGTAAACAACTGTTCGTAGTTGAAGCACTGCACGATCTCCGCCGCAATCAGCGATTAGTGTTGGAACAGAAACTCGTTGGCGTTCAGAATCGCCCAGCACACATCCTCCAAACCACGGACCCGATCACCCGCACCAGCGATGTGCTTCGTTGCGGCGGAGAGTTCGGGCTCGCTCGGCGGCCGGCAGAGGCCTGCCATGTAGAGTTCTGTGACGATCTCGGCATCTGACTTGCCCTCGCCCGCAAGCTGTCGCAGGCGGTTCTTCTCGTCGCGCACCTTCGAGTGCACGAGCGGACCGTTGATCATTTGTAGCGCCTGCGAGAGGTTCGAGTCCGTCGAACGTTCACATTGACAGGCTGTCTCGCGCGCCGGCTGGCCGAAGACCTTCAGGAAGTCGCTTTCCACATCGGGGCTCGGCAGCGAAGTGGCTCGCGTGCCGGCGGGCAGGCCCGCGAACTTCTCGGGCACGCTGGTCACCCGGCAGATCGCGTCGAGCAATTGCTCGGCCGAGAGCAACCGTGTCGTGGCATGCGAGAAGTACTTCACGTCCGCCGTATTGAACTCGTTCTTGCGCGAACTGAGCTGGTATGTGCGGCTACCCAGAATGTTCCGCATCACTCGCTTGCGATCATACCCGTTGGCGGCGAAGTCGTCGGCCAGGGCCGCCAGCAGCGAGGCGCTCGCCGGAGGATTCGAATCGCGGAAGTCATCGACCGGTTCGACAATGCCGCGTCCGAGCAGATGCCCCCAGATGCGGTTCACTTCGACTTTGGCAAAGAAGGGATTGTTCTGCTTCACCAGCCACCCGACCAGCTTATCGCGGCGATCGTCTTCACCGGAAAGCGCCGCTTCGCCCTCGAGCGGCAGCCAGGGCTGCATCTGCTTGCCGGTTCGCGGCTGCGTCACTTCGCCGCCGCGGGCCACCCAGACGACTTGCTCGTCGGCGTTGGCACCCGGCTTGCGCTGCACGCGGTTGAAGAACGCTCCGATCCCGTAATAGTTATCCTGCGACCAGCGCTCGAACGGATGGTTGTGGCACTTCGCGCACTGAATACGAATACCCAAGAAGAGTTGCGAGGTGGTCTCGGTGCAGTCGTTGGTGTCGGCTGCCGTGCGGAAGTAATTCGCCGGCGGATTGACGAACGTGCTGCCATCTGCGGTCAGCAGCTCGCGGGCGAACTGATCGTACGGCATGTTGTCGCGGAAAGCCGCCACCAGCCAGCGATGGAACTTGTGCACGCCAGGATTCGAAACCTTGGCATTGCGAATACGCAGCAGATCGCCCCACTTCAAGGCCCAGAACTCCGCAAACTCGGGCCGCTCCAAAAGCTGATCAACGAGCTTTGCCCGTTTGTCCGGCTCCGTGCTGGCGAGGAAGCTGCGAGCTTCCTCGGCCGTCGGCAGAATGCCAATCACGTCGAGGTACACGCGACGGACGAACTCCTCGTCGCTGCACAGCTCCGAGGGCAGAATCTGAAGCTGTTCGAGCTTCTTGAAAACGTGATGATCGACAAAGTTGTTTTCGGTCGGTGAGTTCCACTCGAAGCCCGGCACCTGCTTGAGGAACATCATGGTCGAGCTTTCGAGATGATCCAGGAAGCGGACCAGGATCGCCGCCTCGCCCCGATCGTGCGCAACCACCAGGCCATTTTCGTCAACCGTGGCCACTGCCTCATCTGAACTCGAATAGCACGCCAGGCGAGTTACATCTCGCACCGAGCCGTCTGAAAAGTGGGCCAGCGCGATCATCTGCTGCGTGTGCGCCGGCCGCATCAGCACGCGCTCCCGCGGATAGATGTCCAGCTTCACGCACTTTGCCGCGCCAGCCGGATCGAGTTGGCAACCTTGCTCGATCCAGTCGCGCAGCACGGTGTAGCCGATGTCGTCTTTCTTCAGCCGCCGGCCGCCGCCATGCGCCACTTCCATCAGCGGCTTCTGCAACAGCAGGCTCTTCTCCGGCTCGAGCAGGTTCGTACGGCGATTAAACGCTTCACGGACGAGCGTCTCGATATCAAGCACTGGGTCGTAGGCCCTCAGTGACAAGCGGAAGCCTCCCTTGCCGCTGGGTGAGCCGTGACAGGCGCCCTGGTTGCAGCCATGTTTCGAGAGGGCGACGAGCGCACCATACTCGAACGAGATCTGATTCGGCTTCTCCTGATCGACGACCTCGGTTGGCACCTTGATTTCCAAGCCGCCCACCTTGACCGTCACTTCCGTCGAGCCATTCGCCACGGGGTAAACGACCGCGCCTTCGCTGCGGGCAACTTCGCCGCTGGCCGGAATGATTTCGCACGCCCGCGTCAAATCCTGCATCGAGCCGTCGGCGTAAAAGCCAGTCACTGCCAGATGCGACTCGCGGCTCTGAGCGTCCAACTTGATCTTCGCAGGAAATACTTCAAGCCGCTCGGGAGTTCCGACCACGATCGGTTCGATCGCCTCTGCCGCGGGCTCTTCGGCTCGAACGAGCCCCGATATCGCGAGCAAGCAGAGCGCAAGTGCGGCCGCGCATGGCTTCGACAAATTCCAGTTCATCGATCTCTCCCTTAGCTTCGTTCTGGGGGCTTGGTCTTCTCAGGGCTTAATCACTTCCACGGCCACGGGCATCGACTCGACGGTGAATGGGCCGTCTGCGACCGGCGTCGTGCCGGCCACAATCACGTTTTCAATCTTCACGGGCGCCACGGAATCCGCGGCCAGTAGTTCGATCTCGGCCGCGGTTGCGCCGGCAGCCAGTACAATCTCACTCGGAGCGCTGATCCCCGCCGCCAGGTTCTGCCAGGCGAGCTTCACCAACCGCTGCTGCGGCGGCGCAAGGCTCGCAGCCACGCCGCCTTCAAGTTCCTCGAACGGCCAGTAGGCCAGCGGTGCGTCCTTCAGCACCACATCACGCGCGGGCGTCATCCCCTTAGACGCGGCGAAATGCTCCTGCACCTGCTCGGGCGAGAGCGCCTTCGCAAACACGGCCGCTTCGTCAAGCCGCCCCTGGAATGGTGCATAACCGTCTGTTCGCGTGCCCAGCACGATCTGATTGCTTGTCGCCCGCGAGGCTGACGCACCTTGAATCTCGGGATTCGCCACGTCACCATTCAGAAACACGCGCACCTGATCGCCGGTTCGCACCAGGGCCACGTGATGCCATGTATTCAGCGCGAGTTGCGTACGGCCGGACAGCACGTTCTGCCCGTCATAGAAAAACAGCTTGTCGCGTGGCGAGCTCTCGACGCCGCCAATCGCGAGATGATCGCCCGGCTGAGCGTTCACCGCGTCGGCATTCCCAGCCCGACTGAACAAGTAGCCCGATACCGCTGGAGCATTCGGCTGGCTCAAGTCGCGGGTGTTGTAAAACCAAAACTCAACGCTGTAATCAGATCCCGCCGCGATTGGCAGCTCCGCCGTCAATCGATCATCGCCCGGCGCTTTGTCCACCCCCGATAGCTCTGCCGCTTTGTTGTCCGCCGCAAACCCGGCGAACTCCGCCGCGCGAGGGCCGTCAGCACCGCGGGTCACGCCACCTTGATAGGCAGCCAGTGCGGGCACCGGGGCCACGTCGCCCGTGAATGTAAGCGTCCCCTTTTGCTTGCCGCCGACCGGCACTGTGCCCGCGGGCGCAAAGGCCACGGCCAGCGGCGGCCCCACGACTGCGGCCTGATCGAACGTGAACGATTGCGGTTGATTCTGGAAGCTCGCGCTGCCGACCAGTTTCACCGGAAACTTGCCCGGTGGAATCGACTTCTCGCTGACCAACTCCACGGCGACTTCGCTTTGCCCCTTGGCAATCGTGGCCGGCTTCGCCGTCACTCCGGCCGGCAGGTCGGCCACGGCAATCGCCACCGCTTCGTCAAAACCATTCGTGCGGGCGACGCTGACCTTGATCGCCGCAGTCGCACCGGCTTTGACCAGCGAAGCGACCGGCGCGGGAGATGCAACCGTGAAAAACTGCGGAAACACCGGACCGATCCCCAATCCGATCACCCTGTCGAATGCGGCCGGCGGATAGGGCAGCCCCGCTAGCGATGTGCGAAGAGCGCCCTGCGTGCTTGCTACCGACGTGAAGTCCGCTTCGCCAACCTTCGCGGTGCCTAGAATCTTGATCGTGCCCAATTGCCCCGGCGTGAGCGATGGCCCCACCGTCACATGGACGGTCGTCTCGGGCTTGCCTTCGGGAATGATATTGTTCGAGAGCTTGCAATCGCCGGCCCCTTCGACCGAGAGCGTGATCGGACCGTTGTAGTCGCGCCGTGCGGCCGTCACCTTGACCACGAACACCCCGTTCTGTGGCGCATCGAGCTTTTCGGCCTCGGCAGCCAGGTCGAAACCCGCCTGATAAGCACTGGCCAGCACGCGATAGACCATGTCCGGACCGCCGCGGCGATTCGTGTCTTCCACGCGCAGACGATAATTGCCATCCGCCGGGAACGTGTAGTTCAGTGCCCCCTCGGCGTTTCCATTGTCTTCGGCTTCGGCCAGCACGCCCCCTTCGGCGTTGTACAACCGCATGTACAGATCGCAGGGCGAACCGAAACTTCTCGTCTCGCCTGAGAACACCAGCCGCTGCCCCGCCTTGGCCGTGAACTGATACCAGTCGTTGTCCGCCGCTATCTCCAGTTTGCCGTTGATAGCGCCGGGGAGTGTCACGCTGGTCGCAGTATCGGGTGAGTCGTTCGGCTCTGTTTCGAACTGCTCGGCCACATCGCTGGCGACGACGCTGACCCAACTCGCGGTCTGGGTCGAGGGAGTCGCCACGCGAATCTGCTTTGCGGCAAAATCGGCCGGCACGTTTACGGTCGCCGGTTGAGCAAGCGCGCCTTCAGGGCCCACGAGCTCAACGCTCGCACTTTGCCCCTTCTGCACGGCCAGCGGATAAGGCACGGAGACCAACGGGAAATCGCCCAATCGCAGCCGATAGCGGAAATTTCCGCCACCCTGATAGCGAATGTCGCGAATTTCGAGCAGGTAGTCGCCAGCCTCGGCAAACGTATGGGCAAAGCGACCGTCCGCGCCGGTCGAAGGGTCATCATCGCTGAACGCCAATTCTCGGCCATCCAGAGTCAGCAGGCGAATCATTGGGTCGAGCGGCGAACCAAGCCGACGGGCAAACACTTCCACGGCCAAGCGCTGGCCGGCCGCAGCCGTAAAGCGATAAAAGTCGCTCGTCTCGCCATCGCAATAGCCGTCGATCGCTACCGGCGGCGTCACGACCTGGGCCGCATCGGGCGTGCGATTATTGTTCGCATCGGCCACGCTCGGCAGGTCATCGACCAGCAGCAGCTTCAGATTCGAAATGCCTTGCCCCGTGGCCACCCGCAATCCGATCACTCCCAGCGGGACTTCCGAGGGAACCGTCACGCGGTAGCTCACGCTCTCCGGCTTAGTGCCATTCCCCTCAATGCCGGGCGTCAGCTCCGACGTGAGTGGCGCATCGCTCCAGATGCCCGTGGGGCTGGCCAGATTCGCGCCATGAATCACGACGTCGGTCGTCGCACCGGGTCGAACGGCACCGGGAAGCAAATGACTGGCAGCCGGCGGCTGACCCGTGGCCAGCGTCGCGAACACAGCGACCAACAACAGCGCCGCAACAAGCGATGGCTTCATGGCAGGCTCAGGTAGGGCGGGAGGAAGGCAGGAACTGGCGGGAGCGAACCACGCACCATCCTAATCTCTGGCGTGGTCACTTACAACGTGCGGAATGGTCCCGGGCGGCGACTTCTAACTTCTGACAGATCGAACATTTACGTAGCTATCCTGGCGGTGCGGCGGATCGGCTAACCGAGGATCTCGTGGATCACGCGGCCGCCGTCCACCAGCGGCACCGGACGCGCCTGTTGATCGAGGATCCGCAACTCCGGATCGATTCCCAACCGCTCGAAGATCGTGGCCGCCAGATCTTCAGGGCTGGTCGGGTGATCGAGCGCATAAGCCGCATCGCGATCGCTTGTGCCGTGCACCATCCCGCCGTGTACTCCGGCGCCGGCCAGTACCGCAGGAAACAACGTGCTCCAGTGATCGCGGCCCCAGTTGGCATTGGCCTTCGGCGAGCGTCCCATCTCACCCAGTGCCACGACCAGCGTCTCCTCAAGCCGTCCGCGTTCATCGAGATCGGTGAGCAGCGCCGACAGAGCCTGGTCGAGCCCCGGCACCAGATGCTGTTTCACATCGTTGCTCGATGTGTGCGAATCCCAGCTATAGCCGTCCGGAGCGTCCCAGCAGACCGTGACAAAGCGGGTGCCCGCCTCGACCAGCCGCCGCGCGACCAGCGTCGACTGCCCGAACAAGTGCCGGCCATACGCGTCCCGCGTCTTTGCAGATTCTCTGCGAACGTCAAGCGCCTCGCGCACTTTCTCGGAGCTGACAAGCGCCAGCGCACGACGCCGAAACTGATCGTACGAAGCCTCGGCTCCACTGCGGTCTAACTGTCGCCGCGCGGCGTCAAATTCCTCGACCAGCGAGCGCCGCCCCTCGAGCCGAGCGAGCGACAGCCCCTCATTCAGTGCCAGACCTTGAATCTGAAAGTTCAGGTCCTCGTCCGTACAAGTGCGGAAATACGGATTGTCGTTGTCGTCTCGCCGGCGAATCGCAGTAGCCAACGGATCGTAGCCGCGCCCCAGCCAACCGGCATATTGCCCCGGCCGGTCGAGCTTCGCTGAAAACACCTGCAAATGACCGAGTCGGTTGGGAAGATAAACGAAGCTCGGCATGTCGCGCGCCGCGCCACGGTCAACAGCACTGCTGCTCGCCCGCGAATCAAGCAAGTCGACGACCGAACCGTGCGCGGGCCAGTCTTTTTCGGTGGCATTGAATCCGCCGCCGATCGGAATATGCCATGGCCGGCCGGTCTGAATGTAATGCGCCCCGCCCGAGTGATCGTTGTACGGATGCGTCATCGTTCGAATGACGCAGTACTTGTCCGAGATGGCTGCCATCCGCGGCATCAGCTCGCAGATTCGCAGGTCGGGCGTTCGCGACTGGATGGGCTTAAACGGACCGCGAATCGCGCTCGGCGCGTCCGGCTTCATGTCGAAAGTTTCCAGCTGGCTCGGCCCGCCAAACAGAAACAAAAAAATGACACTCTTCGCGCGAGGGACCGCGGTGCCCGCGATCGTCTCTGCGGCGAGCACTTTCGGCAGTGTCAGACCCAACAGGCCTACTCCGCCGGCTTCAAGCACCTGGCGCCGCGTCCAGCCGCTGCACACGCGTCGCGGGTTGCCAGGCACGTTGAGCATTCAGCCGGCTCCAGCCGAAGTGGTTTACGCGAGCGCTTCCCAGATCACTTCGCCATCGACCAGCGGCAGCGGCCGACTCAGGTTGTCGTGCACGATCTGGTGATGATCGATCCCCAGCAGGTGATACATCGTCGCCAGCAGATCCTTGGGACTGATCGGGCGATCGAGCACGTCGCCCCCTTGCTTGTCCGAAGCGCCTACGACGTGCCCGCGCTTCGTTCCGCCACCGGCCAGCAGCGAGGCGTACACGCGAGACCAGTGATCGCGACCGCCGCCTTGCCCGGTTGTGATCGTGGGGGTTCGACCGTGCTCGCTCGTACAAACCACGAGCGTGTCGTCCAACAGTCCGCGCTGATCGAGGTCGGTGATCAGGCCGTACCAGGCCTGGTCCAAGCCCGGGCAAAGCTCCTGGCGCATCCGCGGATAGTGATTGTAGTGCGTGTCCCAGCCGCTGCCGGCCAGGCCGTACTCATCCCAGAACACGCTGACCACGCGGCCGCCGGCTTCGACCAGTCGTCGCGCCGCCAAGCATGACTGCCCGAATAGCGTGTGGCCGTAGAGCTCGCGGACCTTAGTGTCTTCTTTGCGTAGATCAAGCGCGTTGCGCAGCTTGTCCGATTCGAGCAATTCGTACGTCATCTGACGATAACGGTCGAGCTGTTTGCCGCGCGAACTCGTCGCCAGATGCGCTCGGGCGGAGTCGATCTGCGCAACCAGAGATTTCCGCCGCTCCAGCCGATCGAGCGTCACGTCATCGACCAGGTTCGTCGCCGCCGGTACGTAGAAGTGACTGCCTTCGCTCAGACCGATGTATGGATCATTGTCGTCGAACCGCTTATCGCCGAGCGTCTTGGCGAGTCCCTTCGTGGCTGTCCCGACGTAGTCCGTCCACACCGGATCGTACTCCGCGCCTAGGAACGTCGCATACGGACCCGCGCGGGGAACTTCGCCCACGCGCCGGCTGGAAAACTTAAACGGGAGGGCGATGTTCGTCGGAATTTCGCGCCGCGGCGATTGTCCGCTAGCGACCCGCTCGGCTTCGACATAGTCGACCACCGAGCCGAAGAACGGCCAGTTTCGCGGATCGCGGGGGTTGAGCTCAGCCGGCAGGTCCAGCGTGGGTACGCCTGTTAACGCGTACGCCACGCCATGTAGCGGATAAGGGTGAGTGAGCGACCGCAGCACCGTGGTGCGATCCATCACCTTGGCAAATGTCGGCAGCAACTCACAGACATCGCAGCCGGGCAGGCTCGAGGGAATCGAACCTAGCTCGCCGCGAATCTCAACCGGCGCATTTGGCTTCGGATCGACAAACTCGATCTGGCTCGGTGCGCCGTAGAGGTGGATCAGGATGATCGACTTCGCGCGACCGAACGACTTCGGCCGGGGCTGATCGTCGGCCTTGGCCAGGGCTTGCCAGTTGGCCAGATCGGCGAGGCTCATGCCCGCGATGCCCAGCCCGCCGATCCGCAATAGATCGCGCCGCGTCATGCCGCCGCAAAGCTTGCGCGCCGAACCGAGAACTCTAAGCATCGCCGGACACTCCAGGGCGATTGACGGACCGAGCTTGATTCACGCGATTGAGTGCCTTCGCCAGCGCGGACGCTATCTTGCGCACCGATCCGGCAAAGCATCAATCCTCGCCAATATGTTAGCAGCATTCCCGGCGTTTGCCTAGCTGGCGCGGCGGTCGTCATTCCATGGGAGTAAGCAACAGCGGCGGACGGTGGGCCCGGGCGCGCATCCGGTTGACTGCATTTCGCACGACCGGTTGATTCAGAATGGCGCGCTCCAATCGCTGCTTTCCGGGAAAGTTCACGAGCGCAAGGCCCATGATCAGCGTCAGCATGCCTTGCCCCGGCGTGACGAACATGATGAGTCCGGCCAGAATAAACAGCACGCCGGCCACGTTCTTGGCAATCATCAGCGCCCACCACAGCGCCGGGCTGCGGCTCCGCAACTTCTCGAACGGAAGATGCGATCGCACGAAGTAGTCGTGCGGGATCGTGGTCAGATAGTAGTGCCCCAACCACAGGCTGCCAACCAGCAGCAACACGGAAACGGCCAGCAGCGTGCCGGTCAGGCCCGCGTTTTCGCCCAACCAGTGGAGTGCAGAATTCAGGATTTCCACAGCTCGCTAACTCCTCCTACCTTGCCTTCCATGAATGCTCAGTAATCCTACGTCAAAGGTTGCCACCCGCCCGCAATCGGTCACAATTGGCGGTTCACCGACTTACCTTTTGAGAAACCGTTCCGATGACGATGCAACCCGTGCTCATTGCCGGCCAGTGGCGAGCGGCCGAATCCAGCGGCAGTTTCCGTGCCGAAAACCCGGCCACGCAAACAGCACTCGCAGAAGAATATCCGATCAGCAGTTGGGAAGATATCGATGCCGCGCTCGAAGCCGCAATCGCCGCTGCAGCCGTCCTGCGCACGACACCACCCGAGGTGATCGCCGATTTCCTGGAGCGGTTCGCGGCAAACCTCGAGCGCAACCGCGACGTGCTGGTCGAAACTGCGCATCTTGAAACGGCACTCCCGCGCAAGCCGCGGCTGGCCGATGTGGAACTTCCGCGCACGGTCAATCAACTTCGCTCCGCCGCTCGCGCTGTGCGCGAGGAAAGCTGGCGGCTCCCAACGATCGATACCCAGCTGAATATTCGCTCCTGTCACGCGCCGATTGGCCCGGTGCTGGTGTTCGGTCCCAACAATTTCCCGTTCGCGTTCAATAGCATCGCAGGTGGCGACTTTGCCGCCGCCATCGCGACAGGTTGCCCTGTGCTTGCCAAGGCCAATACCTCGCACCCCGGTACCACACGGCTGCTCGCCGTGTGCGCGTACGACTCGGCCAAAGCTGCCGGCCTGCCTCCTGGCAGCATCCAACTCCTCTACCGCACCAGTCACGCGGACGGCGCTCGCGCCGTGTCCGATCCGCGCACCGGCGCCACCGGCTATACCGGCAGCCGCCATGCCGGTTTGAAACTGAAGTCCGCCGCCGATGCCGCCGGCAAGCCGATTTATCTGGAGCTATCGAGCATTAATCCCATGCTCATGCTGCCGGCAACAATTGAAGCCCGCGGAGCAGCGATCGCCGAAGAGTTCACCGGAAGCTGCCTGATGGGTAGCGGGCAGTTCTGCACCAATCCCGGCCTCGTCATCCTGCTCGCCGGCGCGGCGACCGATGCCTTTGTCGCCGCGCTCGTCGAGCGTTTCAAGGCTGCCCCGGTCGGAACACTGTTATCGCGCGGAGTCGCCGAATCGCTCGCATCCAGCGTGTCGGCCCTGCAGGCCGCGGGCGCGAAAGTGCTTGCGGGGGGAACGCCCGGCGGCGGTAGCGGCTACAGCTTCGCGAATACGCTGCTCTCGGTCAGCGCTGCAAAGTTTATCCCCGAGCCCGAGAAGTTTCAGATCGAAGCCTTTGGCAACGCGTCTCTGCTGGTCATCGCCGAGTCGCCGGACGAGGTATTGAACGTCTTGAATTCGCTGGAAGGCAACCTGACCGGCTGTATCTATTCCGATGCGGACGGCGGCGACGACAATCTCTATCGACAGTTCGAACCGCTGCTGCGCCAGAAAGTGGGCCGCTTGCTCAACGACAAGATGCCCACCGGCGTCGCTGTCAGCCCGGCGATGAATCACGGCGGGCCATATCCTTCCACGGGGCACCCGGGCTTTACCGCTGTCGGAATTCCCGCGGCACTGCGGCGGTTCACGGCGCTCGACTGCTACGACAACGTGCGGGACAATCGACTGCCCGAGGTACTGCGCAACCAGAATCCGCGCAAGGTATGGCGATTCGTCGACGGCAATTGGACGCAGGCCGACGTGGCCAACAGCAGCTGATGCTGGCGGCGTGCGGCTTACTTGCCGGCCGCGGCTTTCGCGCGGCGCTCGGCGAGTTCCGCCTTGCGTTTCTCAGCCCGCTCCTTGGCCTTCTGCTTTTTCGCCTCGCGAGCCGCCTCGTACTCAGCCTTCTTCTCGGCGGCCGACCTTTTCGGTGGTTCGGCATCGGGATCAGCAGCTCCGCCACCGGCCTGGCCCTGTACCGGCGCCATCGCCCCTTGATTCATCATATTGCCGAACGGCATCCCGCCGCCGAAGGGGATGAACTGCGGCACGCCGCGCTTCACGCCGCCGCCGCCGCTACCGGAACGACCCTGCATGTAGCGCAACCAAGCGAGCTTCTGAAGTTGCTCGTTTGCCACACCATTTGTGCCACGAGGATCCGCTGGCAAGTTAGGTGTGTTGGGTGTATTGATTGTCTGTGCGCCAGCCGGATGCACGCCATCGGCGAACACCAGCCCGGAGAACATCAGCGCGATTAGAATCGTTCGTGATAAGGTCATTGGAGCTCTCAGGCGGGCCGCAAAGCCAGCCCGTTTACCCTAGCCAATCTTGTTTACCTGCTTTCTAATTTACCTGCCACCAAAAACTGAGGCAAGAAATCCTTGCGAAATAAGCCGGAAACGCGTGCATAAGGTCACTCCACCCCCTCTGGGTCAGCAGGTTTGGGCAGGGTCAGCGGCAAATCCACGCGGACTTCCGTGCCCTCGCCAGGCCGGCTGTCGATCTTGGCCTCGCCCCCCAGTAGCTTCGCCCGTTCACTGATCCCCTCCAGGCCGAAGTGCCGCTCGTGGATCGCGTTCGGATCGAAGCCAACTCCGAAGTCGCGCACCGACACCACGATCCTGTCGCCGCGGCGCGTGATGCTGACTTCCGCACGTTTCGAGTGGCTATGGCGCTCGACGTTTGTGAGCGCTTCCTGGACAATCCGAAAAACTGCCGCTTCGAGATCGGCCTCCAGCCTTTCACCGCTCATCTCATGGTGGAATCGGACATTCATCCCTCGTGAATTCATTTCGCTTACGAGGTAATCGACGGCGCCGGATACCCCTTGCTCGTCGATGATTGGCGGGCGCAAACCGCTGATCATCTGCCGCGCCTCTTCGATGCAGCGGCGCAGAAGCTGCCGCACTTGCAAAAGATTCACTCGGCGCACATCCAGATCAGGCTCGTCGCTGTCGTGCAACGTGTCGACGTACATCAGCGCGCCGATGACTTCCTGCAGGATCGTGTCGTGGATTTCGTAAGCCACTAGTTTCCGGTCCCGCTCCTGGACGGCAAGCGTTCGTTCGAGAAATCGCTGCCGCTGCCGCAGTTCGTGGTTCTTGCGTGTAAGTTCCTCGGTGCGCTGCCGCACGCGCTCTTCAAGCTGCTCCTTGGCAGTTACCAGCGCCGCTTCGGCGGCGCGCTGCTCCGTAACGTCCAGCGCCATGCCAATCACATCGCCGCTCGAGAGCTTGATATTTGCCCACATCAGTTCGCGAATGCCACCCCCGCGAACGCGCGAATGAAACAACCGCCAGCCCGGGGCAGCTTCCAGGGCGTAGTCGAGCGCGTGCCGGGCCTCGGCCGAGTCCGGATATATCCGTTCGGCTAGTTCGGCCATGCTGTACTCGGCGCCCCACCCAATCACACGTTTCCATTCTCTATTGACCGCCTTCGTGTTCCCTTGTGCGTCGAAGATCCCAACAATCACCGGGATCCGCTGAAAGAACACCCGCAGAATCTCCCGCTGCCTGCGCACCAGCCGCTCCGTGCGACGCCGTTTGGTGACATCGCGGAAAATGACCTGAACGCACGGCCGGCCGTCGTAGATACACGAAGTCCCCGTGACTTCGACGTAGATCGAGCGGCCATCGAGCCGCTTGTGCCTTTGCACGATCAGCGGCGTCACGCGGCCACTCATCGCCACGTCGATGCGTTTGGCGGCCTCTGCTCGGTCCGTGGGATGTATGAAACTAAGGACGTTGCGACCGATAAAATCTTCGCGCGAACGGCCCGCCCACAAGCGGATGCCCGCCTCGTTAATAAACACGATCGTGCCGCCGTGGTGAACGACGATCGAATCGGGAGCGTTCTCGATCAATCTGCGATAACGCTCCTCACTATGCCGTAGCGCCGCCGCGACGTGTTGAGGCTCGGGGCTCTCGATGATTGTCGCCACGGCCGCTTCGGCCAGTCCGGTACGTGGGTCCAGAATCGGCTCGGCCGTGACTCCCAGCCAGAGGACCCGATCGCTCGGCAAGCGAATTCCGACCACTTCTCCCGTCCGCCGCTCTCCGGTCCGCAGGCACTTGATGGGCGGAAAGTCCTCAAAGGGACACGACCGCCCATCCGGCCAGATCGTATAGGCCTCGAAATCGCGTAAGGAGCTGCCGACGATCGGAATCTGGTTCGACTCCAGGATCCGACGCGCTCGTGGATTGATATAGAGCAGGTGGCCCTCGCGCGACACCTTGATGACGCCAGCCGAGAGATGGTTGAGAAGCTCGCGCGCGGCCTCAGCCTCGAGCGGCAAATCCGCGGGCAGCTTGGCCGCCTCGTCACCGGATTGATTGGTCGCATTCGCCATGCGATTTTACGAGCGCCCAATAAGGTTGCGAGGAGGTCAACTCACGCTAAGAGACATTCACTAGTATAGATGCTGGATAGCCACCTTCGCGGCCAGCCCTTCAACTTCTTTCGCTTCCATACGTGCGGGCATGAGCTGCATCACGTTCCAAGCCGCGGCGGCGACACCCAGTCGCACCGCCTGCTCAACCGGCTTTCCAACCGTGACAGCCCAGGCGATGCCCGCCGCCAGGCAATCGCCGGCTGCTATCGCGTTCACCACTTCGACCCTCGGCGGCGTGACCCGCAGGCGTGTTCCCGGGCCACTCACCAACATCGGCCGCGCGCCGTCTGTAATCGCGACCCATTGCGCACCGCGCGCGTGCAACTCGTCCACGGCGGCCAGGGTGTCCGCTTCCTTGGTGAGCACTCGGTCCACGGTGTGTCCCAGCTCTTCTCGGTTCGGCTTCACCAGGAGCGGCTGCAGTGACAACGCGTCCCACAGCTCCTTCCCACGAAAGTCGAGAATCGCGGGGCAGGGCGTCCGCTCCAATAGTTCACGATAAAAGCTCGTCGGCGCGCCGGCCGGCAACGACCCCGTGAGCACCACGAGCTGCGCCTTCGTCACGCGAGCAAGGTAGGCATCTCGGAATCCGTCGAGCTCGGCCACGGTCACCGCAGGAGCATTCTCTACGAGTTCGGTGATTCCCTTCCCGGCGGCGTCAAGCACCGTGGTGCACACGCGTGTCGGCGCCGAAGTATCAATCCACCGGGCTGAAATCCCTGCCCCTTCGACATCGCGTCGCAGGGCGTCCCCGGTGAATCCACCCGCCGTCGACACGAGTTCCACGTTCGCGCCCAAAGTATGCAGCGCCCAGGCCACGTTGATCGCCTTGCCCGAAGCACACCAGGTAACTTCGGCCGCGCGATTCACTTCGCCGAGTCGCAGCGTCTCGAAGCGCATGATCTGCTGCCAGGCGGGCGAAAGTCCGGCGACCAGGATCATCGTCGTTCCTCGACCAGGCGCACCATCGTTCCTGCGGCGCGAATCATAGCCGCTCCTCGAGCAGTCGCGTGAGCTCGGCGTCGTCAATCGTTCGCGGATTTCCGTCCATGCTGTTCCCGCGCGAGTCGCGCACCAGTGCTGGAATCTGATCGGCAGTCACGCCGACATCGCTGAGCCGTCGTGGAATTTCAATTCGTCCGCTGATTGCATCGATCGCGGCCAAGAGTGCTTCGGCCGCCGGGCCATCATCCTCGTCACTTGACACTTCAGCCGCACGTGCGAGCTCCGCGAGCTGTCGCTCCGCAACGTTGCGATTCGCCGCCAGCGCGACCGGCAACATCACGGCACAGGCCTGCCCGTGCGACACTCCGCAATGCACGCC
>JBGSKX010000114.1:0-21882 GCA_041741015.1 Pirellulales bacterium
ATGGCCTCGGCCTGGAGCGGTCCGCGCCGTTATGGCTACGGCACAATGCGCGACTACGTGATCGGCATGACCGCGGTCGACATTCGCGGCGTGCCATTCAAGGCCGGCGGACGCGTCGTGAAGAACGTCGCGGGTTACGACTTTTGCAAACTGCTCACCGGCTCGCTGGGCACGCTCGGCGTGATCTCGCAAATCACGCTCAAGACGCGACCGATTCCCGAACGGACCGCGCTCTTGTCCTGCGAACTGCCGAGCTGGGAACTCGCCGAGCGTCTGCTGGCGGCGGTCATCGACTCGCGCACCACGCCCGTCGCCGTCGAACTACTCACCGGCCCGATGTGGCGCGAGCACCCCAGCCTCGGCATTCTCACTGCCGGAAGCATCGGCCGTTTGGTCGTGGCCCTCGAAGGCACTGTGCCGGAAGTCGACTGGATGCTCACGCAGCTGGCGGCCGAATGGCGCGAGCTGGGCGTGCCGACCGCGCACGTCATCGCCGGCGATGCTGCGACCAAGCTCTGGGAAACGCTCAACGAGTTCTCGGGCTTTCCCGACGCGCCGCTGGTGCTGAAGGCCAGCGTGCCGCCCAGCCGAGTGACTGAATTCATCGCCACGCTGCAAACGGTCGATCCCCAGGCCTCGCTTCAGGCCCACGCCGGTAACGGGATCGTCATTGCCCGGTTCGAGCAGTTCTCGCCGGGCGATATCTCGGCCGCGATGCTCAGTCGCTTACGACCGGCCGCGCAGCGCTCGGGCGGCAGCGTGATTGTGCTTTCGAGCAACGTCGAGGGCTGGACTCGCCAGGCCTGGTGGGGTGGCCTGGGACCGGCCGCTCCCTGGATGCAGAAGGTCAAACACGAGTTTGACCCGGGCAACCTGCTCAACCCTGGCCGCTTTGCCTACGATAGTACTGGCGCTTAAGCTCTTCACGCAGCAACCATGACACAGCACGCCACCGACGCCGAAGCCTCGCCCACGCCGACCAATCCCGGCGCCGGGATCGACTACGGCTTGTTTCTCGACTGCGTGCATTGCGGGCTGTGTACTTCGGCTTGCCCCACCTACGTTGAAACCGGGAACGAGAACGATAGCCCGCGCGGCCGCATTTATCTGATGCGCAGCGTGACCGACGGCCGGCTCGATCTCACCAGTGAAGTCCGCAGGCACTTGGAGCTGTGCCTCGATTGCCGGGCCTGCGAGACGGCCTGCCCCTCGGGCGTGCAATACGGCAAGCTGATCGAACCGTTCCGCGTTGCCATGGAAGCGGGCTCGGCCACCAGCAAAACGCACGACTGGTTCCATCGCTGGATTCTGTTCCGCCTGTTTCCGTATCCGAAACGCTTGCGCGTAGCGCTTGCACCGGCACGGATCGCTCAGACCCTGCGGCTTGATCGCGCCGCCCGCTCGCTCGGGCTGTTGAATCTACTGCCATCGCGGCTAAAGCAGATGGTCGACATGTTGCCGCCGCTTCCCGCGCGGCAACCGGCGCTTCCGGATCTGCTGCCGGCGATTGGCAAGCGACGCGCTCGCGTGGCGCTGTTCACAGGTTGCATTGGCGATGCGATGTTTCAGCCCACGAATTGGGCGACCGCCCGCGTCTTGCAAGAGAACGGTTGCGACGTGCTCGTGCCGCGCCTGCAGGCCTGCTGCGGCGCAATCCACTTTCACGCCGGCAGCAGTGAGCCAGCCCGGGAGTTTGCCGACGCCAATGTCGCGGCCTTTAACGAAGACGACGTCGATGCCGTGATTGTAAACATCGCCGGCTGCGGCGCGATGCTCAAGGACTATGGCCATCACTGGCACGACATCCACCAGCCCAAGCGCGAGGCCTTCGCCCACAAGGTGCGCGACATCAACGAGTTTCTCGATGGTCTCGGCCTGGTTCCACCTAAGGGCGAGATCCCGGTCACCGCTACCTACCACGACGCTTGCCACCTGGGACATGCACAGAAGATTCGCGAGGCCCCGCGTCGCCTGCTCGCGCAGATTCCCGGCCTCAAGCTCCGCGATCTGCCAGAGACCGAACTCTGCTGCGGCGCAGCAGGCACCTACAACCTCACCGAAACCGAGATGGCCGAGCGTTTGAGCAAGCGCAAGCTCGCCAACATCAAGAGCACTGGCGCCGAGTGCCTGATCACGGCCAACGCCGGCTGCCAGCTTCAGATCGCGCGCGAAGCCCGCTCTCAGGGCTATCCATTGTGGGTCGTGCACCCGCTCGATCTATTGGACATGAGCTATCGCAACGCATACAAGCGGCGGTAGCGGCGCGGGTGAACTTCTGCGCCGATCGCGGTGTCGACTGGGTGCCACTGCCGTGGCATTCAAACACGTGAAAACAGGAGCCTCTCTCATGTCCTCTCTCTCCGTCGTCCACCGCCTGCACGAGCATCGGATGTGGGTCAATCACAACCTGCTCGATGCCGTCGAGGCGCTGCCGCCCTCTGCCTTGCGAACCCAACACGCGATCGGGCAGGGCAATCTCTGGCGCTCACTGATGCACATGTACGCCGCCGAATGGGCCTGGCTCGCGGCTCTCGGCGGTAACGAATCTCCGGTGCTACCCGGCGATCGGCCGGATGGTCTGCCGGGAAATCAGGAAGGCGCCGGCGGCGTGAAGTCGCTCGCCGAGTTGCGTGCGGCCTGGACCCAAGTCGATCGCCAATGGAACGACTACCTCGAAAACCTTACCGAACACGACCTTGAAACTCCCGTCTACAAGGTCTCTTCCCTGCAGCAAACTCGCCAGGGATGCCGGCGAATCGACGTGCTGCTGCACGTTTGCACGCATGCCCACTATACGGCGGCCCAGACGATCAATATGCTGCGGCAATCCGGCGCGGCGTCGCTTCCCGATCCGATGCTGATCAGCCTGGCCCGAGCAGAGTTCAAACAAGCCTCAGCTTGATGTGCCGCACGCCGGACAGCTCGCCACCACAAGCGCACCTGGGAGAACCATCGCAATGATTCAAGTGGGCATCGCCGGCATTGGCTTCATGGGCATGATCCATTACCTCGCCTACCAGAAGGTGAAAGGCGTGAAGGTCGTCGCGCTTTGCGAAACGCTCCGCGAGCGTCTCGAAGGCGACTGGCGGGCGATCAAGGGCAACTTCGGCCCAGCCGGCACCATGATGGATCTCTCGGGTATTGCGAAGTACGACAAGCTTGAAGATCTGCTCGCTGACGACAAGGTGGATGTTGTCGACATCTGCCTGCCGCCGGCGGCCCATGCGCCCGTCGCGATCAAAGCATTCAAGGCCGGCAAGAATGTACTCAGCGAGAAGCCGATCGCACTGACCGCGGCCGATGCCACGAAAATGGTCAAAGCCGCCGAGACCGCCGGCAAGCAACTTCTCATCGGCCAGGTCCTGCCGTTCTTCCCGGAGTATGCCTGGGCCTATCGCGCGGCGACCAGCGGCAAGTACGGCCGGCTGCTCGGCGGCCACTTCAAGCGAATCATCTCCGACCCACAATGGCTCAAGGACTTCTATGATCCGGCCAAAGTCGGCGGCCCGATGCTCGACCTGCACGTGCACGACGCCCACTACATCCGCTTGCTGTTCGGCATGCCGCGCTCGGTGGCGACCAGCGGCCGGATGCGCGGCGAAGTGGCTGAGTACTTCGTCTCGCAGTTCACGTTCCACGACCCTCGGCTGGTCGTCAGCGCACAAAGCGGCGTGATTCATCAGCAGGGCAGGGGGTTCTCCGCCGGATTCGAGATCCATCTCGAAAAGGCCACGCTGCTGTACGACTTCTCCGTCATTGACGGCAAACCCGAACTCAGCGTTCCACTCACCGTGCTCCGCGCGGACGGCAAGGTCGAACGTCCCACGATGACCAGCAGCGATCCGGTCGATTCGTTCGTGGCCGAACTTACCGAAGCGGCCAAGTCCTTCAAGAGCGGCCGGCCTTCGGCGCTGTTGGACGGCCAGCTCGCGCGCGACGCGGTGGTGCTCTGCCATAAGCAAACCGAGTCGATCAAGAAGCGCAAGCCGGTGAACGTCTGACGTCGTAGCATCGCCACCGGTTCATCGCTGTCACCGGACACTTTGTCGGCCGCCAACCGCCCGGTGGTTCGCTGCTAACTATTATTCCGGCTGGGTAAAAACGCCGGTCGGAGCCGCTCGTCTCTCGTCGCCACGCCCCCTGTCCAGTGCGCGCATTGCGTGTATTCATTACCTGCGGCGCGCACCGCAAACCGCGCTTTTTCTGCCGTAAATCCTACGGCCGCCATGTTCTGCACCCCGTGGTATCGGGTCTGCCGGATGTACTGCCCCCGGCGGCAAAAAATCTTTCTCGTCGTTTTTTGACCATCGCCAAATCGTGACCTATAGTGAATTTGGCCGGCGCCTCGAGACCCACCTAGCGCGGCTGCGCGTTTTGTTTGACAACACGAGCGACAGCGAGCGGACGAGCGCGGCGCGGCTCGCAAGACGCATCACAACGGAAGGCCCCATGCATAAGCTTAGCCAGCGGTGGTTTCTTCTTGCGCTAGTCCTGGCCTGTGTGGCGAATGTTGCCCTTGCGCCCGCGGCCCTGGGCCAGATTCAGATCGCTCCCGCTCCGCAGTCGGTCGCCGAGATCGAAAGCGTCATCGAGCGGGCCACGCGACTCGAGTCCGAGCAGCGGTGGGGCGAAGCCCTCTCGATTTATGAAGAGGCCCTGCGCGAACATCCCGACCACTCAACCTTGGGCAATCGCCACAACCTCGCCAAGATTCACTACGACCTCACCCGGCGCTATAACGACTCCAGCTTCGTGCGGGCGATCAGCACGCTCGATGAGAAGCAAGCGCTCGGCATGTACTCGGAAGTGCTGGTCAAGGTTGAAACGCACTACGTCGCGGCCCCGAACTGGAACGCCCTGGTCAGCCGCGGCACGCAGGACCTGCAGATCGCCCTTTACCAGAAGCAGTTCGCCGGCCAACATCTTGCGGGTAAGTCGCGTGCCGAGCTCGATGAGTTCTCGCAGACGATCGGCCGCTGGCAGGCCGAACGGAATATCCAAACCCGGCAGCAGGCGGTGGATACCGTCGCCGCGCTCGCGAACTTTGCCCAGCAGCGTCTCGGCATCCCGCGCTCGGCCGCCACGCTCGAGTACACCTGTGCCGCGATCGGCGCCTTGGATGCTTACTCCGCGTTCCTCACCAGCGACCAGCTCACCGACGTCTACTCGCAGATCGAAGGCAACTTCGTGGGTCTGGGCATCGAGCTCAAGGCCGACGATGGCGCCCTGTTGATCGTCGATGTGATTAATGGCAGCCCCGCCCAGCGGGCCGGCATCCGCAAGAACGACCGGATCATCGAAGTCGACGGACAGCCGACCTCGAAGTTCTCGACCGATCAGGCAGCCGACTTGTTGCAAGGCCCCGAAGGCAGCTCCTGCCAGGTGGTCCTGAAAAACGACGCCGGCCAGACCCGCAAACTCACCGTCCGCCGCGAGCACGTCGAAGTCCCCAGCGTGGACGACGTGAAGATCGTCGATCGGGACTTCGGCATCGGCTACCTGAAGCTCACCTGCTTCCAGAAAACGACCAGCCGCGATTTGGACGCCGCTCTCTGGAAGTTGCACCGCGAAGGCATGCGAAGCCTGATCATCGACCTGCGTCGCAACCCCGGCGGACTGCTCACGGCCAGCGTCGAAGTCGCCGACAAGTTCGTTGACGACGGCGTGATCGTCTCCACCCGCGGTCGCAGCCCGCTGGAAGACTACAACTACACGGCTCATCGGGCCGGCACCTGGCGGGTACCGCTGGTGGTGCTCATCGACGGCGAAAGCGCCAGTGCCAGCGAGATCTTCGCCGGCGCCATCCGCGACCATCGCCGTGGCACGATCGTCGGCCAACGCAGCTATGGCAAGGGTTCGGTCCAGGGCATCTTCCCGCTCTCGATCGCCGGCTCGGGCGTGCGTCTGACCACCGCCAAGTTCTTCTCGCCGAACGGCCACCCGATCAACATGGTGGGCGTGCAGCCGGACAACGTGGTGCAAGTGGCGGCCAAACCCGCTGCGGACGGAGCCTTGGACGCGGCGAGCGACCTGCTTTCGGACAGCGTGCTGAATGCTGGCATCCAGGCCGCCCGCCGCCAGACGGCCCAGCGTTAAGCCACAGGCCCGAACCACTCCCAGTCAGCGATCCACTCAACTCAAGCCCAGGGGAATGCGTTCCCTGGGTTTGTTTTTTTAACGACGCTGCCGTCCGCACTCTTCCGGCCCACGCCGGTCGCTCCCCCGGGGGTTGCTTTTCACGTACCGCCCGAGGAGATAGGATGGTGCTCCATGCGAAGTGGGGCAAACCGCCCTCCCTTCGCCTTCCCGCCCTCGTTGACCTTCCGCTTGCAGTCTTTCGGAGTGCGAACGCCCGATGCTGGCCGGCCTTGGAGCCTTGGTGAAGCAGCATAGCCGCCTGGTGATCGCGGCCTGGCTCGGGCTGGCGGTCGCTCTGCATCTCGTTGCTCCCCGCTGGAATGATGTCATCCGCGACGGCGACCTGGCGTACCTGCCTCATTCGATGCCCAGCGTGCGGGGTGTGCAGCTTCTGAGCGAGGCCTTTCCCGACGAACGCGGCCGCAGCGAGATGGCGATCGTCGTCGAGCGCCCCGGCCAGCGACTCTCGACGCGCGACCTCCTCTGGTCCGATTCGCTCGCCGAGCGCTTTCGGGCCGAGGCCGAGCGGCTCGCGATTGCCGACGTTTGGAATCGCAACACCGACGTCGTGGGCGACAAACTGATCAGCCGCGAAAGTAAACACGGCCAGGCCGTCGTCACGCTGCTCAAGGTCCAGCACGAGTTCATGGCCACGGCCAACATGGGCCTGCTCGAAGAAGTTCAGCGAATCGTCAGCGACGCGCGAGCCGATGCGCCCCAGGGGCTGAACGTCGGCGTCACCGGTTCGGCGGCGATCGGCGGCGACATGCTCAGCGCTGCCGTCGAAAGCATTCGCAGCACCGAGTGGACTACCGTATTCCTGGTGGTAGTCATCCTGCTGGTCGTCTACCGGGCGCCGCTGATGGTGCTGGTGCCCCTGGTGACCATCGGCGTGTCGCTGGTGATCTCGATCGACACGCTGGCCCTGCTCACGCAGGTGAGCCGTTTGGAAGGCTTCGACTGGTGGCGGTTCAAGGTCTTCGCCACCACCAAAATCTTCATCGTGGTCATTCTGTTCGGTGCGGGCACCGATTTTTGCCTGTTCCTGATCGCACGCTATCGCGAAGAACTTGCCCGGGGTCTTTCCCCCCAAGCCGCTGTGGCCGAGTCGGTGTCGCGCGTCGGCGAGGCGCTCGTCGGTAGCGCGCTGACGACCATTTGCGGCCTGGCGATGATGTTCTTCGCCGACTTTGGCAAGTTTGCCAGCAGCGGCCCGGCCATTGCCGTTTGCCTGGTGATCACGCTCGCCGCTTGCTTGAGCCTGGCGCCGGCGCTGCTGGTGATCGGCGGAAAAGCCGTATTCTGGCCCTTTACGATGCCCACTGCAGCCACGCAGAAAGGCAGTAAGGCCGCACTCCAGAAATCCACGCATCGATCTCCCGGTGAGCGATTCTGGAACTGGGCTGCCAGCGCCATTCTTGCGCGGCCCGGCTTGCTGCTCATCACCACGCTGCTCCTGCTCGCCCCGTTCGCCTATCGCGGGCTCTCGGTCGACATGACTTACGACTTTCTGGGAGAGCTTTCCGCGTCGCGCCCCAGCGTGCAAGGCACGAACATCGCCCGCCGGCACTTTACGCCCGGCGAGATGGCCCCCGTCACCCTGCTGGTCTACAAGCCTGACGGTTCGTTCGATGAAAAAGAAGGTGAACGGCAGATTGGACGACTCACCAAAACGCTTTACGACATGCCCGGCATCGAGAGCGTCCGGAGCCTGACCGAGCCAACGGGCGATCCGCCCGGCTACTTCCAGCCCTTCCGCAGGAGCGGGCTGAAGAAGATTGCCGCCCGCGAGCACAAGATCACCAAGGCGCGATTCCTCACCCCGGTCGAGTCGCTGGCCGGCGAAGTGGCCCGGCTCGACTTGGTATTCAAGGGCGAACCTTTTTCCAAGGCGACGGTCGCCCGGCTCAGTGAGTTGGAGTCCTGGCTCGACACGCAGCGCGGCGATGCGAACTCTCCTTGGCATGGCGCGGAGTTCGCCTTCATTGGCACAACGGTCGGCGTCCGCGATCTCGAACTCGTGACCGGCAGCGATACGCGACTGATCCAGCAGCTTGTGGTGTTGGCCGTGCTGGGAGTGCTGTTTGCGCTCCTGCGGCGGCCACTGGTTTGCATGTACCTGATTGCCTCGGTGCTGTTCAGCTATCTCGTGACCATCGGCGCCACGCAGTGGTTCTTCGCCTGGCTGTATGGGCCAACCTATCATGGGCTCGATTGGAAGGTCCCCATCTTCCTGTTCGTGATCCTGATCGCCGTGGGGCAGGACTACAACATTTACCTGGTCACGCGTGTGTTCGAAGAGCAGGAGCGGCTGGGTCCGGCGGCCGGGTTGCGACGCGCCTTGGCCACGACCGGCGGAATCATCACCAGTTGCGGCGTGATCATGGCGGGCACATTCATCTCGATGACCACCGGCTCCCTGCGCGGGATGGTGGAGTTGGGCTTCGCCCTGTCGCTCGGGATCCTGATCGATACCTGCCTCGTCCGGCCGATCCTGGTGCCGACCTTCCTGGCGCTCTTCCAGCGGAAGGATGCCCCCAATGCGGCCGCGCCGACGCGAGGCGAACTGGCCAGTCCCACCGTACCGCACCTCGCTGAAAGGGTGGTGTCGGGGCCCTAAATCGCCTCCCTCGAATGCTTCCCGATTTGCTGGCAGAAGCTGCTTAACAATCGGGCGAATCCATCCGGTGAAGGCCAAATTCCAGCGCCAACTAGAAACACCGAAATCATTTACCAACAAAAACTTAAGTCCAAGCGCGAGTCCGCCGAGAGTCGCCGCCAGCTAGCATGGCATGCCAGTTGCCTAAGCCCTCGCTCGGCGTCTTGCGCGCCAGGAGCCTGAACCAACCTCCAATCTTTCGTTGCACTTTTTTGCCAGGAGTTGAGAACCTTGAGTAATGCACGTCAGGACGCGATTGCAGCCGTCACCAATTACAAATCCAACGGCGAAGCACTGAAGTTCCGAGAAATCACCACGTCGTCTGTGTTTGCCAGCAGCGTCTTTGGCGACAAGGCGATGAAGGAGCGGCTGCCCAAGAGCGTTTATAAGTCGCTCCAGCGCACCAGCCGTCTGGGCGAACCCCTCGATCCGAGTGTCGCCGACGCCGTCGCCTCGGCCATGAAAGACTGGGCCATCGAAAAGGGCGCCACCCACTACGCCCACGTCTTCTACCCCCTGACCGGTTTGACCGCCGAGAAGCACGACAGCTTCATGTCTCCGGCCGGCGACGGCACGGCCCTGGCCGAGTTCAGCGGCAAGGAGCTGATCCAGGGCGAACCGGACGCCTCCAGCTTTCCCTCAGGCGGCATTCGCGCCACATTCGAAGCTCGCGGCTACACCGCCTGGGACCCCACCAGTCCGGCCTACATCCTCGAGAACCCGAACGGCACCACGCTGTGCATTCCGACCGCGTTCTGTTCGTGGACCGGCGAGGCCCTCGACAAGAAGACACCGGTGTTGCGTTCGATGCAGGCGCTCAACAAGCAAGCCCAGCGCATCCTGAAGCTGTTTGGCAAAGAGAACGTCGGCCAGATCACGGCCAGCGCCGGCCCCGAGCAGGAATACTTCCTGATCGACCGCAACTTCTATTTCGCCCGTCCCGATCTGGTGACCTGCGGCCGCACGCTCTATGGAGCCAAACCTCCCAAGGGCCAGGAATTCGAAGATCATTACTTCGGAGCCATTCCCGAGCGTGTGCTGGCCTGCATGCTCGAAACCGAACGCGAGCTGTTCAAGCTGGGAGTACCGGTCAAGACTCGCCATAACGAAGTCGCCCCCGCGCAATACGAATTGGCCCCGTCCTACGAAAACGCCAATATCGCGACCGACCATCAGCAGATGATCATGCAGACGCTGCAGCGCGTGGCTCAGAAGTACGGCATGGTCTGCCTGCTGCACGAAAAACCCTTCGCGGGTATCAACGGTTCGGGCAAGCACGTCAACTGGTCGATGGGTGGCTCGGTGGGCAACCTGCTCGACCCCGGTGAAAACCCGAACGAGAATGCTCAGTTCCTGGTGATCTGCGCGGCCGTCATTCGGGCCGTTCACCTGCATTCGGACCTGCTGCGGATGAGCGTGGCCCATGCCGGCAACGATCATCGCCTGGGCGCTAACGAAGCTCCTCCGGCGATCATCTCGATCTTCCTCGGCGACCAGTTGATGGACGTGTTCGAGCAGATCGAAAAGGGCAGCCTGACAAGCTCCAAGCATGCCGGGACCATGACGATCGGCGTCGACACGCTGCCTCCCATGCCCAAGCATGCTGGCGACCGCAACCGGACCAGCCCATTCGCCTTCACCGGGAACCGCTTTGAGTTCCGCGCGGTGGGTTCGGCCCAGTCGATTGCCGGCCCGCTGGTCGTGCTCAACACGATCGTGGCGGAAAGCCTGGACTTCATTGCCTCGGCGCTGGAAAAGGAAACCGGTGGCGACCCGGCCAAGCTCAACGCCGCCGTGCAGAAGGTTGTGCAAGCCGTGATTAAGGAGCACAAGGCCGTCCTGTTCAACGGCGACGGCTACTCCGAGGAATGGCACAAGGAAGCCGAGAAGCGCGGCCTGCCGAACCTCAAGAGCACGATCGACGCTCTGCCGGTGCTGATCGCGCCCAAGAACATCGAAATGTTCGAGAAGTACGGCGTGCTCAGCCCGCGCGAAGTCCACAGCCGCTACGAGATCTACATGGAGCGGTACTGCAAGGACCTGAACACCGAAAGCCAGGCCGCCCTGAGCATCGCCAAAACGATGATCCTGCCGGCCGCGTTTCGCTACCAGGGCGAACTGGCCTCGACGGCCGCGTCGCTCAAAGCCGCCCTTGGCAACGCCGACATGACCATGCTCAAGACCGTGACCGACCTGGTCGGTGAATTGGAGAAGAGCATCGCCAGTCTGGAATCGGCCATCGGTCACCACAGCGGCGGTGATCTGGCAGCCGAAGCCAAGCACTTCCATTCGGAAGTCATTCCGGCAATGCTCGCCGTCCGCGCCGTATCCGACAAGCTCGAGAGCGTCGTCGCCGACGATCTCTGGCCGCTGCCGACCTATCGCGAAATGCTGTTCATCAAGTAGTTGGATTTCGATCGCGGCCTGGCCGCACTCGTTTGCTTATCTAGCCTCGACACCCCGCGCCGTCGTACAAGCGGCGCGGGGTGTTTCTTTTTCGCACGCCTCGCGGCGGCCATGCGCGCCCTCCCGGCGCAACCGTTGCATCGCCCCCACGATGCTTTATGATGGCGGCGGCAGTAGTTACAGGCGGGCCTCACCATCACTCGGGCAACTACAGGGGAGATCAGGCGATGAAGCCAAAAGAAGTGCTAGCGCTCTGTCGCGAGAAGGACGTCAAGGCCGTCGATCTGCGGTTCATGGATTTTCCCGGCCTGTGGCAGCACTTCACCATTCCCGTCTCCAAGCTCGAGGAAGAGGTTTTCGAGAACGGCCTCGGCTTCGACGGCTCCAGCATTCGCGGCTGGCAGGCCATCAACGAGAGCGACATGCTCGTCGTGCCGCAGCCCGAAACGGCCTTCATCGACCCGTTCACCGAGCTTCCCACGCTCGTGATGATCTGCAATATCCAGGACCCGATCACCCGCGAGGATTACACCCGCGACCCGCGCAACGTCGCCCGCAAAGCGGTCAACTACCTCAAGAGCACGGGCATTGCCGACACCTGCTACATTGGCCCCGAGGCCGAGTTCTTCATTTTCGATGACGTCCGCTTTGACGCCCGCTCGAACGAGGCCTACTACCATCTGGACAGCATCGAAGGCGAGTGGAATCGCGGCCGCGTAGAAGGCCCGAATCTGGGCTACAAGCTGAGGTACAAGGAAGGCTACTTCCCGGTCCCACCGTCGGACCAGATGATGAACCTGCGTAACGAGATGATGCAGACGATGATCGATTGTGGTCTGGACGTCGAGGCCCAGCATCACGAAGTGGCCACCGGCGGGCAAAGCGAAATCGACTTGCGGTTCAACGATCTGGTGAAAATGGGCGACCAGATGATGATCTACAAGTACATCATCAAGAACGTCGCCACGCGGCACAACAAGACCGTCACCTTCATGCCCAAGCCGCTGTATGCCGACAACGGCTCCGGCATGCACACGCACATCTCTTTGTGGAAGGGGGGCAACCCGCTCTTTGCCGGCAGCGGCTATGCGGGCCTCAGCGAAATGGCCATGCATGCCATCGGCGGGCTCCTCAAACACGCCCCGGCAATCCTGGCGTTTACCAACCCCACGACGAACAGCTACAAGCGGCTTGTGCCGGGCTACGAAGCGCCCGTGAACCTGGCCTACTCGCAGCGCAATCGCTCGGCGAGTTGCCGCATTCCGATGTACAGCCCCAGCCCCAAGGCGAAGCGAGTGGAGTTCCGCTGCCCCGATCCGAGTTGCAATCCGTACCTCGCCTTCAGCGCGATGCTGATGGCCGTGATCGACGGCATCCAGAACAAGATCCATCCCGGCGATCCGCTGGACAAGGATATCTACGACCTCGAGCCGGAAGAACTGGCCCAAGTCCCCAAGACGCCGGGCTCGCTCGAAGACGCGCTGGCGGCGCTGCGGGCCGATCACGAGTTCCTGCTCCGCGGCGACGTGTTCACGCCCGACGTGATCGACACCTGGATCTGGTACAAGACGGAGAAGGAAGTCGACGCCCTGCGGTTGCGTCCACACCCATACGAGTTCTGCATGTACTACGACATTTAGAGCGAAGAATGCCTCTGCGGCTGAAGCTTCTGATCGTCGTGCACGTGATGTTGAGCGCGCTGGGCATTGCCCAGTTTCGACTGATCTCCGACATTCTGTGGATGCCGCTCGGGACGGCCATCGCGTCCATCGCCCTTGCTCAGTCGATGCTGATGGGACTTTGGATCGGCCTCGGCCGCAGTCGACTACGGTGGCAGCTACTCGGTTGGCTGGCGGCCGCCGCTTACCTGGCGATCTGGCCGGCGCTGGCCATCCGCTGGCTTCCCCCCGGGGCAATCGCGGACGATACGTCGTTCCTGAACGGTTTCATACCCGCCGCGATTGTGTACGCCGTCTCGATCGCAGTCTTCGCGACGATTTACTTTGTCATTCGCTGGCGCTTCGCCACGTTGCAGCGAAACGTCGCGCCGGTCAATGCGCCAACGCCGACTCAGTTTTCGATCCTGCACCTGCTGGTGATGACCACTGTCACCTCACTCGTGCTGGCCGCCTCGCGTGCCGCCTTACGAACCGAGGTCGACTCGGCCTGGCATACCACCGCGGTGTACGTGCTGGTGATCTCCAACTTCATCATCACGGTCGTCGCCGTTCCCTGGGCCGTGCTTAGACCGGGCTCCGTTCTGCGTCGAACTGTGCTCGTAACGCTGTGCTCGCTCACCGTCGGTTTCACGATCTCTTTCGTGTTTTACGACCGGATGACGGTTCAGCAGCCGTGGCACTGGTGGGTAGTGTTCCTGGGACAGGCGGTCGCCTTTGGAATGGTGCCCACGCTGATCCTGATCGCCTCGCTCGCGGTGGTGCGCTGGTGCGGCTATCGACTGGTAAGCAAACGCCCGGTGACGGTTGCGGCCGAACCCTTGCAATTCACTCCGGCACCCCTAAACTCACGGACAGCGAACGACGGGTGAAGCCAACGATTGCTTCATCCGGTTTCACTCTGTTCTCATCCCTTGCCCCCGGTGCCTCCCGCCCATGTCCATCTCTGCTGAAACGCTCCGCAAGCTCGGCCAGTTCGACACTCCCACCATCTGCAACGTGATCGAACTGTTCGACGTCCGCTCGCGCACCGCGGGCTACATGGACCAGTCGATCAAGGCCGCTTTCCCCGAGATGCCGCCAATGGTGGGCTTCGCCTGCACGGCCGCCTTCCGCAGCAGCGCGCCGCCCGCCAAGGGAGACGCCTACGGCTCGATGGAACAACAGGTCGAACTGTTCGCCAATCTCGGTGGTCCGGCCGTCGTCGTGTTTCAGGACATCGACAGCCCGCCCGTCGCCGCCACCTTCGGCGAAGTGATGTGCTCCACCTACAAGGGTTTCGGCTCCACCGGCCTCATCACCTCGGGCGGCGGTCGCGACCTGCTGCAGGTGCAGGCGATTGGCTATCCCGTGTTCACCGGCTCCACGATCTGTTCGCACGGTTACTGCCACATCCTGCACGTGGGCATGCCCGTGCATGTGGGCGGCCTGCCCGTCTCGACGGGCGATCTGCTGCATGGCGACGCCAATGGCGTGACGAACATTCCGCTCGAGATCGCGGCCGACATCGCCGACATCACCCAGGAGTTTGTCGACGCCGAAAAGATCGTGCTCGACTACGTAAACGGCAGCGGCTCGAAGACTGCCGCCGGCCTGGGCGCGGCGCGGAAGGAATACGGCGCCGTCGTGGCCAAACTCACCGAGCGAATTCGCGCTCGTCGCTAGCATTCGCCTGGTTAGCAATTCGTTCTCGATTTCTTGCAAGGTGCCCTTTGGCGGTGCATATGCCCAGCCGCTCGGCACTAAACGGTCGCCGGCGCGCCGTTTCCATGCGGAAACCATAGAAAATTACTTGCATTTACCCTCCCGACTGGTATGTTGCTTGCCAGTTCGCGCAATTCCCCTTCGGTTCTCTCCCCTCCTTTCCATTGGAGAACTTGCTAATGGCCTGTTTGCTGCGCTCAGCGGTCGTCGCTTGCCTATTATGGGCTTGCGCCAATTCCGCCCTGGCTGTAACCGTTCTGGGATCCAATTTCGACGGCAACATGTCGTTGGTTTATGACGTTACGAACGGCAATGTCTTCATCGAAAATGCTCCGCTGGCGAATCCGGCGATCGAACGCCTCGTGATCCAGTCTCTCAGCGGGCAGTTCTTGCCGGGCAATCTTTCCGTGCCGGTGCTCGTTCCTCCCGTGACGATCAACAGCAACACGGCCTCGTTGATCGACATCGGCTGGAACCCGAACGGCAATTTCCTGGGGACCGGCTCGCTGCTGGGCGGGATTCTGCCGGCGAATCTGACCGTTGCCAATCTGCTCGCCGACCTGACGATCCAGTGGGCGCCAGCCAGCAGTCCCTTGCAATTGGGCGACCTGATTCACAGTGGAATCAATGGCTCGACTCAGGGAAATCCCATCGTCGTTGCTCCATCGCCCAACGGGTTCTTCCGCTTCTTCGACGTCACCAGCGGAAACTTCTTCGATCCTCCAATGGCCACCGGCTACGAGTACACGATGGAGAGCAACTCGCTGTTCACGTCGGTCGGCTTGCCCTACGGCCTGGGCAACAACTTCACGATCGAGAGCAGCGAAGGAACGGTCAGCGGACTCGCTGAAGGCGGCTATCACCAATTCTCGAGCGGCGTCTCGACCTTCAAAATCCTGGGCATCGACCCGGCAGTTGATGGAAGTGCCCCGGATGCGTTCCCCGTGTTCCTGACCTTCGACACCGAAACGGCGTCCTTCAACATGTTGCCGATCCCAGAACCAGGCACTGTCGTGCTGATGAGCCTGGGACTGGGGGCGCTGCTGATTCGCCGCCGTGCTCGGCCGGTTGCGAATCGAGCTGTCGCAGGCTAACCGCTTTGCGACCGCGGTGGAGAGACTTCTCAGCCCGTTACTTTAACTTGCGGCCCAGGCGCTGCTCGACGCTGGTAACTTTAGCGTCGAGCGCGCCGGCGTGCCCTTTGCGCACGTCGATCTTCGCCGACACCGACACCCGGTCGCAATCGGCCATCACCGTGTCGATCGTCTTTTGCAGCAGCGCAAGCAAGGCGCTCAGGTCGCCTTCGACGACGGTGCCCATCGCGTGCAGGCGGTAATCCAAGCCGCTCTGGTCGACGACGTCGACGGCTTTCGCGACGTACTTGCTCACGCTTTCGCCCGCCCCCAGCGGCGTAATGCTGAATTCCAAGAGCGCCATCACTGCCTCCTAAAAAACGGTGCCAGGAACCGTTTAATGAAAAAGGTGCCAGGAACCTTTTCGCTCCTGGCACCTTGAAATTCTACCACATGCCGTAGTGGCGGCTTACTCAATCCCCTTTTGCATCTTCAGCCAGCCGACCATGCACTTGGTCACCTTTTCGGCCGCGTCCTGCTGCACGAAGTGCCCCGCCTCGGGAATCGTGACCAGGGTGAGATCCTGATCGAGCCAGTTCCAGGTGTCGTTCAGCGCGCCGGGCAGGAGCGCCTCGTCCTTCAGCCCATGGAACATCAGCACCGAACACTTAACCGGCGGGAACTTCTGCTCTTCCGAGTACTCGTAAGGCTCTTTCGGATAGTTCGCCTTGTAGTAGTTCAGCATCCCCTCAATGCTCGAACGCTGGAACGCTTCCAGATACTTCTTCTTCGCCTCGGGATCCTTCACCCAAAACGTCAGAAACGCGGGCTGAACCTTCGAGGCGGCGTCCGGCTTCTGGAAATTGCGGGCATACGTCGAGTTTTCCTGTTGCTTGGGATTGTTCGCGAGCTCGCGCGTCAGCCCCTTGGGATGCGGCAGGTTCAGAATGATCAGCTTGTCGGTCTTGTCCGGATGCGCCATCGCATACGACCACGCGACCATTCCACCCCAATCGTGTCCGACGATGATCGCCTTGTCGGCCTTGAAGTGTTTGACGACCGCGTCAACATCGGCCACCAGCTTCGGCATCGCATAATTTTCGACGCCCTCAGGCTTATCGCTCAGGTTGTAGCCGCGCTGATCGATCGCCACGACCTGAAAGTGTTTGGCGAGCGCCGGAATCTGTTCGCGCCACGAGTACCAGAAGTCCGGAAACCCATGGATCAGGACCACCAGCGGTCCCTCGCCCGCGGTGACATAATGAATCTTCACACCGTCGGATTCGGCAAAGCCTTCTTCGCCCAACTCCTCGGCGGCGCTGGCATGGAGCGAGCATGCCAGCATGATGAGTGCGGTGACGGCCAGAATTTTAAGCATGGAATTGAACCCTCGGCTGATGTGTATGGCGTGTGAACCCCCAAGGCAAGTGATCGCGCAAGCGTCAAGCTATCCGCTCGCGCGAAGCGTGGCAAGTTACGCAGCCCACGTCGACCCGAAAGCATTACTGCCATGCGGGTTGAGTTAAATCCGGCTTCCCGCCCGCGCCGATCTCAGGTAAGTACAACCCCGGGAGCTTCGGCTCCCCCCTCCAGCGAGAGCGGCAGCGCCATGCACCCCGTCCACACGTGGTTACGGCCGCTGGCGCGTCGCTTGCGGCGCTTCGCCCGGCAGAGCCACACCGACATGCAAACCATCCACACCATCGAAGAGCTGGACGCCAAGATCGCCGAGTGCGATCGGGCGGAGAAGCAGTCGGATCAGGCACTGCGGCGCGTGTTCGACAGTTTCAGGATGGCGGTCCCTGAGGATCTGCCCGCCCAACCGCTGGGGAGCGACTACGCCGAGTTCCAGTTCGAGCTCTACCAGCGTCTGGCGGGTAAGCCCTACAGCTCCGAAAACGAAGTCACTCGCTTCGATGTCGAAGAGTCTGCCCGCTGCCCCTGGCCTTATTCGACCGGCAATCCGCTGGTGACCGCCGACCAGTTCACGGCCATCGGCGCCTTGCTGCGCCGCTTGGACCTTCCGCCCGGCAGCCGAATCGTCGAGTTCGGACCAGGCTGGGGTAACACCACGATTCCGCTAGCGTTGTTGGGCTTTCAGGTCACGGCCATCGACATTGAGCCGCGCTTCTGCGAGCTCGTCCAGCGCCGCGCCGCCATGCACGGCGTATCGATCAAAACCGTGAACGCCGACTTTCTCTCGATCGAGTCGGCCGACGAACCGTTCGACGCGGCCATCTTCTTCGAATGCTTTCATCACGCGTCCGATCATCGCCGGCTGCTGCGTGCCCTGCACGGCGCCGTGAAAACTTCGGGCCGAATCCTGTTCGGCGGTGAACCAATCAGCGCAAACTTTCCCATGCCCTGGGGACTGCGGATGGATGGCCAGTCGTTGTGGTCAATTCGCAAACACGGCTGGTTCGAACTCGGGTTCAACGAAGATTACTTCGTCGAGGCCCTGGCGACCGAGGGCTGGCTCGCCGCGAAACATCCATCGGGCGACACTCCGATTGCCGACGTGTGGGAAGCTCGCAAGTTCACCGGCCAGTCGCAGTGCTTCGCCGCCAGCGATCCGCGAATCGCGGTCCCCTCGGGCATGCGCGACCACGCGGGTATTCAGCTTCGCCGGCTCGTCAAAGAGTGGGGCTTCTACGGCCCCTATGCCACGCTGCCAGCCGGCAAATGGCGGGCGCGAATTCGCCTCAAACGTGGCGGCGAAATGAGCGGCCGCGCGACCGTCGACGTCTGCACCGGTCGCGGCCAGCAAGTTCTGGTTTCCCGCGAAGTCGATATCTTCAAGCTTCCGGCGAATACAGTAGCACTCGAGCTCGATTTTCACCTGCCGCAGGCCGCCAGCCTGGTCGAGGCCCGGATGTTCTGCGAGACGCCGTGCACGGTGGGCATCGAAGCGATCGAGTTTGTGCCACAGGTGTGAAGTAGCCGCGCAGCCGCTTGTGGCTCTGGCGCGGACACGTTATCACTGACGGCTGCCACGCCCCGCTTGACCACTGCCGCGCACTCGCCCATCCATGCCCAAGCTGCTGCACGATCACCGCGTCTTTTGGCGCCAGTTTCGCGAGAATTACCACTCAACCGGGGCGATTGCGCCCAGCAGCCGCTTTCTCAGCCAGGCGCTGTCGCGATATGTCGGCGTCTCGCCGGGTAAATCGCAGCGCGTGCTCGAAGTTGGCCCCGGCACCGGCGCGGTCACATCGCATCTCGTCCGCCGCCTTGGCCCCGCCGACCGCTTCGACCTGGTCGAACTCAACGAGCAGTTCGTCCGCCGCTTGGGCGAACGGTTCGCCCACGAGCCGCAATTCCAGCGCGTTGCCGAGCGCTCGCAGGTCTTGCACCAGCGGCTCGAAGATCTGCCCGGCAAGCACGAGTACGACGTCATTGTCTCGGGCCTGCCGCTCAACAACTTCGCGGTGGCCGACGTGCAGCAGATTCTGGCCACCATGGTCGAACTTCTCAAACCGGGCGGGGTGCTGTCGTTCTTTCAGTACGTCGCCATTCGCAAGGCCCGCGCCCTGGTCAGCAATCGCCACGAACGGGCCCGGCTCCAAGGCATCTCACGGGCGCTCGACGGCCTGCTCGGTCCCCACGAAGAGCGTCGCGACTGCATTTGGCGCAATCTGCCCCCGGCCTGGGTGCATCACGTGCGAATGCCAGAAGTGGCGTAGCGGGCCCTGCGTCGATTCCTGCCAGTTCCCAGCGGGTACATTGACCGCATGGACGCCCCAAAGCTACCACCCTTAAACTCGCGCGAGATGGCGGAGATCATCCGATGCCAAAGCTCCGCCTGGGAATGGGAACCGAGGCTGCTTGAAACGGTGCTTGGCAAGCTGACTCGCGGATCGACATCCATTTCTCCCCTTAGCGAGTCCGTGGCGACCGAGATCATTACCCTGTGCCGCGAAGGGTGGGGACTCGATCATGCTCTGAAGGAGAATCGAGTTACTCACAAGGCATTCTTTGCATGGATCGCGAAATCGCACTCAGCAGCGCCGGACGCCGCGATCTACCGCAATTTTCGCCTGCGGCTTCGCGATGCGTTTTTGGAGTGCTCGGCCGAGCGCGGCGCCGGTACCGAGAAGCAGCTCCTCCAACTGGGGTTAACGGCTTCCTGAACCCGCTCCCTTCGCCGCCAGCCTGCGAAAACAAGCGTTGTTGCCGCTTGCGCAACGTGTACCTATACTACAAGTTGGGTAAGCAGCAGTGACCCGGATGGCCGCCGCTCTCTCACCCATCCCGGCCCAGAGACCCGCCCCCACTCTCGATCCCCCTCGGAGGCCTTTACGATGGAACGTCGCCATTGGCTGATGCCGCTTCTGCTTCTGCTTGCCCTGACCGCCGGCGGAGCAAGTCTTCGGGCCGAAGAGCCGCCCACGCGACAGCCGCGACAGCCCGTCGGCCCCATCGATGACACGGCCAAAACCGAGGCTGCCAAGAAGGCTTCCGAGAGCGATTACGAGCTGTACAAGATCTTCGCCGATACGCTCGACCAGATCGAACGTAACTACGTGAAGGACGTCAGCCGCCGCGAACTGATGGAAGCCGCCATCAAAGGCGCCCTCGAGAAACTCGATCCCTATTCCAACTACATCAACCCCGATGAGATCAGCCGCTTCCGCACCAGCGTCGAACATCAGTTCGGCGGCATCGGCATCCAGATCGGCATGGAAGACGGCCAGCTCAAGGTGATCAGCCCGCTGCTGGGAACGCCGGCCTATCGCGCCGGCCTCGAGTCGGGCGACGCGATCCTCGAAATTGACGGCAAGAGCACCGAAGGCATCCAGATCGACGAAGCCGTCAAGCTGCTCAAGGGCGAGCCCGATACGAAGGTTACCCTGGTCGTGCGGCACGCCGGCTCGCGCGAGAAAACCACGATCAGTGTCACGCGCGAAATCGTGCATGTTGAAACCGTGCTGGGCGACTCGCGCAAGAGCGACGACACCTGGGACTTCATGCTCGATCGCGACAAACGTATCGGCTACATCCGCATCACGGCGTTCGGCCGCGATACGGCCGCTGAAGTGAAGGAGGCCGTCGAAGCGCTGCAAAAAGAAGGCCTCAAGGGTCTGATCATCGACCTGCGTTTCAATCCCGGCGGACTCTTGAGCGCCGCCATCGAGGTCTCCGACCTCTTCATCTCCGAAGGCAAGATCGTCAGCACCAAGGGACGCAATACGCCCGAACGCACCTGGGAGGCCGTAAAAGACGGCACTTTCGAGGGCTTCCCGATGGTCGTGCTGGTCAATCACTATAGCGCCAGCGCCAGCGAGATTTTCTCCGCCGCGCTCCAGGATCACCACTGGGCCGTCGTGATCGGCGAGCGCACCTGGGGCAAAGGCAGCGTGCAGAACGTCATCGAGCTCGAAGAAGGCAAGAGCGCCCTCAAGCTCACTACGGCCGGCTACCATCGCCCCAGCGGCAAAAACATTCACCGCTATCCCGAGGCCAAGGAAAGCGACGAATGGGGCGTGATGCCCGACAAGGGCTACGAAGTGAAGATGAACGGCTCGCAAACCGCGCAGCTCATCGAGTACCGCCGCCGCCGCGACATCCTGATCGGCAAGCACGAAAAGGCGCTGGCCAGCAGCGACGCTGCCAAAACGTACGACGCGCCAGAGCCGGCGACCAGCGATGAGAAGCCAGCTGCCGACGAACCCGAAAAACCTGCAGAGGCCGACAAGCCTGCGGTCGACGAAAAGCCCGCCGTCGAATCGGATGCGACGCCTGCCGAACCGGCGGAAGAAAAGCCCGCTGAGGACAAGCCCGCCGATGAGGCTCCTGCGAGCGAGGAAAAGCCGGCGGCCGAAGAGGCAAAGGAGGAACCCAAGGAAGACGACGAGCCGGTCGACGTAACCACTTCGCTCTCGAAGGTCGATCCGCAGTTGCAGAAAGCCGTTGACTATCTCAGCACGGAGCTCGCCCGGGGTCCGGAAGAAAGCACCCCGTAAGAACTCTCGGCGCATGCAGCGGCTCCTGATTCTGGAAACCACGTGCGATGAAACCGCGGCGGCCGTCGTCACCGACGAGTTGGAAGTCCTCGCGTCCGTCGTCGCGTCGCAGGACGAACTCCACAAGAAGTACGGCGGCGTGGTGCCAGAGATCGCCTCCCGCGCGCATGTCGAGCGGATCCTCCCCGTCATCGACGAGACGCTCCGCCGCGCAAACCTGAAGCCAGGCGATCTCGCGGCCGTGGCCGTGGCCAACACGCCGG
>JBGSKX010000115.1:0-32336 GCA_041741015.1 Pirellulales bacterium
GTCGGCTCGAGCGCCGTGCAAAACGGGCAGCCGCGCGCAGGCCTGGACGCGAACATGCCGCACGCGAGCAGCAGACAAACAAGCCACAGCCGGACGTGCCGGCTATTTGACTTCTTTGCCATCGAGATGATAGATGGCCAAATAGCTGCCATCGGGTGCCTTGAGTTCGCGAATGGAAAAATTGCCTTCCACGCTCACCGGACGCGTCGAATACGATGTCGTGGCGGGAGGAATCATTTCCACCACCACGCAATCGTGCAGCAGAGCGCCCGGCCCGAAGCAACACTCCATGTTATCGCGGACCAGAATGAACTGCTTGATGCCGTTTTGCTGGAAGCTGGGCAGAATGTAGCCGCGGATCTTAATCGGCTTGCCGTCGTACCCCCGAACCTTGTCGGTCAGCTTCGAAGCGTCGTAAGCGTCCCCCTTCTGCATCTCGAGCTTGATGTCGTCGAACGTGATCTCTTTGGCCGCTTCCGCCGCCAGCGCAACCGCAGCCAGCGGAACTAAGAGCAGGATCAGCGACAAGAGCGAGCGCGTCATGCTTGGTTTGTCTCGGGATCAGGTGAGATCGGTATCGCGGGCCTATTGCAGGTAATCGGCCTGGAGGTGATATAACAGTCCGCCAGCGGCGTTGTCGATTGCCGTGTCTCGGGCCTCAACATGGAATACTCCGCCCAAGCGGTGCAGCCGCGGCTTATAAGTGAGCCGGAGCGGTTCGTCCAGCTTCACCAGAATCCGCTCGGTGATCTTCGGGTTGCCGCCAAAGCAGCAGTCTCCCTGATCTCGCACGAGCAGGAACTCCTGGATGCCGTCCGTGCGGTTGCCGGGATAGACGTAGCCCTTGATGAACACTTTCTTGCCTTCGAGCTCCAGTGCCGCGGGCGGAACGACTTGCCCGGGCTGCGTCTCGTCAGGCTGCAGCAGAGCATAGGGAACGCGTTCATAGCCCGGTGGCACCTCGGTGGCATAGACGTAACCCAACCAGCCCGGGCCGATGATCCCAAAGACCAGCGACAGGGCCAGGCCAACGCGGGCCAGGGTCTCGCCGCTCAGTTCGGCCCGATTGCGGCGAACTTTGATCAAAGCCACGAGCGAAACCAGCACGCCCACGATCGGCACGACGACCAGTGTCCAGTCGAGGATTGCCAGCGGGCTCAAGAGGCCGACGATCAGGCTGGCGACCGCGGCCGTGCTCAGGGCGCGGTACTGCTCGTAGTCGCTGTCGGCGGTCGCGGGAATGGCCAGGTCGGTGCTCATCGCCACTATATTACGCAAAAAGCCCGTCGAGGGTTGGCGCGGATTTTTCGAGGTCGCCGAAGCTAGCCAGTGACCCGCTGGCCACCCTTCAAAAGTGCCCAGAAAGCACAGGCTAGCACGAAGGCGGCCCCGGCCATCCCCAGCAGCACTGGCATCGTTCGCACGGGCGGGCCCGGCACAGCAGCCACCCCCGGCGCCAGACGTCCGGCGAGCATCGTCGTGGGATCGGTCGGCGAGCTCCCCGGCCGTGTCGTCGGTGCCGGTGTAATTGGCGGGCTGGGGCGGAATGATGTGCTGGAATTCGCGCTGGGGCCCTTGGCCGCTGCGGGCTGGGCGTCAGACGTCTTCTTCTCGGGCGTCTCCTCGGTCTTCACAGCCGCGGCCGGTTCTTCTTTCTTCGCTTCGCCTTCCTTCGACTTGTCGTCGGCGGCAGGAGCGCCCCCAGCGGCGGCCCCCAACGGGAAGAACGAATTCGCCCGCTTGATCGCATCCGGATCGATCTTCGCCAGCTCTTCAATCTTGGCGGCAGCTTCCGGGTTGGGGCAGGCCCGCAGGTAGTTGATCACCGGCACGCGAACCCAGCTCGACTCTTCATTCGAATTCTTGAACAGATCGACCAACCGGTCGATCACAGTCCAGTCTTCCCAACGGGCCAGGTCCGGAATCACAAGGTCGGCCAGCTTCGGCCGATCGAGCATCAGCTTCAGCCCTTCCAGCAGCCGCTCGCGAGGAATGATCTTTTCTTCCGTCCCGTGGAACCGCAGGGCCATGATCGTGGCGTAGGTGTCGGTGTATTCCGCTTCCTGATTGCGCAGGAACAGGTCTTCGACCAGCGGCATGCCGTCCGGACCCTTGATGGTGAGGTACGCCGCCACGAGCGCGTCGAGCGCGCCCTTGGTCTGGCGATCCTTCGACTTGATCATCTCTTCGAGCACCACAGTGTCCTTCGGGTCGCGAATCGCGCCGATCATCGTCAGGTACAATCGCCGCCGACTGACCGGAATCTCGGGACTCTTCACCCAGTTGATGAGCTGTTCGTGATGCATTCGCGGAGCGAGCGCAAGCACGTCGCTGTAAGGCGCCTTTGCGAACTCGTCATACGCGTCGCGGGCCAGCGTTTCGTCCTTGTCTTCCAAAAAGTCCTGGAAGAAGAACAGGCGATCGGCGCCGGTCGCGGGGAGCTCCATCGTTTTGACGACGTAGTCGATGCCCCGCTCGTTCAGCGCGATTGGCGTGCTCCAGTTGATGTTCGGTGGGTCGATGCCCATCACGAGGAACGTGGTGCCGATGGGGCTATCGCCAAAGTACACGGCTTCGAACTTCCGTTCCTTGCCAAGTGCTTCTTCGCCCTTGAGCACCTTGATGATCTCGAACTTGGCCTTGGCCACGTCGAGCGAATTGGCATCGGTCTGCGGAGCGGCTTCCGCGAGCTTCGCGATCACCGCCACCTGGGCGTTATTGATCTCTTCGCTGAAGGTGAGCGAAACGGCGCTGCAGAACGGACAGGCGACCGCCCGGTAGGCCACGGTCGAGAAACTGCCGACGGCGACCACTGCCGCCAGCGTGAAGGCCCATCCGAGTCGCGACTTGAGAAACTTCATGCTCCGATACCTCGCAGCGTAATTGTCGGAAAACGTGCTCTTATTAGCCCGAAGCTCGACGCTTCGGTCTAATATCATCTCCTACGGCGTCGCCTGCAGGGCCTTCGCGACGTCGGTGCGATAGGCTGCCAGGGCGGGCAAATAGCCCACCAGCGTCGCCAGTAAGATCAACCCTGGTATTATAACCAATTCATAGCCAACGAACTGGAAGAAGCCCACGGAAACGCCCGTTTGAGCGGCAATCCAGGGGGATAGTAGCGCGATCAATCCGTGCCCGACGACCCAGCCGGCCAGCCCCCCCGCCAAACTCAGCAGAATCGACTCCATCAGCACCAGCAGCATGACGGTCTGCCGCCCCGCCCCCAGGGCCCGCATCACCGCGATCTCGTGCTGCCGCTCGCTCATCGAATTGTAAATGCTGACCAGGATGCCGATCCCCGAGACGATCACGATCATCACCGTGAGCACCAGCAGGATGATCCGCAGCGGATCGACGAACGTGGTGAACAGCGTGGCCATCTCGCGGATCGGTGTTACCGCCTGAGCCACGTTCCCTTCATTGATGCTCTTAATCAGCGGCGGCGCCATCAGTTCGGGCGGAGCGCCGGCAAAGCTGGCCGTCAGCACCAGCACCGCCGTCACTTCGCGCTTGTCGAGCGGCACCGGTTCGAACTTCCCTTCCGAAGCCAGCTGCTTGGCCGTCGCCAGGTCGATGTCCGTGCGATGTTCTGGAATCAGGTAGAAGCCTTCCATGTTGATGATCACCGCCCGGTCGTTCGGCGTGCCGGTCGGCGCGAGGATGCCGAGCACCGTGAATTTTTCGTTGTGGATCACGGCTTCGGGCCCGCCGCTGTGCGAGGGCTGAAACGTGTCGCCCACCTTCAAGCCGGTCTCGCGGGCGACGGTCGCGCCGAGCACGGCGCCAAAGAACTCATCGGCCTTGAAGTTTCGGCCGTCGGCGAAGACGTACTTGTTGCCACCATAGCCGAGATCTTCCAGAAAGCCCGGCGAGGTGCCGACCACGCGGAAGTCCTGATAGGTATCGCCCAGGCAGATCGGAATCGCCGTGCCGACGTACTGCTTGTACTTTCCTTCCGTCAGCTCCTGATAGAAGCTGTAGGGGATGTTTTCGACCGGCCGGGCCAGGTAATAGACGGTGTTCAGCACCAGGTCGAGCCGACCCCCTTTGGCGCCGACCACGATGTTGTAGCCCAGCGACGAGTTGTTCATGAATGAGTTGGTGATCACGCCATGCAGTACGAGCACCGCTACGACCAGCATCACGCCCAGCGCCATGCTAAACCCGGTGAGCGCTGACGCGAGTCCGCGCTGCTGAATGCTTCGCCAGGCTATTTTCCACTTGTTCATAGCGACGTCATCCCGCCTGGTTGAAGTTCTCGAGCCGCTCCACGCGCTCAAACTGCTCGGCCACTTCGGGCGTGTGCGTCACGAGCAGCAGCGCCACGTTCTCGTCGCGGCAAGTGTTTCGCACCAGGTCGATGATCTGTTGCTGGTGCGCCGTATCGACATTTGCCGTCGGTTCATCTGCCAAAAGCAGCTTTGGCCGATTGGCAAGCGCGCGGGCTACGGCCACACGCTGCTGTTCGCCTACCGAGAGCGCGGTCGGGCGGTGTGTGAGCCGATGGCCCAGGCCGACGCGGCCGAGCAGATCTTTTGCGCGCGCTGTGTCCACGCCCTTGCCGGCGAACGACATTCCCAGCAGTACGTTCTCAAGCGCCGAAAAGCCCGGCAGCAGATTGAACGTCTGGAACACATAACCGAGCTTGTCCGCGCGAAACAAGTCGCGGCCGGCTTCGCTCAGCCGGGTAATATCGAGACCGTCGATCTCGACCATCCCCGAGTCCGGCTTGCTGATCCCGGCGATGCAATGCAGGAGCGTGGTCTTGCCGCAGCCGCTGCGACCCATGAGCACGACCTGCTCGCTGGCTGCGACGCGGAACTCGCGAATATTCAGAATCGGCAGCGGGTTGCCGTCCGGCTCGCGAAACGATTTCTTGACGTCTTTCAGAAACAGCATGGCGAGGTCGCTAATCAGGGCGGGCGGCGAAGGCGTGTTTTGGGGACGGCCGGGGCAAGCCCCAAAGCCTTAAATCGTAGAAGCTTGCCGCCCAGTCACAAGGTCAATTCATGCGCCGCCGCTTCCGCGCGCACCGTCAGACTGCTGGCAGCACACGTGACTACGCGGCGAATTGCCGGGTGGTTCGCTTTCACCGGCCTTCGGCCGAGAAGCAGCGGGAACACTTTCACTCCACAATCGCGTCCGCCTCGATCTCGATCATCATCGCCGGATCGACCAGGCGAGTCACTTCGACCATGCTCGTCACCGGGCGAATCGTCTGAAAGAAATCGCCGTGCGCCCGGCCGTATTCTTCCCAGCGGCTGATGTCGGTCACGAACATTCGCGTGCGGACGACGTGCTCCAGCTTCGCGCCGGCCTGGCCGAGCGCTCGCTCGATGTTCCGCAGCGTCTGCACGGTCTGAGCATAGGCATCGCCCGGGCCAACGATGTGGCCGAGATGATCCGTGGCCGTGGTGCCAGCCACAAAGATTCGCCCGCCGACCTTCACGGCTCGCGAATAGCCCACGATCGGTTCCCACTTGCCGCCTGAAGAAAAGCGTTGGCGATCGGACACCGCGGAACCTCCTGCTCTGGTGAGGGTGAACGGATGGAGAACGGCGAACGTTGGCTAACTCCTCTTGACTGTTCCCAAGCAGTGGGCGACCTCGTACTCATAACCCGATGCGTGAGGATATCTCGTTTTCTATCCCCGGCGTATCGCACGATTGATGTCGCGCTGCATGGTCTTCTTCTTCATCACCTCGCGCTTGTCGTACAGCTTGCGTCCCTTGCAGATGCCGAGCAGCACTTTGGCCCGACCTTCCTTGAAATACATCTTGAGCGGCACCAGCGTGAGGCCCGTCTCGTAGGCTTTGCTGGCAAACTTCTTGATCTCGCGCCGGTGCAAAAGCAGCTTCCGCGGGCGGCGGCGATCGTGATTGAACTGGTTGGCCTCGACGTACTCGGCGATGTCGCAGCCGACGAGCCACACCTCGCCGTCCTTCATCCGGCCGTAGGCCTCGTCCAGCGAGAGCGTTCCCTTGCGCAGGCTCTTCACCTCGCTCCCGACCAGCACGATCCCGCACTCCAAGGTGTCGATCACCTCGTACTCGTGCCGGGCTTTGCGGTTCTGCGCGATCAGCCGCTCGTTGTCGTGTTCGCGGTCAACGGCGGGCTTTTTCTTCGGTTTGGCCATGTGGCAATCAGGACAAGCATTGTGGAAGCGTTCGTTCGGTGGGCATTTCGCGACATCATAACCCGACGCGTGAGCGAGGCTCTTTTGGCGTTTTGCCTCGCTGACGCGTCGGGTTGCGAATTCGCCAGACGCCTCGCCTATTCCCGGGCCATCGACGAACCGTTGGCATACGCGGTATCATTTTATACACGACGCACCTTGAAGTACGAATGGCCGCTCGCATTGGCCTAGAATACCTCCATGACCAGCTCCAGCCTGCCGATCGTCTCGCTCAGCGAAACCACCGCACGCCTGCCGCGCTGGCTGAAGAAGCAAGTGCCGCTGGGTGGCGGAAACCAATTTACCGCTAGCCTGATCGAAGAGCTGAAGCTCGAAACGGTCTGCGAAAGCGCCAAGTGCCCCAACCGCATGGAGTGCTGGTCGCAGAAGACCGCCACCTTCATGATCCTGGGCAACGTCTGCACTCGCCCCTGCGGATTCTGCTCGGTGCCCAAGGGCAAGACCGAGGAACTCGAACTCGACGAGCCCGATCGCGTGGCCGAAGCGGCCCATCGCCTGGGCCTCAAGCACGTGGTGATCACGTCCGTCACGCGCGACGACTTGCCGGATGGCGGAGCGGAGCATTTCTACCAGTCGGTGCTGGCCGTGCGCGAGCGCACCGGCGCCGTCGTTGAAGTGCTCACGCCGGACTTTATCGGCAAGCCCGGCGCACTGGAGCGTGTCGTCGCAGCCGCGCCCGAGGTGTTCAACCACAACACCGAAACGGTTCCTCGACTGTATCGCGAAGTCCGCGGCCGCAAAAGCGACTACCGCTGGACGCTCGAACTCTTGCGCCGCGTGAAGGAGCTCAACCCACAGATCAAAACCAAGACCGGTCTGATGCTCGGCCTGGGCGAAACTCGCGAAGAGCTGTTCGACACGCTCGCCGACCTGGTCGAAGCCGGTTGCGACTTTCTCACTCTAGGGCAATATCTCCGCCCGACCCCGCATCACATGCCGGTCGTCCGCTACCTGCCGCCGGAAGAGTTCGACGAACTCGGCGCCGCCGCCCGGCAGCTCGGCTTCTCGCAAGTCGCCAGCGGCCCCTTCGTCCGCTCGAGCTACCACGCCCGCGAAATGGCCGAAGCGATCTAGCTGGTTCTCGCCGGGCCCGGTGTCCATCTCCTTTTGGGTGCCACTGACTGGCTTGCCCAGCAGTGCTCTTCCTTGGTCTTGCCTTGCACTCTCCGGATACGAGGGATATCGCTTTTCGATGAAGTTGCAGCAAGGCAAGAATCTAAAGGCAAACACGGCTGGGCCAGCCAGCCAGTGGCACCCGCATTTCCCCTGAGAAAATCAGCCTGATTTGCCTCCTCCGCCCTGCGACCTAGATTTTTCATGGTCGAACTCTTGGACCTTCATAACCCTCTCGCGGAGTGCCAAACGCATGGGCCTCGGACACGACCTCAAGCTCGACGACATTCATCTGCCGCATCACCTGGCCGAGACGATCGCCGAGATCGACATCCTTCGTCACCGGCTGAACAAAGCCTCGAAGAATCAGCACTCGGTCGCCGACGAGCTGTGCCGGCTGACGCTTGAGAACAACGAGCTGAAGCTGTACATCGCGGCCGTCTATCGCCTGCTGGTCGACAAGGAGATCGTCTCGATTGACGACCTGCAATCGATCGTCGACACCATTGATCGCGAAGACGGCGTCGAGGACGGGCGCCGCACCGGTCCGGTGCTGGCGCTTTAGCGCCGCAACGCTGGAGATTCTGACTTCAACCTCAAACCGGGGGAATGCTTTCGCCCGGAATGGTTTCGCGCGCCACCGTGATATAATCGCGGCATGAGCCGGCCAATGAGCCAATCCGACATTGTCCGCGCGCTGCGCGAGTGGTGCGCCGATCTCATCGCGCGCCTGCGCGACGAAGGGCTACCACCCGACCTGATCGCGCGCATCGAGCAGATGACCGAGGCGTGGTGCGAAGACCCGCAAACGCTGGCCACCATCTTGGACCAGCGACACTCTCCCAAGCTCGGCGAGTTCGCCTTCGAGCTCGCTGCTCGGCAAGGAACCATTATGCCGGACTTCGACGAGCTCTATCGCCGCAAAGCCGAACTCGACCGCCGCGCGGCCAACACGCCGCTGCCGGAAGAGTAATTCTCACCCTAAGCCCAGGGAATGCTTTCCCTGGGTTCCGTTCGAAGCGCCAATCGGCGTCTCTCGCACGCACTCCTTGTCCCCTTCCCCGCCCTCCGCTACGCTACCCGTTTCGGCATACCCTGAACCTTCGACCCCCGTCAGTTCTCTCTATCTCCACCATGAGCGATCCCTACTTCCAGCAGCTTTTCGCCGACCGCGTGGGCGGCGCCAACTACGGCAAAGGCACCGCGATCTACAAGTTCGAGAAGATCAAGCGGGCCAAGCGAAAGGCCCTGGCCGATCATCCCGAACGGAAGCTGATCGACTTTGGCATCGGCGAGAACGACGAGATGGCCCCGCCCCAATCGCGGGCCAAGCTGGCCGAGGAGATCAACAAGCCCGAGAACCGTGGCTATGCGGACAACGGCCCGGCCGAATATAAGGAAGCGGTCGCCCGGTTCATGCAGCGGAACTTCGGCGTCGAGCTCGACCCGGCTAAGGAAGTGAACCACTGCATCGGCTCGAAGACCGCGCTCGCGATGCTCCCCGCCGCGTTCATCAACCCCGGCGACATCACGCTCATGACCGTGCCGGGCTATCCCGTGGCCGGCACGCACACCAAGTACTACGGCGGCAGCGTCTACTCGCTTCCGCTATTGCCCGAGAACGACTTCCTGCCCGATCTCGATGCGATCCCCGCTGACATCGCGGCCAAGAGCAAGCTGCTGGTGCTCTGCTATCCGAACAGCCCGACGGGCAAAGTCGCCACGCGCGACTTCTACCAGCGGGCGATCGAGTTCGCGCAGAGGCATAGCATCGTCATCGTGCAGGACGCCGCGCACATCATGCTCACGTTCGAAGGCGAGCCGCTCAGTTTCCTGAGCGTGCCAGGCGCGAAGGACGTCGGCGTCGAAGTCCATTCGATGTCGAAGGGCTTCCACATGATTGGCTGGCGGCTGGGCTGGGTCTGCGGCCACGAGCGGATCGTGCAGGCCTTCTCCGACGTCAAGGACAACAGCGACTCGGGCCAGTTCCTCGCCATCCAGAAAGCGGCCGCTGCGGCGCTCGACGATCCCTCGATTCCCACTGCGGTGCGCACCAAGTACGAACGCCGCTGCCGCAAGCTGGTTGACGTGCTGAACCGCACCGGCTTCACCTGCCGGATGCCGGGCGGAACGTATTTCATCTACGCCAAGAGTCCCAAGGGGATCGCCGGCGGGCCCACGTTCGACAGCGCCGAAGCGGCGAGCCAGTACCTGATCACTGAGCACTCGATCTGCACGGTCCCCTGGGACGACGCCGGCCCGCACCTCCGCTTCTCGGTCACCTACGAAGCGCCCGACGATGCCGCCGAAGATGCGCTGATGGCCGCGACCGAAGATCGGCTGAAGCGGATTCAGCCGGTGTTTTAGCGGGCCGCAACCTCCATTCGTCCCGTGCGCAAATTCGCTTGCAGCCCCCGGCTTTGCCGGCGGGGTTCTGCGTCAGCAGGGTTCATCGCTCATTGACCGTTCATCCCCGTGCCCTTCAGCATCCTCTGGTACTCCTCCCAGTTCGGGTCGTCCTCGATGGTAATCGACAAGGGGACAAGGGAATGAATCCTGCCCATCTAAGCAGGACACGATTCGCTGGCCGTCGGCAACGAACCACACGTCAGCAGGATCTGAATTCAAATCCGTGGTCAGCATCGAGCCGCAACAAGCCTCGATAGGTTCTTCTCTCCGCGACGTAGAGGAGTATCTTTACCCGCAGCGGTTGGCCGGCTGAGAATTCAGTCGGCGTTTATGGGCACCCGACAGCGTAAGCGATGTCCGGGGCAAGAACCAAAATGCGATCCTCGCCGTGACGCAAGTAGACCCCATAGTTTTCAACAGACTCTACCACAGCATCCACGAGCGAGTCGATTTCCAGCGTAGGTGCCCCAGGTCGAACTTGCGCGGTTGATGTATCTCTGACGACATTCTACGCCGTGTGGCCGACCTCGCCTGCCATCGGCAAGTATAACACCCGCGGCGCTGACTCGAATGCCTTGAATCCATGATGTTCGTAGAACGCAATCGCTGCGGCATCTTTCGCGTCGACGATTACGGCGTATACGCCAATGTCGGTCGACGCCGCGCGCTGGATCGCATCCACGAGCAGCACGCCACCCAAGCCGCGTCCTTGACAGGTAGATGTTACCGCAAGGCGTCCGATCCGAACTACTGGCACGCTTGGGTAACGCGGAAGCTTCTTGCGAGTCACCTCGGGCAGATCCGAGAGCAGCACGCTGCCGGCGGCGAGCGTGTAGTACCCGGCGATCTCGCCGGTGGCGTTGTCGATCAACAGGAAGCAGACCGTGAAACGTCGGCGTTGGTCCTGCCCCGATCGCTTCTGCAGATAAACGTTGAGCTCGGCCGTCCCGCAATCGAAGCGGCTTCGATCTTGCTTGGCCAGTACCTCGATACGGTAAGGCCGACTCACGATGGCTCAATCCAGGCCACATGCCGTTTTAAGGCCCGCTTCATCGCGGCATTCGGCTTCCTGGGTTTGAGGAGCTGCGCGGCAAATTGTTGCTGATCAGATAGCGACAGCCGCAGCATTTCATGATCCGCAATGGCACGCTCCGCCGCCTCCCGGGCAGCGCTGACGACGAAGTCCGAGAGCGTGCGCCCTTGCAACTCGGCCGCATGGCGCAGCAGCCGAATCACCGACTCGGGCAGCCGGGCTTCCAGACGCGCGTTCTTGGTTTCATTATCGATCATTGCAATTGCTCCGCAATTAATGTACGGCATTAAGCCGTACAAAACAATGCCCGCCGTCAATTTTCGCTGTTCCTCGTGGCTTCGCCGGCTCACCACCCCGCCAGCACTCCCCGCTAGCTCAGTCCGACTGCACCGCCTGTAACGATTATGCCGATTCTGTGGAATCTGCCGGCATTTTGCGCCGATGCACTTTATTGAGCGAAAAGTGCTTGCTGAATGTCCAGTTTGAGGCGGGGGAATCGAAGCATGCGCGGGTTGAATGTGGTTGGCAGAGCGGTACTTGCCGCGGCCCTAATGTGCCTGATGTCGGTGAGTTCGGCGAGGGCGAACGACACGCAAGCAAGTTGGCTCGATGCCCAGGAGGTACTCGAGTCGCCCAAGCCGGCGATCGCCTGCGACGGCAATTGTGATGGCGCCTGCGGCGGTGCTTGCAACGGCGCCTGCAGCGGTGGATGTGCGAGTGGCGGCTGCGATGCTTTCCCGTCCGCGGCCGGAATGAATCTCGCCGTCTTCGTTCCCAACCTGAAACCCGGCTTCGAATTCACCGGCGGCTTCCTGCTCTTGAAACCCGGCGCAGACAACCTGGGCTTCGCCACGATCACGACGTTCCTGCCGATTCAGAACCCGCAGTGGGCCGTCCAGACGCTGAACCCGGACTACCAGCCCGGCTTCACCGTCGGCGCTCGGTACACGCGTCCCTGCTCCGGCAAAGACATTCGCACGAACTGGGAGCACCTGCGCACGAGCGACTCGACGTTCGTGGCGGTCGACGATCTCAACACACAGTGGATTTCTCCGTTCAGCCAGACCGGCCCGTCCACGTCGGAAACGGCCAACGAGGTTGGCATCTTTCATCTCAAGTCCGCGCAAGGCGAAGTGGCCTTCGACTATGACATGGTCAATCTCGACCTGGGTCAGACGGTCAACATCGGCCCCAGCACGCAGCTCCGCCTGTTCGCGGGCTTGAGCTGGGTGCGGCTGCAGGAGCAACTCATTTCGACGTTCTATAACAACCCGGACGTCGATCCCGTCCCGCCGGTGATCGCTCCGGCCAACCCGACGCTCGAGTACATCACGCTCAATAACACGTCGACGTATACCGGCGCCGGGCCGCGACTGGGCGTGTCGACCGAGCACAGCTTGCGGCACGGATTCACATTTGTCGGTGAACTGAGCGGCGCGATTCTGGCGGGCTGGATGCAGCCGGCCGAGTATTCGTTCGCGGGCGTGTACGAGGACGCGGTGGATATCGAGCAGATCAGCGCCGAGCGAGTCACGCAGGTGGTCTGGGCCAGCGATGCGAAGCTCGGCCTCGGCTACACGCGCCTGTTGGGACGCGGCTCGATCCTGAATCTCCAATCCGGTTTCCAGGCCGCGATCTTCATCAATCCGTTCTCGACCTACGAAACGAGCACCAACGTGTTGCCGCTGGACATCGGCTCGCTGTCGACCAACAGCATGCGACACACGCCCAGCAATTTCACGCTCAACGGCTGGTACGCTTCATGCAGCGTGCAGTGGTGAGGGCGGCGCTCAATTGATTCCGTGACCGCTCGTCGCTTCATCTCCACTTCAGGCTCACCCGTCCACACTGCTGGGTGACGTTTGGCAACGATCCCCCGGAGTGAACCGCCATGACGAGTGATGAAAAAGGGTCCGCAACCGCACTTCCGCAACCAGCCACGAGTTGGCGAGCGCTTGCCAAATGGATCGCAGCTGCGATCCTCGCGCTGCTCGGCGTCGTCCTGCTGATTTCGACCAAGAGCACGGCGGGCGGTGCACTGGTCGTCGCGGCCGCGCTCGTCCTCTTGCCCGTCCAGCGACTCGGCAAGGGTCAGCGCATCGCGCAGTGGGTGCGGGCCGGCCTGGTAGGTACGCTGGTGGCATTGGCGATCGCCAGCGTCGCCGGCACCGACCTCCCGCCCGATCAAGCCAAGACCGGCGTCAAGTTCCTCGATCAGGTCCTGGCCATCTGGCAGAGATTTCAGGACAACCTGTTCGGAAGGACGCCACCGCCCAGGCGGTAGCGACCAGCAGATCACGGCTAGTACTCCGTCTTGCTTTCAGCTCGAGCCAAACGCCGCGCCTGACGAAATCCAATCGCGCTCAGCGCGATCCCCAGTAGCAATAGCGAAGAAGGTTCGGGCACTGCCACGAACGCCCGGAAACCAAAGTCCAGTGGGAGGTCATGAGGTGAATAATCGCCGAAAGGCAGATTCCAGGCGTCGCCAATCCCGCCGGTGTAGTCAGGGAAGCTGAACGAGTATTCCCAAGAGTACGACGCATCGTCGTCGCTTAGTCCGGATGTGGCCGACGTCACTACGATCGCCAGAGCCTGCCCCGGCAACACTGCGAAACTTTGCGCTCCGAGATCCACTCCCACGAACGTTGCCGGAAACAGCTGCATTTCGACGCTCGCCGCGGGAATCGAAAAACTGGCCCGCAAGGCGCCGTGCGGATCAATCTCGCGCAGCTCGACTTGGAGCGGAAGTGTCGTATTTTGATTGCGAGCTACTGGCAATTCGATCCGATCGAGAAGTCCGCCGTTTTCGACGGTGAATGTTTGGGCAGCAGATTGTGCATTATGAATGGCGTATGCCCCCTCCGGTGAACCAGGCGTCCAGTGCGCATCCAGCGTGCCGGCTTGCGACGAAGAAACTAACAGCCCGCATCCCAAGGCCGAGATCACGAACCAAACCAATACGCGCGCAGACTGCCAGCTCATTGAAAGCTCCAAAGGAAGGACCAGACGCGCGCAGGAAGAATGTTCCCGGACGCGAACCATGGGCGTGAACGTGAGGAGGGAGATTCGGCGAGCGGTTCCGTAAGGGCGCGGAGCGAGCGATATGCTGGGACTATAGCCTCCCCCTATTTGAGCGTCAACCAAAAAAAGGGCGACTGCGGAGCTTCTGAAAGTCCTCGTAAATCCTCTCGTTCAGGATCGCAGCCTTCGACGCCGCATCGCCAACAACGCGAGAATTCCGCTCACCGCCAGAGCATAGGTCGAGGGCTCAGGAATCGGCACCTGGGCAATCGCGATGCCCGTTGTGCCATTGAGCAACTCGTACTGGAACGCGATGTCGCCGTTGTCGTTCAGTCCGCGAAAGAAATTGAGACCCGTAACCGTGGAACCGAAGAGCGCGTCGCCAACGCGAATCACCTTGTCGGCGACAGGATCGGCGCCGGTGAAGATGCCCGGTCCGCCCGCGTCGAGCGAGGCGAAGAAGGCGACCGTGCCATCCGAGTTGATTGCGGAGAAACCGAACGATGCGTAAGGTCCGCTGCGATCGGCCACAGTGGCAACCGGCCCGCCATCTCCCACGTAGATTCCTTCGATCCCCGACTTGAAGGCGGAGAACACAACCGCCCCCGCGCCGTTGATCGTCGGGTTGTTGCCGAAGCCGGTGAACGGACCACTGCTGTCGACGATCGTTGTAATGGGCCCGCCATCGCCAACAAAAACACCGCTGCCGCCGGCGGTCAGATTGGCGCGAAATGCGACTTGGCCTGAATCGTTGAGCGACGAACCGCCAAAGCCACTGAAGGTCGCGCTGGTGTCGGCAATCGTCGTCGTCGCTCCGCCGCTCCCTTTGTAGGAGCCTTGGCCGCCGCCATCCAGCGAAGCCGAAAATGCAACGACGCCAGATATATTGTTCGACACTCCGCCGAAGAAGCTGCTGAACGGGCCGGCATCGTTGGTGATGGTCGTCGTGGGCCCGCCGTTACCCACGAAGACGCCACTATTCGCGGCGCCACCCAGATCAAGAGTCGAGTTGAAGGCAACGACGCCCCCCGCGTTGATCGAAGGGAAACCGGCAAACCCGTTGAATGCGAACGGGCCAGAATCGTCCGCAATGGTTGTCAGCGGTCCACCGCTGCCGGCAAAGATGCTCGCGCCGCTAACGTCCAGCGTGGCGCGAAACGTCGTTCGTCCGTCGTCGTTGAGCCCGGGCACGCCAAACAGGTTTAGCGGGCCGCTGTTATCCGCGATGTTCAGATAGGCGTATGTCGTTGCCGACGCCCCCTTCGACGAACTGAAAACTAAAGCGGCCGCAACAATCGCCGGCAGGATGACCATCACTCGCATGGCGTCTCCGATTCTGTATTGCAGCTTTGCTCGTGCACGCGGCCCAGGCACGAACACGTGCTGCCGGTGCAGGAACAAGACTGCGCGATCGCTCAGAAAACAAAAGAAGGCATCGGCGTCCTCTTCCGCCGGGCACGACTATCGTCAGCCCAAGATGGAAGAAGGCGCAGATGCCTTCTGGCAAGTAAGGTTAAGAATAGAGTTGAACTCGACTGCTAGCCGTTTACTCGGCGGTGCGTCGCGGTGCCCTCGAAGTCAGGAATTCTGGATTAACCGTCGGCCGTGAGTGTGGCAGCCCGCCACGGCCGAGTCAAGGAATTTCTCCTCCGGAACGGCGTTAAGACTGCGACGAATCAGTAGCTGTGCCGGCGCCTCCACGTTCGACACGGTCGCAGCAGCCAGGTGAGTACCTGATCGCAGTACCCGATAACGGCGCACTTGATCAGCACCATCCCTGAAGAGACGCAGCCCTAGGGGCCGTCGCCCCGCTCTGTGATATCGAAAACACCTGCAATACTCAGTCACAAAAGAAGCCGCGGCGGGATGCGTTCTCGCCGCTCAGCATTTCGCGGCGCGAGTCTATTGACGCTGACGACGTGACGCGGGGAGCTTGCGAATTTGCGAATTATTGTGACCAATTTAGGCACGTCGACGACGCGCGATGCAGAGCAGGCCCAAGGCCCCCAGCCCGATTAAAGTGAGTGACGAAGGCTCCGGCACGGCCGGCCCAATCTGAAAGTCAAAGACGCCCTCCATAGTTCGGGTGCCTTGGCCTTGGTTGCCGCTGGAACTTGCGGCAACGCTGATCTCCAGATAACTATTGCCAGCAGGGATGTTATAGAGATACGTTCCCGCGTAGGGCATCGGATCATTCGACCAAGGGGGCAATGGGCCTGCATCCAACGTCCAATTTACGTAATTCGATTGTCCGTTCACCGTGACCCGAAAGCCTTGCATGGCATACCAAGGATTTACCTGGTTGCCGTTGACATTGCTGGTCCCGAGCATGTCGTAGTCCACAACAACCGTAGTAGGCTGATCGACGTTGAATTGGTACCGAAACAGCGACTCGCCGCCAAAAATAATCCCGGTCCCAAAGGTCGCCGAATCGGAGCGGATGTAGCTCAGATTCACGGTTCCCGCCGTCGGATTGCTGAAAACTGCGAGACCGTCGAGGTCGTGCGTAAGCGCGTTTTTGGAATGCACGACGCCTGCCGCAAGCGGCCCCGTTGTTCCAGTTTGGCTATCAATATCCTCTAGCGTCTCCAGAGGCGTTCCCAGTTGGGAGGTTGTCCGGACACGCGACAATCCCGGGGTTAACGTAACAGCATACGTTAAGTTGGACGACAGAATCCCGAGGCAAATCGTCAAGATAACGTTGAATGATCGCGCATTCTTCATTCGTCACTCCCTTTCTCGGGTTCCAGTTCGGCGCCCGATCTGACTTTGGTCTTTCCTCGGCTAGCCACAAGTCTCGACAGGCGAGGACGCCCGCCTCTAAGTACGTTTGCGACGCGTTCGCAGGACAAAGCAGAAAATCGCCCCGAAACCGGCGAGGATCGCGGTCGACGGCTCCGGAACGGAGACCACATTGAATTGGAGATCAAAGCTGCTGGCGTCGCTTTGCAATGGGTTGCCGGCGTTCGCAGAATTGCGGTCGTTCAACGCAATTTCGAGTTCGTAGGTCAGGCCGGCGAGCAACAGGCCGTTTTCATTCAAGGTTTCGGCACTGTCCACGTCGACCAGTACGTTGCTGGTGAACGGCCGATACAACCGCACCGTGTAAGCTTCGCCCACCACGATCCCTGGCGGCGTAAAACCAGGATCAAACGCTCCGACGAGCGTGAACATCGCATCATCACCGTTGACCGTGAAGCGAACACGCAGATATTGGTTCTGGTAGGAAAAGGCGTTGCCGGTGCCGCTTCCATACATCGCGATGCCGCTAGCTGCACGCGTGGCGGTGACACTGAGCAAGCCCGACGATGACTGCACGACATTGTCGGCGACGGACATCGCACCACTGGCCGAGGCCGCTCCGCCGGAGAACGGATCGGCCGGGGTAACTGCCACCGAGTTGGTGTCGCTGAAACTGAAGGGCCCCGTCAACGCGTTCGTGCTGTCGGACTCATTGCTGGATTGGGACGCGCCAGCCGAGCCAGCCCACATGATATTACTGGCCGAGCTTTCGCGTTGGGTGATCGCGAGGCTGCCCGCAAACGAATCCGTTCCGCTCAGGATCAAAACGGCCGCCGCGAAGGCCATGTAAAACACTTTGCGGGTTGACATTAGCCTACTCCAGCTCGAGACGTTGCATGGAAGCCAGAAACACGACGGGATTGTAAATTCGTGCACTCAGCAAAGCAAAATATTTCTCGAAAGTTTTGTATCGGTTTAAATTCGCCCGGAAATTTGCGCCTGACGCAAGCACTTGTGGCCTTGAGGACCCTGCCTTAGCCCCATCCATCGATCGGCTGGTGCAACCCTGTCGAGCCAAAGTTGATGGTCGAGTCGCTGTGTACCAAGAGCCGTTGGAGAAGGACGGGACTCGTCTCCGGTCAACGCCTCACTGACGCGCCACGGCTTCCCTCTAACAGCGCTTGCAATCGGCAGAAACAAAACCCGCGGCGCCGACTCGAACATCGTAAAGGCGTGAGGCTCGTAGAACGCATCTGCGGCCTGTCTTTGCGTCGACGATTACCCTGCAAACGTCAACCTCTGTTGACGCGCGCTGCACCCGGTGTACTCTTCGCCCTCGGTTAGACGCCAATTTGTTCGGCGTCGTCTTCCGACTCCGCCTGGGTTACGCGCGAACGCGGCACCGAACTATTCCGGCGGCGCCGCGGCTGCCGCGATTTCGGCTGCTTCCGCGATCTCGGCTGCTTCCGCGACCTTGGCCGCTTCGCGCGCTTTGTCTTTCGACTTCGTGTCGGCGTTCAGCTTCTTGTTTAGCGCGGCGATTTCCTTCCGCAACGTGTCCCAGGCCGGAGTCGGGCTCAACACCGTCGCGCCGGTGGCCTGAATTTTCTTGCGGAGGACTACCAACTTATCGGCAATCTCCTGGATCTCTTCGGCGGTCAAGTCAGCAGCCATTTGTTATTCCTTTGGGCACAAGCGGTGATAAATCATCCCTCGGTTTCAGTGGCGCAGGCTCCGCGGCCTGGCGGACGACTGGCTGCCAGTAGTGGGCCGGCATTCCGTTCCGGCAGACAACTCTTGCGCGCGGGGGGATGACGGAACATGGACTCTGCGAACCTTCCCGGAATTCACAGTTCCGAGCAATTCAGGACGCGAGGGCGTCCAACTCGGCCTTATCACTATAGCCGATTAGCGGCCCGCCGCCTTGAAACTCGCGCGAGAATCACGCTTCCACCGCTAGCGACGGGAAGTCAGCAAGCCCTTCCACAGATTCCGCACACCCGAGTGGCGTGCATGGGATTTACTCCCGCTTCGCCGGCCGCCGGGCCACTTCCGGCTGATTCTGACCGGCCAGGAATGCGAACAGGTCGGCGATCTCGTCCAGCGTCAGCTCATTCAAGAGTCCATCCGGCATTGAAGACGTCTTGTTCTTCACCTGCTGTTCGATCTCATCCTGCGGCACGGTGACTTTCTCGCCATTGGCCTGCAAAATCACGACCGAACCATCGCTGCCGGGCGCCACGAGGCCCGAGTAGCTTTGACCGTCGGTGGTGACGACCGTCTGGCTGCCGTACTGATCGGAAATCACTTGCGAGGGATACAAGATCGACTCGAGGATTTCCTTCCGCTGGAAGCGGCGATGGACGTTCGTCAGGTCCGGCCCGATCGTATCTCCCTTGGTGCCGTGCCGATGGCACTTGATGCACTGGGCTTTTTCAAAGATCGCCGCCCCGCGGGCCGCCACGCCTTGCGGCGCTTGCGGACCGGTGAGGAAGCTCAAGAGCTCGGGATACGTCCAGTTGTTCTTTTCGCTGTCCATCGGCAGCGTCGCCGGCGGCGAGTCGGGATAAGTCGTGGCGAACCACTCCTGCCACGACGCGAGTGCCGGCTCCCACGGGTCGTCGGGCGAACCAAGCTGCTGGCCGGTCCACTTCTCCAGGAGCGCGACTGCGCGGCGGCCGCCGTTCTCACGCAGCATCAAGCCGCGGATGATCGCCTGGCGATACGCTTCGGCGTCCGCTTCTTCCGGCGCTTGATCGACCTGCGCGAGCCGCATCAGAACTTCCTGTGCGGCCGAGCCTTCGACGATCGACAGCGATTTCACCAGCAGCGGCCAGTTGTCGCCGGCCGGCTTTTGTGCGAGGCACATCGCGATCGTCACGCGACGATCGGGCTCGGCTTCGTACAGTTCGCGGAGATAAGTCATCGACTCGTCATCGCCGCTGGCGCCCAGCACCGCGGCAATGCCGATCCGCAGCCGCTTGGCCGCTTCGGTATCAAGCTTCTTAACCTGGCTGTCGAGCCGCTCGATCTCGCGGAGCGTCTCGGGACTTAAGTCCTTCGGCAGTTTGGCCAGCACGCTGAGGGCGCTGGATGGCCATTTCACGCCGTCGGCCAGCACGAGCCGCCGTTCGTCTTCGTTGAACGTGGCGAAGAAATCGCGCGAGACGTTCTCCACGTAGCCCGCAAAGCTGTGCCCGCCTTCGATGGCCCGGGCCGCTTCGAACGCTTCCAGCATCTTGAGCTTCAGCGAGAGCGTCCAACCTTCGGTCAGGAACCGCGAATGCGTGAGAATCTGCATCTTTTCGACGTTCGACAGATCGCTGTCCAGCTCTTCGACCATTCGCTCGGCCAGCGCCGGGTCCTGCAAGTATACGAGCAGGCGAATCAGTTCGCGATTCATCAGCGGATCTTGCGCCGGGTATTCCAGCGAGAGCTTGCTGCACAGCTCAGTCACCTCGCCCGGTGGTACCTGCCCCTTCATGAGCGCGAGTTGCGTCACGCGCATCAGGCCCAGAAAATCGTCATCGGTCAGGTAACCATCGAGCAGCGATTCGCCGCGAGCGAGCACCTGGTCGATCATTTCGCGATCGGGCGACTTCCAGAGGATCGCCATCGAGCCCACGAGGAACACCCGCGGCTCTTTGTGTTCGAGCACCTTGGTTTCCCAGCCGTCAAACGGTGTCTGCTGGAGCAGCCGCGCGGCCGACCAGGCCACGTGCCGATCGGGCGAAGCGAGCATGTGTTCCAGCGATTCGAGCGGCGCGGTGCCGCCGCTGCGAGCCAGGGCTTCGGCCGCGGCCCGTTGCACCGCCAGGTCCTTATCCGTCAAGAGTTCCACCAGCCGCGCCTGCGTCGTACGTTCCGGGTGCAGTCCCATCAGCATCGCGGCTTTGAACCGCATGCCGGGTGCCGCATCGCGCGAAGCGGTGATCAGCAGCGCGGGGGTCGGATACGGCCCGAACAACTGCATCAGCTCGAGCGCGCGAGCCCGCTGCCGTGGCTTGGCTTTGGGATTCTGGACGAATGCGGTGAGCTGCGGGGCCCATTCTTCGCCGAGTTGTTGCTTGACCAGGGCGATTCGCTGCCGCGCCCAGGCGCTGTTGAGTTGCGGCTGATCGATCGCGGCCATCAGACCCTTACCGCGGTTGGCGATCTCGGGCGGCACCTTACCTTCCCACACGACGCGATAAATGCCGCCTTCGGTCTGGCGGCCGCCGGTGCAGAAGTAGAGCCAGCCATCGGGGCCCACGGCGACGTCCGTCGCATTGAGCGGCTGTCCTTCCAGGAAAACCTCGGCCGTGGCCTTGTAGGTCGAGCCGTGCGGACGCGTGCGAATCGCCAGAATGCGGCCGCGCGACCAGTCGGCCACGAACAACGCGTTGTGATAACGCACCGGATACTGGAAGTGATCGTACACTTCCATGCCGGCCGGCGAGCCGCGCCCCAGCTCCATCGCCGGAGGCAGGCTGTCCAGGAAATAGTTCGGCCACTTCGACCAGCCGCTGCGCCAGCCAAACTCGGCGCCGGCCGCAACGTGGTTCAATCGCGTCGGGCGATACCAGGGCATGCCCGAATCCCATTCCATGTCCGAATCACAGGTGAACAGTTCGCCGTCCTGGTTGAACACCAGGTCGTACGGATTCTGCAGACCGCCGGCAAAAGCCTCGATGGCCGAGCCGCCCGTGTCGGTGCGAATGATCGCGCCGCCGGGAGCCTTGATGCCGACGGCATGTCCGCTGGCGTCTTCATACTTGGGAGTGACCAGGTCGCCGTCATAAAAGTCGCGATAGGGGCTCGTGGCTTCGAACTTCTGTCCGAGCTGCGTGAAGTTCCCCAGCAGCATATAGATCAGACCATCCGGGCCGAGCGTGAGGGCGTGCGGTCCGTGCTCGCCCATCTCGCCGCCAAACTTGACCACGGCTTCGATGTTGTCGGCGCGGCCGTTCTGATCGTCGTCGCTCAAACGGTACAGCGCGGCGCCCTCGGGGCCGTCGCCCACGGCGTACACTTTGCCGCTGATGGCCAGAATGCCCTGGCAGCCTTTGACTTCCTCGCAATAGGTCGATACCGCGTCGACCAGTCCATCGCGATCCGTATCGCGGATGACGATCAACGGACCGCCTTCGCGGGCGGCAATGATCTGGCCGAACTCGTCAAACGTCATGGCGATCAGCGAACCAGTTTCCTTCGGATCGATGACCCATTCGACGTGGAACTCGGGCGTGATGCGATAGCGGCCGTTGTCGCCCGCTGAAGTGACTTCGTTGCCCCAGGGGAGCGTCGCGTTCAAATCGCCAAAGCTGCGGGCTGCCAGCCAACGGGCATCATCGAACTTTGCACGCTGCCACTGCGGGAACGATTTAATCGCAGTCTTCCAGGTGTCGTCCGTCGAGTGATCGACGAACGTGCCACCTTTTTCTTTCACGACCAGGCGCGCCACGAGACCGGCCGAGCCGCCCTCGGAGTTCGCGCACTTGATGGCAATCGTGTTCGTGCCGGCCACCAGATACTTGGCAAGGTCGTACGAGTCGAGCACCTTCCAGTTCTTGCCGGTGCCGACCTGCCGGCCGTTGACAAACAACTCATAGTTGTCGTCGCAGGCAAGTTGAATCGTGCCGCTCTCGGGCTGCCCGAGCTCGAATGTCTTGCGGAAGTAACACTCGCCTTGTGGCGCGAGTTCCTTCTCGAAAGCCGGCGACCAGATCCACTGGGCTTCCTTTGCAGCGGCCTGCGCGGGCGCGAATGTGAGCGCGGCAACAACAGCGAAGATGCCGCATGCGGTGCGTGGAAAGTAATGCCGACCGGCCGAGAGTTGAACTGGCTTCCTGCCTGGAACTCGCATAGCGCGTCGAAACCTCACTGGTTTGCTGCGGGAGTGTGTGCCCGTGTGAGCCGCCCGAGTGGCCGTTGCGCATCTTGCGCAACAGTGCCATCAAGGGGCCTTAGAGTACAAAGCAGAGGAAAACGGGGCAACAGAGGTTCGCCCCGCGGATGCGGCGAGGTGCTAGCACGGCGTCAGCCCCCGGCCTTCGCCGAGGGGGGGCTTTCGACCGATTGCGCTAGTGCGTCCGCTGGCCAGCCGGCAGGGGCTTACCACCCTGCTCATAGCGGCCGAAGATCATCCGGCCGGCGCTGGTTTGCAGCACGCTGGTGACAGCAATCCTAACGGTCTCGTTGACGTGGTCGCGTCCCTGCTCGATGACGACCATCGTGCCGTCGTCCAGGTAGCCGACGCCCTGTCCCGGTTCTTCGCCTGCTTTCACAATCCGGACTTCCAGGCCTTCGCCCGGCAGCACGACCGGCTTGAGCGCATTGGCGATGTCGTTGAGATTGATCACGCCCACGCCGTGCAGCCGCGCGACCTTATTCAGGTTGTAGTCGTTGGTGACCACTTTCCCCTGCAGGTACTTTGCTAGCAGCACCAGCTTGATGTCGACCGGCTGACCGGCGAATTCGGGCAGCTCGCGGTCGTAGATCTTGAAGTCGACGTCGTGGTTGTTGCTCAACCGGTTGAGGATGTCGAGCCCCCGGCGGCCGCGGCTGCGGCGCAGTTTGTCGGAACTGTCGGCGATGCCCTGCAACTCGGCAATCACGAACCGCGGCATGATGAGCTGGTTGTCCAGCACTTGCGTTTCGATGACATCGGCAATCCGGCCGTCGATTACGACGCTCGTGTCCAGCACGTAGGGCTTCAGGCCTTTGACTTCCTTCACGAATTCCACGTAAGGAATGATGAAGCGAAAGTCATCTTTGGTTTGCAATAGCAGGCTGATGCACGAATAGCACAGTACCGTGCCCAACAGCAGTTCAATATATGGCACGAGCGGGCTCTTGATCGGCAGCATCGGCGTGAGTGCCAGCCTGAGCACGTAGGTCAGAAACAGGCCGACGATCAGGCCCAGGTAAACCGCCGAGATGGTGTCGATCTGTTTGCGGCGCACCAGGGCGTCGACCGCGATCACACCCGCCGCCAGCAGCAGCACCGCCGCCAGCGCCGCGGCCGGCGTGTAGGGATTCTCGGAATACAACTCGCCCGACCGGATAAGCTGCACGCCCACCCCGGCCGTCACAAGCACGAAGATCACGCGCAGGATAATAAGGCCCATAAATGCTGCTTGCGCTGGGGGAGAGGTGCTGGGAGCGAAGGAATGCTCGCCCGGCCTGAATCGGCAGAACGGCACACCTCTATTCTAGGTTTCGGGTATATCGCTTACCAGCAGCGGGTAATTCGCTGGTGGTTACCCCGGCTATTCACCGCGGAATAATCGTTCGAACTCCCGCCGGGCATAGCGATCGGTCATTCCGGCCAGATAATCGCTCACCGTTCGCGCCAGGCCGGCCTGGTGGGACCGCTCCTGAAACCTCCGCGGCAAAAGCAGCGGGTTGTCGCGATAGCCGGCAAACATGGTCTCCAGCATGCTTTGCGCCTGGCGCCGATGGGTCAGCACATCGGGGTGGCGGTAGACTCTTTCGCGCAGAAAGCCTTCCAGGTCGGCTTTTTGTTCGGCCAGCTCCGAACTGACCGCCACCACGATCTCGGTCCCGCGCACCGCTGCCGGGGAGTCGATATCCCCTTCTGCCAGTCGTCGGCTGGCTCTTTCCAGCAGATCGGAAACCTGCCAGTCGATCAGCTCATGGAGCACCGCCCGCCGCAGTTCATTACCCGCCAGATCGGACGCCCGCTGGCGCACGCGGCGCTCGGCTGCCGCCCACAAGGGTCGTTCGAGCAATTCTTCGAGCGACAGCAGTTCCAGCTCCAGGGCGTCGTCCGCATCGTGCGTGTCGTAAGTAATGCTGTCGGCCGCCTCGACCACCTGCACCTCGAGCAGCGGCGACGGAGGGCCCTGCGCGTGCTCGATCCGGGTGGACTGCCCTTCGAGCACTTCGCGGCTGAGATTCAAGCCTGGAAATTCGTAATACCTGCGCTCGAGCTCGCGCACGATTCGCAGAGCCTGGGCGTTGTGCGAGAAGCCCCCCTGCCCCAGCAGCAACTCATCGAGTACGTCTTCGCCGGCGTGGCCAAATGGTGGATGTCCCAGGTCGTGCACCAACGCCAGGGCTTCGACCAGGTCCTCGTTAAGCGCCAGCGCGCGGCCGATCGTGCGCGAGACCGAGGCCACCTCCATCGTGTGCGTGAGTCGCGTGCGATGGTAATCGCCCTGCACGCCGGTGAAGACCTGCGTCTTGTCGCTCAACCGCCGAAACGCCGCGCTGTGTACGATCCGGTCGCGATCGCGCTGAAACGGACCCCGGTACGGATGCTCCTGCTCGGGATACTCACGCCCAGCCGAGTCAGCGCTGTGCATCGCATAGTTCGCCAACAGCGCACGCTCGCGCAGCGCCACCGAACGCAAGGGGCCGGATTCATCGGCCGGCACATCAGCACCATCAGAGCGCAAACCAGCCATCGGCGTCACGCATCCTCGCCGGGAAACTCTTCCTCGACCGGTGTTTCATCCGGCTGCAGCATCTCCCACAAGGCGTCGAGCGACTGCGGGATCACGCGAATGCCGGCCATCGTGGGCATGAAGTTGGTGTCGCCATTCCAGCGCGGCACGATGTGCCAGTGCAAATGGCCGGGCAGTCCCGCGCCGGCCACGCGTCCCAGGTTCAGACCGACGTTAAACCCCTGCGCGGCCATCATCCGTTCGTACTTCTCGACGTGAATCACGATCTGCTGCTGCAGGTCCAAGAGCTCGTGACTCGTCAGCTCGTCGAGCCGGCCTTTGTGCAGGCGCGGTGCGACCAGCAGGTGGCCGTTGTTATAAGGAAAGCGGTTCAGAATCATGATCGAGAGTTCGGTTCGCCCCACGACCAGGTTTTTCTGGTCGTCTGAGTCGGCCACGTAACGGCAAATGAAGCATTCGGGATCAGCGCCCGGCAAGAGCGGCAACTTCGCGGCTTCGGTGGCCTGCTGCCGGGCCTCTTCGGCCGCGGCTTCGCCACTGACGTAAGCCAATCGCCAGGGCGCCCATAGCTGTTCGTGCTGAACCACGGAAAGTCTCGAGAAAGTTAAATCCAAGTGAATTACCAGACGCCATGAAAGTCTAGGTCCGCCTTCCGCAACGAACAAGAGCGAAGCCGCGGTTGGATTTGGAGAGGGGCGTGGCGCTGTGTTAATCTATGGCTAGCCTCTTCGCAGTTACGATCGCCATCGGAGATACCGCATGGGTTCTGCTCTGGCCCGCATCCCCCTTTCGATCGCGTTGCTGATGGCCGGTTGTCTCAGCATCTGGATCGCAAGTCGAGCGTATCGTGGTCGGCACGACTCGGGCCCCGCCGAGCCCGTCTGGCCCTTTGAGTTCTCAGTCTACACGCTCGACTACTACCTTGGGCCGAGGCTGGCCCGGTTCGCGCGCGTCGCCCAGGTCGCGGGCTTCGCTCCGTACTGCTTCATGGGTGCCGCAGATTTACTGTTCGGCGATGGCCAGTTTGGCGTTACGATGTTTTTCCTGTTGCTGAGTTTTGTGAGTGCCGTCTTCGCAGCCTTCCTTCCCATTCTGTGCCGACTAGATGAGCGAGGAATTCGGTACCAGAATCAAATCTTTCCGTGGGATACGCTTCGCCGCTGGAACGTGAACTTTCGCCGCTTGCAAATCGTGGCGGCGCGCGCTCAGAATCGCGAGTTAACGTTCACGATCGAGATCCCGCTGAACGGGCTCGCTCCCGCGCTGGTTCCCTGGCTCGATGAGCAGATCGCGGCTCACACGGGAAAATGTGTCGTGGTTACGAACCCCGATGCGCAGATCGCGGCCCTATAGGTCTTCTGGCAACAGATGCAGGTCTTTGCCGTTGGCAAGGCGAAACACCTTGAAGTCCCGTCGATCGAGAGTGAATACCGTCTCTAGGCCATCCCGCTCTGCCAGATACAACAAAGTCAAATCCGCCAATTGCGGCCGTAGCGATTGGTACTTGTCAGCAAGCTGCCGGATTTCACTTAAGCAATTCGGCCCGAGTGAGGCGAGCTGAAAAAGGCCGGCTTCCTCGCCAGCGTACAACTTGGCTAGCGCCGCCGGACGATCTCGCAAAAGCCACGCGGCTTCCGTCACGACCGCCCAGGTAGTAATGAGCGGAGGAGCAATTGTTCGTAAGGTTGCCGAGCACGAACCGTGATGGGTGTCGTTGTGCCGAAGCAATGCGACCAGTGGGCCGGTGTCCACCAGGACCCGCCGCAAGCTCACGCCGCTACTCACGGCCAAAACCTTCCATATACGCCGGGTTGACGCTCAAGTCTTCGGGTCCCCCCTCGTCGCAGCCCAAGAACCCTGCTCGAACCGCGACGTCGAAACAGGACTCGGTAGGCGATTCAGCACCCGGCCGTTCTCGCGAGCAGTATTCCCTCAGCGCTTGCTGAATGACCTCACTCTCAGACTTGCCCGTGGCGCGCACAATCGCCTCTAACTGCTGAAGCAGAGGCTCTGGAAGGTCAAAATGCAGCGGGTTAGAGGCCATCTGGATTTCCCCGGTCGCAGGTCGGTTCCCCCGATTATAAGCCGCGAGTCGCCCGCGGGCAAAAACCGCCAAAGGGACCTAAACCACCGCGCAAACAAAAACCAACCGCAGTGCTTTGCGCCCCAAAACGGTTTTGGGTGGCCTCAATCCTATGAGGGTGGATTTCGAGGCGCGACGCAGTGCGGTTGGTGGAAAGAACGCTCGGGTTGTCTAAGGTGTCAAATCAAAGTTGACGTTGTCTGTTGCCGACTCGCTGGGCGAGTCCGCCATCTTCTCAGCCCTGCACATCAGTTCCGGCGAAGCGTTGCCGATGCGCGAGTGATCTGTTTGCGCTGTGGGTCGGGCGCTGCGGGCGACTTACCAGCTGAAGCGCTTGTTGCGGCGGCGATGGATGCCGTTGTGGCTCACCGGAGCGCTGCCGCGCCGCGCGTACTGAATCTTGCGAGCCTTGGCGGGCGTCTTCTTCGCCGTACGCGAAAAGTCCGCGCGATAGTCGAATTCCTGCTCGCTGCCGTATTCGAAGTCGGCATCTTCAGGCTGGGAGTTGGCCATGTTCATGATTGTTCCTCGCTTTTTTGGGGGCTCCGAAACACTGACTCACTAGGTCTCACTCTTTCTTATGCGACCGGCTTGACCGGCTCGCGTTGGTTGTCGCCTGCCTGACTGATTCGCTCGACGATTTGCTTCGCCTCACTGCACAACAGGCCGACGTTGCTCGAGTCCGCCACGCCCGGCAGATACATCCAGGCGCCTTGCTGGCGAACCCAAATTTCCTCCTGCACATCTCCGTCGTGACCGCACACGATCGACAACAGTCCACTCTGCGCGGCAAGCTGTTCGACCAGCGGGCGGAACGTCGCGGAAGACGGCGTATCCAGATCGACAACCGCCAGCTGCACCAGCCAGCGATTCACGTGGGCCAGCGCAGCTTGCGCGTCCGCACACACGTGGGTCTTCCAGCCGCTCTCGCTCGCGGCGCGGTCCAGCGTCCGCCGCCGTTCGGGATTGGCTGATACGATCAGGCATTGAAATACGTTGACGAGCTTGGCTGCGCGGCGGGCATACTTGTGTTGAACCTGCTCCCGCACGCTAAGCGTGTTGAGATCGCGGTACGCCATAGGTTGTTTCGCAATCAAATTGTTCGGAAAGGAATGGTTTGCGTGTTCAGTGGTTGTCGGGTCTTGGTGTCTACTGCTTGCCGAATCCTTCCGACTCAATCCGCATGCCCGCGCGCCGGGTGCTCCGCATCCCGCGCATCTGGACAAACGTGCTCGCCCGCCGCGGCCACTCATCTGCCGCGACTCCCCGCGAAAAAACTTCTCACCCAAGAACCGCTTCGTGGCCGACTTCTCTATTGCTGTCCGCTCTCGAGCTGTCTGACTTGCGTCGTCACGTTGCGGCCGGGCACATACCCGCCATTCAGCCGAACACGGACCGTCTCGCGAATGTCGAGGGGATCGCATTCGCCGAGCATGCCGCGCACTGCTTCGAGTTCGGTATGCGCCGGAACCAACTCGCTCCCGCCGTAAAGCAAGCACGGTGCCACGAGCGGCGCGCTCAGCGCGGAACCAAAGAAAATCTGTAGAAAGCGCGCTTATTCCCCGAGAAATCGCGCGAACTTTTTTACGCTCCAAGTAGTTGCGATCATCACGCGCAGACAACGCGAGTTTCACCACTTCAGGGAACGAATCGCGCGATTCTCCGCGCAACCTTCAGCAACCATGGGTGCTTACAGAGAGTCTCACCAGGGTGAGGAATCCTCACCGCTCTGGTGAAGGTGCCAGCGCCTGCTAGCACGACGGCAGATTCGCTCGGTTTGTCGCGGAACCGTCGCTTGCGGCGCGGCGGCCGCAATTCCCCGCTGTTCGAACGAGAGGTGGCATACTCCACCTCGCCAGTGGATGTTCCCGACCGCCGCGCAGCACCCCTCACCACTTTGAGGAACTGCCCACAAAACAGGGAAACACCACGGAATACCGCGGAACCGCCGCTACTTGGACCGCTCAGGCGCAGCCACCAGCACGTCCGCTCCACCGGCCGCGCAGGCCTCGACGCCTTCCACAAACACGCGCACCTGGCACGGGCCCCGGGCATCGGCCGGCACCATCAGCTCGGCGCTGAACTCGCCTGCCGAACAATCGAGCTCGGCCGTGTGAAGTCGTGGTTCGTTGGCTTTGGCGTACACATCGGCGAATGTGGCGAGCGTGGCCTCGTCGAGCATATTGCGGCGCGGCGGACGGAAGGAAAGCCGATCGCGCCGCACGGCGAGCTCCACCACGCCGCGTCCTGCTAGCGGCGACGTTCCTCGCACGAGCAACTTTCCGCCCGCTGTCGTTTGCGAGTCCACTTGCAGTTCCACGACCTGCGGATACGGCAATCTGAGCAGCGGATCGCCCAGCAAATTGAACAGGTCGAGATGCTCCGCCCGTTCGGCCACGAGCTCGTCCGCCGTGGGGCTGAGCAACCGCGCGAGCGCATCCATCGCCATCCGATGCGCTCCCAGGTTCTCAGTCGCCATCATCCGCCGCTTCGCTCCCAGCAGCGCCTCGCCCAGCGTGGGCGCCTGATGCGTGAATACTTGCGAGAGCAGCTCGCTCCCCATCACGGTCATGGCATACGGCATCGTCACCCGTGAGCCGCACAGAATCGCGACCGGACCACCTTCGGTGCGCAGCAGTTCTTCGCCCAGGCAATCTGAAGGCATGTCGAACGCGCCGCTGTAACAGGCCAGAAAACAGGCAATGGTCGCTCCATGCCGGCTGGCCAGCTCGCTCACGTCGTCGGCCGAAAGAATCGGAAATCGCCCGCCCGGAACGTGAACTTCATCGACGCTGCGCTGCTGTCCGTGTCCCAGGTAGACCCAGAAGAGGCTCCCTTCGTTCAGCCGCTCCAGTGTTACGCGGCGAAAGTCGCGCGGGTCGGGGCAGTAGGGGCTCTGCCAGCTGCCGTAGGTCATCGTCGTGCAGAAGGCGCTCGGCACGCCGTTATTGATCAGGCTTTTCGCCGCGGCTTCCATCACCGTATCGGCCACCGCGCCAAAGCCACCCAACCCGGCCACGAAGTGCACCTGCCGCCGCCAGGCCCCAAAATCGCGAGAACGCTCGTAGTCCAGGATCTTGCTGACAACGAGTGATACTTCTTCCGCCGAGTCGCATGATAGCCGCCCCACCGCCAGGTCCGGCACGCGGTCGTCATCCAGGTCGGCATACCAATTGTCCGTGGCGATCTCCGGCGAGCTGCCGAACTTCACGTTCACCACGGCCCGGCTGTAGTGCACGGGCACGGTCCGCTGGCGAACCAGCTTGTCGCGATACATCCGCGGATCGGCGTCGCCAACGATGACCAGGTATTTGAGTCGCCCGCCTTTCGAGAGCTCGTAAATCTGTTCGCGAATCGCACCGGGCGAACCCAGGTTCGAGAGCATCGCAATCTGGTGCCCTTGCGCCTGGCGATGCTCGATCCAGGGGGCCAGGGCCGTGCGAAACTCCGCCGGACAGATTACCGCCGTATCCGCGGCTGGCATCGCCGCCAGCACCAGGCTCACCAGTACGCTCAACATTTCGGCCGCTCCTTAGAATCGAGACATTCGGTGCGGGGAGTGTAACCGGAACCTCCTCCCCCTCCCCAGAGCGAAATTGCCACTGCTGCCGGCGCTAGCAATCGCGGCGAGAGCTTGGCCGAGCGGCCGCCAGTCAACTATCATGGATGCTTAATGACTCGCACCCGACTTCGATGGCTGTCGACAGGATCCGCGCCGCACGCCGGCAGCGCCCACATTCTTATCCGGCACCGCGCAGGGCTGGTCCTGCTGGCACTTGTTTTTCTCGTGGTCCCGGCCTCGTCGACTGCCAGTGCCGAAGAGCCGCCGATCCCCCAGCGCGTCGATAAGCTGCTCACCCAGCTCGACCAGCCGGAGTACGAAACTCGAGAGCGGGCCGCCGCTGAGCTGGCGAAGCTCACCACGGACAAGGAGTTGGCCGCAGTGCTGGCCGAACGCTTCCGCAGCGTTTTGGCCTCTGAAGGCACTTCATTCGAAGTGCGTGCCCGCCTGACTGAGCTGCTGCGCAAGCTGCCGAGTTCCGACGCCGACGAAGTCGCCGCCGCCCCCAGCGTCGACACCATCGCGCCGCTCATCGCTCAGCTCAATAGCGATCTGCACGCCGAGCGCGACGGCGCTCAACAGCGACTGCTAGCGCTCGTCCAGCACAAACCTTTGATCATTCCCGTGCTCGCGACCGCGAAGGCCGGTGCTGCCGATCCTAAGTCTTCCGCCTCGGTCCGCCGGCTGCTTGCGCCCGTGATCCAGCGCGCACACGAAGCATTCCTGCGTTCCGACCTCAGCGGCGACGGACTTCCTGTGCCTTCGGCCGAACAGATTAACGCCTGGATCGACGACGCCGTGCGGATCGAGTCGGCCGAAGACGTTGAGTCGGCCCGTCGCAAGCCGTCGGAATCCGAATTGCTCGATCTGATCGCTCGCGACGACACGCGCGAGGCCACGCTCGCCATGCTCCGCGAGCGCGTCGAGCGCGAGACCGATGAGGCGGTCATCCAAAAACTTAACTACCTGCTCGACTTTGCCCGGCCCGGCATGGCCGCCGAGGGCTGGCAGAATCATTTGAACCAGGTCGTTCAATTCCTGCTGATCGACGTCCCGCAATACAACGACGCCATCTCGCCGCCCCGAGCGACGCACTTCGACCGCATCGACAGCCAAACGGCCCACTGCGTCAGCGGCAACTCGCTCACGCCGGGCGACTATCCCGTGCGAGTCGGCATTCCCCATCCCGAGCCCGGCCGCGATTCGCTCTTCTACCTGACGAATCTGCCCACGCCGCGCAGTCGCCTGGCCTACGAGTACTGGCTCAAGCGCGACGAGGGGTCGCGCGTGGCCGAGATCACCCAGCGAACGCTCGAGTACTTCATCACCCGGCAGACGCCGCTCAGCGAAGTCGAGATCCTGATGCTTGCGCAGCTCGAGCCGCGCGCCGTGTCGAAGTTCGTCGGCCGCTACTTCACCGCGGTCCCGGATGCGAACCTGGTCTCGACTCCCAATGGACTGAATGGCCTCAACTCCGTACACGGCGGCATCTGCCTGATGATGAGCCGCATCGGAACCCAGGAAGCCGTGCCCGCGATCGAGAAACTCGCCCGCTCTGGCGCGCTCGGCAAGCCGAAGTATCCCAATCGCATCGAAGTTGCCTGGGTCGCGCTCCTGGCCATCGCCAATCGCGATCCCTGGCCCGAGATCGATCCCTGGCTCGCCGGACTGATCGACGAAAAGGTTCCGCTCACGACCGATCCGCAGTCGCCCCCCGAGCTGGGCGCGAGCGCCGCGGGCCTGCTGCTCGACCGGCACGACGTGTC
>JBGSKX010000116.1:0-7958 GCA_041741015.1 Pirellulales bacterium
TTGCCGCGTCGAACTCTTCGAATCGCGCCGCTCGCTCGGGGGCCGCGCAGGCTCATTTCGCGATCCCGCCACCGGCCAGTCGATCGACCACTGCCAGCACGTGAGCATGCGCTGCTGCACGAACCTGGCCGACTTCAGCCACCGGGTAAGCATCGACGGCCTTTTCCGCCGGGTTGATACGCTGCATTTCATCGGTCCCGACGGCCAGCGTTGCGATCTTTCCGCCGGCATGCTTCCGGCGCCGATGCACCTGGCCCGCGCCTTCTGGGGGCTCAAGTTCCTCTCGATTGGCGAACGCGTTGGCGTTGCCCGAGCCATGTGGCGATTGATGCGGCTGCGCGAAGCGGACGACGAAACCTCGCCCACGATCGGTGCCTGGCTTCGTGCGCAGGGACAATCAGCCCGAGCAATCGAGCTCTTCTGGAACGTCGTGCTGGTCAGTGCATTGGCCGAAGAGCTCGATCGGGCGTCACTCTCGGCCGCTCGCAAAGTGATCGTCGATGGTTTTCTCACCAATCGAGAAGCCTACGTCGTCGAGGTGCCGCGAGTGCCACTGGGAGAGCTCTATGGAGACGCCCTGCTCCGCTGGTTTGCCGAGCGCGGCGTGGCAGTGCAATTCAACTCGGCAGCCAGGCAAGTGAGTCATCCTGACGGTCGGCCACAACTCGTGCTGGACGATGGCCGCCAGATCAGGCCCGATCATCTGATCGTGGCGATGCCGTGGCACAAGCTGCGCGACGTGGTGGATGCTGAGCTTGCCGCACGCTGGCCCTGGCTGGACGAGATCGACGCCGTAGCCGTTTCGCCGATCACGGGCGTGCATCTCTGGTTCGATCGGCCGATCATGCCGCTCGACCATGCCGTGCTCGTCAGCCGGCTCAGCCAGTGGGTGTTTCACCGCGAGTCGTCCTCGCTTACTGCAAACGAAGACAGAGCGCCCGGCCAATACTACCAGGTAGTGATCAGCGCCTCGCGAAACCTCGCCGGCCGCAATCGCGACGATGTGATCGCCGAGGTCTGCTGCGAGCTGGCCGCCATCTGGCCCGCTGCCGCCCAGGCGAAGCTCCTGCACTCGCGAATGGTGACCGAGCACGCGGCCGTGTTTAGTACGCGGCCGGGCCTGGAACGCATCCGCCCTGCGCAGCAAACCGTAGCGCATGGCATTCACGTGGCTGGCGATTGGACCCGCACCGGCTGGCCCGCCACGATGGAAGGCGCGGTCCGCAGCGGCTATCTCGCCGCCGAAGGTGTGTTGCGTTGTCTTGGCCGCCCCCGCCGTATCCTTGTCGACGAGCTGCCGCGCTCGTGGCTCGTCCGACAGCTGGTGCGATGACCCCGCGATTAACGCGATTAAATTGACATCGGCGGTCCCGGCAACGTATCGTAAGGGCTGTCCAAGCCTGCCTTTAAGCCCCCGACACAAGGGTCCCGCCTGTGCAGCGGTTCGGCGTCATCCTGTGCGTGCTGCTGGGAAGCGCGATCTACGCTCGTGGCGAAGAGCATGCGCCAAGCTTTGATCGCGACGTCGCGCCCCTGTTGGTCAAACATTGCCTCGGCTGCCACAACGCCAGCGAACTCGCCGGTGGGCTCGATCTTTCGGCCTGGGACAAGCTTGCCGCCGGGGGTGACAGCGGCGCGCCGGCCATTACCCCGGGCGACCTGGACGCCAGTTACCTCATCGATCGGCTTCGCGCAGGCGACATGCCGCCCGAGGGAAAGGGCGCCCCTGTTCCGGCCGAGGAGCTTAAACGACTCGAAGCCTGGATCGCCAGTGGCGAGGCCTGGCCTGCGGGCCGCGCACTGAGCGCATTCGACTATACGACCGAACTCCGCGGCGGCCGCGACTGGTGGTCACTGAAGCCGCCCGTCTCGCAGCCGATTCCCAGCGTACAAACTGCCGGCTGGGTGCGCACTCCGCTCGACGCCTTCATCCTCGCCCGACTGGAAAAAGCAACTCTCAAGCCCGCATCTGAGGCCGACCGCGCCACCTTCATTCGCCGGGCGACACTCGACGTCCACGGTCTGCCGCCTACTCCGGAAGAGATTGCCACGTTTGTCGCCGATAACTCCTCCGACGCTTACGAGAAACTCGTCGATCGGCTGCTCGCGTCACCGCGCTATGGCGAACGCTGGGCTCGGCACTGGCTGGACGTCGTCCGCTTCGGCGAGAGCGACGGTTACGAAACGAACAAACCGCGGGCGAACGCCTGGCCTTATCGCGATTGGGTGATCGATGCCTTTAACCGCGATCTCCCCTACCCCGAGTTCGTGCTGCATCAGCTCGCTGGCGATCAGACGGGCGTCGACGCCGCCACCGGCTACCTGGTGGGCGGCACGCACGACCAGGTGAAGAGCCCCGACATCGAGCTTACGCTCAACCAGCGCGCCAACGATCTGGACGACATGGTCTCGACCACCAGCACGGCCTTCCTCGGACTGACCGCTGGCTGCGCGAAGTGTCACGATCACAAGTTCGACGCCATCAGCCAGCGAGACTATTACTCGCTGCAGGCGATGTTCGCGGGCGTGCAGCACGAGGCTCGCGAACTGCGTGCGCCCGACTCGTCGGAGCGCCAGCGGACGGCGAACGAGTTGCGCGCCAAGATCGAACGCCTCGAACGCGAAGCAAACGAGCTGGCCGCGCGCAATCAACCCCTTGCCCAGCTAGACCCAACCGCCGACGGTCCGCGTCGCCCGGCCGTCAGTCCGCTCTACAACCTCGACCGTTTCGAACCGGTTGCGGCAAAGTTGGTTCGATTTACGGTCCTGGAATCGAGTGGCATCGAACCCTGCCTCGACGAACTCGAAATCTACACTGTTGGCGAAAATGCCCAGAACGTTGCTCTGGCAAGCGCGGGCGCGTCGGCCACCGCCTCGAGCGTGTACGCCAACGGCACGAATAGCATCCATCGGGTCGAACACGTTAACGACGCCCATTATGGCAACAGCCGCAGTTGGATCTCGGCCGAAGCCGGCAGCGGCTGGGTGCAGATCGAACTCGCAGAGCCCATGCTGGTCGACCGCATTGCCTGGGCTCGCGATCGCGAAGGTAAGTTCAAAGATCGCTTGCCCACGAAATACCGCGTCGACGTTAGCGCAGGCGGCGAAGAACCCGATGCCTGGCAAACCGTCGCCACCGGAGATGACCGCACGCCCTTTGGCCAGTCGGAGGGCAAGCAGTCGATCGCCGCCGGGCTGCCGGCCGAGGTCGCGGAACAATACGAGCAGCTCACGGGCGAGGCCACTCGCCTGCGAGCCGAGCTGGCCTTGCTCGCTCCGATGACGGCCTATCTCGGCACATTCAAGCAGCCGGAGGCCACACGCGTCTATCATCGCGGCGACCCGATGCAGCAGCGAGACGAAGTGCCGCCCGGTGCGATTGCTGCCGTCGGTTCCTCGCTCGTGATGCCGGCGGATGCGCCCGAAGCCGAACGCCGCGCCGCGCTTGCTCGCTGGATCGGAGACCCTGCAAACCCACTCACCGCCCGCGTGATGGTCAATCGCATCTGGCACTATCACTTTGGCCAGGGACTGGTGAAGACGCCCAGCGATTTCGGCTTCAACGGTGGAACGCCGTCGCACCCTGAGTTGCTCGATTACCTGGCCAGCCGGTTCATGGCCAGCGGCTGGCGGCCGAAGCAGATTCACCGAATGATCCTGCTGTCGGCGACGTATCGGCAGTCGAGCCGGTTCGACGAGTCGGCCGCGGCGGTCGACGCGAACTGCCGGCTGCTGTGGCGCTTCCCTCCGCGAAGGCTCGAGGCCGAAGCAATTCACGATTGCATCCTGGCCACGAGCGGCGTCTTGAATCTTGCGATGGGAGGGCCCGGCTACAGCCCCTTCAAGCCAAACGACAACTACGTGCGCGTCTACGATCCGCTCGACAAGTTTGGCCCGGCCCAATGGCGGCGGATGATCTATCAGGAGAAGACACGCTCGCGCCAGGACGGTGTGTTTGGCGAATTCGACTGTCCCGACGCCACGCAAGTCGTCGGCCGCCGCAATGTCTCGACGACGGCGCTGCAGGCCCTGAACCTGTTGAACGCGGCGTTCATGGTGGAGCAATCGCAACTACTGGCCGATCGACTCCAGCGCGAGGCGTCCTCACCCGCTGACCAGATTCGGCGCGCCTTCTGGCTCGCCCTCGGCCGCGAACCCGACGCCGACGAACTGGCCGCGGCCGAGTCGTTAATCTCCACCCAAGGCCTCGCCATCTTCTGCCGCGCGCTATTCAACGCGAACGAGTTCCTATACGTGAATTAATGATGGCTTTTCGCACTAACAATCATCCGCCCTCCCCTGGCGGCTTGCGGCTGCTCGATCGCCGTGGATTTTTGACCCATGCCGCCCACGGACTCAGCGGCATCGCGCTCGCTAGTCTGCTCTCGCAAGAAGGTCTGCTCGCCAACGATGCTGCACCACTCCGGCCGAGCATCCTCCCCGATGCGCCGCTGGCTGCCCGCCAGTCGCACTTCCCGGCCAAGGCCAAACGCGTGCTGATGATTTTCTGCAGCGGCGCGTGCAGTCATCTCGACACCTGGGACTACAAGCCGCAGCTGATCAAGTATCACGACAAGCCGATGCCCGGCGGCGAACTCGTCACCTTCCAGGGCAAGAACGGCAACCTGCAGAAAAGCCCCTGGGAGTTTCGACCCCGCGGCGAGTCGGGCAAGTACATCTCGGATCTGCTGCCGAACCTCGCCGAGCTCGCGGACGAGATGTGCTTCATCCACTCAATGACCTCGAAGACCAACACCCACGGGCCGGGCGAAAACTTCATGAGCACCGGCTTCACACTCGAGGGCTACCCGAGTGCCGGCGCCTGGGTCACCTATGCTCTGGGAAGCGAGTGCGACAACCTGCCGGCCTTCGTGGCAATTCCGGATCCGCGTGGCATTCCGCAGGTCGGCCCCAACAACTGGTCGAGCGGGTTTCTGCCCGCCGTGTTTCAGGGGACGTCATTCAACGCGCAACTGCCCATCTCGAATCTCGCCACGCCGACATCCGTCAGCCCCCAGGCGCAGGCCGCCACGCGCGACTTTCTCAAACTGCTCAACGACAAACACCTGGAAAAGAACCCCGGCGACACGGAGCTCTCGGCTCGAATTGCCAGCTACGAACTAGCTGCCAAACTGCAGCTCAGCGCGCCAGAAGTCTCCGACCTCTCTAGCGAAACAGCCGCCACCCACGCAGCCTACGGCACCGATGACGCCAACACGGTGAAGGCCGGCTTCGCCCGCAACTGCCTGCTGGCCCGGCGGCTGCTCGAGCGCGGGGTGCGCTTCGTGCAGCTCTTCAACGGCGCTTACGCGATGGGCGAAGGGGTTGGCAACTGGGATGGTCACAAAGCCCTTCACGATCAGTACAGCGTCCACGCCCCCATCCTCGACCAGCCGGCAGCCGCGTTGCTCAAGGACCTGAAAGCCCGCGGCATGCTCGAAGACACGTTGGTTGTTTGGACGACGGAGTTCGGCCGCATGCCAACCTTTCAAGAAGGCTCCAAGGGACGCGATCACAATCCCAAGGGGTTTACCGTCTGGCTCGCCGGCGCAGGCGTCAAGCGCGCTCACAGCTATGGCGCGACCGACGACTTCGGCTACCAGGCCGTGGCGAACCCCAGCAGCGTTTACGAACTGCACGCCACGATCCTGCACCTGCTGGGCCTCGATCACCAGCGGCTCAGCTTTTTTCACAACGGCGCCGAGCAGCGACTCACGTTCGTTCACGGCCGCGTGATTGAAGACGTGCTGGCCTGACCCGTTCGACCCTCGTCCGTTGAGCTCGCGCAATCTGCGCACCGGCGGGCGCTTTTCTTGACACGAAATTGCGCGCCTCCGCTACAATGCACCGCACAACTCGGTGCGTCACGCGTCTTCCCGTCAGTCCGGAACCTGAACAGCGGAGGTGTGTCATGCGTGCGTCTCTTCGCGCTTTCTGTGGTGCCCTCGGCGCCAGTTTCCTGTTGCTTACAGTGCTCGCTGGCCCAACGCGTGCCGACGATGACTCTGCCGCGCGCGGACGCGAATTGTTCGAACGAACTTGGCAGTCGTCTTCCGCGCCGCATCCCGCGGCGGATGGCTTGGGCCCGCTGTTCAACGAACGCTCGTGCGTCGCCTGCCACTCGCTGGGCGGGATCGGCGGCGCTGGTCCCGACGACAAGAACGTTGATCTCCTGACGCCCTCGGCCGCAGAGCTGAGTTCCAGCGGCCCGGACGATCGCTTCCGAAAAGTGCATCCCGGTTTCGCGACCGCCTCGACCATCGTGCTCCACAAATTCAGTACTGACACGGACGCCTACGGCGAGTTTCGCAACCGGATGCTCGGTCTCGATCCGCGCATCCTTCACGAGCCGGCCCGCCAGCAGAGCGCCGAGCTGGCAATCTTTCGTGGTCAGAGCCGCGTTCCCAACCGGGCCGTCAAAGTCGGCCGCGTCGAGTTCATCGTCAGCCGCCGCAATACGACCCCGCTGTTCGGCCTCGGTCTGATCGACCGCATTCCCGATTTCGAGATCAACTCGGTCGCCCGGCAACAGGCCCGTCGAGGCGTCGTCAGCGGACGGTTCCTCGGACGTTTCGGCTGGCGCGGTCAGGTCAAGAATCTGGACAACTTCGTCCGCTCGGCATGCGCCACCGAATTGGGACTGCAGTTGGCCACGCATCGGCAACCGATCAATCCTGTTGGCAAACCCGAAGACCCGCTCGTCCGCCGCCCGTTCGATATCTCCGCGCAGGAGTGCCGCGATCTGACCGAGTTCGTGGCCCGCCTGCCCAAACCGCGGCGCGTACTGTCCGACGATCGACAGCAACTCGTTCGCATCAAGAACGGCGAAGCTCTGTTCGACTCGGTCGGCTGTGCCGAGTGCCATCGCCCGACGCTGGCCGATGTGTCTGGCCTGTACAGCGATCTGCTCGTTCACGAAATGGGGCCATCGCTGGCCGACCCGGCGCCCGCGCCCATCGATCCGCTGCTGCCCAGCGCTGCGGGATACTATGAGAACGTCGAGCTCGCCAACGAACGGCGGCTCGTCGAAGCGCGGCGCGAATGGAAGACGCCACCGCTGTGGGGACTGCGCGATTCGGCTCCCTATCTGCACGACGGCCGCGCCGAAACAGTCGACGAAGCGATCAAGCTGCACGGCGGCGAGGCACAGTTCGCCGTCTACAGATACCGAGAGTTACCAAGCCCGCAGCGACAGAACCTGCTGGCTTTCCTGGAGACGCTCGCGGCTCCACCCAAGATAGCCTTGCCCAGATAGGCAAACCGACTACTGCACAAAACCCTTCGACGGCGAGTTGCTGCCGTCCGCCTTCAAGTACTGGCTCTCGTGCGAGTACTGACTGGCCGGGTTGCTGTAGCGATCAGCCACCGCGGTGGCCGGCTGCGTCGGCGAAACATAGTCGCCCGTACCGCCTGGGCGATAGTGTGGGTCGGCCCGATTCGCGACCAGGTTCGGTTCGGCGGGCATTTGGTAGTTTGGCACGCCCGGCGGCTGATAGCCCGTGTCCCCCGGAGTGTAGTTGGTGCTGCCGGGCACATAGCCGTTGGGACCAACCACTGTTTGCGCCGTGTCCGCCACGGGAGCCGTCGGGGCTCCACTGCCATAGGGATCGGCCGACTGCTGTGCGCCATACTGACTGGCGGCATGCTGTTCGGGTTGCGGGCCGGCGGGAGCATTGTTGGCATAAGCTGCGGCCGGATCGGCAGTCGGAGCAGGAGCGGGCGGAGCGTCGTACGGATTTGGCGAAGCACCTGCGCCTGCGGCGGCGCCATATCCGCCGTAGTGGTCGGCCGGAGGAGCAGCACTGGCGGCCGGCGCACCATAGGGATCGCCCGCGCCATACGGATTTGGCGCCGCCTGAGCCGTCGCGCCGGTATCTGGATAAGCAACCGGAGGCGCGCCCGTCGACGGATAAGCTGCCGGCGGTGCGCCGACTTCGGCTGCGTATGAACCTTGCTGC
>JBGSKX010000117.1:0-2078 GCA_041741015.1 Pirellulales bacterium
CCGGCTTCTTCAGATCCTGATCAACCTCGTGGTGAACGGGGTCCGGTATGCCGATCGGCGCAGATCCGTCAGCGTGGTCTGCTCGTTCGAGGCCGAAACCGTGACCGTCACCGTCGAGGCCCCACTCATCGGCCGTGCGAATGATCGCCGCGCCGTGCGCCGTCGCCGGGTCCAGCGCCGTGCCGGTCGGAACGTAGCAGCCGAACTCGCGGTCGACTTCGATGATCAGCCGGTGTTTGATCTTCTCCCAGTTCGCCCGCAACTCGGCCAGCGTCTCGGCGTCAATCGGAACGCCAGCCCATTCGATCCGCGCGGCAGCCTCCATGTAGCGACCACGCAACAGCGCCCGCGGTAGGTCCAGTCTCGAGGCCATCGCCGGCAGCAGCTTGTCGAGGGCCAGCACGTCGCTCTCGCAATAGGCCAGCAGCGCCGCCAGCTCGGCCGCAGAGTACGGTCCGCCTCGCATTGCCAGTTGCCGCAGTTCTGATTTCTCCGCGGCGTCGATCCCGTCAATCCCGTGCCAGGCCAGCGCCCCCAGCAAACCGCGGCCGCATGGAACGGGCAGCCCGGAAGTCTTGCAACGGAACTCGGCGTATAGGTCAAGAATCCGCGCCGGCATCGGCCACTCGAGGGCCTCGAAGCAACCTAGCTCGGCGCTGGCATAGTACGCCACCACGAGCGAAGTCTCATCGATCGTGAACGGTGGCGACTTGCACCCGGCCAGCTCATCGCCAGCCAGGCGGATCGTGCGGCCGCTTCGATGTTCCCGCGCCACGAGACAAATCGGCGTCGGCCGTTCGCCCGGTGGCGCGGTGAACTCGAAGTCCGCCAGCCACACTTCATGGAAGTGCTCAAGCATTTTTCCACCGCTCAATTGCATCCAAGCAACATTTGCAGCCGTACACATTCGCTGAAATCAAATGTAAGTGGTGCTTAAGCGTGGCCAGCTCATCCGCTCGCAGATCGGCCATGCGCAGGAACTCCAATGTCTCCTGCATTGACAGCGCGAATTGGCTACCCACTTTGGCTAGGTTGCAAGCGATAGCAACTTGGTCGGGGATCGACAATCGCTCAAGCGTTTCGCGGCTCATGACTCCCCCCGCAACTTGGTTAGAACGGGGTGATCCAACGAGTCGATGTATTTCGACTTGAACGCCACCCGCAGCAACTCACCGAACGGCAGCGCCGGCCACTCGGGGTCGGGTAACTTGCAAGTCGCTTCAAACACGTCATACGCGCCCAGGCTCATGTTCGCCGCAATGCGAACCCACTTTCCGCTGGCCATCGCCGCCGCCTCGAGTGCCGACTGGTTCCATTGGTCGAGCTTGCCATCTTGGCCGGGTAGCCTGATTGGCCAGATGAAAAGCACACCCTGCCGATTGATCGCGGTGATCAATTCACGCTGCCCGAAAGTGCTTTCGGTCGTGGCCAACTCCGGCCACAATTCCGGCGCGACCAGGTAAACCTCGCGATCCTCTTTCAATTCGAGAACCGCGGTTTGCAGCCGATAGGACGGGTCCGGGTGAACCGTCACGAACCATTCTTTCGACGGCTTGCGAACCGGAATTGTTAGCAGCGCTTTCTTGACGCCCAGCGATGCGCCGAAGTCTTGCGAAAGCCGCAGCCGCGCAGGGTCAAAGGGATTCAGTGCCGCCTCGGGTGCCGCTCCGTTGGCAGATGGCGCGGCATGTTCTAGAATGTCTTTTGTCATCGAAATTTCTCACAAGGTTTGGGTGACAGGAAACACAGGCCCGACGGCGCTTTCGCGAGCGCCGCCGGGCCGCTCTCTTTAGACTTCCGCAGCTACGTCATCGGCCAGGTGCTCGGCGATCACACGCTTGGCGATGCCGAACTGGTAGCCGCAGAACTCCCTGATGCCGGGAGGGTTGCCGCAGGCTTCCGCCCAGGCGTCCCAAACGGTGTAATTCGCGACTTCCGCGACGTGGGCGGCATCGCGATCGCTTGCAGCCAGGAACAACAGACACCACGCGTAGCCATCTTCGCACGTGGCAAACCCCAGTTCCTGCGGTGCCGTATCCAGCTCGGCCAGGTCGCTCCGCACAATCTCCACCTCGCGG
>JBGSKX010000118.1:0-25633 GCA_041741015.1 Pirellulales bacterium
GCCGGCCGACGCCGCGCCGATGGCGCCACCGCAGGTGCTCACGACCACCACGCACACACGCCCGCCGGCGCCCCTGCCAAAAGCGGCGGCCAACGCTGTTCCACTGCCAAGCGAATCGAACGTGCGACCGGTTTCCGGCGAACAGGCCGTGTCCGGTGAGCCGGTGCCGATTCAACGAGAAGTGTCAACGCCACCGGCCGAACTCGACCAGTCACCCGGCTTCGAGGCGTTGCAGCTTCCCGACGGGCTCGGCGGTCCGGCCGAGTGGACAAGTCCCGAAGGGCTCTCTTCAGCGCTGCAAAGCCTGGCCCTGCTCACGGTGGTAAGCCTCGCGCCGGCCGTGCTGCTGATGACGACCTGCTTCGTGCGGATCTCGCTCGTGTTAGGTTTGCTGCGGCAGTCGCTCGGGACGCAGCAGCTCCCTTCGAACCAGGTCGTTACTTCGTTGGCGATGTTTATGACGCTGCTGGTGATGGCGCCGACTTGGCAAAAGGTCTATCACGACGCTGTCCTGCCATACACCTCGCACGAAATCACGGTTGAAGAGGCCTGGGAGGCCGGCGTCAAACCTGTGCGCGCATTCATGTGTGCCCAGATTCAAAGCACGGGCAACGGCGCCGACATCATGTTGTTCTACAAGTATCTGCCGGCCGACACGCCGTCGCCGCAGAACTACGACGACGTTCCGTTGACCGTGCTGCTGCCGGCTTTCATGCTCAGCGAACTGAAGACGGCGTTTCTGATAGGGTTTCAGATCTTCTTGCCGTTTCTGGTGATTGACCTCGTCGTCGCCAGCGTCACGATCTCGATGGGCATGTTCATGCTGCCGCCGGCGCTCGTTTCGTTGCCGCTCAAGCTGCTGCTGTTCGTGCTGGTCGACGGCTGGCATCTGGTGGTGGGCATGCTGCTCGATAGTTTTCAAATAGTCACGTAGGAACGATTTCGCAAGGATGTCGCGATGAACGCTCAAGACGCCGTCGATCTGGGACAGCAGGCCGCTACGATTGCGCTGATGCTGGGCGGCCCAGTTATGCTCGTCGCGCTCGTCGTAGGATTGGTCATCGGGCTGCTGCAGGCGATGACGCAGGTCCAGGAGCAGACCGTCTCCTTCGTGCCCAAGCTGGTGGCCGTGGTGGCGGCGATCGTGTTGATGCTTCCCTGGCTGCTCGATCGGCTGGTCGAGTACTCGCACGACCTGATCGCGAACATTCCGAATACACTCTAGTCCGCAGATCGCTGAGTCTTGAACAATGCCCTGGTCGCCGGAAAACCTGAACGAGCACCTTGCTGCCGGCGGGCTCATTTTCGTTCGGGTGGCGGCGTTAATGTTGATTGCGCCGGTGCTGGGGACGTTTGAACTGGCTGCGCGGTGGCGGCTGGCCGTGGCGGTCGCGCTCGCGGTCCTGCTGACGCCGCTGGCCGTGGGAAGGGTCGAGTCGCCGCCCAATGCGATCGGGGCTTGGCTGGCCGTTGCCGGGGGCGAAGCGCTTGTCGGCCTGATGCTGGGACTGGGTGTTCGCATTATGTTCACCGGATTACAAGTCGCCGGCGGACTCATTAGCCAGATGAGTGGCTTGCAACTGGCCGAGGTCTTTAACCCGTCGATGGGTGGCAACGTCCCGGTGTTCTCGCAACTTCTGCTGCTGGTGGCGACGGCCGTGTTCTTGCTGATCGGCGGTCATCGGCAGTTGATCGAGGCGCTGCTCGATTCGTTCACCGCAGTGCCGACGGGCCATGCCACGTTCTCCGCCTCGGCAGTGCAGGGAGTGACCACGCTCGTGGCGAACAGCTTCGCCCTGGGCCTGCGAGCCGCGGTGCCGGCCGTCGTAGCCTTGCTCCTGGCGACACTCGTCGTCGGCTTCATTGGTCGTACCCTGCCGCAGCTCAACGTGATGTCGCTTGGCTTTGGCATTAACGTGATGACGGCGATCGTAGCGTTCGGCGTTTCGCTGGGCGGCGCCTGCTGGCTGTTTCAAGATGCGCTGGGACCTACGATCCTAACGTCGCTTGAAGCCCTCCGCTCACCATAGTCAGAGTCCCTATAGATCATGGCCGATCGCGAAGATAAGACGCTTGCCCCCACGCCGCGCCGCAGGCAGCAGGCCCGCGAAGCCGGGCAGGTGGCAAAAAGCCATGACCTGGTCTCGGCCGTGCTGATGCTCGGTTCGCTGGGCATGCTGGTCTTCGCCGGCGGGAATTTGCTGGCATACCTGGCCGAGTTTCTCAAGCACTCGCTCGGCGGCGGTGCCTGGCAGCAAACGCTCGAGGCCGCTTCGGTGCGCGATGCCGTCGTCGATACCTCCCAGAGCCTGTCATTGGAACTTGGCCGGCGGTTAGTTCCGCTCATCGGTGGCGCCGGCGTGCTCGCGCTTGCGGCGCACCTCGTGCAGTCGGGCCTGTTGTTTCTGCCGGGGCGAGTACTGCCTGATCTGTCGAGGGTGAATCCTGCCCGGGGGCTTGGGAACATTTCGAGTGGCTCGAATTTCGCGCGACTGGCGTTCGGGCTGGGGAAGGTCGCCGTTGTTCTGGCAGTGGGCACGGCAGGCCTCTGGAGTCGGCGTGAGGATGTCGTTCAACTCGCGGGATTCGACGCTGCCGATCTCGGCGACAAAGCCTGGGAGCTGTGCCTTGCCTCGTGCCTGGAGATGGGCGCCGCGATGCTGGCCCTGGCGTCGCTCGACTACTTGTACCAGCGGTGGCGACTCGAGCGCGACTTGCAAATGTCGCCGCAAGAGTTCCGCGAGGAACTGCGCGAAATGCAAGGCGACCCCCGCCTGGCCGCGCGGCGACGCGACCTGGCGCGGCAGCGAGCTGCCCATGGCAATGTGCACGGCGAATCGCTGCCGACGGAGCGACGCCCGCTGGCGACGACGCCCGCGAACATCAGCGGCGTGGATTCGATCCGCTAAGCTCGCCCTTCGCCCCTGTTCGATCGCCTTAACCGGCCGCCTGTTGCGGAGTTGACTGGCAGTAGCCGAATCTGCGCATGTAGGGACCCCAGCGGCGATCGATCTGATCGCGCAGCTCGTCGGGGATCTGGTAACTATCGGTGCGATAGTCCTTGCGATCCTTGAAGTAGGCTTCGAGCTTCGGCCGGGCGACATCAAACTCGCCCAGGCCGAAGTGGCTATAGATATGCTCCATCTTCATGATCGGCTCGCGGACCAGGTCTTCAAACCGCACTTCGTACAGCCGCGCGGGATCAACCAGGTGGCGGTCCTGCTCGTACTGTCCGTACATCTGCTCGAAGCATGAGAAAACATACTCCTCCAGGTTCTTGTGCTTCGCGTCCTGGAGGGCCTCAAACTTGTAGAGCGTCTTCCAGAGCTTCACCGTGGAGCCAAACAGCGGATACGGATCACGCACGATATGTACAAATCGGGCGTCCGGGAAGATTTCCAGCAAGCGCTGGACGCGGCCGGTGTGCGGCGGCGACTTCAGAATGATCCGCTTGGGATCGCGGAACGTCACGCGTCGCAGGAACCACTCAAGTCCTTGCTTCCATTCGGTGAGTTCTTCGTTGCTGAGCCCCTGCATCGTCAGATACTTCTGATCGGCAGGCGGCTGATTCGGAAACGCCATCGTCCGGTAGGGAGATGGCAGACCCATGTTGCAAAGTGCGAACTCGTCCTCCTGCGGCTTGTCGAAGCCCGCTTCCATGTTGTCCATGGGCCGCTTGGCCGGCAGCAGGAACTTGAGCTTGGTGAGGAACCACTCGCTGATCAGAAAGTGGCTGGGCACCAGGCACTGGTATGTCGTGGGATATGTGTAGCGGCCGTCGAGGACCATCAGCTCGTGCAGGAGCGTGGTGCCAGAGCGCCAGTGTCCGATGATGAAAATCGGGGCGTCCTTGATTTGCATCCGCTCCAGATGGCGGCCCAGCAGCAGTTGCTGGAGCGGTCTCAGGGCCGAGTTCATCAGCGAGGCGAAGGTGACCGTTGACGCCAGCCCCAGCTTGGTGGGCCCGATGCGAAACTGGTTCTGGGCGACGAGCTTCATCCAGGTACCAAACGTCATGCCGTGCCAAAATCTGGCGTTCCAGAAGTGATAGGGGTTCACTTCGACGCGCTTGGGCTTCGTCTCGCTGCTCGATGTGGTGGGTGTGCTTGTGGTCATGCCTTGCTCCGCCGGAGTTGGGCTGGCTTCCGCCGGCTCGGGCCAGATTCGCAGCTTGTTCGCAGACTCTGGATTGCTTGCCATGATGGATTGTGGCCGCCTTGTGTGGGATTTCTGCGTGGCGGCCACCCTCAGCGTTCAAGATAGCAGCCGACCGCCCGTCGCACTACCGAGGGTGAGTCTCGCCGTTACTGCCGGTGAGTTATTGAGGAACTGTTGCGTCTGGCGACATGCTGCAGCGCAGCCTGCATCGCCATCAGGACTTCATGGCCCGCACGCTTGCCTACGACCCGTTCCAGCGGGACGCCGCGTGGCGAGAGGAACAGCAACGTGGGGTACGCCGGCACCTGCAGTTCGCGACAAACGTGTTGCTCGGCGTCGGCATCCACACGCACGCAGACGAACTGCCGGCCAAGCCGGACGACTTTCGGGTCGAGAAGCGCTTCGTCCGCCATTTGATGGCAGTAGTCACACCAACTGGCGGTAAAGAACACCAGCAGCGGCTTGCCTTGCTGCGCGGCTTCCGACAGACCTTGCTGGTACCCGTCGATGAAAGCCAGCTTGGGTGGGGTATCCCGCTGCTTTGCAGTTTGCGGAGCTGAGTCTGGAGGAGCGGTGCCGATCTCGCATCCTGCCAGAAGAAGTGCCAGCATCGCTAGTGCGCCGGCTCGAAGCTTAACGGACGTCATCAGGTGCCAATCATTCGCGATGAGAGAAGGACGCTCGGCTGTTCCGTGAACGTCGCCGGCAGAGCACTATCGGGAAAGGAAGAGCGCGGAGCTCAAAGCGACGTATCGACGTCGGCCAATGTGCGACTTGACGCAAGAATGCTAGCAGCAGCCGTGTCTCCCGTAGACTGCGCCCATTGCCAATTGGGCACACCGAGTGCCAGTGTTGCTAGCGGATTGTCCACGATTTGCACACGAGCAGTGTGGTCCTAACACGATCTGTGCAAGATCGGAAAATTTCACACTGCGGACCCGTGCGATTCCGACCTGGACACCCGCGGGTGCTTTCAGTAATTTCCCGCCTCCCATCTGGGCCACCGTGGCCTGTCGCTCTGACAATGACGTTCTTTCCCCCCAGGAAACCATCGGGATGGCTACCGCCGCCGTGCCTCGCGCGTCGCATTGGCTTGCCGGATGGCAGGACTTGGTCCTGCCGCTGGCGGTCGTTGCTAGCGTTCTGGTGGTTCTGGTGCCGTTGCCGCCGCCGGTGCTCGATGTGCTGTTGGCAGCGAACATCGCGATCGCGGTACTCGTGCTGCTGACGACCATCTACGTCCGCACGCCGCTCGAGTTCAGTATCTTCCCGACGTTGCTTCTGGCCTGCACACTCGCGCGGCTGGTGCTCAACGTCGCTACCACGCGGCTGATCCTTTCCGATGCGGGCAGCCTGGGCAGTGACGCCGCGGGCGCCGTGGTCGAAGGCTTTGGCAATTTCGTCGCCGGCGACAAGCTCGTGGTGGGCTTCGTGATTTTTGCGATCATCATCGTCATCCAATTCGTCGTGATTACTAAAGGGGCGACGCGAATCAGCGAAGTCGCCGCCCGCTTCGCGCTCGACGGGATGCCCGGCCGGCAGATGGCGATCGATTCCGACTTGGCCGCCGGCAACATCAATGAGTCACAGGCCCAAACGCGCCGCCTCGAAGTTACCCAGCAGGCCGAGTTCTTTGGCGCGATGGATGGTGCCAGCAAATTCGTGCGTGGTGACGCCATCGCAGGCATCCTGATCACCTTGGTCAACGTTATCGGTGGTCTCGTGATCGGCGTCGTCGAGTATGACATGGGAGTTGCCGAGGCCGCGGATCTTTACACCCGTCTGACGATCGGCGACGGCCTGGTGACGCAGGTTCCCGCGTTCCTAATCGCGCTTGCCGCGGGCCTCCTGGTGACGCGCAGTTCCAGTCGCGTAAATCTGCCGGTGCAGTTTCTCGACCAACTTTTCTCGAAGCCGCAAACCTTGTTCGTTACCGCAGGGTTCCTGGGGCTGTTGATCTTTACCAAGCTACCCGCGCTGCCGCTATTGGCCCTGGGCGGCGGTTGCATCGCACTTGCGACGCTACTCACGCGACGAGAGAAAGAAACTGCCGCCGCGACCGCGAAAGCGGCAATTCCCGCCGTTGAAACGCCGCGCGAACAACGCGTCGAGGACTTCCTGACCGTTGATCCCATGGAGCTTGAGATCGGGGCGGGCCTGATTCGCCTCGCCGATCCACAGCGGGGCGGCGACCTGCTCGATCGGATTCAAAAAGCTCGCCACGCCATCGCCACGGAGCTGGGCATTCTGATGCCGAAAGTGCGGATTCGCGACAATCTGCGGCTCGGCTCGCGGCACTATCGCATCAAGATCTCTGACGTCCCGGTTGCGGAAGGTGAACTACAGCCCGGCATGTTGCTGGCCGTCGACGGTGGTTCGGCGAGCGGGAGCCTTACGGGCATTGCCACGCGTGAGCAGGCGTTTGATTTGCCTGCAGTCTGGATCGATCCGGCCGCTCGCGCCAAGGCCGACTCACAGGGCTACCAGGTCGTTGAACCGATTAGCGTGCTCGTCACCCATCTCACCGAGACGGTTCGAGCGCACGCCGATGAGCTGCTCACGCGAGATTCAGCCCGGCTTCTCATCGACGAGCTACGCAAGACTTCGCCCGCCGCCGTCGACGAGCTCATTCCAGGGCAGATGAAACTGGTGGAAGTGCAGCAGGTTCTGCAGCTCTTGCTGCGCGAGCAGGTTCCCGTCCGGCAACTCGCACTGATTCTGGAAGTGCTGGGCGAAGAGGCGCCGCATATGAAGCATCCCGTACAACTTGCCGAACGCGTGCGGCAGCGGCTGGCCCGCGTGATTTCCACTCGCTATCGCGACAAGTCCGGCCGGCTGGCCGTCCTGACGCTCGATCCGGCACTCGAGGACTGTATTCTTGCGGCGATCGAACCGGGCGAACGCGAGGTGCGTGTCCGCCTGGCGCCGCAGCTTGTCGAGTCAATCTGCCAGCGAATTGGTACCGCACTCACTCAACATGCCGCCGAGAGCCGCACGTCGCCCGTATTGCTGGTGAGCCCCGAGCTGCGACCCGCAGTCAAGCAGCTCACGGCAAGTTCGCTGCCGCGACTGGTCGTGCTGAGCTACGACGAAGTGACGCGCGACACGCGGCTGGAATCGCTGGGGCTCGTCGAGCTGGAAGTTCTGCACGCATAACCGAAGCACTTTGCAAAATCGAACTGTCATGACTGTAAAGACCTACCGAGCCCGAACGATGCAGGAAGCCCTGGCGCTGGTGCGCCAGGAGTTGGGCTCGCAGGCAGCGGTACTGCACACCCGCGAAGTGCGCTCGCGCGGGTTGGCGCGACTGTGGGGAGGCGGCGAGCTGATCGAGGTTGTTGCTTCCGATAATGTGTCCGTGCCAGGCCGGCTCCCCGATCCGTACTCCAAAGTTCGCGAGCCAGTGTCGCCGCATTCGCCCACCGGAATCGATCTGACGAAGATTGCGTCGCCGCGCGGGGATCATCTCGAACCGCAGTTTGCGCCTCGCTCGCGCGCAGCGGCCTACATCGAACAGGGCCTGCGACCACTAGTCACAGTCGGTGAGAATCAGAGTCAGTTCGCTCACGCCCGCGGCGGAGCTCCGCTGGTGTTGATATGCGGCGCAAGCGGCGCCGGTGCAACGACCGTTTCGTGGAAGCTCGCGCAGGCACTTGCCGGCCAGGGACGCCGCGCGGTATGGGTCGACGCCGACCTGTCTTCCCGTGGGTGTTCTCCTGCAGCGAATCATCGCGAAGGATCTCTGGCGGATGTGCTGACTGGCCGCCGAACGGTTCACGAAGTGCTTACGCTTGGTCCCGATGGCGTGCAGTGCGTTCGCCGCGCACAAGGTGATCGCCCGATCGCGCTATCCGGATCCGACGCGAATCGGTGCGTGCAGCAGCTCAAGGGGCTTTCGCCCCACGCTGAGGTGGTAATCGTTGATGCCGGTAGCGAGATGAACTTGTTGGGGTCCAAGTTGTGGCACGCTGCGAGCGCCGTGTGCGTGGTCGTGACGCCCGCCGACGAAGCGATCTTGGCTGGCTATGCGAACATCAAGAAACAGCGCCAGCACTTGCCCGACATTGAGCTCGTCACGTTCGTCAATCGCGCCGGACACACCGAAGCCGAATGCGTTTCCCAGCGGCTGGCCAGGGCCTGCCGACAGTTCCTGGATGTGAGTCTCAAACTGGCGGGACATCTGCCCACGCACGACGAGCGGTCGACAGGTTTCGACCTTGATACCGCGGCCGAGCGGCTGTGGGAGTTGCTCAACTCCAGCGAACATCGGGCCGACAGCGGCGCTGCCAGCACACAGAATCTCTAAAAAACCTCAACCCCGGGCCGGTTGCCCGCCGATACCATGCGACACCTCTTTCAACCGCCACAGTCGATAAACTTTGACGGTTGCGGAAAGTTTACCGCCGAACAAGCAGTGAGGTACGCGTGCGCCAGTGCCATTCCGGCAACCGGGGCGACAGGCCCCATCCAGACGCGACGTGTAAACCGCTTCCCGTTCCCTAGCGAGGGACCAGCGGGGCCAACTGAGTCTCAGCAAGGCCGCAAGTTAGATTTGTATTAGCGAACGTTAGCGCCCGCGCGCTCTAAGCGTCAGGACGACGCCTCGGAGCTTGCAGGCTCATCAGCGACAAGATAACGCCAGACGCGAGAAATCACGGAGGATTGGAATGGCGATGACCACTTTGGCGCCCGAAGATGTGGCGCAGATCTGGCAAGAGTTCAAGCAGGATCCGCACAACCAGGACCTGCGCAATCGCCTGGTCGAAATGTATCTGCCGCTGGTCAAGTACAACGGCGAACGGATCTGGTCGCGTCTGCCTGAAGGCGTCGAGCTGGACGATCTGGTCTCGGCAGGCGTGTTCGGCCTGATGGATGCGATCGACGCATTCGATCTCTCTCGCGGCGTCAAGTTCGAGACGTATTGCGTGCCGCGAATCCGCGGTGCCATGCTCGACGAACTCCGCACCATGGACTGGGTTCCGCGCCTCGTGCGCTCCAAGGCCAGCAAGCTCAACGAGAGCCTGAAGACGCTCGAAACCCGGCTGGGCCGCGCCCCCAGCGAAATCGAACTCGCCGAGCAGATGGGCATCTCGGTGCCCGAGCTCGAGAAGATGGTCATGGAAGCCAACGCGGTCAACCTGATCAGTCTCAACAAGAAGTGGTACGAAACGGACAGTTACAAAGACGTCCGCGAGATCGACATTCTCGAAGATAAGAAGGGCGAAGACCCCACGCGGCGCGTCCAGAAACACGACCTGATGCGACTGGTAACGAAGGGACTCAATCGCAATGAGCGGCTGATCATCATCCTCTATTACTACGAAGAGTTGACGATGAAGGAGATCGGCGCGACGCTCGATCTCTCGGAAAGCCGGGTGAGCCAGATGCACAGCTCGATCGTGCAGCGGCTGCAAAGCCAGCTCCAGCGCCGCCGGCCAGAGTTCGGCACCTAGCCGCCAGCTCACACGATCTTCCCTTCGGCGCGAAATTCACCGCCCGATGCATCCGTCTGGCGAGCCATGAAAAACATGGTTTACCTGGCAGGCGCATCGGGCGGTTGCCGTTGAGGGGCGCTGTTGAGCTGTCCGCACACGGGTATCGCGTGTGGGCCTCGCATGGCCCGCCACACCGGCCTGTGGTATAAGTTGGCAACTTGGCGGTCGCCCCTCACCGCTCAACGTGCCCAGGCCCCCGGCAGTCCACTCGCGCATGTCAGACTACGCCACACCGTCCCCCGTGCGTCCCAAGAATCAGCGTGGCGAGATCATCGCCTGGTGCTTGTACGACTGGGCCAACAGCGCCTACTCGACGATGTACATCACGGTGCTGGTGCTATACCTGCAGGGTGCGGTGCTGACAGGCGACTCCGGCGTCACGATCTACGGCTGGGGGATTGGTCTCACGACTGCCGCCTGCGCCATTCTGTCGCCGATCCTGGGAGCGATCGCCGATGCCCACGCCAACAAACGTACCTGGCTGGCGATCACGACGATGCTCGGCGCCGGGGCGTCAGCGCTGATGTTCTTCGGCACACCGCAGCATCCCTGGTGGTTCGTCGCGATGTTCCTGATCGCGAACTTGAACTACGAGCTCGTGCAGAGTTTCTATAACGCCTTTCTGCCCGAGATCGCCGACGACGACCGGATGAGCAACATCTCGGCCTGGGGATACGGCACCGGTTATGTCGGTGGCGGGTTGATGCTGGTGGTTGCGCTGGTGCTGGTCTCGTTCGGCGAATCGTGGGGGCTGCCCACGGAGGATCATTTTCTGCCGCGGCTCACACTGCTGGTGATGGGCATCTGGTGGGCCGTGTTTTCGCTGCCGATGCTGCTCCTGGTACGCGATCGGGCGGCGCCACGCCACGCCGGAAGGTCGCTTGTCAGTACGGCAATGACAGGCCTGCGCGAGGTGAAGGCCACGCTGCTCGAGATCCGCCGCTACAAGATGCTGGCCATCTTCCTGATCGGCTTTTTGATCTTCAACGACGGGGTGATGACCGTCATTTCCCAGGCCTCGGTCTATGCCCAGAAAAAGTTCAACCTGACCCAAGAGGAATTGATTCCGATCTTCCTGATGATTCAGTTCGTCGCCTTGCCGGGCGCGCTGTTCATGGGCTGGTTCGCGAATAAGATCGGCCAAAAGAATGCACTGCACATCTGCCTGGCCATTTGGGTCGTCGTGCTCTTCAGCGGCTTTCTGATTACCGAAGTCTGGCAATTCCGGATCATGGCCGCGCTCACCGCGCTCGTGATGGGAAGCACCCAGTCGGTGAGCCGCACGATCATGGGGCTGATGACGCCCGAGGAAAGAACGGGAGAGTTTTTCGGATTCTTCAATCTCTCGGGCAAGGCCTTTAGCATGCTGGGGCCGATCATGTTCGCCGAGATTCTCACCCGCACCGGCAGTGCCAATTGGGCGATCTTGAGTTTGCTGGTATTCTTCGTCGTCGGCTGGCTGATCATCGCGCCGCTCGACATCAAGAAGGGGCAGCAGCAGGCCGGCAAAGATGGCACGGTGCGTTAGACAGTACGCGCCAAGATCTGTGCGCTAAAAACGCCTACCGCAGCCGATCGGCCTGTTCGATAAGTCGCACCAGTTCGCGGTACTCAGGAGACTCGGCGGCGGCCGGCTGTACCTGCTGGGCAAACTCCAGAAGCTGACCTATGCGACGTGTACCGCTGGCGAAGTAGCTGCCTTTGAGCGACTCGGCCGCCCTCGCCGCAATCACACCTTGCTGCAACCAGGCCGGCGCCTCGGCGAACGAAGGTGCCAGTTGTGCCTGTCCAAGCTGTAGGACGCGGCGCTGCGATTGACCGTTCGTCGGATGCCGCCAGGTGACTTCGACCGTGCCGATGTTCAGCGGCACGGGGCCTTTCTTCGTCTGCTCGGGTGGATTGAGTACGAGCTCATACATGCAGGTCGGCGTCTGACCGGCGTGCAGTTCGATTTCCAGAGGATCGCTGGCGCTGCCCGTGAGCGTAGCCGCTTCGTGGCCAAGCAACCGGTAACCGGCCACCTGCTTCGGATTGAAGTGAACGCGTAGCGAAAGATTCTGGGCCAGGCGTGTCGGCCGTCCGTGGAGCGCCTCGAGACAAGTAGCGAGCAGCGCCTCGCTGGAGTTGCAAACGCTGGTCGTACTGCGACTGGCGGTCGCGAGATCTTGCCAGGGCGATTCCCCGCCCTGGTTACGCAACTCAACCAGTGACCAAGGCGTGCCAGTGGCGGCAATCTTCGCCAACGCCTCGCGCGCGGCGGAGCGTTGGTGGCCGGCGAGGTCACTACCAGCGGTGACAAATACCACGCGGCGGGTCTCCGCGGCAGGGGATCCGATCACTGCGTCGGCTGCGGCCTGAATGGCGGAGAGCAAATCGCCGCGACCACCACCCGGTTCGAGTCCGCCTGAGGCGGCCAGCAACATCAAGTCCTTGCCCGAGGCGTTCTCCAATAGCACGCGCGGCGAATCCGCATAGCCGATGAGCGTGAGCCGATCGTCAGTACGCATCGTCCGGCCAAGCTTAGCCAGGGCGCGCGTCACTTGCTTGGCCCGGGCGTCCGCCGTCATCGCGCTCGAAGTGTCAATCACCGCGATGAGTCGCATCGCGGGGCGATTGCTTTCGGGCAAATCGGCGCCTTGCACAACGACTTGCAGGAGCTGCCGGTCAACCTGACCGAGCGGAGCAGGGCAGGCTGCCGCATGCACGGCCACACTGCCGGCCGGCACCGCGGGAAGTTGGTAATCCTGCGCCGCGAGAAAATCCTCGACGCGAATATCTTGTTTCGTGGGCAGCCGGCCGCTGGCCACTCGCGCTGCCGCACGGTCGTAACTGGCCGTTTGCAGAGTCAGCGGGGCTGGGCTGATCTCCAGGACCTTGTCGGCCGCTGGCGCAACCAGCGGGTGTTCGCCGTGACGCAACTGGAACAGAAGGTCATATCCCCGTACGCGCGGCGGAGAGATTCCGCGGGCCACAGGCGTTTCCAACATCGCCAGATCCGGCAGCGGTTCGAGCTGACCGGCCGAACCCAACGCGAACTTGGCCCGCCGTTGGGCTTCGATCGCTTGCCTGAGCGACGAACCAAGAGCGTTCATGTTTTCCACCAGACCGCCCGCGGACTTTGGCTGATCGCCGAGCGCCACGGTGACGGGCTTTTGCAGCTTGGGCGTCGCGCGGCGTGTTTCGACCGACTGCGAGGCGTTCGATTCCACCAACGCCTGGACCGTTGGGCGGGGTGTGGGTTGCTGTGGGGCAGGGTCTGGCTGTTGGGCGACCGTGGGTCCGGCCGGCTCCATGTTCCACAGAGCGAGCGTCGCTCCTGCGCCGGCAAAGATCAGCACCGAGGCTGCCGCCGCCCACATGTCGCGGGGCACGCGCCGCCAGGCCGTGAAAATCTTCGGTCGCGCGATGGCTCTCAAGCGCCCTTGGAACCCGCGAGGGATTTCAACGCTGCGGAGCGTGCGGTCGATCCGCCCGTCGCTGGGGGCGAGTTGCGGCCGCGCGATCTCTCGCCCGGCACTTGGACCGGCAATGTCCCGCAAGCGCGCATCGAGATCGCGCGGCACGGGGACGTTGCGCAGCTGGTCGTCCATCCAGTCGTCGAAGCCGAAGTCTGGCATCTCGTTCGTACTGTCTACAGGCAGGGCTTTTCCAGCGGGAATCACCGTGCTGGTGCCTACGCACCCAGACGATGATGAACTAGCCGGCCATGCTCTTGGCACTTACGAGAAGGTATTCTCGCAATCGCCCGCGAGCACGGCTAACTCTCGAGAGCACCGTTCCCAGCGGCACTCCCAACATGTCGGCCACTTCCTGGTGAGTCAGCTCGCCCACGACCACGAGTAGCAAGGACTCGCGAAGTTCCGTCGGCAATCGACTCAGTCCGTGTTGCATTTCATCGGTAAACTCGTGGGCCGTGGGGTCCACGCCGTTCACCTCAACATCCAGGGTGAAGTCGCCGCCGGTTGCCGCGGGGGCGGGGTGCCTCCGCCAGCGATCAACGACTCTTCGCCGCAAGATCGAAGCCAACCACGCCCGTTGGCTATGGCCCGCCTCGTAACCTTTTCGGCTGCTCCATGCGGACCGAAAAGTTTCTTGCACGATGTCTTCTGCCTCGTGCCGGTCGCCCAACATGCGGTAGGCCATGCGATACAAGGCCGCGCTATGTTCGGATACCAAGCCGTCGAAGGCTGCCTGTGTCAGTGCCACGCTCTGCACTCCCCGTCCAGGAGGCCGTGATCTTCGATCTGGGGACCTGGCTCAGGCTCCCTATAGTTCGCCCCTGCCAGCCAGGTTTATTCCGCGTACGAGATGTGACGGATATCGAAGATAGGCCTAAAAAACGCATTTCTCAGAAGCGATCTGAGTCCCTTCGCGTCAGCGGTTCAATCTACAGCAATACGCAACAACTCGGCAAGCGTTCTGGAAAATTTTTCTCGAAGTAAGTCAAACGCTCACCACGGTTTATGGTTACCGAACGGTAGGTACGTCGGGCCGCGGATGGCATAATTTGAGGTCAGCGAGAGTGGCGTGTAACTACACAATTCCGGTGTATTTCCCGGGAAATTCGGCAGATTCCGCACGCCGAGCGGTGCCCGGAATTGTCCCTCGACACGTGAGAAATTTAAAACAGCGCCCGCTGGTTATCTTCCGGCAGCCGGGGCGTCAGCGAGAGATGCTCAAAAGCTTTGGCGGTCACTCTCCGCCCCCGCGGCGTGCGGATCACGAGTTCCGTCCGGAGCAGGAACGGCTCGATCTCATCCTCCAGCGTGTCGGTCGCCAGGTTCATCGTGTGCGCCACCGCCTCCACACCGACCGGGCCGCCGTGAAACACCCGGGCGATCGTTTCCAGATAGCGGCGATCTTGACCGTCGAGCCCGAGGCGATCGATGCCTTGCATGTTGAGCGCGGCGTGCGCGAGCTCGAGCGTCACGCGGCCGTCGGCCTTACTGGTCACATAGTCGCGCACCCAGCGCAGGCGATTATTCGCCAGTCGCGGCGTGCCCCGGCTGCGCGAGGCGATCTCCTTGGCGGCGTCGGACACGATCTCGGTCTTCAGCTTCTTGGCGTTGCGGACGACGATCTCGGTGAGTTCATCCACCGTGTAAAAGTCCAGATGCTCGCGAATCTGAAAGCGATCCCGTAGCGGGGCTGAAAGCAGGCCTGCCCGAGTCGTGGCGCCGATCAGCGTAAACGGCCGCAGAGCCATGTTGATCGTGCGGGCGTTCATTCCGTCGCCCAGGACGATGTCGATCCGAAAGTCCTCCATGGCCGGATAGAGGAATTCTTCGACCGCCTTCGGCAGCCGATGGATTTCGTCAACGAACAGCACCGAGTTCTCTTCGGCGTTTGTCAGGTAGGGGACGAGATCTTTGGGTGCCGCCAGCGTGGCGCCGCTCGCGATCTGGACGGCGACGCCCATGTCGCGCGGGATGCAGGTGGCAAAGGTCGTCTTGCCCAGGCCCGGCGGCCCATCGAACAGGATGTGCCCCAGCGTGCCGCCGCGCTTGCGGGTGGCATCGACCGCGATCTCCAGCCGAGCGAAGACCTCCCGCTGGCCGACCATGTCCTGCATCCGCTGCGGGCGCAGGTCGCGGTCGGCGTCGTCGGTGGTCTCAACTCCCTTTAGCACCGGCTCGCGCACGGCCATCCCTCGCTCAGCGAAACGGAACAGATGAACACCAGTAATATACCCGGTGGATGGGATGGGGCGTCAAGCGGAGCGAGAATTACCGCGAGGGCTAACCTCCGCCGGCGAAGCCCAGGGAATGCTTTCCCTGGGGACCGTTCCGGAGAAATGGCAGGTACGCTGATTCACTGCTAAGTTTTCCTCATGAGTGAACCCGCGAAGTACCCCGTGCGACTTTTCAACGCCGCGATATTCTGGTGGGCAATTCTATTCGGGACACTGGTGATTGAGTCGTCGATGGTCGCGTGGTTGGGAGATGCGCTGCTCGCCGGAATGATTCTCGGTCCCCTGCAACTTGCGCTGTTTGCAACCGCGATTGGGGCCCACTACGGCAATGCCTGGAAGGGGGCGATGATTGGCTTCGGCGTCTTTGTAGTTCCGGCGCTCCTGATCGCGTCCGTGATTGCGCTGATCTATCGATTCGGTGGTTAGGTGCAACCCCGATCGCGCTGACTGCGATTTTGTTCGACAAGTCTGTACCCTACCTGGCGCCTCAAGCGTGTTATCGGGCGGTAACTCGCTAGAATGGCTGTGCCTTGAACGCTGATGTCATCCGCGGAATGCGACTCATGCACGCCGGGCCGTTACCAACCGAACGCGACTTCGACCCCTATGGGGGTGATCTCGACGCGCAGGTGGCTTGGAGGAATTTCGGCGGCCTGACCCTTGAGCAGGCTCGACAAAGATTCGAGGAGAATCCTTTGTATTACCAGGAGGACTTCATGTTCATGGGGCCACGGGCGTTCGTGTACTATTTCTCGGTGATCGAAGGGTATCTGCTTGCGACGATCCAGTGCGATGAGTATGACGACCGTCAAGCTTGGATTCTGGCCCACGTGCTTTGCCAGCAACTGACCAATGACGCGACAAGCTCAGTGGTGACCCTCGCGGCGCGGATTCGTTCGTTGGCCGGCTTTGTTCGGAGTAACCTGCAGTTGTTCGCGCCGACACCTGCCGAGCGTGCGCGAATCGATGCGGCGTGGGCGGACGTCGAAGGCGAGATCGAATCGATCGCCAAGCGTTAGTGCGGCTCACCTCACCCCTGGCTCTGCTGATAAATCGCCTGCAGCATGTCTTCGACGCTCTTGTACTTCTTCTTCTGGCCGAGCGCCGCGTCGAGCAGCCGCCGGGCGTCGCTTTCGCTGTGGCCAAGCTTGCGCAGGACTTCGTAGGTCTCGCTGACGATGTCGGTTTCGACGTCCGCTTCGCGCGGTTCGTCGCGCGAAGCCAAGAGCGCGAACTTCGGCATCTTGCGCCGCAGCTTCGCCACAATCCGCTCCGAAGTGGCGGGCCCGATGCCCGGCAGCGCTGAAAGTCCCTTGAGATCCTGCTCCTCGATCGCGGTCGCCACTTCTCGCACGGGCCGGACCATCGCCCGCAGGGCCTTCTTCACGCCCACACCGTCGACCGAGCAGAACAACTCGAAGAACTCGCGTTCGATCTCCGAGAGAAACCCGATCAATCGCGGCGTCATGCGGCCCTGCATCGGATTGCCTTCGAGGTATTCGATCGTGTGCAGGCGGACCTCACTGTGCAATTGGTCCTGAAGCTGTCGCCGCGAGAACTCGGGAATCAGCACTTCGTATTCGAACGCGCCGACACCGAGGCTGAGCGTCTCCTCATCGAGCGATAACAACTGACCGGTGATCTTGGTAATCAAGTGAGCAATCCTTCGTTGGAAAACGGTGTCAGGAACCTTTTCTTGAAAAAGGTTCCTGACACCGTTTTTATTCCCGTTCCTATTTTTCCAGCAATTCGCGGCGAGTTTTCAGGTAATAGTGACACAGCGCGATCGCCAGCGCGTCGGCCACGTCGGGCGGTTCGGGCACTTCGGCCAGTTGCAGTTCGCGGCGAATCGCCTGTTGCATCTGAATCTTCGGAGCGCGGCCGTTGCCGGTCAGCACCTTTTTGATCTGGGTGGCCGAGTACGAGATCACCGGCACGGCGACTTGCGCCGCCGCTAGGCAAATCACACCGCGTGCATGCCCCATCAGGATCGCCGTTCGAGGATGCTTGTAGTGCGCGTAAAGCTGCTCGAGGGCCATCGCCTCGGGCTTCAGCGATTCGATCACGTCGGTCACGCCGGCGTGAATTTCCGCCAGACGTGCGGCCATCGACTGCTTGGTGCGACCGCGCACGACGCCGGCTTCACAAACCTTGACCGTGTTGCGGCTGACTTCCAGCACGCCGTAGCCGGTGATGTTCAGCCCGGGATCGATCCCCAGTATCCTTACGGGGCTCGTCATGCATGGCCCCTTATTTGACGGTCCATTCGGTGCCGCCGGGCCGATCCTCGAGCGTGATGTTCAGCGAGGTGAGCACCTCGCGGATTCGATCGGCCGTGGCAAAGTCCTTCTTCGAGCGAGCAGACGCACGCAGTTCGATGATCAGCCCCATGAGCTTATCCACCAGTTCGTTGTTCCCGCTGTCACCACCGGCCGAGGGCTTCTCAACCGGCTTGCGGAACAGACCGAGCGTGCCGCCCAGCTCGCGGAGCGTCTTGGCCCCTTGCTTGAGCGTGGCCAGTTGTTCGGCCGAGGGCTTGTTAGCTTCGAGCTTCTCGTCGTCGGCAAACTTATTCATGGTGCGCACGAGCTCGAACAGATCGGCCACCGCACCGCCGGTGTTGAAGTCGTCATCCATCTGCTCGAGGTAGTGCTGCCGATGAAGGGCCACCTGCGCGAGCGTAGGATTGCTGCCCGCGTCGAATTCGCCTTCCGCACGCTTGCTGATTTGCGGCAGGCTGTAAAAGCTTTCGCCGGTGATCCGCTCGTACCGCTTGAAGAACCGGTAGAACTGCTCGAGACCCGTGTTCACTTCCTCGATCCGGGCTTCGCTGAAGTCGATCGGCCGGCGATAGTGCGTCGAGAGTAGGAAGAACCGAATCGTTTCGGGGGCATGCCGCTGGAGCAATTCGCTGAAGGCGCTCGCGCCCTTGGATTTTCCCATTTTGCCGGCTTCTTGAGCCTGCTGATCGCCGGCTTCGGTTTCGCGGGTGTTGCGGCCACCGACCTTGCCGACTTCGTTTGAAGCCTGCATCAGGCCGTTGTGCATCCAGTACTTGGCCTGCGGCTTGCCGTGCGCGCACTCGCTTTGGGCAATTTCGTTCTCGTGATGCGGGAACACAAGGTCGAGGCCGCCGCCGTGAATGTCGAATGTCTCGCCGAGGATCTTGTGGCTCATGGCAGAGCACTCAATATGCCAGCCGGGTCGGCCTTTGCCCCAGGGGCTGTCCCACGAGGGTTCGCCGGGCTTGGCGCTTTTCCAAAGGGCGAAGTCTGCCGGCGAGCGCTTGCGCTCAGCCATGTCGCCCCCTTCGCCTTGCATGCTGGCCACGTCACGGTTGCTCAGCTTGCCGTACTCGCGATCGCGCGCGACGTCGAAGTACACGTCACCTTCCGAAGCGTAGGCGAAGCCCTTGGTGATGAGCAGCTCGATGAAGGCGACGATATCGCCCATGCACTGCGTGGCCCGCGGGAAGTGGTCGATCGTGTCGATGCCCATCGCTTCCAGATTGCGCTGATAGTCGCCGGTCATCTCGTCAGCGAGAGCGGCCATTGTCATCTTGCGTGCCGTTGATTCCTTGATCAGTTTGTCGTCGACGTCCGTGATGTTCACGACGAACGTGACCTTGAAGCCGCTATAGACCAGATAGCGCTTCACCGCGTCGAAAATGACCGGTCCGACCATGTGGCCAATGTGGCTCGGCTTGTAGACCGTCGGTCCGCACAGGTACATGCCGACCTGGCCCGGCTTAACCGGCTCGAAGGGTTCCTTGGTTTTGGTGAGCGTGTTATAGACTCGCAGCGTCATCCCGGGCTCGCTTTTCTTGGCAGCGGAACTTTCCTTGGCAGTGAGCATCTCAATCCTTTGAGAAGTTGTTCAGGTGGGCGGAATTGTGTTTCGGTAAGGAGTGAACTGGGTGGCAGCGACAACTTGTTGTCGGTGTTGCTTGCAACAAGAGGGCTGAGGAAGATCGCCATCCAATTGCAGGCTCGGTTCTTAGGTAACGCGATTGCAGGTCCCTCCTGTGCCGGAGGCACCCTGACAATTGTCAGGGCCACCCAACAATGCTCCTTCGTCACCCCTTTGAGCTAATTCGTTTTCTCCAGCAGCACGACGGACTCGGCCATCACGGCTTCTTCGCGTCCCACGGGTCCCACGGCTTCGCCCGTCTTGGCCTTCACTCCCACGCACTCGACCGGCAACTCAAGCAGCGTCGCAATCCGCTCGCGAATCGCCTGTTTGTGTGGCGAAAGCTTCGGGCTCTGCAGGAACACGATGCAGTCGAGGTTGACGATCCGGAAACCTGCTATGCGCACTTCGTCACGAGCCAGGCGGAGCATCTCGCCCGAGTCGCGGCCGCGGTTGGCCGGATCAGTATTGGGAAACATCTCGCCGATGTCTCCCAGTGAAGCGGCCCCCAGCAGGGCATCGGTCACGGCATGCAGCAGGACGTCAGCGTCGCTGTGTCCTATGGCGTGGACTTCGGCCGGGATGTCGACTCCCCCCAACCGCAGCGGTCCAGGCGCCGCCAGGCGATGCGTGTCGTGGCCGATTCCGATGCGTAGCGCAGACGTAGGACTTCCCTCCGAACGGTCGCGGGATACTACTTAAACTGTGTGACCGGCCGGGATTATACCCCGCCCCCGATTTACCGACAACGCGAGCCGATCGCCGGCAAGGCTTGTGTGCACCGCCCGCTTTCCCCCGCACATCGCCCCCTCTATAATCCTCCACCTATGGCCATCATCGAGATTGAAGGGCTGGCAAAGTCCTACCGCATCTACCAGAAGCAGGAGGGACTGCTGGCTTCGGTGCGCGGACTCTTCCGCCGCAAGTACCGCGACGTCGAGGCGGTCCGCGGCATCGACCTCACCGTCGAGTCGGGCGAGTTCGTCGCCTTTCTCGGGCCTAACGGCGCCGGCAAGACCACCACGCTCAAGCTCCTCTCCGGCGTAATCAGCCCCTCAGCCGGCACGGCCCGGGTGATGGGTTTCACACCGTGGAAGCGCGAGAACGTCTATCGCCGGCGATTCGCCCTGGTGATGGGGCAGAAGAATCAGCTCTGGTGGGATCTGCCCGCTCAGGAATCGTTTCGGCTGCATCAACAGATTTACTGTATCGAGCCGGCGCAGTTCGATCGCCGCCTCGACGAGCTCGTCGACTTGCTCACGGTGCGCAACCTGCTTGCTCAGCCCGTGCGCGAACTTTCGCTCGGCGAGCGGATGAAGATGGAGTTGATCGCGGCTCTGCTGCATTCGCCCGAGGTGTTGTTCCTGGACGAACCAACGATCGGGCTGGACGTGGTGGCTCAGCACAACATTCAGTCGTTCCTCCGGTTCTATCAGCAACAGCGGAAGATGACCGTGCTGCTGACGAGCCACTATATGAAGGACGTCGCTGCGCTCTGCCGCCGAGTGGTGATCATCGCCGGCGGCATGATCATGTACGACGGTTCGCTTTCGGGCATCATCGATCGCTTCAGTGGCCACAAGGTGATCACGCTGGTGTTCCCTGGCGAGAAGCCGCCGGGCGACCTTAGCCGCTTCGGCGAGATCGTCGAAGAGCAGGGGCCCAAGGTGAAGCTGAAGGTCGACCGCAACGGGATCGGCGGCGCGCTTTCGACGATTCTGGCCAAGCACACGGTCGAAGACGTGAGCGTCGAGGATCCGCCGCTCGAGGAAGTGATCGCCGAGATGTTCTCGCTGGCGACCGAACAAGTGAAGGGGCGCGAGCCCCGGCCGCAGCTCGCTTAAGTTCAATCCGCGCACGCTTTGCGAATTCACCATGTCGCTACCAGCCAACTACGCACCCGGATTCGAGGCGGGCGATCACTCGCTGGCCCGGCCAAACCGGCTGCGCATCTGGGCGACGGTGCTGCGGATCTCGATCGAAGAGCGGCTGGTCTACCGCGGCGACTTTGCCCTCGGGACGCTGATGCGGTTTCTGCCGTTGCTCACGCAGGTCTTTATGTGGAGCGCAATCTTCTATGCCGTCCGCCGCGCCGACGGCGCGAGCACCATCGCCGGCTTCACCTACGAGGAGATGATCGCCTACTACCTGCTGACGCAAGTCAGCCGGGCGTTCAGCAGTATGCCGGGGCTGGCCTCGATGATTGCCCTGCAGATTCGCAACGGCGAAATCAAGAAATACCTGATCCAGCCCGTCGATTTGATCGGCTTTCTGCTCTTGGGCCGGATCGCCCATAAGCTGGTGTATTACGTCGTTGCCGCGGGGCCATTCGCGCTGGTGTTTTATCTGTGCCGCGATTACTTCAGCGGCTGGCCCGACGCCACCACGATGCTGGCCTTCCTCGCGTCGCTGGTGATGGCCTTCATCATGGGCTTCTTCATGGAGGCGACCCTGGGGCTGCTCGGCTTCTGGTTGCTCGAAGTCAGCTCGCTGCTGTTCATCTATATGCTGTTCACGTTCTTCTTTTCCGGCCACATGTTTCCGATCGACATGCTCGACGGGCTGCCCTGGCATCTGGGGACGATCGTGCGCGCGATCCCACTGCAGTACCTGGCCTACTTTCCGGCCGCGGTATTCCTGGGCAAAATTCAAGGCGCCGACCTGGCCTGGGGGCTGGGGCTGCAACTGTTCTGGACCGTGACGTTCATTGTGCTCTGCCGGGTGACGTTCAACTTGGGCGTGCGACGCTACAGTGGATACGGGGGATGATGGATGAGTGACGTCGTGACGAGCACGATTGGAGATCACGCCCCTGCGTTTCGGCCATCGTACACGAAGGTGTTTCTCGCATTCGCGCGCAACAGCCTCGTGCGCGACATGACGTTCCGCTCGAACTTCATCATCGAGAGCATCACGTCGCTGTCCTGGATGGCGATGAACCTGGCGTACTACATCCTGATCTACCAGTTCACGGTCTCGATCGCCGGCTGGTCGAAGATGGAGTATTTCCTGTTTCTGGCCACGACGCTGTTCGTCAATGCGATCGTGCAGGCCCTGTTCATGCCGAACTGCGAGGAGTTCAGCGAGTTGATTCGCACCGGCGGGTTGGACTTCGCCCTGCTCAAACCGATCGACACGCAATTCCTCGTCTCGCTGCACAAAATCAACTGGTCGTCGCTGTGGGGCGCTCTGTTTGCCGCGGGGCTGATGGGCTATGCGCTGTGGTATCTGCCAGAGACGCCCAGCCCGGTCGCATTTCTGCTCTATCCGTTCTACCTGGCGTGCGGCGTGGCAATCATGTACAGCCTGATGATCGCGCTGGCCGCCACCAGCGTCTGGCTGGGCCGCAATCAAACGCTCTACGACTTCTGGTTCTACATCACGAACTTTTCACGCTATCCCCTGGAGATTTACAGTGGTGCCGTCGGCGATCCGATCCGGGTGCTGTTCACGTTCATCATTCCGGTGCTGATCGTGGTGAACGTGCCTGCCCGACTGCTGGCCAAGCCTCTCGACGGACAGAATTGGCCGCTGGCCGTGTTTGCCCTGTTTGCGACGGCGGCCTCGCTCTGGCTTTCGCGTCTCGTGTTCACCAAGGCCATGCGCAGCTACCGCAGCGCGAGCAGCTAGAGTTGTGTGGACGGAAGTGTCTGGACGGCCGGAATGCTGCGCGATGATCGCTCACCCCCCCCGGAATTCGCGGCCGGATAGGCTGAATTTGTCGTTATCTTGCGGGTTGCCGCAGGCCACACGGCTCTCCGGCTTCCTCGGCTGGCTACAATAGCTCTATGGGGCAGTCGCGTGTCCGTTTGCTGGCCGCGATCGCGGGCGCGCCGCCAGTTCCGCCCGGAGAGGTTTATGCAACGAGTCAATTTCTCCTGGGTGTCCTATCTGGGCGCCATCCTGGCCGTTGCCGTCGCCGGCGCGATGGGGGTCCTGCTGGCTCCCACGTTCAGTGAGAACATCTACTACGTCACCTTCTTCACCGCCGTGGCGCTGGTGAGCTGGTTCGGCGGATTGCGGCCGGCGCTGTTAACCATCGGGCTGATTTATCTGGTGGCCAGTTGGTTTGTGCTGGATGAGGATCGGGCCTTCGGGTTCGACACGGGCACCGCGGCGTTCCTGTTCGTGTGCCTGGCGCTCGCGATGTTCAGCGAGATCGCCCGGCGGGCTCGGATGCGCGCCGCTACCAGCGCGCAGCAAGTCGTGTCAGTCGTTGAGAGCATCGCCGATGGGTTCATTGCCGTTGACAGTCGCTGGCGCTGCACGTATCTGAATCGTGCGGCCGAAGAGCTGTCGCGACGGGAATTGGAATTAACTCCCGAGACGACCTTGTGGGACGTTTTCCCGCTGGCCGATAACGAGCTGGCCGCGGCCAGGATTCGCCAGGCGGCGACCTTGCGCGAAACGGTTGAGTTCGAGTGCTTTCATGAGCCCTGGCAGGTCTGGTTCGAGGTCAAGGTCTCTCCGGCCGAAGACCGCACGCTCGCCGTATTCTTTCGCGACATCACCGAACGCAAGCTGGGACAAATGGCGCTCGCCCAGAGCGAAGAACGCTTGCGGCTGGCTCAGTCGGGCGCTCGCGCCGGCCTGTGGGACTGGGACATGGTGCACGACACCATCACCTGGTCGCAGGAGTTCTACGAAATCAATGGTCTCGATCCGCAATTGAAGCCTTCGCAGGGGGCGTATCTTGAGCGGATCCTGCCAGAAGATCGCGAAGGGGTTCTCAAGGTAGTGAACGAGGCGCTGGCGAAGAAGAATCCGATCGATGTCCAGTACCGAATCGAACATCCGTTGCTAGGCATTCGCTGGATCGCGGTGCGCGGCAAATCGACGTTCGACGACAGTGGTCGCGTGCTGCGCACGACAGGCATCGCGCTCGACATCACGGATCGTAAACGGGCCGAAACGGCCCTCGCGTTTCTGTCCGAAGCCGGCAACGTCCTCTCCGTGCTGCTTGACTTCACGAGCACGGTGCAAAGCGTGGCCCGACTGGCCGTGCGGTTCGTGGCGGACTACTGTTTGATCGACATGGTCAACGAACGCGGGCGGATCGAACGGGTAGCGCATGCCCATCGCAACGTGGCGCAGGAGCCGCTACTGCGGAGGGCGCTGGAGCTGAATCCGCTGGATTGGGACTCGCCTGGACCCGTGGTACAGGTGCTGCGGACGCGCGAGCCGCTGCTGGTGGCGGAAGTTGAGGGCGCGTTTCTAGAGAGTATTGCCCGCAGCGACGAGCATCGCCGCGTGCTAGAACAACTAGGGCCGGCCACCTGGATGGTCGTGCCGCTCGTGGTTCGCGACAAGGTGATCGGAGCGATCACGCTGGTGGGCACCGATCCGCGGCAGCGCTATTCACAGGCGGAGCTCGAACTGGTGAGTGAGCTTGGTCGCCGCGTGGCTTCGGCCAGCGATAACGTGCGGCTGTATACCGAGCTGTGCGAGTCACAGCGACAGAAAGACGACTTCCTGGCAATGCTGGCCCACGAGCTGCGCAATCCGTTGGCGGCGATCCAGTATGCGAATCAGCTCGCCACGCTGACCCAGACAGACGATAACCCGGCCACGGAAGTCATCGATCGACAGGTGAAGAACCTGGCGCATTTGATCGACGATCTCCTGGACGTCTCGCGAATCACGCGCGACAAAATCCAACTTCGCAAAGAGCCCGTCGACGGTCGCGTGCTGATCGAACGGGCCCTGGCGACCGTGGGTCCGGCCATCGCCGAACGGCGTCACCAATTGGCCCCAGACATCGCCCAGATGCCGCTGCCGCTGCATGTCGACCCGGTGCGAGTCGAGCAGATTCTGGTGAACCTGCTGTCGAACGCGGCCAAGTACACGCCCGAAGGGGGTCAGCTCAGCGTCCGCGCTTACTCACTCGATGGACAGGTGATCTATAAGATCAAAGACACGGGTGTGGGCATTCCCAGCGAAATGCTGCCGCGCGTGTTCGAACTGTTCACTCAGGTCAATCGTTCGCTTGATCGTTCGCAGGGCGGACTGGGTATCGGCCTCACCGTCGTCCGCAAACTGGCCGAAATGCACGGCGGCAGCGTCTCGGCCACCAGCGAAGGCCTGGGGCAGGGGAGTGAGTTCACCGTTCGGCTGCCGCTGGTCACGGCGACGCCGGAAGTCGCACCCGAGCCGAAGCTGAACGAGCCTGTTGGTCCACTGAAGATCCTGGTCGTGGACGACAACGTCGACATGGCGAATACGCTGGCGAAGTTGCTCGAACAGGCCGGGCATACAATCACGATGGCTCATGATGGACTGGCGGCGCTGGCGGCCGCGCGGCGCTCGACGCCGGATGCCGTGGTGCTCGACATCGGCCTGCCGGGACTCGATGGCTATCGCGTGGCCGAAGCGCTGCGCC
>JBGSKX010000119.1:0-21237 GCA_041741015.1 Pirellulales bacterium
ATCACCCGGATCGCCAAACGGATTGTCACCTGCCGCTGGTGCCTCGCCCGGCGCACCCGCATCGGGCGGTGCGCCAAACGGGTTGTCATCCTGAGCGTGCAGCGCGGATGTCGACAGCGTCAGCCCTGCGAGCATCAGCCCGCACACGACTCGCGAGATTACATGAACGTTCAACAGACGCATGGCGATCGACCAATGGTGTGAATCACTTTTTTCGTCTTGCATCCATTCGCCGTCATCATCCATCGAAAAAGGGGACGGGAGTCTTTTTTCGCCGCCCTTTGTCCGACCCTACAATCCAAGCTGCTTCTTCCACCGCGCCACCTGCGCGGCCACTTGCTCGTGACCTGTCGAGCCGTAGCTGACAAACGCAGCCACGGCCTGCTCGGGCCCCAGCACTTCAAACACGCTTTTGTCCAGGCTCTTGTCGGCCGCTTTGAAATCTTCCAGCGGCAAATCCGCGAGCCGCACACCGCGGTCGAGCGCCTTGCGCACCAGTTCGCCCGTCGCATGATGGGCCGTCCGCTGCGGCATTCCGCGCGAAATCAGGTGTTCCATCAGCGTCGTGGCGTCGAGGTGTCCCCGGTCGAGCCGCGCGGCAATCTGCTCGCGCTTCAGTTCCGTGCCGGCCACCAGCGGCGCGGCCAGTTCCAGGCACGCCTTAACCGTGTCGAACGAATCGAACAGCCGCTCTTTGTCTTCTTGCAGGTCGCGGTTATAGGCTAGCGGCAGCCCCTTGATCAGCACCAGCAGCGACGTCAGGTTCCCAATCACCCGGGCACTCTTGCCTCGGGTCAGCTCCAGCACGTCGGGGTTGACCTTCTGCGGCATGATCGACGAGCCGGTGCAGAACGGCTGCGGCAGCTTCAAAAAGTCGAACTCCGCGGTCGACCACAGCACCCACTCTTCGGCCCAGGTGCTCAGGTGCTCGGCGATCATGGCCAGCACGAACGCAAACTCCACCACGAAGTCGCGATCGCTGGAGACGTCGATGCTGTTGGCCGCCACGTCCTCAAAGCCCAGCCGGCCGGCGACGTCGTGCCGGTCGATCGGCAGGCTGGTACCCGCTACGGCGGCGGCGCCCAGGCTGAGCACATTCGCCCGCGAGCGAGCGCCGGCTAACCGGCCGCGATCGCGCTCGAACTTTTCCGTGTACGCCAACCAGTAGTGATTCGCGAGCACCGGCTGTGCCCGCTGCATGTGCGTGTAGGCCGGCAAGATGACGCCTTCGTCGACGGCACAGCGTTCGACGAACGCCCGCTGCAGGTCGACCAGCCGTGCGTCGATGGTGTCGATCGCGTCGCGGACCCAGAGGCGCAGGTCGGTCGAAACCTGATCGTTTCGGCTCCGCGCGGTGTGCAGTTTTCGGCCCACGTCACCGAGCCGCTCGATCAGCGAGTGCTCGATGTGCATGTGGATGTCTTCCAGTTCGGTGCGGAACGGGAAGTCGCCTTGCTCAATTTCCTGGCGAATGTTGCCCAGGGCCTGCTCAATCTGCCGACATTCCTCGTTCGAAATCAGCCCGACGCTGGCCAGCATCTGGGCATGGGCGATCGAAGCGGTGATGTCGTGCGCATAAAGGCGGCGATCGAAGCTCACACTTTCAGTGAACGCTTCGACGCGCGCATCCGTCGCCTCGCTAAACACACCACCCCAAGCCTTGTCAGCCACGCACAGCCCTCGCAGCGGCCCAGAAAGGGGCCCAGAAGAACGCCAGCAGTTACAGCAACATATTTACTGTAAATGGCTTACGACGAAGTGTCAACGAGCCGCACACCCCTCGAAACCCGGCAAAAACGCGGTTTTCGCACCGCCGCAAACGGTCACCGTCCGGCTGTGGTGATCGTACAGGCTGAATAGCCCCGAATTGCCCGATAAGTGCTTCCCGCCAAGGAACTTCCGCGTCTGTTTGCCAGCCGCCCGGCCAGTGCGGTACCATTGGCCCCACCCCCCACTTCAACGCGAACCCCTCATCTCCAAAACAACCTCGGGCGGAACCTCATCATGGCCACTCTCAAAGGCAAGACCCTCTTCATCACCGGCGCCAGCCGCGGCATTGGCAAAGCGATCGGCCTCCGCGCCGCAGCCGACGGAGCGAACGTCGTCGTCGTCGCCAAAACGGCCGAGCCGCACCCCAAGCTCGAAGGCACAGCCTTCACTGCCGTTGAAGATTTTGAGAAGGCCGGCGGTAAGGGGCTCGCCTGCATCACCGACATTCGCTACGAGGACCAGGTGCAGGCCGCGGTCGAAGAGACCGTCAAGAAGTTCGGCGGCATCGACATCCTCGTGAACAACGCCAGCGCCATCAGCCTCACCGGCACGCTCCAGACCGACATGAAGCGTTACGACCTGATGAACGGCATCAACGCCCGCGGCACGTTCATGACCAGCAAGCTCTGCCTGCCGCATCTCTTGAAGGCCTCGAATCCGCACATCCTCAACATCTCGCCGCCGCTGGCGATGGAGGCGCGCTGGTTCGCCGGCCATGTTGCTTACACGATGGCCAAGTACGGCATGAGCCTCTGCGTTCTCGGCATGGCCGAAGAGTTTCGCGAAGAAGGCGTCGCCGTCAACGCGCTCTGGCCCGAGACCGTGATCGCCACGGCCGCCGTTCGCAACCTGCTGGGCGGACAGACGATGGTCGACCAGGGCCGCACGCCCCAGATCATGGCCGACGCCGCCTACGCCATCCTGACTCGCGACAGCCGCAAGTGCACGGGGAACTTCTTCATCGACAGCGACGTGCTCAAGCAAGAAGGCGTCACGAACCTCGACAAGTACTCCGTCGTCCCCGGCGCGAAGCTTCTTCAGGATTTCTTCCTGCCCGAAGGGTTCAAGGGCACGGTGTGAGCTCGCTCGTTCCGAAGCTTGAATGTCAGGCATGGTAGCCTCTGGCTTTGCCGGGGGACGAAAGTAGTAGGCACACGCCGTGTGCCGTCACCATCCTGCAAAAAGAGTATCGGCTCCCGCTACGGCACACGGCTTGTGCCTACTACTTTGCGGACATCCTCGGGACTTACTTCGCGCCATCCAAACGGGTTTGGTCAGAGGGGTATTTGTGCGGGGAAGGAGCATGGCAAGATCGTTCCCACGCCCCACCCCTCGAACTTCGAGGTATTGCTCTTTACCCATCCCGGGCTGCTTCCTATCATCCCGCCGCGTCAGTTCACCACCTCACCACACGGCGGATGCGCAGGATGTTTCGGCCCAAATACTCGCTCTATGGCTTGTTCGCTCTGATTGCCGTACTGCTCCCCGCCTGGCAGGCCCAGGCCTGCACGATCTTCTGCGTCGTCCGCGACGGCCAGGTCCTGTTCTGTAACAACGAAGACTTCATCAAGCCGGGCTACATTTGGTTCGTTCCGGCCGCCAAGGGGCGACTGGCCCGCGTGAATCTCGGCTTCGACGATCGCTTCGCCCAAGGGAGCATGAACGAGCGCGGGCTGGCGTTCGACTGTACCGCGCTCTCGGCCGTGCCTTGGCAGGGTGATGCCAACAAGGAAACGCCGCGCAACCTGATCGAGAAGATCATGAACGAGTGCGCGACCGTGGCCGAGGCGCTCGCCTGCTTCGAGAAATACAACTGCAAGCATCTCGCAGACGGGCAGTTCCTGTTTGCCGACGCCGCCGGCGATGCCGCCGTCGTCGCCTGGCTCCCCGAGACGGGCTTGTCCCTCACGCGGCGCACTTCCGACCGGCTGATCGTCACCAACACGCGTCTCGGCATGTCGGGCTATCGCTGCCAGCGCTTCGTCCGCGCCGAGCAAATGCTCGCTGCCGCGCCGAGCGCCGACATCATCGGTCTGGCCGCGGTTCTGAATGCGGTCCACCAGCGCGGCCCCGGCGGCTTCACGTCCTATTCGAACATCTTCGATCTCAAGAACCGGAAGATCTATCTCTACAATCTGGCCAACTACGAAGAGGCGATCGTGCTGGACATGGATCAAGAGCTGGCCCGCCGCGCGACCAAACCGCGGCCGCTGGCAGACCTGTTTCAAAATAGCCCCACGCTCGACGACATCCGCGCCGGCGAGCAGCGCACCACCTGGGATACGCGCGTCGAACTATCGTCCGAGCAACTCGACAAGCTGGTCGGCACGTACAGCCCCGAGCAGGACGCCACGATCAAGATCCGCATCTCCCGAAAAGACGGCGTGCTGCTGGTCGAAAACCCCGGCCAGCCGGTCGCCACGCTCTTTCCCGAATCGAGCACCACCTTCCGCATCGCACCCGATCGTGGCCAGGTGACGTTTACGTTCGACGACACGAGCGATCCGCAGAGCAGCGGTCTGATCCTGCACAAAGCGCGCGATCTGAAAGCCGTTCGCGTCCGCGAGTAGCTGTCGGGCCTATGGGCTCGTCGCTCGACTCGGGCTGCTGGGGCGGTGATAATCGACCCGGTTGGCAACATGGTTTTGGCCCTGGGGAATACCTGTGATGGGTTCGCACTTTCTTGCACCCCGTGTCCTGCTCGCCGCGATCGGCTGGCTGTTGTTTTTGCTCTGCACGGCGCCGCTGACCGCTGACGAGATCGACGACTACGTCGAGGCCGAGCGTGCTCGCCAACACATTCCTGGCGTGGCTCTGCTCGTGGTTGATGACGGCAACGTTGTCAAACAGCAGGGGTACGGGCTGGCGAATGTCGAGCATGACGCGCCGGTGCGGCCTGAGACCATCTTTCAGTCGGGGTCGGTGGGGAAACAGTTCACCGCGGCGGCAGTGCTGCTCTTGGTCGAAGACGGGAAGCTGGCGCTCGACGATCCGGTGCGGAAATATCTGACCGAAGCGCCCGAGACGTGGCAGCCGATGACGGTTCGGCATTTGCTCTCGCACACCGCGGGCCTCGGCGACATGCCGCGCGACTTCGACATGCGGCGCGATTACACCGAGGACGAGCTGCTCAAGGCGGTGTACGGACTGCGGCTGGCCGCTAAACCGGGCTACGCGTGGAAATACAGCAACGCGGGGTACGTGACGCTGGGCGTGCTAATCCACAAGGTGAGCGGCAAGCCGTATGGCGAGTTCCTCGAGGAGCGCGTGTTCGGGCCGCTGAAGATGACGTCGACCGGCGTCATCAACGAAACCGACATCGTCCCCCACCGTGCGGCCGGTTACCGGCTGGTGAAAGGCGAGCTCAAGAACCAGGAGTGGGTCTCGCCCACGATGAACTCGACGGCCGACGGCAGCCTGTACTTCAACCTCGTCGACCTGGTGAAGTGGGACGCGGCACTGGCCGGCGACCAGCTGCTGAGCGCGGCCAGCAAACAGGAAATGTGGACACCGCAGATGCTCTCAAGCGGCAAGCCGAACCGGGCCGGATACGGCTTCGGCTGGATGTGCACGACGACGCCCGGCCATCGCTGTGTCCGGCACGGTGGCGCCTGGCAAGGGTTTACGACGATGATCGCCCGGTATCTCGATGATCGGCTGACGGTCGTGGTGCTCACCAACCTCTCGGCCGACTCGCCGTGCGATCCCCAAAAGATCGCGCACCACGTCGCGGGGATGTATCGCCCAAAGCTGGCGGAGATCGAGAAGAACGCGGAGAGCAAAGAGTAATTCGCGGCAGGCGTTTGCGACTTGCGGCATGGACTCGGTGAGGCGATCGATGTGAGCGGCTGGGGACCTCTTATGTCTGGCGGCGCCCCGGCAAGATTGTCGGGGCTACCTGAGCGCCACCCTACAGGCAACCAAGCCGAGCGCAATTGCGTTCTCAAAAGTCCCGCTCTTCACTCGTTCTCGTTGCGGCTCCACGCCGCTCCTTCGTACTTCAAGGTATTGCTCTTCACAGATCCCGGGCAGCTTCCGATCATCCCGCCGCGGCAGTACCTCACCACATGATTACGTTTGAGGATGCGACCCAAGGCAGTCAGTCATAAAGCATTAAAACTGGGATTTGCGATGTTTCGTCGCCGTCGCACCCCAGGCCCCCCCAAGAGTCCGCTCCAACATCCGCTGTCGCCAAGCCGGAGTCGGTCGTCCCAATTTTTTTCTTGCATCCGGGCGGCCGCTGCTTAGTATAGTGAGTGCCATCCCCCCAAACTAAGGAAACGCTACTGCGAACCACTCGCTCCCTGTAAATCGTCGGCTCCGCGCTGTCTTTCAGCGCGACGGTCCGGCGAGCGCACTCGGAGCTTGAGCACGTCGGCTTCGCATCGGGCGTTTTTCTCGCCGAACTTCTTTCGGCAGCGAGAATCCGTCTCTCGATTCCAAAACCGGCGCGCGGTTCGCAACGACCAACAGCCGCTGAGTATCGCCCATGCCTCGCTTCATTCGCGCTGCTTGCTTACTGCTGACTTTCGCCTGCTCATCCAGCGCCGCCCGCGCCGTCGACTTCATCATCGACCCAGCTCAAAGCTTCCTCACGCTCACCGGCGGCTATTACGATTCCCACGGTATTCCAGCCCCCAAGTACTGGAACTTCGATGAGCAAGCGCTCGGCAGTCTGACAACGCATTTCTCCGGCAAACTGCTGGTCGACAACTTCGGTCCGTCGGGAGGCCTCCAATTCGCCGGAAACGCCATCAAGCCGCTGCCGCTGCCGGGCAATCAGTTGCCCTACAGCGCGCCGGCCGACTCGGCCTGGCAGATCACCGACTTTTTCGGCGCCGCACAGCACGCCTACTTTGCCGTCCGCGAGCAGCACCTGTCGATCCAAGGTGGCGTTCAGCCCACGTCAGTTCCGGGCGAGTTGCGCGGCGCGCGTTATGTGTTTCTCAATTCCGACGAGGTGCAGATCGACGCCGGACCGTTTGGATTTTTCAAGGAAGAATGGGGATCCTTTGACGAGCACGATGAGAATCGAATCGTGCACCAGAACGTTGTGGGCGACGAACTGCAACTCACCATTCCCATCAGTTTTGCCACGAAACAGAGCGCCGGAATCTACTTCGATCTGCAGTACACGGGTCAAATCGTCGCCCGACTGCCGCTCAGCGAGGTGCCCAGTCCCGAAGTGATCCGCGGTGGCTTCGAGGGGACGCTCACACCGCCGGGGGAAATAAGAGACGTCTGGCTGAATGCCGGCCGGCTCAACCCGACAACGTCCGACGCACTCCAACCAACCGAAGGTCTGCACGTCGGCACTCTGGACGTCACCAATGGAACCTCCACTCTGACGCAAGTGATCACAAATGCCAGGTGGCTCAATCCCGACGACATGTTCGAAATCAGCTTCGACATCGGCAACTTCGAGATGCCCAACGGCGATACGCCCGGCAACGACGTGGACGAACTGATCTCGGTCCAAGCCTATTTCGCCAGATCGAATGCTCCGCTCGGCGAGATCTTCTCGCTACCGCAGCTCTCCGCGATCGACGAGGGCACCTGGTGGCTCGATCAGAAGCTCCTGTTCGATGCCAGCCTGCTCGGCCCCGACCAATTCACGGGCTCGCTGCAGTTCGTCATCCAGGCCACTTCCACCAGCGGCACGACCGGCCGACTGGTGCTCGACGACATCCAGCTCCGCCGCGTCCCTGAACCGGCGACCTGGGTGCTCGGTCTGCTTGGGGCTGCGGCACTCGTGCTCTTTCGCGCTCGCCGCAACAAGGTAACCTGAGAGAACTCAGGTTACTTCCCCGACTCGGCGATGCAGTACAGATTCCCGTCGGAACGCACGAACAACTCGCCGTCGCTCACCGCGGGTGTCGCGCTGAACGCCGTGCTGTCGCCGGCAAACGCCGCGTTGTGCGCCACAAGCTTAAATTCGTCGCCCGCCTTGATCACATAGCTCTCGCCATTGCGGGTGAACAACACGACATTCTCGCCCACGGCGATCGGCGAAGAGTAGTCCGCATTCGGAAAGCCGCCGGTCGGTCCGCCGATCCGCGGCAAGCGCTCTTTGTAAACCACCTTGCCGTCTGCCGTCTTGGCCGCGAAGAAGATTCCGCCGGTCGCCCAGTAAAGATTCTCCCCCACGATCACCGGCGTCAAGATGCCGGCCTGCACGCGCGTTTTCCACAGCGTGTTGGTTTCCGAAACGTCACCGGTGCCTCCGCACTTCAGGCCCATCGCATGTCCGGCGCGGCTTCCCATCAGAAAGGCGTTGCCGTCCTTCGTCACGATGCTGCCACACGTCGCGTCGTCCAGCGGCGAAGCAGCCGACCAGAGCAGGGCCCCCGTGCGCGGATCCACCGCCATCACCTTCTTCGGCACCTGAAACAGAATCTGATCGGCGCCCTCAACCTGAATCGGCGTCGGCGTCGACCAGCAGTTCGTGAAACTCGGATCGGCCAGCGACCAGACAATTTCACCGGTCGATTTGTTCACACCCACAAATTGATTGCCCAGAATCCCCGCGTCGACGATCACCAGGTCGCCAAACACGATCGGGCTTGAACCGTCACCCCACTTCGCCGGATCCGATTTCGTTCCCAGCTCCGTGCGCCACAGTTGCTTCCCTTCGCGATCGAAAGCGAACAGCCCCGACTTGCCGAACAGCACGAACACGCTTCTGCCGTCCGTCGCCGGAGAGCTGCTGGCGTAGCCGTGCTGCGTGATGAAACCCTTGAAAGGATCTTCTTCACCGGTCGCCGCCACACTCGCGCGCCACACTTCCTGGCCGGTGCTCCGATCCAGCGCAATCAAGTGCCGCACCAGGTCCTTCGGATCGCCGGGCTTCGCCAGGTCCAGTCCATAGCCGGTGTAGCAAGTGACGTACACGCGATCGCCAGACACGATCGGCGACGAAGTGCCTTTGCCCGGCAGCGGCGCCTTCCACTTGAGGTTCTTCTCGGCCGACCACTCCACCGGCGGCGCCGGCCCCTCGCTCGCCCCCGATCCGTTCGGCCCGCGAAAGCGGTCCCAATCGGCAGCGCTAAGAATCGAAAGATTGCCGAAAACGATCGCAATTGTTAGCAAAGTGCGAAGCATGGCCAGGCCCCTTGGTGACTGTTGAGAAGCTGTAGCAGTATACGGGCCGGCCGTAAATCGTCCAGCAATCTGAAAGGGCCACGGGCTCTCCGGCCCAAGGCTTCACCGTTCGCCGGCCAACAGGCTCGCGGACCAGCGGTCTCACTCCGCCCGCTTCCCCTCCAACTTCTGGTCCCCCGCGTCGACCAGCACTCCCGCGGCCTTGCCCTCCTTCGGCATGAACTCCACGCGCGGCGCGTCGTCGTTGTCGACCACAAACTCGCGCTCCCCCTGATACTTCAGCCGCTCCTTGGGTTGGCCGTTCACGCTGGCAAACAGCTTCCCGCCGTCCGCAGTCACCTCGACCACGGCGTCCACATCCTCGAGCTTGTACTTGCCCACCACCTGCTCGGCGAGTGCGGCGTCGATCGGCTTGTCCAGCACTGGCTTCCGCGGCTCCTCTTTCACCCCCAGCATCACCTGGGCAATTCGCCTGGCCACCTCGCCGCTGTTGGCCGTGGACGTGTTCGACAGCACGATCACGGTGAGCCGATCTTCCGGATAGCGCGTGATCATGGTCGCAAAGCCGGGGATCCCGCCGCCGTGGCCAATGCTCTTGTGCCCGGCCAGTTCGCCCAGCTGCCAGCCGAAGCCATACGGCCGCGTCGAACCATTCTCCAGCTTCGCCCGCTCGTGCATCGCCGCATACGATTCGCTCGACAGCAGCGCGCCCGCTTCCAGCGCCTGCGACCACTTCACCAGGTCGAGCACCGTGGAGACCAGCGCCCCGGCGGCGTACGGCGCGTTCATGCTGATGAAGTCATCGTTCACCAGGCCCTTTGGTGAATTCGTATAGCCCATCGCCCGCCGCGGAATCAGCGTCCGCGTGTGCCCGTAGCGCGTATCGCTCATCCCCAGCGGTTTGAAGACTCGCTCGCTGAGAAACTCCTCGTACTTCTGACCACTCGCCTTCTCGATGACCATCCCCAGCAGATAGTAGCCCGAGTTGCAGTAGTTCCACTTCGTTCCCGGCTCGAACTCCAGCGGCACGTCCTTGAACAGCGCGAGCATCTCGTCGTGGCTGAGATCGTCGCGCGAGAACTTCGGGAAGTCCTCGAGACTCGTGTAGCTCTTGATACCCGCAGTGTGCTGGAGCAGATGCCGCAGCGTGATCTTCTTCCCCTGCGTCGGATACTCCGGCAGAAACTTGGTCAGCTCATCGTCGATCGAGAGCTTCCCCTCTTCGGCCAGCAGCATGATCGCCACGGCGGTGAACTGCTTGGTGATCGACCCCAGCCGATAGACCGTCTCGGCCGTGGCCGGCACCTGGTTCTCCAAATCCGCCATTCCGTACCCGCGCGCGACCACCAGCCGGCCATCCTTCACCACGCCCACGCCAAACGAAGCGACCTTCTTTGCCTCGATTCCTTCGCGCGCGATCTTGTCGATCTCGGCAATGACTCCGTCCGCAAGCGTCCCGTCCGGAGTTTCACTGGCCAGCAGCGGCGCCGGCGCCAGGCAAACAACCGCCACGGCCACGGCCAGCAGGAACTTCAAAGGGTCGCTTACGCCGCGCATAGTCATGTCTCCTGGTGAAATCCCTGGGTGAAGTTGCTCACCGCCTATTCGCCGACAGGCAACTCTTCTTGGCACTCTAGTCGCTCTGACAGCATAAAGCGCGACTCGGTCCAAGGCACGTGCCGAACAGCTTGAGCGGCGTTTTTCATCCGGCCGGCTGCAGCCCGGCTGGCGTAAGTCTCCGTTGCTATGCTCTCGCTCGTTGTGCCGCTCCGGGGCAGCCATGTAAGATTGGTCGGGCAAGAGCCAATCCAACATGAACACCAGTCGTCCCACAGAATGGCGTTGGGCAATCGTCGGCGTACTGCTGACCGGCTTTACCATGTCGCTAGGCTGGCGCATTCGTGGCCAGTTCGGACATGAGATCGGCGCCGCGATACCGGGCGCCCTCGGCGCCATGGCCGTGGTGCTGCTTTCCGGCCGCGAGGACTGGTGGCGCCGGATCCATTACTTTGCCTTATTTGGCGCGCTGGGTTGGGCCTTCGGCGGCAGCATGTCCTACATGAAAGTCGTGGGCTACACCCACTCCTCGGACTCGGCCACCGTGCTCTACGGTTTCGCCGGCCTGTACCTGATCGGGTTTCTCTGGGCCGCCCTGGGCGGGGCCGGCACCGCACTGGCCGCGTCGCTTGACGGCCAACGCCTGGCCGCGTTGTTTCCGGCACTGGCCGCCGTGCTGATCGCCTGGTTCCTGCAGAATCCCTGCGTCGATTGGTATCGCAGTGCGGGCGGAACGCTGCCCGATCTCTATGACAGTGATTGGCTGGAAGCCACGGTCGCGTTGGTCGCCGCGGTGGCACTGTCAATCGTCCGTCGGCGTATCGATCTCGGCACCTCGCTTGTGCTGCATCTGGCCGGCGGCTGGTGGATCGCCTTCCTGCTGCTCGTCTACGCGCTCGGCTTTCGACTCAATCCGCCGCGCGGCGATAACTGGGCGGGTTGCGTCGGCGTGTTCGCCGGACTGATGCTCTTTTGCTGGCGGCACCGCCTGCCGCAGGTCGCCTTTGCCGCGCTTGCCACGGGCACCCTCGGCGCAAGCGGATTTTGTGTGGGGCAAATGCTGAAACTTGCCGGCGCCTACAGCGACACGTTCGGGGGCATGCACGTGGTCCTCGAATGGCTCCAGGGTTTCTTTCACGGCGTCGCCCTGGCGCTCGGCATGCTGCTGCTCGCAGGCCGCGAGAAAATACATAGTCAACTTGGACTGCGCCGCTGGACCAGCACTGCCGCGCTGCTGTTTCTGCTCGCGATCATTCCCTACCTGAACGCCTGTCGCATTCCCGTCCGCTGGAGGAGGGATGCCGCGTTTCCCGAAGTCGTCTCGGGACTTTACGCCGTTGGCGGCTTCATCCCGTCACATTACTTCGTCGGCTGGATCGAGTTGTTGTTTCTTCCGCTGGCAGCTTTGCTGATGGGTTTCCTCATCCGTCCGTCAGACCGGCCGCTGCCGGTCCTGCCTGAAACTGCGCTGGGCCGCGGGCAGTTGCTCTATCTCGCGTTTCTGTGCGCGATGACTTTTCTCAGTTTTGCGATCGAGATCTCCGGCGTGCAGCCCCAGTGGTTCATCACCCAGTGGGTGATTACGCTGCAGGCCGTGCTGTGTACCGGTTTGATCCTGGCGACTTCGACCGCGCGTCCCCGGCGGATGCCCACACAGGCCGTCCGGGTCTGGCCGCTCGGGCGGATCGCCGTGGCGGCTGTCCTGGTTGGCGTGCTGAGTGCGTTCAGCGGCTGGGCCCTGAAGCGCAACCTGTTTGGCGACACATTTGCCGGCTACTTCAACACGGATCACATCCGTTTCGGTTCCGCGAACACGAACGACCACGACTAAAGAAGAAGGTGTCAGAATGTCAGAACTACTATTGAGGGCGAGGACAAATAGTTCTGACATTGTGATACCTTGTTAGTCGACACTTTTTTTGTCCTGTCCCAGAGCCTCTCAACATGAATAAGCTGCTGCTGGTCATCATTGCCATCCTACTGCCGCCGTTGGCGGTTGGGTTGAAAGATGGCATCGGTTTTCATCTGCTCCTCAACATCGTGCTCACGCTTCTGGTTTTCATTCCTGGAGTGCTGCACGCGCTGTGGGTCGTGTTAAGAGACTGAGCCCAACCAGGCCAGTGACGATATGATTTCGCTGCATATCGAATCGCACCGCACGGAGCGCATCGGATGGCTGCGCGCTGCGGTGCTGGGTGCCAATGACGGGATCGTCTCGACGGCGAGCCTGGTGGTCGGCGTTGCCGCCGCCCATGCTGCCAGCAACGACATTCTGATTGCCGGTGTTGCCGGTTTAGTGGCGGGAGCGATGTCGATGGCGGCCGGTGAGTATGTTTCCGTCAGCTCCCAGGCGGACACCGAACAGGCCGACATCGCGCGTGAGCGCACAGAACTCGCGACGGATGACTCGTTCGAGCGTGAGGAACTGGCCGCGATTTACATGAAGCGGGGTCTTGATGCTGCCCTGGCAAAACAAGTCGTGGATCAACTCATGGCTCATGATGCACTGGGCGCCCATGCCCGCGACGAGCTGGGGATCTCCGATACTTTGAGCGCCCGGCCAATTCAAGCGGCCTTGGCTTCGGCCGGAACTTTTGCAGTCGGCGCGGCTCTGCCACTGCTCGTTGTTCTGGCCACTCCCACGGACGCACTGATTCCAGTAGTAATTGGTACATCCATCGTATTTCTTGCTCTACTCGGCGGATTCGGTGCCCGTGCCGGCGGGGCGCCCATGCTGAAAGCGGCCGTGCGGGTCACTTTCTGGGGGGCACTAGCCATGGCGCTGACCGCGGGGGTTGGTGCCCTCTTCGGGGCTGTCAGCTAGATTCCGCCGAGCGGCGGCACAAGATCGCCAGGAAGCTATCACCTGCGGCATGGCCAGCGAAATTAGCTGCGTCGCTGCTGCTACGAGGGGCTAGACAGCGGCCCGCACCGTCGCTCTCCTGGAATTCGAGCACTTGGCTTCACAATCCTCGAGGGCGAGGCGCCACTGGGTGGTATGATCTTTATGACCATACGGAGGACGTAGTGCTCTACCAATTTCTCCTGAACGAACGCGACGGCATCCTCGGTTTGTGCCGAGAGAAACTGCGCGAACTCAGTGAACCACGAAGCTCTAGCGACGAAATGGACTACGGGCTGCCCGTATTCTACGATGAGCTTATCGCAGTGCTCCGAAAGGATGAAGAGGACTCGAGCGTAAACATCGACCGTATGACGGGATCGATTCACCACGCCGCGGCGACTCGTCGTGGCAAGGAGTCCCTGCGGCTCGGTTACACCGTATCTCAAGTCGTTCACGGATATGGTGTGCTCTGTCAGGCCATCACCCAGTATGCTGCCAAGCACAGTGCAGAACCAATCGGGGCGCGCGAGTTCAACCGCCTCAACTTTTGTCTCGATGTAGCCATCGCGGAAGCGGTAACCGAGTTCAACCGCGGTCAACGCGACGCCGCCACGCGCGATGAAGTGCAACGGTTGGGCTTTCTCGCGCATGAGATGCGAAACGCCTTGGCCACGGTGTCGATGGCTCATCTATCCATCAAACTGGGCTTCGTCGGCCTGGGCGGAAGCACCAACAAAATGCTGGAAGACGCCGTCTTGCTGATGAAGGACCTGATTGATCGTTCGCTATCGGAAGTGCGATTGCGCGGCGAACCGATTGTCGATCGCGAGCGAGTGCGGGTCGTCGATATGGTCAGCGAAGTCGAGGCGACTGCTCAAGTCGAGGCGATCGCGAAGTCCATTCAACTCGCGATCGACGTTGAGCCGGAGTTAGTCGTCTTTGCCGATCGCCACCTGGTGACATCGGCGATCTCCAACTTGGTGCAGAATGCGATCAAATTCACCAGGCAGGACGGTCATGTGTGGGTCCGAGGGTGTGAATCGGGTAGTCGCATTGTGATCACGGTTGAGGACGAGTGTGGAGGCCTTCCTCCTGGAAAGGTTGAGGAGCTTTTCAAGCCGTTTTCCCAAAAGGGAGAAGATCGCTCAGGAGTTGGACTCGGCCTCCCGATCTCACGGCGTGCCATTGCCCTTAATGATGGCGAGATTTCGGCACGCGACATTCCTGGCAAGGGCTGCGTGTTCACCATCCAGCTCCCCAAAGCGGACGCCCTCCTCACTGAACGTGACGGGATCGCTTCTCCTGGGCCCTGACTATCTCCGGAGGGGAATTGAAGTACCCGTGAATTCTGACCCGCTTTTCAGTCCCGTCGAGTTGCCCTGCACTGACGCAGCTCCAACCTTATTCACCTTTATCGCTTCGTCGAAAGATTAACGGGTCACAAAGTCAGAAACATCTCTCGCGCGACTCTTCCAGCGGTATCCGTCCCAACCTAGGGTACTCGGGGAAATCAGAATCAGGGTCAGGGTCATCGGGAACTTCAGACATCTTCGAGAATCCGAAAAAGGGAACCAGTGCCTGCCCGGCCACGCATTTTACCGCTTCGCCGGCAGCGGCCTCACCTTGATGTTCTTGAACGACACGACGCTCTTCGGGTCATGCGCCTGCAAGGCGAACGTTCCGCTCGATAGCTTCCGTTCGCTGAAGAAGGGAGGGTCCTTGGCGACAAAGCCCGCGGGCTCCGTCCAGTCGACGACCACTTGATCGTCGAGCTTGACCACCACGTGCTTGCCTTGCACGGTGAGCTGCACGCGGAACCATTTGCCATCCTGGGCAGGCGTCTGGACAATGTCCGAAACGGCGTACAGACTGCCGGTCCGCTTGTCGTGCGTCGGAACGTTGTCGATCTGAACCTCGAAGCCCTTTTGCGGCCAGTCGTCGGCAACCAGCTCGGTGTGGAAATAGATGCCGCCGTTGCCGCGCGGCTCGGTCTTCACGTCGGCCTGGAACTCGAAGTCCTTAAACGAAGCGGCGCCATCCGGTCCGACATAGAACAAATGGCTCTTGGCGTGCAGCGCCTGGGCCTCGATCGCCGCGCCACGCGCCTGGGCGACGATCGCCCCGTCGCGCGCCGTGAACGACTGCGGATTTTCACTGGCCTTCCAGCCGTCGAGCATTTTGCCGTCGAACAACAGCTTCCACCCCGCCGCCTTCTCGGCCTCGGTCAGCGTATTGTCGCGCGGTGCATCGGCCGCGGCGCTACTCGCGAAGCTGGAGAACAAGGTCAACGAAATCAGAGTGATGAAAGTGAGTCTGCTTTTCACTGAAGGTGCGCCCAGGGGGTGTTTCGCGAATTTGACTTTTCCCGACTATAACAGACGGACGCCGTGACGAACAAAGGGGCAGGGTAGCTGCTCTGTCCCGTCTGCAAGAACGAGCCAGGGACTGGAAGGCTGATGCATGATCACAACGACAAGCGAAGTGTATAAGTTCGTGGAAATCGCGATTGGCCGGTGCCGTGAGCATGGCTGGGACGACCTTGCTCAACAGCTCGATAGTGCAATGCACCTTGGAAGCTCGGGCATGGAGATTCTTGGAGCAATCAAAGCCATATTTGTCGATCAAACAGCGCGGCTGGAAAAGGTCGTTGACAAGGCCAGCATTGAAGAGGTTATTAAGCACGCCAACAAAGCATTTGGGCTATCAGAGGAATAGGTCTGACCTTCTGGTCCCTTTCGATCGAGGACGCAACGTGTTGCCATCCGAATCGCCCTTTCCTTGTCACTGGTGGGGCACTAGCCTGGATAACGTCGGCTTGGGCGACGTCCGGCCCTATACCGGCACCTATGGCCAATACGAGTTCGAACGCCTCCCTCGGCTGCCGTTCGAACTGTGCGGCGATTTCGCGTGGCTGATTTCCTCTGCGGCCGCCCAACACAGCATCCACGATGAGAAATCTAGCGAGAACGCCAAGGCATTTTCGCACCTTCTCGCTTCGGCAATTCGCCGGCAGATCCGCCTACCAGACGCGTTCACGAAGTTCATCGCGACGCCAGAGCTACAGCAGCGTGTACGGTCGACCACCGATTGCTATCTCGACATTTGCTCTGAGCCGATTCCCGCTCCCATCGGTGACGGTTGGTTGGTGCGGTTTTTGGCTGACTCGCAGGGGTGCATCTTCTGGTACTTGTACCTGACTCCCGACGGGGCGGACCATGCCGTCGTTGCCTCACTCGGATTCTACGGAACAGAAGGCGAACAGTGGCAGGATGAGCCCGCGGACCCGAGCGAGATCGTCTACTGTGCGGAGTCATTCGAGGCGTTCATGTGCCGATTCTGGCTGGAGAATGAAATTTGGTTCGCCGGATATGAGCGAACTGCGATGCCAGATGCCGGTCGAGTTTACATCGATCGCTACCGCAGCACAAAGTCGTAGCGCTCACGCGTATGGGCCAAGTGATAGGAATTGGACCGCCCCGATTCTCACACTCTGTCCTCGCAGGGCTTCGCATCTGATTTATTCGCATACACGGCGCGCCCTTGCCCGCGCGTGTGGCGCGCTGCCCGCGCAACTCGTTGTGCGTGACCGCGCTCGCGTGCGCATCGCGCACACCGCCCACGTGTCCACCGACTCTAGAAATGCGGCCAGCATTTCAGATATGGTACGTTCAGATGAATGTGTACTGGCCGAGCGATGAGCACGAACATGCAGACGCCGTTGGAAAACTAGAGAAATCCCGCAGCGCGAAAGTCCGCCCGCCAAGGCCTCTGTGGGCTGGTGTGTGGCGCCGAAACATCATTTTCGCGAACTTCTCAGCGCACACGCGCGAAAATGGTGACCGTAAATAACAGCCAGGGAAGTTTTCAGCACAGACATCCTTCGTCACTGGCGAATAGAAACTGAAAACTTCTGACTCCCACCAAGCTCTTTGAAAATTCGACCAACCTCTCGCGGACATGGCCCCCCGGCAAAGCCGGGGGCTGCCACTGCGAACCTCTGTGCCCTCCGCGGTAAATCATTCCGTCGAAGCTCAGAGGATCACCCACGACTCGCTCTTCTCGGCCGGGTCGGGCAGCTCCTCCCATAGCTTGCGCCCGCCTTCGACGACCGCGCGGTTGTGCCCGCGCCGCGTGCTGTCCGGCAGCTCATCGAGTTTCTTGACGCTGCCGCCGCCCAGCACGACGTAGTCGGCCATCAGCGCCGCGCGGATCGCCGGCACGGCTTCGTGCACCGCGGCCTGCCACTTCTTGTTGCCCAGCTTTTCGTAGCCCTTGTCTCCCAGCAGGTCGGACAGCCGCGAATCGCCCAGCGGCATCCGGCCAATGTCGAGACCCAGGATCAGGTGATCTGTGATGTAGGCCGAGCCGACCGCCGTGCCCAGGCCGAGGAACAGCATCCGTCCGCCGTCATAGCTGCCGAGCGCTTGCAGGGCTGCATCGTTCAGGATGCGAACTTGCGTGTCGAAGGCCGACGCGAAGTTGAAGCCCACCCAGCCGGGCCCCAGGTTCTGCGGATCTTCGACCGGCCGGCCGCTGCTCACGCGACAGGGGAGCCCCAGCGCGATCGCTTCCCATTGCCAGTCGTGCACGATCTCGCGCGTTTCCTCGACCAGCTTCTCAGGCGTGAGCTGCTTGCCCGAGGGGAACTTGCGATGTTCTTCGTGCCCCGTGTGCCAGAGTTTGGCCGAAGTGCCGCCGACGTCGATGACGAGCACGTCCATAAAGGTGTTCCTGTAAGTGTGGGCCCCAGTTCCTGTGGGCCCGATTAGTGTTGAATGGAACGCTCGGCGATTTTGTCGCGCGGCTGGCGCGGCCCCAGGCTCGCCAAATCATCTTGGAGCAACCGGCCAATCAGCTCCGTCACGCCGCGACCATGATCGGCCACCACCAGGTCGCAATGCTTCTTGACCGACTCGAGCGCATTCTCGACGGCGACCGCCACTCCGCAAGCGTCGAGAAACGCAAAGTCATTCTCCGCATCGCCAATCGCCACCACATGCTCGGGCGCGATCTCCAGCCGCTTCAGCGCGCAGGCCAAACCGGTCGCCTTGTTCACCTGCGGCGGCAGGACCATCACGGCGTCCTTGTTGAAGATGATCTGATGACCCAAGCCAAGTTGCTGCAGAATCTCGAGCACCACCTGTTCATGCGGCCGCCAGGTAGCGAACACCACGCGCCCCACGCTGAACGGCTTCACCTCGCGCCGCGACGCTTCCAGGATGAACGCCTCGGGCGGCGGTTCGGCCAGGACCTCCTCGCGCTTCTCGATCGGCCAGTAAAGCAAGCCGCCGTTCTCGGCCACGACCAGATCGCACAGCTCGAGCTCGGGAAACACCTGCTCGAGTTCCGCGATCTCGCGGCCCGTCACGAGCAGCAACTTGCGGCCGCTTTCGCGCAGCGCGCGCAGCGCCGCCACGGTCGGTTCATCAACATGACCGCCGTGCGCAAGCGTGCCGTCGTAGTCGGTTGCCAGGGCCAGGTATTGCATGTGTCGGGACTTGCCGGGCGGAGATAATTGGCAGATGGGATGGAAACCGCTCGATCTGTTATGCAAACGCTGTGCCTGAACCCTTGCCCCCGGGAGCAGGAGAAACCCGCTATTGATCGCCGGTTCGCTGCGACCGGTGTTGTAGTTGCATTCGACTGGAAAGTCGACCACGATGATCGTTACCAGGTCCCAGCCCGCCGCACGAACTGCCCACCGCACGACGCCCACCCGTTGGAACCCGTTTCATGTATTGCTCACGAACTGCTGCGCTCACCGTGTGCCTGCTTGGCCTCTTCACGACTTCTTCCCGTGCCGCAGACTGGGCCGAGTTTCGCGGTCCCGGCGGCCAGGGGCATTCCGCGTCCACCGACGTGCCGCTCACCTGGAGCGAGACCGAAAACATCACCTGGAAGACCGCCATCCCGGGGCTCGGCTGGTCGTCGCCCTCGGTCTCGGGCAATCAGATCTGGATGACTACTGCGACCGAGGACGGGCATTCGCTCCGCGCGATCTGCGTCGAGCGCGACGGCGGCAAGCTGACGCACGACATCGAAGTCTTCCACCTCGACGATCCCGGTTCGATCCATGCCCTCAACAGCCACGCCTCGCCGACGCCGCTGGTCGAAGGAAACAAGGTTTATGTCCACTACGGCGCACACGGCACCGCGGCGATCTCCACCAGCGGCGAGATCCTCTGGAAAACCAAACTCGAGTACGCTCACCAGCACGGCCCTGGCGGATCGCCTGTCGTTTATAAGGACCTCGTGTTCATCGCCTGCGACGGGGCCGACGTGCAATATGTTGTCGCCCTCGACAAGCAAACGGGCGAAGTTCGCTGGAAGCATGACCGCAAGCACATCAGCGACGAGCGCAAACGCGGCGAGCTGCCGGTGCCGATGGCCTACTGCACGCCGCTGCTCTTAGAGATCGACGGTCGCACGCAGCTCGTCTCGCTCGGCAGCGACGCGATCGTGGCCTACGAACCCTCGACCGGCGATGAGATCTGGCACTACCGCTGCAGCGGATACTCAAACGTCTCGCGACCGGTGATGGCCCATGGCATGCTGTTTCTCTCGACCGGCTTTGGCACGCCGGAGTTTCATGGCATTAAGGCCGGCGGCACAGGTGACGTAACCGAGTCAAACACCGTCTGGAAAAACGACAAGGGAAGCGTGGTGCCGATGGACGTTTCGCCGCTGGCCGTGGGCGACGAAGTCTACACGATCAGCGACGCGGGCATCGCGATCTGCTACGACGCCAAAACCGGCAAGCAGCACTGGCAGAAACGGCTCGGCGGCAAGTTCTGGGCCTCGCCCGTCTTCGCGGACGGCCGGATCTACTGCCTCGACGATTCAGGCAAGACGATCGTGCTTAAGCCGGGCACCGAGTTCGAACAGCTTGCCGCCAACCAGCTCGAAGGCGCAACACAAGCCTCACCGGCAATCGTCGATGGCGCGATCTTCCTGCGAACCGACAAGTTCCTGTATCGGATTGAAAATTAATTGTTCCCACGCGGCATCATCTTCGATCTCGACGGCACGCTGGTCGATTCGCAGCTCGACTTCGACCTGATGCGCAGCGAGATGGGCATCACGAACGGACAGACGATTCTCGAAGCCCTCGAGCAAATGTCGCACGCCCAAGCCGAACGGATGTGGCGGATCGTCGCCGAGCACGAGCTGCGCGGCGTCGCGCGGGCCACGGTTCTTCCCGGCGTACGCGAGTTCCTGCATGACCTGGCCGAGCGCGGTATCCGCCGCGGTCTACTCACGCGCAACAGTCGGGCCTCGGCGCTGGCGACGCTATCACGCCTGGAGCTCGAGGTGGAAACGGTCGTGGCCCGCGAGGACGGACCCGTGAAGCCCGATCCCGCGGGCGTGCTCGCCATCTGCGGCGAGTGGCAGCTGGATCCGCGGCAATGCATCATGGTCGGCGACTACCGCTTCGACATCGAAGCGGGCCGCCAGGCCGGGGCGCGAACTATCCTGTTCACGGGCGCCAGCGATCGGCACGGGATGCTGCCGGGCGAATCTGCCGACCTCGTGCTAGCGAGCTTCGCCCAGGCGGAAATCTTCTGGCAATGGGCGGACCAAATCGCCCTAGGGGCCAATCCGTAATACTGCTAATATCCGCACCCGCCGCGCGGCAGAACTGGAATCTTCCGCGCGCGGGCTCGCCCTGCATCTCGAAGTTCTCGATAGGGATATCATGCCTTCGAAACATTGCCGCCTGAATCACTGGCGCCTAGATCACTGCCGCTTGCGGTTTGCCATCGTTCTCAGCTCGCTTGTCGCCGCGCCGCAGCTCGCGCCGGCTCAGCAATACAATCCGGCGCAGCAGCAATACAATAACGCCGCGCCGCCTCAGCGCCGCGTGGCCGCAGCGCCTCAACAGCAACAGCCCCAACAGCAACAGCCCCAACAGCCACGCCCCGCCGCGGGTGCTCCCCGCACGGTGCAGCAGACGCCGCAGGGCA
>JBGSKX010000120.1:0-8352 GCA_041741015.1 Pirellulales bacterium
CCGTCAACAGTATGCTCAAACGACTGCTCGGCTCCGCCACCCGAGCGCGTACCTACTGGAGCCAATGCCGCGAAATCCTTCTCCGAGCAATCACCCTAAACATCATGATTCTCAGATGGGCCTAGGGTTTCTACAGAGCAGTGGTGTCCCCATATGCGTGTTTGTCCCCATATAAGTGTTGCTGTCCCGCCCCAGAATGGCGCATGCCCTCACGCCATCAGCTTTTCCCGACCCGCCGAGCGCCGGCAGTCGGCCAACTGACCGCGGTGGTTCATCCAGTGCATCGCCTGCATCAACAAGCACGAGCGCCAGGTGCCGAAGAACGGTTCGAACCCCGGCGGGACGATCTTGCTGGCCGTGTCCAGGTCGTTTTCTTCCAAGCCGCCAAATCACTCCATCGTTTCCGCGCGAAGCTTCACGAGCTGTCCCAACAACTCCTCATACGATGGATACCCGTGCGTCTCCGGATCGACCGTGCTGCCGCCCGCGAACAGCGGCCGCAGGTGCTCCACCGGGTTGTCGACACCGCGCATCATGGTGCGAAACTGCCCTTCGGAACAGACCAGGTGCCCCAGGATCCAGTGGGCGTGGTTGCCTCCTTTGCCGGTTGCCGGCACCAGCGATGCCGTCTTCAGGTCCTCCAGCAGCGGCATGACCAGCATGTAGCTTTGCTCCAGCGCTGACTTCAGCAGCTCTCTCGTCTGCATGGACGCGTCTCCTATTTGGCAGTTTCTTGCGTTACCCTGTCAGGTAAGCGCCCGGCATCCTATCACTTTACTTGCATTTTGCAAGTGATATAATCGAGCTATCCATGACACCGGACTGCGTGCGACGATCGAGCTGCCCCTTGAGCATTGCGCTGGAAATTTTCGGCGACAAGTGGACGCTGCTCATCCTGCGCGACCTGCTGTTCAAACGGGCCACCACCTTCAAGGATTTTCAGGCCAGCGACGAACAGATCGCCTCGAACATCCTGGCCGACCGCCTCAGCCGACTCTCCACCGCCGGCATTGTCGCGTCCGATCGTTCGCCAGATGACGCCCGGGTAATCCTGTATCGCCCAACCACTAAGGGGCTCGACCTGCTGCCGGTGCTGGTCGAGGCGATTCTCTGGGCCGCTCGTTATGAAAAGACCGCCGCGCCTGCGAAAATCCTCAAGCGGATGCGCGAAGACCGCGAGGGTTTCATACAGGCCATCCGCCAGCAGTTCCCCCCGCGGAGCGAAAGCTGATTCGCTGCGCGAACGCTTCTGCTCGACTATAATAAGGCGGATCACAACCTTTGATTTTCACATTCGCCAGACCTACCGGCCGCCTGGCAGCCATGCGCAGACGGATCCTAAGCCGTCTCCGCCCGCGCCAGGTCGTCCGACTCGGTGAGATGATCCAGCAACTCCGTGGGAGCAATTCCCGGTAGCGATCCGGGCGAAGGCGCAGCGGCAAGGTTCTTGGCCGATCGCACCACGTACCACGGCCAAGTCAGCATCGCCCAGGCAGCAATGGCCACCGCCAGCTCGCCCAGCAGGTAGATCGGCCAGGGACCAAGCGCATCAAGTATCGATGCCGATGGGGGCTTGGCGTTCACGTACAGATAGTTCGTCCCTGCCAGCGTATTGAAGGCCAGCATGCACGCGCTCCAGAGCACGGTGGTCACAATCGTGCCGGCCATCAACTTCCAAGTCGGCCGCATCCCAACGCCCCAGGTCAGGTACACTGCGGCCGCCGGAGTCAGGCAGTGGCTGGCGAAGAACATGATAAAAAAGATGTGCGGAAAGTCCTGCGGCAGATCGGGCGTGACCAAGCCTTGCGTGGTCAGCGTCAGGCCCCAGTAGTACACCAGCCCGTAGGCCAGCGACGATCGGCCGGTCCACAGCACGTAAGCCGCGGCCATCCAGGCCAGGTCACACAGGTCGAACGGCAGGGAGATCTTCACGTCCCACTGCGACGGCAACCACAGGTACACGTTCATCGGCACCATCACCGCCAGAATGAAGACGGCGAATGCCCGATTGAAAAGCTCGAGCGCGGGCGTCCCACGCAAGCGTCGACCGATCGCCACCGGCAGCAGGCAGGCGGCGGCCAGGCCCACCAGCACAACCTGATGCGACGTGCCGTAGGTCGCGAACTGCGGATAGTCGAAAACCGCCTCGGCCGAGTTGTTCATTTCAAGCTCCTCGCGCGATGCCGATGCAACCGCGCTTACCACAGCAATCTTGCCAGACCGGCCACAACCAGCCCCAGCGATCCCAGGACCAACGCGATCGGCACAAGCGGATGCACGTTGTTGAGCACGCGAAATACGTTGCACAGCAGTCCGACCGCATACTGGGCAGGATTCTTCGGGCTCTTGGAGTACTCCATCGCCGCTTTCACGACATAAAACACTCCGGTGTTCGCCGCTTCCAGCATGCGTCCCAGCGCGCCGGCATTCTCGGGCACGATCAGATAATTGCACTTGATCAGAATGCGCTGCTGGTCGGCCGGGTTGTACTCGCCTTCCACCCAGTGCAGTTCGCGGTGGAAATCCAGCAGCCCGAATTCGTAGGTCACGAACGCTTGCTCCACCTGGCTGTCGCCGAACACCACCTTGTAAGTCGCGTCCGATTGCAGATAGATCAGCGCCCGGACCACCGAGCCGAACGAAATGAAGCGCATGTTGCCGTCGTAGTGTTTGCTGAACAGCCCCTGATCGCCGCCGAAGTCCTTGTTGTAGTGCGAAATGTACAGCTCATCGGTATGTTTCATCGGAATCATCACGCTGCCCGCCGGGAACTGCCGCATGATGTTCGCCCGAATCAGTTCGCTGTCGCGCAGCCGGTCGATTTTGCTGGTCACTTCTTCGGGCAACGTACTGATATAGACGTGCTTCGAAGGGCGCTTCTGCAGATCCTCTTCAAAGCGCTTCACCACCCAGGCCGACAGCTCGTCGATCGTGGCGCGGGCTGCGGGGTCATCGAACCTGCCGACGCTGGCCCGAAAATGTTTCCGTTGCGGCCGGTGTTCGGTCGCCAGGTGCCCCGAGGGCGCTAATTCCAACTCGGCACTCATGCAACTTCCTCCGATGAATGAGCCGCTGTTCCAACTTCGAAAGTGGAATAGCAGCGATACATGCCATACACGTAGCAAAACACCGCAGCGCCCAGCCAGATTGCCGCAAACCGGCCCGCCTGGAACGCGCCAATCGCAGCCGCTCCGATCGCCAGCGCCGCCGCCAGAGCGAGATAGCGAACGGACTCCGGACTGCCGGAATCTCTAGGGAAGTTCGCTCGACCCGGTCGTTGTTGCGTGCGCAGCCGCAGGGGGCGAACGTATCGCTCCATCAGCAGCAGGCCCAGATTCAGCGCCACGTGCGCGCCGGCCAGCGGCCACCAGTTCGCGAGAAACACCGGATTGGCCAGCGTTGCGGAATAGGCCAGGACATTGCCGATCAGCATCGGGTGCGAGATCCACGAGTAAGGCAAACGCGTGATGCGCTGGGCCGGCAGAGCGGCCAGTTCGTAGCCGTAGTACGTACGATCGGCGCCCAGCGCCCAGGCTCCCCACCCGTTCAGCGCGAAGCCGGTCGCCACCAGCGTGAGCGAAAGGAAGTTCAGCGGCGCTGAAAAATACACCCAGCCGAGCATGACCAGGGCCACGCTCTTCATCAGCATCGCATCGCGCTTGAACGTGCGCAGTCGAGCGCCGCCAAAGCGATAGGCCAGCCAATACAAATAGTAGTGGCAGAAGCTGAGCAGATAGACGGCCCCGCGCGCATCGCGATGCACCAGCGTCACGCCGACGATCACCAAGATGTACGCGATCGACAGCCAACTCGACGCGCCGGGGCGAATCAAGCTTCGCGGTTGATCGACGCCTGCCGTTGCGAGCGACACGTGGAACGAGCCACCAGTTTGCAAGATGTTGCGGGGACGCTGTGCGAATTCGTGGCCGCCTGCCGCAACTCATGATTCTGTGCCGAGTGACAAACTGTCAAGCTGAGAATCAAGTCGCATCGATTCCTAACACAAGCCGAACAGAACGTTCGGCAAGAGCTAGTTATGCCAGCAAACACGTCCCTTCATCTTTACCGGAATCTAATGCATCGCTCACGGCGACATCACGTGCAAAGTCGATATTGATCACAGGTCCGAACCACTCGAGAGGGTGCAGGGATGCTTCGATTCGACACGGTTGTCGTCAGTGATCTACATCTCGGCGCGCGAAACTCACGCGCCGAAGATTTCCTGCGCTTTCTCGACGAGCTCTCCGTCGACCGTCTGGTCATCGCGGGTGACTTGTTCGAAAGCCCCGTGCTGCACGGTTTGCAAGAGCAGCATCTGCGCGTGCTCGAAGTCTTGCGGGCGTTTGCCCGCAGCAGCGAGCTCGTCTGGCTCCGCGGGAATCACGACCCCGACGCAGCCTGGTGCCGCGACGTGCTCGACTTTCCCTGCCAGGACGAACTGATCGTCTCGGCTGGTGGCGGCGAGTATCTGATTTGCCACGGCCATCTCTGGGATCGGGCTCTCTCGCTGCCGAACTTCGTGATCAATGCCGCCGATTCCGTCTATCACTTTGCGCAGCGGCTCGATCGCTCGCATCGTGTGGCCCGCTGGTTGAAGCGCAACACCAAGCTCTTCTGCCGTGCGGTCGAGGGACTGTGCCGCGAAGCAACGGCCGCCGCGCGAGAGCGCAACTTGGATGGCGTGATCGTGGGGCACTCGCATGTGGCCGGCGACATGATGATCGATGACCTGCACTTCTTGAACTGCGGCTGCTGGACCGAACAGCCCACCGGTTACGTTGGCATTCGAGACGGCGTGGCACGGCAATATGCCTGGCGCGGCGCTACCCTGTTCGGCCTCAGCGATCCAACCCATTTGCGACTGCGGCCGGCCGGCGCCGCGAATCTCTCCCTGCTCTCCACCAGTGGTAAAGGAAGTTAGTTGCCATGCCCCTCGCCGAGTCGCTCAGCCGCCGCTGTTTCCACTACGTGCACGGTAACAACCTGGTCTACAACACCTGCTGGGAGGATCCCCGCCTCGATCGAGAGGCACTTGCCCTGCAAGCTCACGACCGGCTGTTGATGATCACCTCGGCGGGCTGCAATGCCCTCGACTACCTGCTGGCCGGAGCTGGCGAAGTCCATTGCGTGGATCTCAACCCGCGCCAGAACGCGCTCTTGGAACTGAAGGTGGCGGGCATCCGCCGCCTCGAGTTCGAGGACTTCTTTCGCATGTTCGGCGAAGGGTATTGGCCGGCCGCCCCGGCGGTCTACCAACAAACACTTCGCGCGGAACTCAGTGCTACCAGCCGCGACTATTGGGATCGCCGCATCGAGTTCTTCAGCGGCAGCGGGCCGCGCCGCAGCTTCTACTTTCGCGGCACCGCCGGTTACTTCGCCTGGCTGATGAACGGCTACATCAATCGCGTCTCGCGAGTTCGCCCGCTGGTCGAAGAAATCCTGGCCGCTACTGAACTGGGCCGGCAGCAGGTGCTCTACGAGCGCGTCAAGCCTCAGCTCTGGCGCGGCTCGATCCGCTGGCTCCTCCGCCGCGATGCGACGCTGGCCCTGCTCGGCGTCCCTCGCTTGCAAAGGCAACAACTTGAAAGCGATCATCAGGGCGGCATCGCCCGCTTTATCGAAACCTGCGTGGAGTCGGTGTTCACCCGCACCTTGATGGCCGACAACTACTTCTGGCGCGTTTACCTGACTGGCCGCTACAGCCCCAGTTGCTGCCCCGAGTACCTGAAACCCGAGAACTTCGCACGGCTGCGGTCCGGCCTGGTTGACCGTCTCAGCGTTCACACCAATTCGATCTGCGGTTTCCTCGAACAGCATTCCGGGACGTTCACGCGATTTGTCCTGCTCGATCACATGGACTGGCTCGGCCAGCACGACGAGCCGCTGCTCGCGCGGCAGTGGGCGGCACTCTTGAGCCGATCCGCCCCCCGTGCCCGCGTGTTGTGGCGCAGCGGCGGCACGCGATGCGACCACGTCAATCGCTTACCGGTCTCCTGGCAGGGAAACCGGCGACCGCTTGGCGAGCTGCTCGAGTACCACACGGACTGGGCCGACCGTTTGCACGCCCAGGACCGGGTGCACACGTACGGCAGCTTTTACATCGCGGATGTGAAAAATAACTGAGACGACTGCAACGATGCGCTGATTGACCAGGAGTGAAAGTGAAGTTCCATGCCCTTCGCCGCCGACTTCAAGACGCTCTATCACTTAACGCTCGCACCGATTCGTGGCAGCTCGCACGCCGAACGCCTGGAGAGCTTCTATGGCCCACAGGCCGCCAGCTACGATCGCTTCCGCGAGAAGCTGCTGCAAGGACGGCAAGAGCTCTACAGCTCCGTGCCCTGTGCCGCAGGCGCGCGATGGCTTGACCTGGGTGGCGGGACCGGCGCCAATCTCGAATTCCTGGGAAGTCGTCTGGCCGAACTCGAGCGCGCGTTCATCGTCGATCTCGCGCCATCGCTGCTTTCCATCGCTCGCCAGCGAGCGATCACCCGCGGCTGGCAGAACGTGGAGATTGTGCAGGCGGATGCAACGCAGTTCTCGCCCCCCGGCGGCCCTGTCGACGTCGTCACGTTTTCTTACTCGCTCACGATGATGCCCGACTGGTTCGCCGCGATCGATCGCGCCTGGGAACTCCTAAGGCCGGGCGGAAGAATCGGCGTCGTGGATTTCTTCGTCTCGCGCCGACACGCCGCTTCCGGGTCTGTGCAACACGGTTGGCTCACGCGACACTTCTGGCCGGCCTGGTTCGGCCGCGACAACGTGCATCTCAGTGCGGATCATCTGCCCTATCTTCAGCGGCGATTTGCAACGACTAAACTCGCGGAGCGCATGGCGCCCGTGCCCTATCTGCCGGGCCTGCGCGTGCCGTACTACCTATTCGTTGGCACGAAGCGGTAGTGATCGGCCAGGCGAAGGGCAATCCGGCATCCAGTCGTCGGGCGGCGACCAGTACGGATTCGCCAGCAGGTCGATCGACTGGAGTGCATCGGCCTGTTGTCGGGTCAAGATCCCGGCGGGCGGCCCCGATTATCGCCTCTCACCCGCGGCAGAGCTAGCTTTCAGCGCGAACGGGGAGCGCGAACGGGGACATCACTCAATTCGTCAGGAAGGCGATATTCAGTGATGTCCCCATTACGCCCATTACGCTGGCGGAGCATGTGCCGCGATGCGAGAATAATTGTCCGACCGCCGAACCGCTCCGATTCTTCGCTCGCCGGATAGCCCGCCATGACAATCAAATGCTTACTCGGCCCCACCCTGCTGCTGCTTGCAATCGCAACAAGCGCCCGCGCCCAACAACTCACCGCCGACATCCCCTATGTCGATGCCGGCCAAGAGCGGCAAGTGCTCGACGTCTATACGCCCGAGCGGCCGGCCGCGGATAAGCTGCCCGTCATGTTCTGGATTCACGGCGGCGGCTGGCAAGTCGGCGACAAGCGCGACATCGACATCAAGCCCAAGGTACTCACCGAGCGCGGCATGGTGTTCGTCTCGACGGGCTATCGACTGCTCCCCGACGTTACGATGGACGTGCTCACACGCGACGTCGCCACGGCACTGGGCTGGGTGCACCGCAACATTGCCCGGCACGGCGGCGATCCCCAGCGCATCTTCGTCGCCGGCCACTCGGCTGGCGCCCAGCTCGCGGCACTGCTCTGCACGGACGACCGCTATCTGAAAGAACAGAACGTTCCGTTCGAAGTGCTCAAGGGCTGCATCCCCGTCGATGGCGACACCTACGACATCCCCAAGATCATCATGACCGCCGAACTCCGCCAGATGCTCTATGGCGGCCGCCAGCCCACGTTCGGCCATCGCCAGAAATTCGGCAACGATCCCGAGAAGCATATTGACTTCTCCGCCGTCACGCACGTTGCCAAGGGGAAAGGCATCCCGCCCTTTCTGCTCTTGTACTTCTCGGGCAATCCCGACACCACGGCCCAAGCCAATCGCCTGGCCGCGGTGCTCAAGGCCGCCAATATTCCGGCGCAGGCGTTCGGCAAAGGCGACACCAATCACGGCCGACTGAACGATGACCTCGGCAAGCCCGACGACCCTGCCACGCAGGAACTCTATAAGTTCCTCGACGGCAAATAAGTATCCGACTCGGTTTTCGCTGACCCGCTCACGCCCAGGTCTAAAGCGGCGGCAGCGCGGCTAAGCGGCGATTGATGTCGTCGAGAATCGCCTGGTACGCCCGACCACCCACGCCTCCGTACTGACTTTTCAGGTCGGCATCAGAAATGTTCTCGGGCAGACCGGCGGCCGGCGGAAAGATCGCATCGACATCCACCCGGCGGGCCAGCCGCGCCTGCACGGCCCGAGCGCTGGCCGGATCGCGAATCGCGG
>JBGSKX010000121.1:0-12978 GCA_041741015.1 Pirellulales bacterium
GCCGCGGCCTGCGGGATCAGGATCGAGGAGTGGCACAAACGCGCCGCGCGGATCGAGTCGCGCGTCGAGCGGCTCGCGTCGGTCGTCAATCGCCGCCGTAAGCAACTCTTCAGCGAGCGGACGGTCACCGTTGCTGAGGACGAACCGCTTACGCTCCAAACCGTGTTGACAGGACTATTCGCGCCACCGGCCGCGCTACCGCCATCGGACATCACGGTTGCCGAGCAGGCTTCGTATCATCGGATCGTCGACCGGCTGCCATCTGAGATAGTCCGGCAGATCGAAGCTTCGCCGGCCGCCTTCCCGGGCGTGCGGGTTGTTTCCTATACGCGCCGCCGCTATCCCGAGCACTCACTGGCCGCGAACCTGATCGGTCACGTCAGCACGCCTTCGGCGGCCCAGGTGACGCAGGTCGCTTCCGAGTCGGGCGTGACGCACGTGCAGCAAGTCGGTCTGGTGGGCATCGAAAAGCAATTCGAACCGCAGCTTGCCGGCGCCGCGGGAGTTCTTCGTCGCGTCAGCAACCGCCGCGGCGAACTGCTCGGCACGCGAACCGAGCGCCGCGCACGCACCGGCGGAGATGTCATCTTGACCATCGACGCAGAACTGCAGGCCGCGGCCGAGCAACTGCTCGAGCGGTTCGACCTGCGGCAGGATGCTAGCGCGGGCTCAGATACGCCGCACGGCGGAGCTTTGCTTGTGATGGATGTCCACTCGGGCGAAATGCTCGCCGCTGCCAGTCAGCCACGGTTCGATCCCAACTGGTTTGCCACGGGCGATCCACGCCTGGAAGCGGCGCTAAACGATCCGGGCCGGCCGATGTTCGATCGCGCTCTGCGCATGGAACTGCCACCTGGCTCGGTGTTCAAGCCGCTGGTGGCGCTGGCACTGCTGGAGCACGGCATCGTGCGCGAGGATACGGCCTTTCGCTGCCAGGGCTACTTGAACGAGCCCGACCGCTTTCGCTGCCAGATCTTCCGCGAGCATGGGATCGGCCACGGCGAGATTAATCTCACGGGCGCCCTGGCTCAAAGCTGCAACGTGTACTTCTTTCAGCACGCGGCGGAGCTCGGTGCCGAGCCACTCGTGGCTTGGGCTCGCCGGTTTGGTTTCGGAGAGCAGGGGGGCAACCTGCCGCTGCCGTCTGAGCTGCGCTCGGACAACGAGTTGCAATCGCTGGCGATTGGTCAAAGCACGCTGACCGCTACGCCGCTCCAGGTGCTGCGGATGTATGCCGCGATCGCCAATGGCGGTGATCTCGTCACACCGAGATTCACTCGCGAGCAAGTCGCCACCACGCGACAGCCAATCCAGTCGCGCGATACGAAGACCTCCGAAACACGCATCGCCGGGCTCGATCCCGCCACGATTGCGGCCGTTCGTCGCGGACTGGTAGCTGTCGTGGCTGACCCCGCCGGTACAGCCTTCGCCACCGTGCGTACGCCTGGAGTCTCGATCGCCGGCAAGACGGGCACGGCACAGGCCGGCGGCGAGCGACCCGATCATGCCTGGTTTGCAGGTTACGTTCCCGCCGATGAACCGCGGTTCGCGTTTGTCGTGGTGCTCGAACACGGCGGCAGCGGTTCGATCGCCGGCGGCACCATCGCCCGGCACCTGGTGGAGCAGCTCCAGCGGCTTGAGTACCTGGGTCGGATCGCAACCGCCAGCCAGGCTTTCCCGCCCGGGAAAGGGTAGTGGCCAAAGGTTCCGATTTGGCTGCCCCGGCAGACGGTAAACTCGAGCACTTGGCGCGTCCCGAAACAGCCTCGAATCGACCCTCGGCGGCAGCCTTCGCCGGGGCAAAGTTTCGGCCCTCAACGTCGCTCCGTAAGCTATTATTTCTGAGTGGCTTAGGGCGAAGCTCCGCAGGCTCCGGCCCATTGTTGGCGAGGCTCAAAAACGCTATATTGGCGGTTTCTACCAAGGGGTCAGATGCTCACTGGAAAGTTGCCTCGGAATGACCCTCCGACGGACGCCGGTTGACCGCCCTGATCACCCCCTCTGAAAGGACTGAATTTGGCCACCAACGGAAACGATCCGCCAAACGACCCGCCCATCGATTACGCTGCCATTGGCGGGGACATTCACCACGGTCGGATGCTCGAGCTTCCCATTGAAGAGGAGCTCAAGGACAGTTACCTCATTTACTCGATGAGCGTGATTGTCAGCCGCGCGCTGCCCGACGTGCGCGACGGACTAAAGCCCTCGCAGCGGCGCATCCTGGTCGCGATGAACGATCTGAGCCTCACGCCCGGCGCCAGCCGCGTGAAGTGCGCGAAGATCTGCGGCGACACCAGCGGTAACTATCACCCGCACGGCGAAGCGATCATTTATCCGACGCTGGTGCGCATGGCCCAGGAATGGAACATGCGTCACGTGCTGGTCGACAAGCAGGGGAATTTCGGTTCGATTGCCGGTCTGCCCGCGGCCGCCATGCGGTATACCGAAGCGCGGATGTCTTCGATCGCGGCCTTGATGCTCGACGACCTGAAGCTGGACACGGTCGACTTCGTGCCCACCTACGACGAGCGGCATACCGAGCCGACGGTGCTCCCGTCGCGGTTTCCGAATCTGGTCGTCAACGGCGCCAACGGCATCGCGGTGGGCATGGCCACCTCGATTCCGCCGCATAACCTCGGCGAGGTCTGCGACTCGCTCGTGCGGTTGATCGATGATCCGGATGTCTCGGTCGACGAACTGATGGAATCGTGCCCCGGCCCCGATTTTCCGACCGGCGGCATCATCTGCGGGCGCAGCGGAATTCGCCGCGGCTACCACACCGGCCGCAGCACGATCGTCGTGCGGGCTCGCGCGCGCATCGAAGAGTTTGGCAAGAACCGGAATCGGATCGTCGTTTCCGAGATTCCCTTCCAGCAGGCTCGCGACCGCGTGGAAGAACGCATCGCGGCGCTGGTCAACGAAGACCGGATCAAGGGCATCTCGGCCATCCGCAATGAGAGCGACCTGAAAGAGCCCGTGCGGCTGATTCTGGAACTCAAGCGCGACGCCGATCCGGAAGTCGTGCTGAACCAACTCTATCAGTTCTCGCCCCTGCAGGAATCGTTCTCGCTGATCTTTCTGGCCCTGGTCGACGGCAAGCCGCGCACGCTGTCGTTCAAGGCGCTGCTCGAAGAGTTCCTGCGTCACCGGCTCGTGGTCATTCGCCGCCGTACGCAGTTCCTGCTGGCCCGCGCCCGCGCTCGCAAGCACACGGTCGAAGGCCTGTTGCTCGCGCATGCGAACATCGACGAGATCATCCGCGTCATTCGAACCAGCGCCACGCAGGCCGAAGCCAAGGCCCGTTTGATGGGCATCGAGGCTCCGGCCGCGATGATGCAGCGGGCGCTGGGCGAAGACGGTTGGGCGAACTTCCAAATGGAACGCGGCGTCCGCGATACCTACACGCTCACGCCGGTCCAGGCAGAAGCCATCCTGCGGATGACGCTCGGCCAGCTCGTCAATCTCGAGCAGGAGAAGCTGGGCGGCGAATACCGCAAGCTGCTCGAAGAGATCACCGAGTACCTGCGGATCCTCTCGGACGACAAGATCATCCTGGGCATGATCCGCGACGATTGCGTGGAGCTGAAACGCAAGCACGCCGACGAGCGCCGCACCGAGATCAGCGGCGAGGAAATCGGCTCGATCGATCTGGAAGACCTGATCGCCGAAGAGACGATGGTCGTCACGATCAGCAACAACGGCTACATCAAGCGCACTCCGGCCAGCGTCTATCGCGCTCAGCGCCGCGGCGGCAAGGGCATGAAAGGCGCTAAGACCGAAGAAGAAGATCCGATTCGCCACCTGTTCGTGGCCAGCACGCACGACTACTTGATGTTTTTCACGAACAAGGGCAAGGTCTATTGGCAGAAGGTCTATGACCTGCCGCAGCTCAGCCGCGAAAGCCGCGGCCGGGCGCTGGTGAACCTGCTCAACTTCACGGAAGGCGAGAAAGTTGCCGATTGCCGAGCCGTGCGCGATTTCAATCAGCCCGATCACTACTTGCTGATGGCCACGCGCAGCGGCCTGGTGAAGAAGACCGACTTGGCGAAGTTCAGCCGGCCCATGAAAGGCGGCATCATCGCCATCAAGCTCCGCGAGGACGATGAAGTCGTCGACGTGGCGATCACCAAGAAGGGGGACGAGATCATTCTCGCCACGGCCAAGGGCATGGCCATCCGCTTCAGCGAAGCCGACGCCCGCCCGATGGGTCGCAACACCAGCGGCGTGAAAGGCATCAGCCTGGCGGCCGACGATCAACTCGTTGGCATGGTCGTGGCCGAGCCTGAGGCCACGCTGCTCACCGCTTGCGAGAACGGTTACGGCAAGCGTACGACGTTCGGTCCGAATAGCGCGGCACCTACAGATGGAGCCGCAGCGGAAGGTTCGGATGACGACACAGCGCCCGAACCCGAAGTCGTCGAAGAAACCAGCGAGGAAGATGAAGTCTCCTCGGGCAGCCGCTATCGCACGCAGCGTCGCGGCGGCAAGGGGCTTCGCGACATCAAGACCACCGACCGCAATGGCCCGGTGATTGGCGTCGTCAGCGTGCGGGACGACGACGAGGTGTTGATGATGACCGCCCGCGGGAAGCTTCAGCGGATCGTAACCGGCGAGATCAGCGTCATCGGCCGCAACACGCAGGGGGTGCGGATCATGAGCCTCGACGAGGGGGATACGCTGGCCGCAATCGTGCTGGTGCCGCGCGAAGATCGTGAAGGCTCGGAAACTGAGGGTGAGACGGCCACGCCACCCGCGGAACCTCAAGCCGGCCAGCCGGCTGCCGAATCGCCTTCGCCGACCGACGAGGCCAGCGAATCCGAGTGATTTCGGTCGTTATGATCCCTACCGCCGGCACCAGTCGGCGCACCGCCGCGCGCTCGATTTGCGGCGGGCCGTATGCTAATCTTGGACGATACTCATTTCTCTCGCGTTTTCGCTTGGATAACCGACTCTCATGAAAATCGCTGTCGTCGGCACCGGCTATGTCGGTCTCGTTACCGGAACATGTTTTGCCGAGAGCGGCAATCAAGTTACCTGCATTGATATCGACGCCGGCAAGATCGCCCGGCTGAACGCGGGTGAAATCCCGATCTATGAGCCCGGCCTGACGGAGATGGTCGAGCACAACGTCGAGGCGAAGCGGCTGCTCTTCACGACGGATCTGGCCAGCGCCGTGAAGTCGGCGAAGCTCGTGTTCCTTGCCGTGGGTACGCCCAGTTCCGACGATGGCTCGGCCGACCTTTCGGCCTTGTGGCGGGTGGTGGCGGACGTCGCTCCGCACCTACCGCAGGATGCGGTGGTCGTCACCAAGAGCACCGTGCCGGTTGGCACCAATCACGAGATCAATGAGCGGCTCGCCAAGCTAACCGGCCGCCCTTGCGACGTCGCCAGCAATCCCGAGTTCCTCAAGGAAGGCGCCGCGATCGAAGACTTCGTGAAGCCCGACCGCGTCGTGGTTGGCGTGCGCCGTCCGGAAGTGGCCGACGTGCTGCGCGAATTGTATGCACCTTTCCTGCGTACCGAAAAGCCGTTCCTGGTCATGTCGCCCGAAAGCGCCGAGATGACCAAGTACGTGGCCAACGCGCTGCTGGCCACGAAGATCAGCTTCATCAACGAAATGGCCAACCTCTGTGAGCAGACCCGGGCCGACATCAATGACGTCCGCCGCGGCATCGGCCACGACAGCCGGATCGGTTTCGCGTTTTTGTTTCCCGGCGTCGGTTACGGCGGAAGCTGCTTTCCCAAGGACGTGCGAGCCCTGGCTTCGACAGCCCGGCAATCGGGTGTCGAACCGCGAATTCTGGACGTGGTCGATCGCGTAAACACGCATCAGAAGTCGATCGTGCCGGACAAGGTCGAGAAGTTCTTCGGTGGCAAGCTGGCCGGCCGCACCGTCGCAATCTGGGGTCTGGCGTTCAAGCCTCGGACGGATGATATTCGCGAAGCGCCCGCCCTGGTGTTGATCGATCGGCTGCTGGCCGGCGGCGCCAAGGTGCAGGTACACGATCCCGAAGCGCTCGAAAACGTGCGTAAGCTCTACGGTGACAAGCTGTCCTACTCCGATCAGCCGTACGGCGCTCTGGAAGGGGCCGACGCGCTGGCGATCATGACCGAGTGGAAAGAATTCCTGCAGCCCGACTTCGCCCAGATGCACTCGTTGATGAAGTCGCCGGTGATCTTCGATGGGCGGAATCTGTACACGCCGCGGCAAATGAAGGCCGCCAAATTCACCTACTTCTCGATCGGCCGCGCGCCGGTTGAGTAATCGGTTGAGCGAGTCGCCGCACTACCTCGTTCGTGCAGCGAAGCGGCGAAACTCGGCTTCGTCCAGCACCACCGCTTCGCGCGTGAGCTGAAACACGAGCGGTGAACGCGGCCAGCCAATCGCGCTCAGCAGCCGGTCGAAGTCCGCCGCCGGGCAGCCGCCGTTCAGGTCGACGAAGGCCAGTCGCTCGGCGCGGTCATAAAGGTTGCCGTCCACCTGCCACACTTGATCGCTCTGCGATGACGTCCAGACGAACGAACCATCCGGTTCGAGAAACATCCGCTGGAGAGCTTCGAGCCGTGCTGATGCTTCCTCGAACGTGCAATCGAACGTCGTTGCCGCGAGCGTGGCCGGCGCCACAGCGAGCGTTCGAAACGAGCCGCCGCCAAGTTGCACGTCGGGACCGGCGGCAATGTCCGCGGGTCGCGCATGGATGGTAACGCAGAATCGCAACATGGCTGGCAGTTGTCCGGTGAGCGAAGGTGCCACCACGGGCCGCTACTGTCTTAACAGTGTGTTGCCGGGAGAAAAAGCGTAGTGGCCAGTGGTGTGGTTTTACTTTGGGATGCCAGTCTTGAAAACCGTACCCGAATTCGGATAGCGGTCTGGTCGGTATAGTGAATCCCGAGACGCGATTAACGAGTGAGTCTCCGGCCCGCCCCATATCTCTAGATTCGCCTCTGGAAATGCCACTTCCATGCGTTCGACCAACTGTAAATCTGGCATGCGCTCCAGCCTGATCGTAAAACAGGATTCATCCCCCAATAGCCGGCGAACACGAGAAACGCGAAGAAATTCGAGATCGACTTTCTTACGTACCGCAGATTCGCCTATCTTTCTCTCGGCCATTTCCAACGTTAAGCAGACCAAGTCCGGCCCCAATTGCTGTTTGAGCTCTTGGAGGACAAGTTGTCTTCCTCGAACGACATGGAGATGCCAGCCTAGCCATGCGCCAAAAACGGTCACTAGTACAAACAGGCATCGCAGATTAAATGCGAACCTGAACCAGCGGCGCTTTGGGGCGGCTTCGCTCATGGGGGCATTCTAGCAGGGGAGCGGGGTACCGCTACAATTACGCATCGCCCGGCATGCGCGGTTGATCCCCGCGCCATCGGCTTCGGGCGCGGTCAACACACAGTTCAGGTAACTCTAAAGACACTACCCGAAGTCGCCTAAGCTAATCGCGACTCACGAAGTGGTTCACGGTGTGCTAGTCAGCGCGAAGTCGAACGTTCTGGGCCCGTCCGGTTCCACCGTGATCGACAGCGGCGAATTGTCCGTATACTTCGCCGGAAATGGCCGGCGGACCGTCGTCGCGTGCGAGAGCGGCGGCAGATCGACAATGTCCACGCGATACTCGCCGGGCAGCAGGCCATTCTCGAGCGGCAATCGATACTCGCCATTCTGGACCTCGCAGCTCGTCTTCCGCACGCCAGGCGTTTTGGGAATGAACTGAATCGCGGCTTCGGACAGCGGCTCTCCGTCGAGCGTCACGCGCCCCGAGATGGCTTGTGGCGCCTTTCCGCAACCGCAGATGCCGGCGATGAGAATCGCGCATCCAGTCACCACGACCAGCCTCCGCTTAGAACGTATCAATCTGTTTTCCATCGGCTCGGTTCGCCAGGTAGTTGAGCACGTCCGGATCGGCGGCTTCGTCAATAAAATGCACGGACCCGTCAACCATCACCATGTTCACTCCGCCGGGGTGGTCGCTACGAAAGGTCACCAGCTCGTGAAACCGCGTGTAGATCCGGTCGGCGTTGAACACACCCATCGTGCAGCCTTGCGACTGGATGGGATAACCCTGACCCCAAAACGTGCTGCCGCCGGTTTCCGGCAGCAGCGTGCCTTCCATCGCTTTGATGTTGGAAAGGCCCCAATCCATGTCGCCCGCCACGAAAGTGCGCGAGGTTCCGTCCAGCGCGGAGAGCTTCGCGATGCTGACCACTTTGACCTTCGCCCGGGTCGGATCGACAATCGCGCCGTTGTGATAGTTTGGGCTCGTCATCGCGGCGAAATGCGAGTATCCGCTGCCGGTGCTGACGGCATAGCTAGCCCAGCCGGCGGGCGGATCGCCGTAGTAATTGACCATCGAGGGGCAGCGAAACACGGCGATCGGCGTTTCAATCACGCGCTTGTTGGCCGCGGTGGTGATGCTCTGCGCCGGATCGAACTGCTCGAACAGCGATTGTTCTTCGAGATACGGCAGCAATGGAATGAAAGCGCTGCCGCCGTTCCCCTTGTTGGTGCCCGGCTTGAGCATCTCGGCGCTCGGCAACTGCTTGTTGCGGTCGTCGAACTGGAGCATGGCCAGTCCGATCTGCTTGAGGTTGTTCACGCACGACGCGCGTCGGGCAGATTCTCGCGCGGCCTGCACCGCCGGCAGCAACAGCGCTACGAGAAGTCCCACGATGGCGATCACCACCAGCAATTCCACGAGCGTGAAACCGCGCGATTTACCGAGGGTGGTGCAGTTCATCGTCGTTCGCTGAAAAGAGAAAAACCGAGCACGGAGCAGGCCGCCCAAGGGAAGCCGACCTGCCCCGTACCCGGAGGGTGTAACCGCGCGAGATTACTTGCTGGTGCGGCGGCGAGCACGATGCACGCCGACGCTCACCAGGCCGACCAGTCCCATCCCGAGCATGGCCACGGTGCCGGGCTCCGGCACGGCCACCGACGAATCGACCCGCAGCACTTGCAGGCTGGAGTGGACCATTTCGCTGAAGGCCACCTTGAAGTCGCCCGTGAAGCCTGGCAGGTAGATCTCCCAGACGAGTTCCTCGTATTGCACTTCGCCGAAGGACGACATCATCGCCGGGTCGTAGTGCGTGCGCGTCACGTCGCTGGCCAGGCTCGTGGCAAGCACGTTGTTGCCTGCGTCGAGAATCTTGATCGTGTCGCGCAGCACGCTGCCGCCGGTGCCGTTGTTTTCCGGATCGTAGTCCGGGTTCAGCGTCGCGCCGGTTTGCACGATGATGTGCGTACCGGGGCCAGCCGGGCCGGCGCTCGGAATCGTCGCCGTCACCGAGTAGTTGGCGCTGAAGGCGTAGAAACCGCCGCTGCTCGCCACAAACGCGCCGGTGGGAGCCAGCGTCGGCGTGCCCGTGCCGGGATTGGCAGTGTGATCCAGATTCGTCGTGATCGGATCGGCCGATCCGTTGGCCAGCCAAAGCTGATAGGTCGAACCAACGTCGCCCACGTTCCAGGCGGCCGGCTCGCTGAAGTTAACAGGGAGCGCACTGGCCGGTGCGCTCATCGTAACGAAACCGGCGACGGCGATCGCCAAGAAAGAAAATCGAGATGCCAAACTCTGAGCTGCAATTTGCACAACAAAACTCCTAACACGAAGTGTGAATCGAATGACGGCGCGCACCAACACTGGAAGCACGAAGCCGGCCGCGCGAAATCGCGGCGTAAATACGGAAGTGGCGAGCGGGCGATGGTCGCGTCAGAAGGAGCTCTGAGCGCGAACGGCGGGCGGGCTGAATATGCGAGGGGCGGCGTCTGGATCGGCCAGAGCGTCGCGCGAAGAACCGGTCAGCGGGCGAGATGGCGAGGGGGCCGGCTCTTGTTGAGACTTGGTCTCAACAGCGGCGATTGTAATCCACTCACAGTTCGTGTCAAAGGGGTTCCGAGAGATTGCGCTCAAGCGTAAGCACCGCTCAGGCAGGTCCTAGGCGGACCTCGGCGAGTTAACTACGAGCCCTGTAACTCGGCTCTCAGCCACTGCTCGTAAGCATCTGAGATGCCAACGACTTCGGTGGCCATGATCTCCGGCGTCTCATACGTGTGCAGCGAGCGCACGGCTGCTTCGAGCTGCGGGAATAGGGAGCCCAGGCTCTTGATTGTGAGCCGCCATTCGTCGGCCGACTCGATCGCTCCCTGCCAGAGATAGATGCTGGCGATCGGGCCGTCGATTTGCACGCAAGCCGCCAAGCGCCGCTCGATGAGCTCGCGCCCGATGCGCTCCGCGTCCGCGCGGCTGCCCGTGGTCGTCACGACCTGAATGATTTCGTCCATGCAAGTTGAATTCGTGCCGCTTCCGATGGGCCAGACCTGAGCACGACTAACCGGCGGGTTCGAGCTTTGCCAAATCGCCCTTGGCTTTCGCCAGTTCATCGGCCAGAGTCTTGTCGTCCGGGTTGGCCTGCGACATTTGCTCGCGAACTTCCACGGCCCGCTTCAAGTTGGCGATGGCCTCATCCTTCTTGTCGTTCTGCTTTTGCAAATTCGCCAGGGCTGTCAGTGACTCGACCAAGCGGACCTGGTAGTCCTTGTTGCCCGGCTGTTCACGAGCCAGAGTTTCCAAGATATCGCGGGCTTGTTGCCATGCAGTCATGGCGAAGGAGTGGCGGTCGGGGACCGCGGTTTGCAGGGTGCCAGAAACCTTGAGCATCGCGGCCAGGTCGTCGCGGAAGATGGGGTTTTCCGGATGCTTTCTGGCCAGATTCTCGAGCGAGGCCATGTTCATCTGAAACGACTGCAAAAGTCCCATCGCATGCAGTTGCATCGGCGTGTCTTTGACCATCGCCCATTCCATGGGAGCCGTCGACTTCAGGGCGTTCTGGTTCATGCTTGGGTATCGCGATGCGTCGTACTCCGCGGCGAGCATTGCGTCGAGCAGTTCGGCGATGCTCTTGAGGTCTCCGACCAGACCGCCCTTGCCGGACTTGGCCTGTAGGCCGGCCGCTCGCTGGTAGGCGGCGACTGCACGGTCCAGATTCTCAGGATTCTTGCGAAGCTCCCAGGCACTCGACTGATAGTAGCTGATCGCCGGGCCAAAGATTTCTTCGCGAGCTTTGGCATTCGCGGGACCCTTGAGCCGGCTCGAATTGCCGGCGGCATCGATCACCTGACCCAGAGCCGCATCGGTCTGTTCGGCTTGGGCTTTGAACTCATCACGCTGTTTCATGGCTCGCATGGCTACGAGCGTCGAAACCACTGCCACGACGATCGCTCCCACGAACAACAGCGACAGCAGCATGTCGGTGAGCGCCCGACTCGATCCGCGCTTGGCTTTGGGGGCCTTGTCCGCTGATTCCGCCGCAACCGGCTCGGCCTGTTCGAAGGAAATCGGCTCAACGGCCATGGGTTCGACCGTTGCGACGGCCACGGACTGGCCAACCTCTGACCCACACTCGGGGCAAACAGCGGGAACGTTCGCGTCGTCCGTGGCGTCGAACGAATGATGGCAGGCGGCGCATCGCATAACGGCAAAACTCACACGAAGGGAGGAAGCGGATGGGTGGAATGACCCCCTATTTTCCTCCGCCGGTGGTGCGCCGTCAATTGTTTGCGACGTCCGATTCGGCCGCAAAACAGGCCGTTTCCCGACGGAACTGCCGGCCAGGCTGCTAACCGCGGCGTATCTCGAACACCGAAACGTGGAGGTCCGCCCCCGCGTCGGTGGCGGGAACCTTGTCTACCAGTTCGGCAGTCAGCCCGCGCTCCCGACAAATCTCGAGCAAGGCGTCCGCAGTCCGCCGGCCCGGATCGGTCACGATGGCCAGCCCGTCCTCGGCCAGGCACTGCTCAATGACCGCCACGACCAGGGCTGCCTGCGGTTTCTCGTAAAGCACGTCCGCGGCCACGACCAGGTCGAACACGCCTAAGTCCTCCGGCAGCCGGCGCCAGTCCACCAGACGCGAGTCGACTCCTTCGACGCCATTTCGCTGGGCATTGGCCTCGGTGAACTCGAGCGCCTCGGCGTAGTAGTCGGTGGCCAAGGCTTCAAAGCCGGCAGCGGCGGCCGCAATCGCGGGGAGCCCGATTCCGCAGCCCAGCTCCAGCAGCCGGCGGCCGGCGCCGTCGTGCTTCGACAGTCGCTCGGCCAGGATCCGCGCGCTCGGCCAGACGTCTGCCCAGTAGGGAATTCGCTCATCGACGGCGAAGTCTTCCTCGCTGATCAGGTCGTCGACATTTCGCGGTTTGAGCAGCCGGTACGTGCGCGTGCCGACCATCACCTCGCACTCGGCGACCTCGAAGCGTCGCGCGAGCGACTGCGGAACTTCCAGCGGAGATTGGGCCACGCGCGTTTGACTGCCTATTGCTTGAGACGGCCTATTGCTTGAGACGAATTGGCAGTTCGTCGATCTTGGCCGCCAGAATGAAATCGTTTTCCGAAAGACCGCCGATCGCGTGCGTGTAAATCTCGATCCAGAGGTTGCGATAGCCCTCGAGGTGCAAGTCCGGATGGTGCCCCTCGTCCTCGGCCAGTTCGGCCACGGAATTGAAGAACTCCATGCCGGCCAGGAAGTGCTTCACGACCCAGTCCTTGCGGATCCGCTCGCCGTCGTGCGTGAGCCGCCAGCCGGAAAGCCTTTCGAGCTGGGCCTGCGACTGTGCGAGCGAGTACTTCGGCACGCCCCCTTCGCAGGGAACGCACTTCTTCTTCGTTAGTTGCTCGGGCGATTGAGATTGCATGGCGGATAACCTCCGGGGCAGGGGGAAGCAGCTGATCGCCCCTCGACTCGTATTATCCCGCCGCGGGAATCTTCGTCAAATGTGCCGCTCGCAGACTCTGCGTATGAGTTCATAACCCGACGCGTAAGCGAGGATGCCTTGGCACGTCGCCTCGCTCACCAGGATTTTGCGCGATCGGTCATAAGGGGTTGCGCGAAAAGGAGTTGGCCTTCAACATAGTCGTCGTCCCAAGCATCACCAAAGGAGACGACATATGGAAGGCCAACTCTGGAAGGCGATTGTGATGGTTC
>JBGSKX010000122.1:0-3369 GCA_041741015.1 Pirellulales bacterium
ACCTGGGCCTGCCCGAGAACGACGACGTCAAGCAGGGCGTGATCGCCTACAAGATCGCGGCCCACGCGGCCGACCTGGCCCGCCATCGCCCCGGCGCTCGCCAGCGCGACGACGCGCTCAGCAAGGCCCGTTTCGAGTTCAACTGGAACGAGCAGTTCCGTCTGGCTCTCGACCCGGAAACCGCCCGCCGGATGCACGACGAAACGCTGCCGCAAGAGACCTTCAAGAGCGCTCACTTCTGCAGCATGTGCGGTCCCAAGTTTTGCTCGATGAAAATCACCGAAGAGATTCGGGCAATGGAAAACGAGCAGCAACTGGCCGAGATTGCCAAGCAGTAAAGACGCTGCGAAGCAGTAGCCAATGCTACCGCAGCACGTACGCGAACCACGCTACCAGCGCGATTCCGCCCCCGGTGATTGCCAGCAGCAGGAAAATCGACCGCGCATTCAATTGCTCGGCCAGAATCGTCTGCATCGATGTCCTCGTGCTCGCCACGCGCACGGGCAGCTCATATCCGTCGGCAAACCGATGCCCACACCACTCGCAGCGAGCCGGGTGCCGCGGAGCGAACACCTCGTCGCAGGTCGGACAAATCACCATCGTTGACTTCGCGCCCTCAGCGTCCGGTTCGTTCTCGGGCAGAAACGCCGCGACAAAGTCAGTGCCCGAGGTCTTGCACACAGGGCAGGTAGCTAGCCGCGGCCGAGCGCAGTGCGGACACAAGGGCCACGACTCCTCGCCATTTTCCGACTCCAGCGTCACCAGTTCAGGTGCCGGCTGACCATGCAGGATCAACTTCTCGGCGGCCAGCAGGATCTCGCGAGCCTCTTCGGCGTCGTTCTCATGGACGACCAGTTTGGGAGCGGTCGGCAAGAATCCCGGTCCGCCGGCTGCCCGCACCAGCCAGTCCGCGTTGGCAAAGTGTACGGAGTTGAGCGTTTCATTGCTCACAAACGAACTGATGCCCGCTTCCTCCAGCAGATTGCGGAGCAAATGGGCCTGGTGTGGATCGGTGGCGATGTAGACCACGACGTGCTGGTCGCTCACGTTTCTCGTCCTCGGACCGGGGAAGGGCGGGGGGCCTGCCGTACATTTTCGGCGGCAGAATGGGTCGGCACGCTGGAAATCGCCTCGGCGGACGCCTATTCTAACAGTTGCCCGCCAGAAATCGCCCTGCCTCGGCATCCGCCCGAGCCGCCAGTAACCCACCTAACTTCGCACTCCTATGATGTACTATCGCGGTCTCGCCTTGTGGTCGTTCGCATGTTCGCTGCTCGCCGTGAGTCTTGCCGAAGCGGCGGCGCAAAGCCCGCGGGTACTGCCTGAGGGGCAGCCGCCCAAAGACGTTCGACTCGGTCCGCTCAAGGATCTCAACGGCTACTTCCCATTCACTCCGGCGAAGTCGAAGGAAGAATGGGCTCCGCGCGCGGCGGAAGCGCGCCGCCGCATCCTGGTAGCGAACGGACTCTGGCCGATGCCCGACCGCACGCCGCCCAACGCGGTCGTCCATGGCAAGGTCGATCGGGACACCTATACGATCGAGCGTGTGTATCTCGAAAGTTATCCCGGCCATTTCGTGACGGGCAGTCTCTATCGTCCCAAAGGAAAGGAAGGCAAGCTCCCCGCCGTGCTCAGCCCGCACGGCCATTGGGCGAACGGCCGGTTCTATGATGCCGGCGTCGATCAGGCGCGCAAGGACATCGTCAATGGCGCGGAGCGTTTCGAGAACGGCGGTCGCTCGCCACTGCAAGCTCGCTGCGTGCAGCTCGCCCGGATGGGCTGCGTGGTGTTTCACTACGACATGGTCGGCCGCGCCGACAGCCAACAGCTCACGGAAGAAATCGCCCACGGCTTCGCCAAGCAGCGCCCGGAGTTCGATGGTCGCGATAACTGGGGATTCTATAGCACCCAGGCCGAACTGCGATTACAGAGCATCATGGGACTGCACACCTATAACAGTATCCGTGCCCTCGACTGGCTCAGCGAACTGACCGACGTCGATCCCGCCCGTATCGGCGTGACCGGCGCCAGTGGCGGCGGGACACAGACATTCATACTTTCCGCGATCGACGAGCGACCCGCCGCAGCCTTTCCCGCTGTGATGGTCTCGACCGCCATGCAAGGTGGCTGCACCTGCGAGAACTGCAGCCTGCTTCGCGTGGGCACTGGCAACATCGAGTTCGCCGCGCTCACCTCGCCCCGCCCCCTGGGCATGACCGGCGCCGACGACTGGACCCGCGAGCTCGACACCAAGGGTTTTCCCGAGCTTAAGCAGCACTATGCCAACCTGGGCGTGCCCGACCTGGTGATGGCCAAGGTGCTGCCGCAGTTTGGCCACAACTACAACTTCGTATCCCGCGAGGTGATGTACCACTTCTTCAACAAACACCTGGGCCTGAATCTGCCCGAGCCGATTGTCGAGGAGGACTTTCAGCTCTCCACGATTCCGGAATTGACGGTCTGGGACGACGCCCATCCGCGACCGCCCAGCGGCCCCGACTACGAGCGCTCGCTGCTCAAACAAATCACCGAGACTTCGGATCGACAGATCGCGGCCCTGACGCCCAGCGATGCGGCCTCATTCGCCAAGTTTCGCGAGGTGGTTGGCGGCGGCGTCGACGTCCTGATCGGCCGCAAGCTGCCTCCGGCCGACTCGCTCGAATATGAAGCGACCACTGCCGATGAAAAGCCCGAGTATACGCTGCAGAACGCCCTGATCCGCAACAAAGCGGCCGGTGAAGAGCTGCCGGTCGTGATCCTGCATCCGCCCACCTGGAACAAGCGAGTCGTCGTCTGGATTCACGAGAACGGCAAGAATGGTCTGTTCGCTTCGGACGGCAGCCTCGCGCCGGAGACCAAGACGCTGCTGGCGTCGGGCTCGGCCGTAATTGGCGCCGATCTCATTTACCAGGGCGAGTTCCTCACAGGCAGCCAGCCGCTTACGGAAACGCGTCGCGTGGAAAATCCGCGTGAGTTCGCCGGCTACACGCTGGGCTACAATCCGGCGCTGTTTGCTCAGCGCGTCCACGACGTGCTCACGCTCGTCAGCTTTGCGAGCACGTATGCCGGCGAGAAGCCGGCGGTTGACCTGCTGGGGCTTGGGGCAATGGCTGGCCCCTGGGTGGCCGCCGCTCGTGCGCAGGCAGGAGAAACCGTCTCGCGCGCGGCGATCGACACCGGTGGCTTCCGCTTCGCCACGAGCGTCAATGGAATTCGTGACTTGCAATTCCTGCCCGGCGCAGCCAAGTACGGCGACTTGCCCGGCATCCTCGCGCTGAGCGCACCGGGTACGCTGTGGCTGGCCGATCAGGGGCCGATGGCGCCGGGCCTGGTGAGCGCGGCCTTCACGGCTGCCGGGGCAGGGGGAAA
>JBGSKX010000123.1:0-12940 GCA_041741015.1 Pirellulales bacterium
TCCACGCACCAGGTTCGCGGTCAGGGCTCCTGCAACGCCCGACTGCCGCAGATCGCCGGCCACCAGCGACAGGCTGCCGTCGTCGAGCGCGAACCAGTCGTAGAACGATCCACCCAACGACTCGGCGTGGCACGCCCGCGCGGCGATCTCCCAACCCTCGACCATCGGCGGCACGCTCGGCAGTTGCTCCTGCTGCGTGCGATGCGCTCGTGCAATTTGAGTCGATTGCCCCCGGTTGGAGACGGCCTCGTCCACCAGGGTTTCGCGCTCCAAATCGGACGCCAGCCGGCCGGCCACCACTTCGACGATGTTCGTTTCGGCGTCGGTAAAGTCGCGTACGCGGTCGCTAAATATCCACAGCGTCCCAAGCGGCATGGAAGGGCTCGATATCGGCACGCAGACGCAACTGCGAAAACCCGTCTCGGGAACTTTCCAATAGTCGAACAGCGAAGGCTCGGTCATCACCACGGCGTTTCCCAGCAGCGCTTCCAGATCCGCCAGAGCCGGGCGGAGCGGGCGGGCCGGATCGGCGAGCCGCCTGCGTGGCAGTCCCCAGCTCGAGCGCAGCTTAAGCTCCGAGGTGGCATCGTCGAGCAGATAGAGCGCCGCGGCCTGACAGCCAATCGCTTCGGCGCCCCCTTTAAGCACCGACTCCAGACGCTGCGCTAAACTCGGAGCGCGGGGGTCGTCCGTGCGCAGGACCAGCGGAACGCCCGTGGCCAGATCGGCCTCGCGTTCCCAGACGGCTTGCCGCGTGGCGAGCAGTTCGCCCCACAAATCGCCAATCGACTGCGCCAGCAGCGACGCCTGCTCGAGCGGAATCGCCACCGAGTCGAGAGCACTCGTAAAGAGCCTGATGTGTCCGGGAGAGACTCCAACGCCCGGATCAACCGGGGCAGACCACATCAGGTTCGTTGGTGCTTCGGTGGATGCTCCGCGAGCAAAGTCCAGTTGCCAGCCGGTGGCTTCGACGAACGCCTGGCATGCTCGGTCGAGCACGGCCTGATCTTCGTCGCGCTGCCCGCGTGGCTGCAAGCTAGTATCGGTCACCAGCCGCAGGTAATTGGGGATTTGTTTATTCACGTGTCACGTCAAGGATGCCGAGTTTGTTTTGCTCGTCGCGTCCTTGACGATTGCGCGCCGCCAGTGGCTGGAGGAAACATGGGACGGTGACCGACGGCGCACCTGGCAGTGGTGCGGACGGCCTTGCCCAATCCTCAGACTCCTCCATGAGCGGCAAGGTTTACATCGGCCGCCAGTAGCGCAAGGCTGAAGCGGACTAAGCGAAGTTAGACCGGAAGCGGTGGCGGTCGTAGCGATTGCGACGTCCGTGCTCGGAAGTCCGTCATCGGTCCGGAGCGGGGTTGCTCCAGCCGCGCCACTGGCTGCTAAACTAGTGGCGTGCGGAGACTCACCACAGGCATTCGAGCGGCGCAGGCGGGACTGCTGGTCAATGCTGCGCTGGTGGTGATCAAGCTCGTCGCCGGCATCGTGGGTCATTCGTACGCCCTGGTCGCCGACGCAGTCGAATCGTCGACCGATATCTTCGCCTCGCTGATCGTGTGGGGCGGGCTGCACGTCTCGGCCCAACCGCCGGACGACTCGCATCCCTATGGTCACGGCAAGGCCGAGGCCCTGGCCACGGCGGCGGTTTCGCTGATGCTGTTGGGCGCCGCGATCGGCATCGCGATCGCCGCAGTGCGCGAGATCATGACCCCGCACCATGTGCCGGCCATGTTCACGCTTTATGTGCTGGCTGGCGTGGTGATCGTCAAAGAGGTGTTGTTTCGCAAGGTGCTCGCCGTAGGGCATCAGGTCGACAGCAACGTGGTGATGGCCGACGCCTGGCACCACCGCAGCGACGCGATCACCTCGGCCGCGGCGTTCGTGGGCATCGCCCTGGCTATCTGGGGTGGCGAGCGGTGGGCGGCCGCCGACGATTGGGCCGCACTCGTCGCCGCGGGGATCATCGCGATCAACGGCGGCAGGTTTCTTCGGGTGGCGGTGAACGACCTGATGGATCGAATGCCGGCAGCCCCGATACTGGAGCAGATCGAGCAAGCGGCGCGTACGGTCGAGGGCGTGCTGGACACCGAGAAACTGCGCGTCCGCCGCTTCGGCGCAGAGCTGATGGTCGACTTGCACGTACAGGCCGAGCCGGCGCTGTCCTTGCACGACGCGCACATTCTCAGCGGCAAAGTGAAAGGTGCGATTCGCGCCGCAGTTCCGGCTGTGCGCGACGTGCTGGTGCACATGGAACCGTTTGAAGCTTAACCGCAGGGTGGCGCGGTTCCTACCGCAATCAAACACTGCTACCGCCAATCACCGCTGAGCACGAACGGTGCCCAGTGCTCAGGCAAGCGGAAGGTCTGAGGAAGCACTTCCGAGTCAATCGTCAGGTTTTCAGTATCGATCTTCTCTTGACCATCGTCCTTGTAGGCTGCAGCGATCATCCACTGCTGAGCCTCGCGCATCGCAGCGGCCTTGCTCATCTTGCCCGTCCACAGATTGCGATAGAACCGCGCGATCAGCAATCGCGACGAGACGTCACCCACCGGCCAGAGGCTGGTTACCGTGCTGCGAGCACCGGCGATCTGAAACGCACGCTGCAGGCCAGCGACGCCTTCACCGCTCACCGAGTTGCCCAGGCCGGTTTCGCAGGCTGAAAGCACGGCCATTTGGACGCCCGTCAGATCCATCGAGGAGACTTCCATCGCCGAGAGGATGCCATCGTCTTCGCCGCTGGCGTTGATCTCGTTAGCGCCGGCTAGAGCTAAGCCCGACTTGAGACCCTCGTGTACGATTCCAGGAGCATTTGCGGCGCTGTCGACGAGTGCTGATTCGGTTACCGCTACTTTCGCCGCGGCGCTCTGGGCTTCATTGAGAATATCAGGAGCGTAGAAACCGTGCGTCGACAGGTGCACCCAACGGTGCTGCGGGGCTTCACGACGGAAGGCGTTCTCGGTCGCACTCTCCCCGTCCAGCACCATCGACTTGCCCGTGGTGAAGCGAGCGCCGAAGAATCGGAGGATGTCATCCATTTCGGCCCGTACCGCATTCAGTACCGAGAAACTGAATGGGAGCCAGGCTCGGGTCGCGTTCGTCGCCACCGCGCCACGGACATCGGCCAGCCCGGCAGCGCCACCATAGGCGACGTCGCCCATCACCAGTAAAGTCTCTTTGTCTTGCGCGACAGAGCCGCCTGCCAAGAGCTCTGGCAGCATGCTCGGGACCGCGACCGTGGTGAGCGCGATATCCTCGATCAGGTACGAGTTTTCCTGTTTGCCTGGCAGAGCGGCCAAAGGAAACTTCGCCAGCGGGCCATCCGGCGAGACTACGACGAGCTCGACGCCTTGGAGATGCGGCTCGAGTGGCTCCCAAATCAGCTTCTTGATGACGGCCGCCATTTCTCGCTGCGTCGTCTGAGACTCGGCGAAGAGCTTCTGCAAAGTGTTCGTGTCGTCCTCCGCCTTGGCCTGTTTCGCTGCCTCGGAATCACGCCAGTCGATCGCCTCTCGCCAGCGGTCAATGGCTGCGCTCAGTTCGGCGGCGCCTGTGCCAACGATTCGGACGACACTCGACTGGTCGGGGCGGCTGATGAATGCGCGAAAGTCGGAGGCTATTTCCTGCGTGCCGTCCGCATTGACCTTGTAAGCGTCGTTGTAGAAGAAATCGACCAGGGCCGTCTTGGCAGGCAGCGATTTGCGAATCTGCTCTGCGGTAGCGATATGCGATGATTCCTTGCTAGCCAGTGCGAGCAGTTGCTTTTCCAGATCGTCCTTATCGGCCGTCAGCAGAGCGATTCGCTGGTTCCAGGCCGTGCGCTCCTCGGGGTAGGGAGCTCGCAGCGAAAGCGTTGCCAGGGTGCCCGTGAGGCGACCCCAGCGTTCGAGCAGTTCCTTGGCCGCGGGATTTTTGGCCAGCTCACGCAGACGCCGCTGGCGAGCAAAGATTGAGCCCTTCAGGCGGAGGACATGGTCGTAGGCTTTGTCGTTGAACTTAGGTTCGTTTACAGTCGCTACCAAGTACCAGCCATTCAAGTACCGTGCTTCGCGGATCGTCGCGGCTTGTTGGCGTTCGGTCTGAAAACTGGCTGCGGCCGAGAGCATGCGTTCATGACTTAGCAGCGATTCCTCGGCGAGCACAGTAGCCTCGGCAAACTTGCCTTGCTCGATCAGAACTCCCATCAAATCGGCCGACTCTGAGATTTGGACACCGGACGCTCCCAGACCGAGCTTCTTGTTTACTTCGTATGCTTGTAGTAGTAGCGATTCCGCTTCGGCAAGTTTGCCGGCTGTTCGATAGTGCCTAGCGAGCAGCACCGAGGCATATTGGTAGTCGCGACTTTCCTTACCGCTCGTTTTGGCAAGGATTTCGTGAGCCTGATTCAGGCTGGCCAGGGCCAGTTCGTGCTCCTTGGCATGGGCTTGGATTTTGCTCATCGACACCAGGAAGTTCGCAAATTTCGCATCGTTTTCACGGCCTTGCTTCTTCAGTATCTCCATAGACTCCTGCAACAATGGCTCCGCTTTCTCAAAGTTCGCGGTGAGAATGTAGCCGTCAGCCAGATTGAGCGTCCCCGTCAGGCCCTCGTTCGACTCCCGATCTACCCCCTGCAACAACCGATCGTAGGTTAGCTGGGAGAACCGCAGATACTCATCGTGGTCTCCGAGTACCAGGGCGAGCAAACCACGGGCTATCAGGGCCAAGGGTTGCAAGGGGAGTAGTCGATCGGCTTCGTCGAGCGCCTGCTGCGCGGCCGTGAGTTCACCGATCTTGATATACGAGAATCCGAGGGCGGCCAAGACATCCGCGCGGGATTTGCTACCGATGGCGGCCTCGTTTAGCGTGTAGAAGTCCAGGGATAGTTTCAAATGCTCAATCGCATCGGCATAGTGATGCTGGGCGAGCAGGCTTCTTCCCAACTGTTCGTGCACAGATGCCGTCTCGAAGTCTTTCTCGCCAAAGGCAGTTTGACGAATCTTGAGTGCTTCGCGACAAAGCCCCTCGCCCTTGGCTCCCGGCGGCAGGCAACTTGCCGCGAAACATAACGCCGCGGCGAGTTTCGGCGACTCATTGCCGAGCAACTTGCGATAGGATTCGGCGGCAGCAAGTGCGGCGTCGCCTGCGGCCTTCTCCTGATTCTCTTTCAATAGCTTCTTGGCTTTGAGGGTATCGTTAACGGCGGCAAAGTAGGTTTGCTGTTTCTCGGCGGGGAAAACCAGAACCTGCTTAACGAGATTCAGCTCGAGCTCGTACTGGCGCTTCATCGGATGGTTCTCGCCATAACGCTTGACGTGCTCAGCGACCAGTTGCTCCAGCAGCGTGGCGGCATCCGCGAGCTTCTCCTCCGACTGCAACTTCGCAATACGTGCAAGCCATAGCGTGCACAAGGTGTTGGAGGCTTCGATGGTCTTGAAATCCTGGTCGCCATGCAGTTTCGCACACAGCGTGAGTGCTTCGAGCGCCAGCGCTTCCGCTCGTTCGTCCTGTCCGCGTTTGGCTTCCAACTTAGCGAGCGGCTGCAGATACCATCGAAGTTCGTCGTGATTCTCAAGCTTGCGCAGTTCCTCGACAACTGCTTCGTAACTTCCGATAGCCGACTCGATCTTCCCCAGCCGTGCATCGCAGTCGGCAACTTTTGCTACCAGCATGCGAATTTGATCGCCCTGATCACCCCCCACGGCTTTCCGAATCTCGATGGCTTGCAGGCTCAGTTCGCGGGCCAGTGTGTAGTTGCCACTATCAAATACAACCCTTGATAATTCAACAATCGCATATGCGAACTTATCGCTCTGCTTGCCATAAACCTGTGCGATTGCTTCAGCGTACTCGCGAAACGCCGCCGAGGCGCGTGCGTAGTCGCCCTGAGACGCATAGATCAAGCCGAGTCGAGCCATGAGTACCAGGACGGAACCATTCTGCGGGCCGTAGATGCTGCGATAAAGCTCCATCGATGAGCGAAACTGTTCGATCGCCTCGACGTTGGCCCCGCGCTTCTGCAAGGCGTCGCCCAGCAGGAAATGAGCGTGTGCGAACTCCGAGGCCGGGCTCGCGTCTTTGAAGACTTCCTTAAACGCTTGCTGGGCGATGATCAATGGTTGCTCGGAGTCCGCCCACTTCTGTTGCTTCTGGAGTACCTCGGCCAACATATAGTTGGCCTGCGCCGTGACGTATGGGTTCTGTTTGTCGGCCAGCGCCGCGCGCAACTCAATGGCCTGGCGAAAGCGTTCCTCGGCCTTGGGGAAATCGCCTGCCGTCTTCGCGTCGCGGCCTTCCTGCTCGATCCGCTCGGCCTCGAGCACCACCTTTACGAGATCTGCAGGCAGTTGATCGATCTGATCCTGCTGGGCGATGGCCACGCGCGTCATCACGGTGACGAAGTTCTGTTCGTCGAATAGTGGGAGTACTTTTTCGACAATCAATTGGAGCTTGGCGCGGGCCGCGGCATGATCTCCTTTTGCATTAAGCTGCTTGGCCTGTACGCGTAGCACGACGCTCAGTGCGTCGGCTGCATTGAGCGCCTCCTGGGACTGGGGACCGCCGAGCTTGATGGCAAGCGCCAGGCTCTTGTCGAAGGTGGCCTCAGCGGCCTCTGTCTGTTTGGCGGAATACTGAATGTCCCCTAATTGCCGGAGGAGCATCGCAAAATTAAGGCGAGTTTCGCCGAATGCCTTTCGTTCGATATCCAAGGCCTGGCGAATAGCCTGCTCCGCCAGATCGAACTTGTCTTGATCCTCGTAGATTCGGCTTCGTTCGTCATAGATTTCAATCCGCACGTCGACCGTCTGCTGCGGGTTCGCGTTGTCGTGGGCCAACAGGGAATTCAGCAGGACCTCGGCTTCCGCGTATTTCTTGAGGTTGCGGTAGACGCCCGCCATTGTGAGCTGCATATCTTTGAAAATCTGGCTGTCGCGGCCGTGAAGCGATTCCTGCACGTCCATCGCTCTGGCGAGCAGCGTTTCGCTTTGGGCGAGACGGCCTGCACCTGCATAGTGGCTCGCCAGGTTCCGGAGCACGCGTACCAACAGCGAGCGGTCGTAGCCTTGTATCTGTTCGTAGATGTCGATCGCCTGCCGGTAATATTGCTCGCGCTGCTCGTCTTGCGTAGCTTGCCCTAAACTCACGAGAATGTCGGCATACTGCGGGCTGACGACGCCATACCAGCCTTGGCAAATGGTAGCCGCCTGCGTGTAGTAGGCCCGCGCCTCGGCCAGATTTCCCTGATCTAGCAGGCAGACGGCAATGTAACCAAGCGCGGTGCCGTAGGGCGGTACGTTGTCGCCGTACACCTCCTTGAGTATGGCCGCCGACTTTTGCGCCAACGCAATCGAATTGGCATAGTCGCGCGCTGCGTAGGCGCTGGCTGCTTCGCGGAGGATGGCCATGGCCTGTTCGTCAGCGCTCACGAGCTCTTTGGAAGTGGCCAGGTGCTTCCATTGTTCGGCGATCCAGCGGGCTTCGTTGCGGCGCCAGTCTTCCTTCCCGTACAAGTTCTCGCGAATCGCCAGAATGGTGGACTGGCAGCCCGCTGCATTCTTCTTGTCGTTGGCCGACCAGTAGAGTCCGGCCATGACTTGCAAGGTGGTGACTCCGTGCTCGTGATTCGGGCCGAATCCCTGTCGGTCGGCTTCGAAGATCTTATGGGCCAGCTTGATGGCGGCGGTGACGTCTTTCGCTCGCAAGGCTTCGATCGTCGCCAGAGCCTTCGCCTTGGCCTCCAGGTATTCGATCTCGTCGGCTTTGGTCTTGATCTCGCCCTGCGATGCGACGTCTTGGGCCAGCAGTGCCCGCGCAGGAAGCAACTGAGCGGTGATCAGGAGCACGAAAATCAGCCCGCGGAAACCCGGCGAACGTTGCATGACGAGACTCTCACTCACGCTAGATTGAGGGATACTAACGATGCTGCACACAATGGACGCTATCGGGTACCAAAAAGTTCCGCAGACTCGCCTCGGCTGCGGGCGGAAAAACGCAAGCGGATTATAGTTGGGGGGGCCGAGGCCACCAAATTTCCGTGAAACAGGATGGCGCAGGGCGCAACTGACAGCTTCAGGCGTCAGGAACGACGCGCAAAAAAGCGGGGCCGACGGAGGGTCAACGCGGCGAATCGTCGCGGGCGAATGGAATTAAATTCAGGGGGGAAATGCGACGGCGTAGGACCCCCGGCCGTAGACCGAACGGCACGCGCCGGCATTCCAATTCAATTCCTGGTCCGACTACTGGCCTGGGAAACTCGCCCCCGCTACTCCTTAATCAGATCCTTCACCGTCATGCCGGCGGGGATCATCGGGAGCACGTGTTCCTGGTAGGGAACTTCGACGTCGAGCACGTACGGGCCGGGATACTCGATCATCTCGCGGAGGGCGTCTTCGAGTTCCGACTTCTTGCTCACATAGCGAGCGCCGGCGCCGTAACCCTTGGCGATGCCCACGAAGTCCGGGAACCGCGCGGCCGGTTTGTCGGCACAGCCCTGGCCGATCGCCTCGGGATTGTCGATCGGGCCGAGATAGGTGTGCGCACGATTGCCTTCGTGGAAGCGGTCTTCCCACTGCACCACCATGCCCAGGTGCTGGTTGTTGAGCAGCAGCACCTTGACCGGGATCTTTTCGCAGAAACAGGTGCCCAGTTCCTGGATGTTCATCTGGAAGCTGCCGTCGCCATCGATGTCGATCACCAGGCTTTCCGGATGCGCGACCTTGGCGCCCATGGCTGCGGGCAGGCCGAAGCCCATCGTGCCCAGGCCCGAGCTCGAGCACCAGGTGCGCGGCTCCTTGAGGCGGTAATGCTGCGCACCCCACATCTGATGCTGGCCCACGCCCACGGTGACGATCGTGTCGCGATCTTTGGTGAGCTGCCACAGCTTGTCGATGGCGTACTGCGAAGTGATCGTTTCGCCCGTACACTCGCCCAGGCGGAAGGGGTTGTCTTTCTTCCACTCGGCGATTTGAGCGAGCCAAGGACCGAGATCCTCCGGCGCTTCGACGATCTTGTTCAATTCCGAAAGCGCGTACTTGATGTCGCTGACGATCGGAATGTGGGCTTCTTTGTTTTTGTTCAGCTCCGAGGGATCGACGTCGATGTGCACGATTTTGCCGTGCTTGGCGAATTCGGTGACTTTGCCCGTCACGCGGTCGTCGAACCGCACGCCGAAGGCCAGCAGCAGGTCGGCCTGATCCACGGCGTAGTTGGCGTACACGCTGCCGTGCATGCCGAGCATGTCGAGCGACTGCGGATGGTCGCCGGGGAACGCGCCCAGGCCCATCAGCGTCATGGTCACGGGGATCTTGGTCTTCTTGGCCAGTTCGCGCAGTTCGCCGCTGGCGTCACCCATCACCACGCCGCCGCCGGCATAGATCACGGGGCGCTTCGAGCGTTTGATGGCAGCGGCCACCTGAGCGATCTGCTCGGGGCGCGCCTTGCGATCCTCGACGTGGTAGCCCGGCAGATTCATCGGGGCGTCGTAGTCGGCGATGATCTGGGCGAGTTGGATGTCCTTGGGGACGTCGATCAGCACGGGGCCGGGGCGGCCAGTCGTGGCGATGTGGAACGCCTCGCGCATCACGCGGGCGAGGTCGTTGATGTCGGTCACCAGGTAGTGATGCTTGGTGATGCCGCGGCAGACTTCGACGATTGGCGTTTCCTGGAACGCATCGGTACCGATGACGGCCGTCTTCACCTGGCCCGTGATGGCGATGAGCGGAATGCTGTCGAGCTTGGCGTCGGCAATGCAGGTGACGAGGTTCGTCGCGCCCGGGCCGCTGGTGGCCATGCACACGCCGGGCTTGCCGGTGGTACGAGCGTAACCCTGGGCCGCGAAGCCGCCGCCCTGTTCGTGGCGGGGCAGAATCGTGCGGATCTGGTCCTTATACGCCGTGAGCGATTGATGCAGCGGCATGCTGGCTCCGCCCGGATAGGCGAAGACGACCTCGACGCCGTGCCGCACAAGGCATTCGACAAGGATATCGGCACCTGACTGCAGGGCCGCGGCGGCGCGTTTGGGGGTCGTAGTAGCCACTGGTCGATCACTCCGGAAAGGTTGACAGAATAGGGGAGCACACCCTGAGCGAAACTCATTCAGGGTAAACAAATTAAGATACCTCACTGGGGGACCGGGGACAAGCAATTTGCAGGCCAGAACCGGGCCTCAGGGCGGCGGGGCCGATGGGCTAAGTTACTGCCGGCCCGAGGGTTCCAGCCAGTTTGCACCCGCGCGTAACCAGGGACACTTCTGGGTGGACTTCGGTTCGCTCTAGCCGGGTCTTGGCAGGCAGATGCGGCAGAACCGGCAGCCGTCCGCTATACTCAGGCCCACGCGGCTCGCCATGAAGGCAGCCCAACCAATTTGATTTTGCTATCGCCAGGAGAAAGTAACAGATGGGTGCGAATCGCGCAGGAGAGAATGCTGCCCGGAAGCGGAAGCGACATGTGAAGAATCTGAAGACGATGTGGGCTGCCCAGGATGCCAAGGCCGAGGCCGCAGCGCCTGCACCCAAGAAGAAGGCCGTCAAGAAAGCGGCTCCCAAGAAAGCCGCGGCCAAGGGGGATTGAGCTCCGCGCCGCCCCCCGTTTGCCCACCGCCCAGCCTGCCCCTCCCGCCTAGCAGGAAATTGATCGCCATGCACCACATACCCACGACGTCACGCCGTGCGTTTCTGGTTGCTTCGACTGTCGGCTTCGCTGGCATGCAGTTCGGCCGCGCAGCACCCGCCGCGACCACGTCGCCGGCCGGCGGGGGTCGGGGCGGCAAGGCGAAGAGCACGATCTTGTTCTTCCTGTGCGGCGGCGCGTCGCACATTGATACCTGGGACATGAAACCCGCGGCTCCGCTCGAGTACCGCGGGCCGTTTCAGCCGATCGGCACGACGGCGCCGGATATCCAACTCAGCGAACACTTGCCGCTACTCGCCAAACAGGCGCATCACCTGGCACTGGTCCGTTCGGTGGGAAGTTCCGTCAGTACCAATGATCATCACGCCGGTTACTACTACAACCTGACTGGACACGCGGCCGATCCCACGTTCCTGTCGCTGGGAAACAATCGCACGCCCTATGCCGACGACTGGCCGTTCATGGGCACGGTCGTCGCGGCGAAGCGACCGCCGCATGCGACGCTGGCCAATGCGATCACGCTGCCTCACAAGCCGAGCAAGGCGCCCTACACGCGGCCCGGGCAGTTCGCCGCCCGACTGGGTGTGGAACACGATCCGTTGTATCTCGAAGGGAGTGTCGAGGAGCCGTTGAAGTTCTCGGCGCCCGCGCTTGAGTTGCAGCAAGGCATGACCGGCCAGCGCGTGAGTTCGCGGCGCGAGCTGCTCACGGCGATCGACGATGCCCGCCGACAGTTCGAAGCCAACGAGCGAACGGTGAGTTGGACTCGGCAGCAGCGACGAGCGTTTGATCTGCTTTCGTCATCGGCAACGGCCGGGGCCTTTGATGTCTCACAAGAGCCGGAAATACTGCGCGAGCGCTATGGCCGGAACGTGAATGGCATGAGCCTGCTCTTGGCACGCCGCCTGGTCGAGGCGGAAGTCCCGTTCATCACCGTGTTCTGGAAGGAAGACGAGAATCGGCTGGCCAAAAAGTGCGCCAGCGCCGGCGGCTGGGACACGCACGGAAACAACTTCAATTGTCTCAAGGACGATCTGTTGCCGATGTTCGATCAGGCGTTCTCGGCGCTGATCGAGGACCTCTCCCATCGCGGCCTGCTCGATTCCACGCTGCTGATGGTCACCAGTGAAATGGGTCGCACGCCAAAGATCGGCGATCCGCGCTCGGGCGGACAAGGCGGCGCAGGTCGCGACCACTGGACGCATTGCCTCACGGACGTGCTGGCCGGCGGCGGCATTCGTGGCGGACAGGTTTACGGATCGAGCGATCGCCGCGGCGAATACCCAGCCGAGAAGCCGATCACGCCTGCACATGTGACGAAGACGGTCTATCACGCGATGGGGATCGACGATCTCGAAGCCACGGATCGCGAGGGCCGGCCGTACAGCCTGCTGGCCGAGGGCTCGCCGCTCACCGAGCTATTCTAAAAAAAGGGCCGGGAGCCATTTTTGAAAGCCTCCCGGCCACTTTATATCTCCAGCCACTGCGACATTCATAGCGAGGTGGCCACAGAGATGTCGACCACACAGCACAAGCCTTCCAAGAGGTGGCTCCCGACGGTTCCGCTAAAGCTTTCGCTGTCGACAACGTTCGTCGCGGTAACCTTGTGTGGTCTGTTTTTCGCTCTAGTGCGCGGCTCGGTGATGGTACTGGGAGCTTATGCCGCATTCCTGGCGTGCGTCTTCGTCTTAGCACGTAGAAGGGGACGCAAAGCAATCGTTGCGTGCCTTGTAGCTACTTCGATTTTCGCCACTATCCCTTGGTGCGACGTTGGCGACGGTGTCTTTATTGCAATCCAAGGTACGCAACGGCTTCCAACGATTCCGATCTCGAATCAACTCCGGAATGTGCTAAAGCCAATTTATGACGTATCAGCGTTGCCTTTGGAGATTCCGGCATTCTTCATCGGCGGAAGTCTCGCCGATGTCGTCTATTTCAGTGGGGAAGGACGACAGGTCGTCAGGCCGTTCGTTGTATTTGTGTTTTGGGCCAGCATTAGCCTGATGATAGCTGTCGCGTTCATGATGGCCGAGGTTGAACTATTGACGTCCTTCCGTACGAGAGATCATTCGGCTGTTGACGGAGACAAGAGCAAGACAGGGGACGTATAAACGGGACGAGAGTCTTTTAAAATACTCCCGTCCCCTCTCGATCCGGTTCGGGCGCTCGAATCACAACCCGACGCGTAACAGGATTTTTCATCCGTTGTCGTAAGTCGTTGTAATATTTCGGCGGAGGGCCGTGAGGACGAGCTTGGCTTGAACCCAGCGGCGGACTCGGCGGTGGGTTCGAACCCACGGCGGCAAGTGCGTCAATCCTCCACCCCAGG
>JBGSKX010000124.1:0-7542 GCA_041741015.1 Pirellulales bacterium
CCGGACTGCACCGCGATCCCGCCGCGCGGGCGGCTCTCGAACAACTCGCACAAACGGGCGAAGCTCCCGTCCGCCGCGAAGCCGCCACCGCGCTCGGCCGCATTGGCAATCCCGCCAGCGTACCCGCCCTGCTCACGGCGCTTGCTTCGCCGGTCGATCGCTTCCTCGAACACGCCACGATTTTCGCGCTCATCACAATTAACGCCGCCGAACCAACCACCGCCGGCCTGACTGCCGAAAGCCCCGCCACGCGGCGTGGAGCCATGATCGCCCTCGATCAGATGTCCGGCAAACATCTCACGTCCGATCGTGTGCTGGCACTTCTCGATCCCAAAGAGCCCGCACTTCGCGAGGCCGCGCTGTGGGTCATCGCGCATCATCCGGAATGGGCCGATGACACGCGACCCTATTTTCAGCAGCAGCTCACCCGCAGCGATCTTCCGGTCGCAGAGCGAACCGCGCTCCGCCAGCAACTGCTGGCCTTCGCCGGCAACGAGTCGATCCAAGAAGTGATCGCCACAGCGCTCGCCGCCACTTCCACGCCGCGCGACACGCGTTTACTCCTGCTCGAGTCGATCGCCGAGGCCGCCCCGCGCCGTTTGTCCCCCGCTTGGGTCAGGGCCCTACAGACCGCGCTGGCCGACTCCGATACCCTCGTCGCGTCACAGGCCATCGCCACGATCCGCTCGCTGCCGCAAGGCGGCCGCCCGGCGCTCGTGCGGATCGACCCGCAAGTCAACTATCCTGAGACCACGGGCAACTTTGCCGGCGGCAATCTTTCCGGTGAGTTCTCCGTTCGCTGGCGAGGCATCGTGCACTGCCCCACCGCCGGCACGTACGAGTTCAGCACCAACTCGGACGACGGCTCCCAACTGTTCATCGATGGCCGGCTCGTCGTCGACAACGGTGGTTCGCACGGCATGCGCGAGCGCAGCGGCCGGACTGAACTCACCGCGGGAGATCACCTGCTGGTGCTGGATTTCATCGAAGAAGGGGGCGGCGCCGGCTGCATCCTGTCGTGGAAGCCACCGGGCAGCAAGCGCGAAGTGATTCCCGCCAGCGCTCTCGCTCACCCGTCCAGCAGTTCTTCCGCCGGTCACTCCCCAGGACTCGTCACCGAGTTTTATCCGGGCGCAGCCAACTCGCTCCCCGACGTCGCCATCTCGGCGTTCGACCCAGCGCTGCTCGCGATTGTGAACGACGCCAACCGCCCGGCGCAGCAGCGCGTCCAGGCCGCGGCCACCGTCGCCGCCCGGCTCGATCATGTCGAACCCGCGATGTTCGCGTTCCTCACCGACAGTCTAAATGCCGAGCATCCGCCGCTGGAACGACTGGACGCGGCCGAAGCGATCGGGAAATCTTCCCTAAATGACGAGCAACTCGCCGCCCTGAGCGAACTCGTATCGACGGCCGGCGTGCTCGAGCTTCCGCGCCTGATCCTGGCCTTCGAAAAGTCTCACGAGGCGGCAATCGGTCAGAAGCTGATCGCGTCGCTCCAGCAGTCTCCCGGCCTGCGTAGCGTGCGTCCCGAACTGCTCACCACCGTGCTCACGTCCTATCCTGACGACCTCAAGCATTCTGCCAAACCGCTCTACGACGCGCTCACCGTCGACACGGCCAAGCAGCAAGCCAAGCTCGCGGCACTTACGGGAGTCCTCACAGGCGGTGAGATCCAGCGCGGCCGCGACCTTTTCTTCGGCAACAAGAAGGCGATCTGCGCGACGTGCCACGCCGTGCAAGGACAAGGCGGTCGCATCGGTCCCGACCTCTCGAAGATCGGCGCCATCCGCAACGGCCGCGACCTCTTGGAAGCGATCGTCGTCCCCAGCGCCAGCTTCGCGCGCGGCTACGAAGCCTTCATCGCGGCCACCGCCAGCGGCGAGACGTACACCGGCGTTATCACCCGCGAAACGCCCGATGCGGTCTACCTCTTCTCGACCGACCGGGTAGAAACTCGCATCTCGCGTGATGAACTCGAAGCGCTTTCGCAGAGCCCCGTCTCGATCATGCCCGAAGGGATGGAAGCCCAGCTCAGCCGACAGGAACTTGCCGACTTGATTGCCTTTCTGCAGTCGCTGAAATAATCCGAAGAGAATGAACCGCAGCGAACGCGGATGTAGGCAGAGGCCAAGGAAAAAGAGAACCACAGATTAACACCGATGAACACGAATTGGTCAGAGCAGCGCCGCGACGCGCGTTCTCCTAGTCCTTCTTCCTCTTCTTCTGCGTCCATCTGTGGTTCTGCCTTCACTTTCCCTTTTTCTATGCTCTCCTCTGCCTCCCTCCGCAATCTCTGCGATTAATCCCTTCCCCATGGGCCAGTTTGGCATCCGCCGCTCGGGCATGGTACGCTGATGGCCACCCACACTAGACCTTCCTAAGGACCCTCCCATGCACCGCAGCGTGATGTTCCTTGTGCTCGCACTGCTGCTCTCAAACGCCTCGGCCTTCGCCCAGCAGTCCACGCCGGCCGCGCTGAACAACTGGCCGCAGTGGCGCGGGCCCGAGATGACCGGCGTCGCCCCCAAGGGGAATCCGCCCACCGAGTGGAGCGAGGAGAGGAACGTCAAATGGAAGATCGAAGTCCCCGGCGACAGCACCGCCACGCCGATCGTGTGGGGCGATAAGGTCTTCGTGACCTCGGCGATCAAAACCGACCGCGAGGGTGAGCCTGCTCCGCCGCCGGCCGAATTCGCCGCCACCAGCGCCGAACCCGCCAAGGGCAAACGCGGCTTCCGCACCAGCGGCGAAGCGCCCAAGAACATCTTCGAGTTCGTCACCCTCTGCTACGACCGTGCAACCGGTAAAGAGCTTTGGCGCCATGTGGCGAACGAAGCGGTCCCGCACGAAGGTCATCACCCCGACGGCAGCTACTCGTCCGCTTCGCCCAGCACCGATGGCCAGCGGCTGTACGTCAGCTTCGGCTCGTTCGGCGTCTACTGCTACGACCTCGATGGCAAGCTCCTCTGGAAGCGCGACCTCGGTCGGATGTGGACGTTCAACTCCTTCGGCGAAGGCGCCTCGCCCGTCATCTACGGCGACAACGTGATCGTCAACTGGGACCATCAGGGCGGTTCGTTTCTGATCTGCCTCGACGCGGCCACCGGCGAAACTCGCTGGAAGATCGACCGCGAAGAGACCACCACCTGGGCCACGCCGCTCGTACTCGACGCGGCCGGCCACACGCAGGTCATCCTGCACGGCTCGACCCGCGTGCGCAGCTACGACCTGGCCACGGGCGAACTGATCTGGGCCTGCGGCGGACAAGGTCCCAGCGCCATTCCGACGCCGGTCAGCGACGGCACGCGCGTGTTCGCCATGACCGGCTTCATCACGAACACGCTGTACGCGATTCCGCTCAACAGCACCGGCGACATCACCGAAGACGAAACCAAGGTCGCCTGGAAGTCGCGCAAGATCGGCACGCCCTACGTTCCTTCGCCGCTGCTGGTCGGCGACCTGCTGTACTTTACCGCCGGCAACAAGGGGATCCTCTCCTGCTACAACGCCGCCACCGGCGAACCGATCGTCGAAAAGCAAAGGCTCGAAGGCATCGCCAACATCTATGCCTCGCCGGTCGAAGCCGCCGGCCACATTTACGTCACCAGCCGCGAAGGCAACACCGTCGTGTTCGAAACCGGCAAGTTCGAGGAGTCGGGCGATAAGAAGGAAGTGAAGCTGCTGTTCACCAACACGCTCGACGACCGCTTCGACGCCTCGGCCGCCATCGTTGGCCCCGAGATTTTCCTCCGCGGCCGCAAGCACCTGTACTGCATCGCTGCTCCGTAAAACATTCCCCTACCTCTGACTTCCCTCTGCGACCCTCCGCACCCTCTGCGGTTAGTCATAAACTTCCACCACCAAGCATGAAACTCGCCGAGATGACCTGGCCGCAGGTGACCGCCCTGTCGCCCGACGTGCCGATCGTGATTCCCACCGCCGCGCTCGAGCAGCATGGCCATCATCTGCCGCTGTTCACCGACAGCATGCTCGTGGGCGAAGTCACCCGCCGGGCCGAAGCCGCGCTGGCCGACAAGATCGTCCTGACGCCCGTCATGTGGCTGGGCAACTCCGCGCATCATCTCGACTTCGCCGGCACGATGTCCGCCGGCCCGCGTACCTACATCGACCTGGTGGGCGACATGGTCGAAAACTTCCTCCGGCACGGCTTCCGCCGGATCGTGATCATCAACGGCCACGGCGGCAACAACGTCCCGGGCCAGCACGCGCTGTTCGAGGTCCGCCAGCGGCACCGCGACGAGGATGACCTGCTCCTGCTCTTCGCGCCGTACTGGGCCCTCGGCACGCGGCCCAACGAGCTGGACGCCTCGATCCAGCAGCAAGCCATGCAGCACGCCTGCGAATGGGAAACTTCGATGATGCTCGCGCTCGCCCCGCACCTGGTGGGCGACTACAAGAACACCCAAGTCGTCGATCCGCGCCACGCCTGCGAACCCGCCATGCGCGCCTGGACCACCAAGGACCGCAGCGCCGCCGGCCACGTGGGCGATCCCTCGGTCGCCACCGCGGTGAAAGGCGAAACGCTGCTCGCCGCCTTCGCCGCCGATGCGATCAACCTCCTCCAGCGCGTCGTCAACTGGTCCGGCAGCGGCTGGAACTGAACCGCAGTTTAGAATGACACTCACCTAACGACTCACCACACCAACCCGCCCGATACTAGCCCGACGCGCGGCGGAGGGTACCCCGCTAACCGACTCTCCCTTGCGAGCTGGCGCCTCCTCTTTCTGACATCCCGCGATTCTCCCTCACATCCGGAGCCCTCACCATGAATCGCACCGACAACCCGCCGAACCTGAAACTCACCCGCCGCGACTTGCTCGCCGCCGCGCCGGCCACGGCATTCGCACTTGCCGCCGCGCCATCGATCACGAGCGCTGCCGATCCCGCGCCGAATAAGACCACGCGACCCAAGATCGCCGCCCTCGGCACTGAGTTTCGCCGCAACTCGCACGTCGAGGTGATCGTCGACCGCTTCCTCGAAGGCTACGGCTGGGAAGGCGCCCACTATCGGCCTAACGTCGATCTGGTTTCGCTGTACATCGACCAGCAGCCCGAAGGCGACCTGAGCCGCGAGCGCGACGCGCGGTTCGAGCACCTCACGCTGTACCCCTCGATTCGCGAAGCACTCTGTCTCGGCGGCGATAAGCTCGCCGTGGACGGAGTGATCATCATCGGCGAGCACGGCAACTATCCGGTCAATGAAAAAGGCCAGACGCTCTACCCGCGTTATGAGTTCTTCGAAGAGACCGTGAAGGTCTTTCGCGACAGTGGCCGCGGCGTGCCGGTCTTCAACGACAAGCACCTCTCCTGGAGCTGGGAGCTTTCGAAGAAGATGGTCGACACGGCCCGCGAGCTGCGGTTTCCGCTGGCTGCCGGCTCGAGCGTGCCAATCACCTGGCGGCTGCCCTCGGTCGAGATGCCGCTCGGCGCCGAGGTGACCGAAATCGTCTCGGTCGGGGTTGGCAATCCCGACAGCTATGACTTCCACTCCCTCGAAGCGATGCAGGCCCTCGTCGAACGCCGCAAAGGGGGCGAGTCCGGCGTCGTACGATTGCAAGCCCTCCGCGGCGTCGCCGTCTGGAATCTGCTGGAAACTAGCGACTGGAACAACGGCGGTCTCGACGGCGAACTATTCGAAGCGTGCCTCTGCCGCAGCCACGAGCTCGCTCCGGCGCGCGAAGGCTTCAACCACATCTATCCCACGCCGGCTGACATGCGGCGGATGGTGAAGGATCCGATCGCCTATCGTTTCGAGCACGCAGACGGACTCAAGAGTACTATGCTGTTGCTCAATGGCCTGGTCGGCGACATCACGGCCGCCGCCCGCATCAAAGGCCAGCGCGACCCGCTCTCCACGCAGTTCTATCTCGGTGGAGGAGGCACCACGCAGCCGCACAACTTCGACGCCCTCTCCTGGCAGATCGAAAAGTTCATCCACACCGGCCGCCCCGTGCAACCGCTCGAACGCACTCTGCTCACCTCGGGCCTGGTGACCGCCGGCGTCGAATCGCTCTTCCAAAACGGCAAGCTGCTCGACACCCAGCACCTCCAGATCGCTTACCAGCCGAACCCCGAATCGACCTTCCGCCGGAGCTAATCACCATGAGCGAACCCGAAAAGAAAGCCGGCAGTGATGCACCTCGCAAACGCATCGCGATCATCACCACGCTGTGGAAGTATCTCTCGCACGCCCAGCACATGGGCGATCGCTTCCTCGTGGGCTATCCGTGGGAAGGCCGCTGGCACAATCCGCCGATCGACGTCGTGGCCGTCTATGCCGATCAGAAGCCGGCCGAAGATCAGAGCGAACTCCGCGCGAAGGAATTCGGCTTCCAGGTCTATCCCACGATCGCCGAAGCCATCCGCTGCGGTGGCGATAAGCTCGCCGTCGATGGCATCGTGATCATCGGTGAGCACGGCGACTATCCGGTCAACGAGAAAGGCCAGATCCAGTACCCGCGCTACGAGTTCTTCGAGCAGTGCGTCAAAGTGTTCGAGGCCGACGGCCGCAGCGTGCCGATCTTCAACGACAAACATCTTTCGTACAGCTTCGACAAGGCCAGCCGCATGGTGGCCGACAGCAAGCGGCTCGGCTTTCCGCTGCTGGCCGGTTCCAGCCTGCCGGTCACCTGGCGGTTGCCGCCGGTCGAAGTGCCGCTCAGCGCGCGGATCGAAGAAGCCCTGATGGTGGGCGTCGGCGGTTCCGACGCGATGGACTATCACGCCCTGGAAGCGATGCAGTCGATGCTCGAACGCCGCAAGGGTGGCGAGACCGGCGTTCGCGCCGTGCAACTCATCGAAGGAGCCGAAGTCTGGAAAGCCGGCACCGACGGCCGCTGGTCGCGCCGCCTGCTCGAAGCCGCTCTCTCGCGCAGCACGTCGCGATCTGGCATCGGCATGGAAGACGGCCGCCCGCAAGATTGGACCCGCAGCGGCGAACTCGAAACGCTCGTCAAGCAGCCCGCCGCGTACTTCATCGAGTACAACGATGGCCTCCGGGCAACGCTCCTGATGCTCAACGGCGCGGTGCAGGATTACAACTTCGCCTGCAAGCTGCGTGATGAAGAAACCATCATATCCACGCAGTTCCTGCTTCCGGTGCTGCCGAACGTGGCTTACTCGTCCTGCCTGGTGCACGGCATCGAAGAGATGATCACCACGGGCGTCGCCCCCTACCCCGCCGAGCGCACGCAGATCACGTGCGGGATCCTCGACCGCTGCCTCGACAGCAAAGTGAACGGCCACAAGCGACTGCCCACTCCGGAATTGAAAGTCATCTACCAACCACCCGAAATCGCCCGCTACTGCGGAGCGGCAACGTAACTTCTTTCTTCACAACCCGAAGCGGAAGCGAGGTGTTACATCTTAGCCCGACGCGCCACAGGATTTTTCATCCGTTGTCGTAAGTCGTTGTAATATTTCGGCGGAGGGCCGTGAGGACGAGCTTGGCTTGAACCCAGCGGCGGACTCGGCGGTGGGTTCGAACCCACGGCGGCAAGTGCGTCAATCCTCCACCCCAGG
>JBGSKX010000125.1:0-14396 GCA_041741015.1 Pirellulales bacterium
CCGGCGGGCTTGGCGGCCGCTGGCTTGTCACCAGCGGGGTTGGGGGCGGGCGCTGCACCACCAGACTTGTTAGCACGAGCGGCTGCCAGAATGTCAGCCGTCGACTTCTTGGCTCCCCCGGCCGCCGCTGCGGCGGGCTTAGTGGCTGCCGCCGGAGCTGCTTTCGCGGCGGGCTTGGCTGCTTCTTTCCTGGCCTCGGCCTTTCTGGCCTCGAGTTCAGCCGGATCGACCACTTTCAGGCAATCGACCTCGATGTCGTACCAGCCAATGTTGTTCCAGGCGTCGAACTGCACCAAGGCGCGGCCATTCATGTTGATGGTCTTCACCTGTCCTACGTGCCCGCCAAAGCGAGCGAGCTCGGGTATGGCCTCGTCGACGACGACGTACTTGTCGGTGAACTGGCGCTGCAGGTTTTCGATCGAATCGAGCATGGAAGTCCCGAGTTTACTTAAGTTCCAGTTGCCTAGAATTGAGATTGCCGAGTGTGCCAGACCATAGGCCACCTGAACCGACCCAAGAGGCCAGCAGGGAAGCGGAAAGTTTGGGCGAAAGGTAAGCTGCCATTTTCGCGCATTTTCTCGGGCGAATCAAGCCGTGCCACCCCCCAATCGCATGGCCGCGGGGTTGACGTTTGGGCTGGACTGGATGACATTAAATAGTGAGGGGCGCGAATGCATAGGCCCCCCGGACTCGCAGTTACGTGCCAGAAGAGTCCGTCGCGGGGCGCGGGGGCGGACCAAGGCACTTCTCTCCGACCAAGCGCCTGCCAGAGTTCCGTCGCATCTTTCCGCTAAACCACTCCGCAACCGCGAGGCAGCACATGCGCGCTTCGACACTCGACAGCCAGCCGGATACCAGGACGCTACCGGTCCAGGCGCTTCGAGTGCGGCTGGTCGATGACACGCCCCAGCGGGCCGAGATCCTGGCACATTTGACGGCCGACGAGCGGCTGATTGTCAGCGAGCCCAGCGACCCGCACGCGCCGGCAACCTGGTTCGACGCGGCTGACGTCGTAATCTGTGAGCTCTCGCCGGGCGACGAACTCGCCGTGCTGGACGAGCGTCGCACCACAGGTTCGAAAGTTCCCGTCATCATCCTCACTGGCCGTGGGAATGAGTATTGGGCTGCCGAAGCCATCAAACGCGGTGCCGCCGACTACATTTCCAAACAACCCGGCTATCTTCAGCGCCTGTCCGAAACACTCCTCACCGCCGCGCAAGCTGTCAGCGCCAGCGGCAACGGTGTGGCTCATTCCAACCATGGCCATAACGGCAACGGCAACGGGCACGGTAGCAGCAACGGAAATGGCCACTCCCGAGCTACGGACGACATTCAGGTTTATACGAGCATTCTCAATGCGCTGCCGGTGCACATCGCGATGCTCGACGAGCGCGGTCAGATCCGCGCCGTCAACGACGCTTGGCGCAAGTACGCGCTGGATTGCCACTACCAGCAAAGTCAGCACGTATTGGGGACGGAGTATCTGTCCGTATGCGATGCGGCTGTCGACGCCGGCATGGAGAAGGCCAAGGACATCGCCGATGGCCTGCGGCGCGTGCTGGCCGGCCGCTGCTCGACCTTCGCCTGCGAGTATCCGTGCCTGTACGAGGGGGTGCAGCGCTGGTTCAAGTTTGCCGCCAGCCCGCTGCAGGACGAGAAGCATCGCGGGGCGATCATCGCTCACGTTGACATTACCGATCGCAAGCAGGCCGAACTCGAGCGCGATCAACTCTTCGAACAATCCTTGAGCCTGCTCTGCATCGGCGGGTTCGACGGCCTGATGCGGCGCTGGAGCCGCTCGGTCAAAGTGCTCGGTTACACACCCGCCGAACTTCCCAAGCTTTCGCTGTGGTCGCTCCTGCATCCGGACGATCGCGAGTTGGCCCTGCAGATGGGGCAGCAGCTCCGCTCGGGAGAAATGGTCACGACGACCGAGATGCGGGTTCGCTCCAAAGACGGTTCCTATCGCTGGATTCTGTGGGACGCCGTGCCGTGTCTGGAGCAGGATCTGTTCTTCGCCACGGGGCAGGACATTACCGACCGCAAGGTGATGGAACAGCAGCTAAGCGAGAGTCATCAGCGGTTTCAGCTGATTGCCAGTGCCACGCGTGAATCGATCTGGGACTGGGATCTGCGCGAAAATCGCCTCTGGCAGAACGAATCGTACCTGGAGATTTTCGGCAGATTCGATCCCACGACCGAAACGCCCGTCGAATGGTGGCGCCGCCGCATCCACCCCGATGACCGCGAACGGATCATGGACATCATTCCCCGCGCGAGCGTTGACGCCAAGCACCAGTGGGTGCTCGAGTATCGCCTGGAGCGGCTCGATGGCAGCTATGCCTATGTGTACGACCGGGGTTTCGTGATCTTCGATGCCGAGCAGCGTCCGGTGCGCATGGTCGGATCGATCATCGACATTACCGAGCTGAAGACGACGGAAGAAAAGCTGCGCGAGAGCGAGGAGCGATTCCGCCTGGCGGCCAGGGCCACCCGCGACGCCATCTGGGATTGGGACCGCTCGCGCGACTATGTCTGGCGCAGCAAAGGCTTTCAGAGTCTGTTCGGTTACGAATCTGACGACATCGAGCCGACGTTTGCCTGGTGGACCGACCGCATTCATCCGGACGATCGCGACCGGATTGCGGCGCAGCTACCAGATCTGGAGCGTGGCTCTTCGCCACAGTGCTCGTTTGAGTATCGCTTCCGCCGTGCGGACGGGACCTATGCGGACGTGATCGACCGCGGCTTTGTGATGCTCAATGCCGAGGGGCATCCGGTGCGGATGGTCGGTTCGATTATGGACGTTTCTGAGCGTCGCCGGGCCGAAACCCTGGCGCACATGCATCAAGCCGAGCTGGCTCATCGTTCGCGGATCAGCACGATGGGCGAGATCGCCACCGGCATCGCTCACGAGCTCAACCAGCCCCTGACCGCAATCAGCAATTACGCTGAGAGCTGCGTGCGAGCGATTGGCACGCGGGAGAACGCTGGCGATCCGAAGTTGCTGGAGTGGATCGGCAAGATCGCCCACAACACGCATCGCGCCGCCGAGATGATTCGCCGATTGCGTTCGTTCACGCGAAAAAGCGAACCTAAGAAGTCAACGCTGGACGCGAATGAGATCGTAACCGAGACGATCGATCTGCTGGAAGCCGAGACGCGGCTCAAGAGTTTCCGCGTTCGTTGGCAGCCGCAGGCACCGCTGCCGGTTCGCGTGGATCGCATCCAGATCGAGCAGGTGCTCGTGAACCTGATTCGCAATGCGTACGAAGCGATGAATGCCAATCAAGGCGAAGACCGGTATGTTTCGCTGGCGCTCGAGCGGCAGGGAGATCGCGTACAGATCTCGGTAACCGATCTCGGCGAAGGCATTCCGCTTGACAATCTCGAACGCGTGTTTGATGCGTTCTTTACCAGTAAAGCTAACGGTGTGGGTATCGGCCTGGCCATCAGCCGCTCGATCGTCGAGGATCATGGCGGGCGGCTGTGGGTCGAACCAAACTCCGATCGTGGCGTCACCTTCCGATTTACGTTGCCGTTGTCCGGAGACAGAGAATGAATAGCACCCCTGTTGTTTCAGTCGTTGACGATGACGAACAAGTTCGTGAATCCCTGGCCGCGCTGATCCAGTCGATGGATGTCGAAGTGGAAGCGTATGCCTCGGGTCGCGAGTTCCTCGATCACTACAACCCAGGCCAGCCCGGCTGCATCGTGCTCGACTTGAGGATGCCGCAGCTCAACGGCCAGGAAGTCATCGACGAGCTGGTCGCCCGCCAGATCAATACCCCGGTGATTATGATCAGCGGCCATGGCGACATTCCCGCGGCCGTGGCAGCGATCAAGAGCGGCGCAATCGACTTCCTCGAGAAGCCTTATCCTGGTTCGGCCTTGATGGACAGCGTGCGCCGGGCGATTGCTCGTGACGCCGAACAGCGCGAAAGCAGCTCCGAAAAGCAGCTGCTGCTCGATCGCTACGAAACGCTGACTCCCGACGAGCGGCAAGTCCTCGAACTTACCGTGGCTGGCAAGCCCGACAAGGCAATCGCGCTCAAGCTCGACCTGAGCCTGCGGACGATTCAGCTTCGCCGCGCCAGCGTGATGCGGAAGATGCACGCGCACTCGCGGGCCGAACTGATCGGCCTGGCTCACCGCATTGATCGTGGCGTTCCGGCGAACAGCTAAAACGCTCGCCTTGCTGCGTCACGCTGAATATCAGAGCCGGGTGTTCCCTGAAGCGGAACACCCGGCTCTTTTCTTTCTGGGACTCGAAAACGGTTCCTGACACCGTTTTTCACTGACACCGTATTTCAGAGCCACTTCTTTTGCAGGTACCAGTTCGAGGTCTGCCGCAGGCGGTCGAGCACCGAAACGCGCGGGGCGACGTGCAGGTCGCGGCGAATGTTCAGCGGCGAGCAGACCCAGTTGCCGGCGCTGGCTTCGCGAGCCTTGTCGAAATTAAAAATGTACGGCTGACCTCGCAAACGCGAGATGCCTTCAGCGACCGCGGCCGCGGTCCAGATGCCCGCGGTGCTTTTGCTCTTCAACACGCGCACGCTCTGCCGGCCCAGGCTCTTGCCGATCATCATCCCCAACTCGGCGAACGTCGGCCGTTCGTCGGCCGCCACGAAATAGTAGCCTTGCGGCGGGTTAGTGGCCTGCGCGGTGCCGGCCGGTGCGAGCCGTTTGCCATTATCGGCGCAGGCGATCAGCGACTCGCACAGATCGTCGACGTGGATCAGTGAGTAGTGACTGCCGGCCACGCCCAACGCCACATGCACACCATAGCGAAAGATCGAGCGAAACACGTTTCGCATTTGCGTGTCGCCTTCGCCAAATACGATCGGCGGGCGAACAATCGTGATCGGCACTCGGTCGGCGAACTCCTCGGCCACGAGTTCGGCCGCGCGCTTTGCCCGGCCGTAGTTCGAAACCGGCTCGGCCGGATCGCTCTCAGTCCGCTCGCGTCCTGGGGGAGAAGGACCTGCGGCGGCCAGCGATGAAACCGAAACAAGGATCGGTGGCGTGTCGCGCTGGGCACAGGCGGATGCCACATTGCGGAAGCCGCCGCAGTTAACCCGCATCAGATCTTGCGCACTGAAAGCCGAGGCCAGACCGGCCAGGTGATATACCACATCGGCTTCGGCAACCGCGGCATGCATGGCGTCCGCGTCGCGCACGTCCCCCCAGGCATAGCGCACGCCGAGGGGATCGAGTGCCCCGCGGTTCGATTTCGGCCGCACCAGGCACGTTACCTCGTCGCCGCGGGCGACGAGTCGTTCAGACAGCTTTGCGCCAATGAAGCCACTGGCGCCCGTCACCAGAACTTTCGCCATGATCGTGTAGGTACCGGCCAATTCCGCCGGACACCTCATTGACTTATCTCGCTGCCGCGCACATCGCGGACACATTGCCTGAATCGACTGGCGCGCAGCAAACTCTTTGACGGCCCGCTCGACTTGGTGCTAATCGTCACCCGCGGAACAGGCCGAAATTCGTGCACTTTCAATCTTTGCGGTGTGAACGCGCGCGGGCAAGTGCCTGGTATGAAAACAGGCCGGCACATTTTCGCGGGCGCTGCTTCGCGTTCCAGTGTCGCTGCGAGCGTGCGGAGCGACGCGATTACTCGGCGCCAGCCAGACGCTGAGCCTCTTCAAGCCGTGCTTGCCAGGCGGATTCCAACTCGCTGACCTTGTCCGGGTGCTCGGCGGCCAGATCGACCGACTCGCTTCGATCCTTTGCCAGATCGTAAAGCTCCCAGTCACCGCGTCGTTTCTCGCTCACAAGCTTCCAGTCGCCGATCCGCATGGCTCGGTTCTCCTCGTGCAGCCACCACAACGAGCGCTCGCCCAGGGCGCCATCACGCGATAGTGCCGGCACGAGACTCGTTCCCGGCCTGGTCGGCACCATTGCTCCGTCCCATTCCACCGGCAGCTTCCCGCCGGCCACTTCCATGAGGGTCGGCACAATATCGATTAGATGGCCCGGATCGTGTCGCAGTTCGTTTTTCGCCCGGATGCCGCGCGGCCAGTGAACCACCAGCGGTGTGGCGATGCCGCCTTCGTGAGTCCAGGTTTTGTGGCGCCGGAACGGAGTATTCGCGACACTCGACCACCCCGGTCCCAGGCATAGGAACGTCGCTGCCGAGCCGGCCGGCGCCGTGCGGTCGTGACCATCGCCGCGAACCATCATCTCGGCGCTCGCTCCGTTGTCCGAGGCGAACAGAACGAGCGTGTTTTCGAGCTGGCCCATCGCCTCGAGCTGGGCGATGATCCGGCCGATCTCCTGGTCCATCCGATCGACCATCGCGGCGTGAATGGCCATCTTCTCTGCCTGAAACGCGCGTTGCTCATCGGTGAGCGAACTCCAGGCAACCGGCCGATTGACTTCGCCGGGACCAAGCTTTTCGAGCACATCGGGAAAGGCGTAGGGCGGTCCGACTTCCGGCTCCATCGCCGCCGGTGATTGATTGACGATCCCGAGTTCGACGAGCCGCTTTCCCCGAGCCGCTTGCATCTCGTTCCAGCCGGCCAGGTACTTTTGGCGGTAGCGGTCGATGTCTTTCTGAAGAGCGTGCAGCGGAAAGTGCGGCACCGTGAACGCCACATACGAGAAAAACGGCTGATTGGCGTGCTGCGCCGCGTGCTCGCGCAGACAGTCGATGGCATGCTCGGCGATCGCGGTCGTGGCATAGTAATTGGCATCGGCCGTGGCAGGCTCAAGAGGCTTGTCGTCGCGCGTATGGTTCTGCGGGGTGAATAGCCGGTTGTGATCTTCCAGCGAATACGATCGATCGAATCCGCCGGCCAGCACCTTGCCATCGACGTGCCATTTCCCCGAGTGATATGAGCGATAGCCGAGCGGCTTGAGCAATTCTGGCAACAGCGGTGCCCAGGCCGGTCGTTCACCTCGGGCACCTCCGCGATCGCCCGGCAGGGAATCTCGCCGCACCTGCTGGGCGTAATACCCGGTGAGCAGTGCGGCCCGCGAAGGCCAGCAACGGGCCGTATTGTAAAATTGCGTGAATCGCACGCCCCCGGCTGCCAGCCGATCGAGGTTTGGCGTGCTGATCTCGCCGCCGTAGCAGCCGATGTCCGAAAAGCCCAGATCGTCGGCCAGCAGGATAACGACGTTGGGCCGATCGGCTGGTGCCGCAAGTGCTCGCGATTGCCCGGCGATCGCCCAAGCAAAGAGAAGTGCAACAATCATCCACGGTGGAAGCTTGGCGGCCATTCGTGCGATCTCGCTCATCGTAAGTCGTGCACAACCTTGTGGGACAGGCAAGTATGAGCAGCGGAGAAGTCGCAAGCAACACCCGCCCGCGTACCGTTCCGCAGTCGGTACACGGTTTGCTTTCAAATTTCTGCCGTACCGCTCAACGCAACCGGTTGTGTGCCGCAACCAAGAAATAGGGAGATCGCCATGTGTGCCTTCAAATATGAACCACCGGATCAGTGCGTTGTCGCCACTTACGGCGACCTGGCCAAAGCCGAGACGGTCATTCACGATCTGGAAAGCGTCGGGTTTAGCGGCGAACAGGTGTCCGTGATCCGCCGGCAGTTTGACCCCGATCCGAAAACTGCTGCCGAGATGCGCTTGGGCGACGACTCGATGAAGGACGCTGCCGTGGGAAGCGCAATCGGTGGTGTGGCGGGCGCGGCGGGGGCCGCGACACTGATCTCCGCCGGCATCGGCATGGTTCTGATGACGGGGCCTCTGGCCGTGCTGACCGGAGCGATCGTCGGCGCACTACTTGGCGCGATGCGCGGGTGGGGCGTGCATGACAAGGCTCTGGCCAAGTATGAACAATACGTCGAAGATGGCAAGACGCTGGTCGTCGTCTCGGGAAGTACGACCGACGTCTCGCGCGCTGAGCAACTTCTGCGGCTGACCGATGCCGAAAGCGTCGACATGCACATGCGAACCGGAGATGACTCGCGCGAGATTGATGATCGTGCCTCTCGTTGAATCGTGGTGGCCGTTTTTAGCCTGCGATGATCGTGCGTTCTGAGGTAGAATGCAGTGGCCAACATCCACGTGCCTCAACCAAGGAGCCTGCATGATCACCGTCGGAATGAACTATCGAGTGCTACCGGGCAAACAGGCTGATTTCGAAGGCAAGTTCGCCGCGGTGCTCGCCGCGCTAAATGCCGCGCCGGGACACACGCATTCCACGTTGTGGCGCGACGTGGCCGAGGACGCCTCGTATATGATTACGAGCGAATGGTCCGACGAACAAGCGTTCGCCGAGTTCATTCAAAGCCAGGCGTTCCGCGATGTAACCAATTGGGGCAAAGAATCGATCCTCGCCGGTCGGCCGCAACACAAGGTCTACAAGCATTGAGCGATCGCGACGTAAAATCGGCGCTTTAGAGTTGAATCGCCTGACCATCGATTCCGCCGGTTGCTTCAAAAAGCAAGAGCGCCTGCCGGACGGCTGCCACGTCGTGTACGCGGATGATCTGCACGCCTTGAATCGCCAGCGACAGCGCAACGCCGATCGTGCCCGCGGTGCGATCAGCCCCCTTATCGCCGATCAACTTGCCGATGAAAGCCTTGCGCGAGTGTCCGACCAGGAGCGGGCAACCAAGCTCATGCAACCGCCAGGCGTGCGCCGCCAGCGTTAAATTGTGCTGATGCGTCTTACCGAAGCCGATGCCTGGATCCAGGGCGATCCGCTCGGGGGCGATACCCGACTGAACCAGATGATTCCGCCGCCTGCGGAGAAACTCGATCACCTCGCCGACGACGTCGTCGTACGTTGGGTTGTCTTGCATCGTCTGCGGGGTGCCTTGCATGTGCATCGCGCAAACGGCTGCGTCTGAGGAGAGCGCCACTTCAACCATCCCCTCGTCGCCGGCGAGCGCCGTAATGTCGTTGATAATCTCGGCGCCCGCGGCCAGCGCCTCACGGGCGACGAGCGACTTGGATGTATCGATCGACACGGGCACCAGCACGTGCGGCAGGATCGCCTGAATCACGGGCAGCACGCGAGCAAGTTCCTCGCGGGCTTCGACAGCGGTCGAGTACGGCCGGGTGCTTTCGCCGCCGATATCCAGAATGTCCACGCCGGCGGCCACGAGTTCCAGCGCGCGATCGATTGCGGGCTGAGCACCTGCGTAGAGGCCGCCGTCGGAGAAACTATCCGGTGTGACGTTCAGAATGCCCATTAGAAGTGGTCGCTGCGGCAAGTCGATTCGGCGCGACTTTAGTTGCCAGAAGCGGGCACGCGTTGGAAAGCGCGTTTCCATGGAAGTAGTCTGGTTCGCGGCGTGAGTCATTGCCTCAGCTTACCACGGCGATTCCATGAGCGACACGATCTGCGTCGCCAGCCGCTGAATCGCCTGAAGCTGCGCCGTCGAAACCGACTGGCCGTATTCCGGCACGAGCATGCCGGTATTCGAAAGGATGACGAGTTCTTCGGGCACGGGGATGGACAATGGCTGCCCCATGGCGGCACCCCGGCGATCGACCCAGCGAACTTCGACCGACATGTTGATTTGCGTCTCGCGCGGATAGTCGTACGGATCTTCGATCACAACGCGTTTGGTGTCGGTCGTGATCTTGCCGGTCAGCACGCTGTCGGCCTCGGGCGAGCCGACGACCTTGTACGGCGTTTTGAGTTCGATCTCCTTGGCGATTGCCTCGGTCAGAAACTCGGCCAGGTTCCGCCGAAAGCTGTCGGACTCGAAAATCGGGACGTAGACGGTTTGAATGTCCTGCGGATACAGCGAGCGGTTGCCGAAGCGGTAGGCCGCACAGCCTTCAACGGCGACCACGCCAGCGAGCGCCAGCGCGCAGCCGAGCCAGCGTCTGCGCGAGATTGGCTGCGGGGCGGCAGCTTCGAGACTAAGCGGTCGCGCGTTCACGGCGGCTGACTCCCTTGGCGAACGCTATTTGAGGTTCTTGCCGTCGGCCGATGAAGCGACGTTTTCTGTCGGAATGCTGATCTGCGGTCCCGACTTTTTCGAGGCCGGCAGGATATCGACAAGCCACTGGAAAGTCGGCGTTGGATTGGCCGGCTCGGCTGCAAAACCGGTCATCTTCGTGCGCGACTGCTCGGCCAGCTTCGTGTCCGGATAGTCTTCGACGACTTTGGTGTAATAGTGCCGCGCCGCACCGTAGTATTCGTTCTTGGCATAGAATTCGGCCATGTCGTACTCGCGCAGCGCCCGTTGCGTGCGCACCTCGGCGCGGACCTGCACGACGCGCTCGCGCTCGTCGCCCAAGTCCTGGGGGAACTGGGTGAGTAGTTGCGTGGCAATATCCTCGGCCTCATCGAGCTGGCTGCCGTCATAGCCGGGGCCCTGATAGCGGATCAGCTTGCAGCGCAGGCCGAGCAGGTGAGCCTGGTACTGATGTTCGCTTTTAGGAAATTCACTGCGCAACAGACCGTAATAGTAGTCGGCGTCGTCCCAACGCCCTTTCAGGAAGTAGGAGTTTGCCGTGGCCATCACGGCATCATCCGCGCGGGGACCAATCGGGTCGTCGAGGCGAATTCGCTCGTAGATCTTCAGCGCATGTCCGCCCGTATCGAAGCGCGGCAGCGTGCCATCCGTCAGGTTGGGAATCAGGACGAACTTTGGATGAGCGCGGTCCTTGGCTTCCCAGTAGCGGCCGATCGAGAACCGCCGCTCGGTGACTTGTGAGAGGAACTGCGTGGACTGGAACTTCTTGATCAGGAGTTCGTATTCGTCCTCGGCGTTGACATAGTCGTCGGCAAAGAACGCGCACTCGCCGGCCTTGAAAATAGCTTCCTCTTCCAAGGGCGAATCAGGCCAGCGTTTGTATGCCTGGCGATAGGCCTTCAGCGCGTCGTCATATTTCTTCTCACGAAACAACGCGTCGCCTTCGGCCAAGGCGTTTTTGGCAACGCCTTCGTTCGGGCCCTGGCCGACCGCTTTCTTCGCACTGGCGACGACTTCCTTCGGCGCAAGGCGAGCCAGCAGCCCTCGCTTGTCCTCTTCGGCCCCGATCCCCAGGTCGCTCGTAATCCGGTGCCCCTCGTGGTTGAAAAAGCCGCTGGTGCCTTCGACGTAGTAGCCCTTGCCTTTGACGTATCTCGCACGCTGGCGATTGGCCTGCCACCACTCCGACTGTTCGGCCGTGAGCGGCGGATACTCGACCTCTGGGCCGGGATTGATGATCGCGCAGCCGCCGGCCAGTAGCAGCGCCAGCGCGACGAGAAGCGCACGGCTTGCTGGCGATTTTCTGCCTGGCAACAGATTGTTCAGTGAGTAGGGATTCACGAAATTGTCGTCGGTAACCAGCGTTGCAGTTTGGGGGGACGACCGAGGAGGTGCGTCCAGTAATGATTCAATACGCTCCGCAACTCGCCGTACGTATTCGCCTCAAGCGGCACCACCGGCGCTTCGCCGGAAGACAACCGCGCAAGAGCGTGATAGACGGGAGAACTCAGGGATATGACTTGTCTTTGACCCGCTCGACAGTTCTTGCACAACGCTCCGCCTGCCAGCTGGCTGAACGACACACGCCCCGAGGGGTCTAAGTCGCCGCCGCAGTTGGCACACGCTTCGAGTGTTGGCAAATGTCCGACTTCCCGGAGTGCCACGATCTCAAACCGCACGAGCGCATCGGCCACGCGTTCTCCGCTGGCGAGCGCGAGCAAAGTCGCCTCGGCCGCGTCAAACAGACCTTCGTGCGCGTCGTAGTCGTCGATGAGTTCGTTTAACAGCTCGGCGACGTAGTAGGCGGCATAAAGATTGGACAGGCTGCCGCCCGCTGGTCGAAACCGTCGCTCAAGCTTGGCTTCCGTTAACAGGTCCAGGGAATCGGACGATTTGCGGAGGAACACTACGCGAATCAGGCTCAGCAGGTCAAGGGCAGACTCGAACGGACCTTTGGGACGCCGAGCACCCTTGGCCAGGCCCCGCACTTTGCCGAATTCGCGGGTGAATAGCGTCACCACGCTGCTGGTTTCGCTGAACTCGACGACCCGCAAGACGATCGCCGTGGCCTTTTCGCTCGACATGGCAGGTGACGGTCGCTGGGTTGCCCGAGAAATGAGATGCTGGCAGCGCGCCGCTGCCAGGGAGACAGCCGGCGAATCGCTGCCTCATCTTAGATCATCGCGCCTTGCAGCCCCAGGGCAAGGTGCGGCGGACGAGTCGTCCCGAGGTGAGGAAGACTCCCCTCGGCCTATTGCAGAACTTCCGTCGTCTGCTCGGCGCGAATCGGCTGAGCCTGGCCGCGGGACGAGATTTCGGCCTGCACTCGGGCATTTCCGGTCGCAACGCCCTTAAACCGCAGATCGAACGTTTGAGTTTCGCCGGCCCGCAACTCGCGCAGGGCCGGGTAGCGAAGCCCCGTTCTCGAAGCCGAAGCGATCGTCGGTCCGCCATGCTGCAGAAGCTGTAAACCCTCGTCGAAAGTCACGGACACGACCACGTCGAAAGCCGAGGCATCGCCGCCGTTCGTGACGATGATCTGATAGCCCGTCTGTCCGCCGACGCGGATCGGATCGGCCGTTTCGACCACGCTCACCGTGATCTTCGCGGCACCGACAGATTCTTCGGGCGCGGCGGCCGGTGGAGGTGTGCCGTCGCCGGAGATCTCCAGGCACGCTTCATCAGCGACTGCCTCCATGCCCTTGGCGGTCACCGTAACGCGATTGCAGGCCCGTGGCGTTTCGCGTAAGCACTTTAGTTCGATCTCGCGGCGAATCGTCCGTCCGGGTTCAATCGTCGCCAAACGCCAACCAAGCGCATTGCCTTCGAGCCACTCGGAACCGCCCGTTGCCCGAACTGGCGCCAGACTGATCTCATGATTGTCGGCGATGGTCACGTCGGTGAACGTCTGATTGGTATTGTTCGTGACTTCGATCTCGAACAACACGGTATCGCTGACGCGTCCCTGTCGCGGACCACGCTTGACGACGGTGAGTTGCGGCGTGGCCGGCGTAGGGGCGGGTTCGGCAGGCAGCGTGGGCTGCGGTTCGGTCGGTTGCGGCTCGGCCGGTGCGGGTTCGATCGGCGCCGGAGTCGGCTCCGTTGGCGTGGGTTCAGCCGAGAGCGGATCCGTTGCCGGTGGCAACGGGGATGTCGTTGCCGTAACGCAGGCCCTCGAAGTCACTGGCGCGTGGTTCGTCGCTGTAACGGTCACGTCCTGGCAAAGCTCACCTTCCTTTGCAATTCGGAAGACGACCGGTAGTCGTGTCGTTTCACCGGGATGTAAATCGGTGAGGTTCCGTTCGATGGACCGCGCCGGCGGATTCGACGAGTGCTCGAGACCTTCGTCGAACTTGTCCTTGATCAAGAGGCCGGTGGCCGTGGCATTGCCGCGGTTCTGCACGACTATTTCGAATTGCGCGTCGCTGCCTACCACTGCCAGCGGCGGCAAGTTCACGTTCACCGTCAGTTCGGGCTGTCCCGCGGGGACCGGCGTTGTCGTTTGCGGTTCGGCCACCGGCGGTGGCGGCATCGGTTGTTCGGACGGCGCGGAGGTGATCGGCGGCGACGTGATCGGTGGGATGGTCGTCGGAGGCAGCGACGGCGGAGGCATTGTCGGCGTCACGGGCACGAACGGCGAAGGCCCTTGCGCGGGCGGACTATAGGGCGCGCTTGCATCGCCGGTCGTCCAGGATTGCAACGTCGAGCCCGAGCCCACGGGCACTTGTCGCCCCTGCACGTCGGCCGTGGCGGGCCGCAGGATCGAGATTGCGATCTGGTTCGTTCCGGGCGCGGCCGACTGCTGGAAGATCTCGGCCGGCGCTTCGCCCGAGGCGTTGCTTACGACTTCAATCGTTGTCGAACCCGATGGCGAAAAGCCGGCGCTGGGGCCGCCGACGACTTCGTAACGCACGATCCAGCCGGCCAGCGGAGAGCCGTCGGACTGTCGCGAGACAAGTGTGATGAGCGTGCTGCGGCCGCCGATTGGCGTGATAGCCGGCGGCGGGAAACGCCACTGGGCGTCGACCCAATAGATTGTGGCCGATTGCTGGCGGCGGTCCCAACCCTTGACGTTCGGTGCGAAAACGGTGACGTGACTGGTGCCTTCCGTCGCGCTGGTGACGCTGACCCACGCCTGGCCATCCTCCACGCGAATGTCATCGATCGGCGTGGGCGTTCCGCGATCGATCGTCATGGGACCGGTCAACGTGCGATTGATCGCATAGACCGGCGAGATCTTCTTCGGATAACGATGCAGGCAGTCGAGAAACTCCCAGGGACGCCGCTTGCCGGGACTGACAAACTGTCCCGGCCCATTCGGCTCGAGCATCCATTCAACTTTCTCACGCGTGAGCGGATAGCCCTGGTCACCCATGATCGAGGCGATCATTACGACTTCGCTTCCAATCGGCGCGACGACCTGGCTGGGGCTGACCGTGATGCCAGGCGCGGGCGGCCCGGCCGGCAATGCGGGGATCGGAGTGCCCG
>JBGSKX010000126.1:0-1553 GCA_041741015.1 Pirellulales bacterium
GACCAAGCGGGCGATGGCGTACGGCGATTCGCTGATGGAGTGGATCGACGGCAACCTGGGGAGCAAACTCACCATGAAGTACCCGGCCGTCTACATGATGGAGCCGGGCGCCCGTGGCGAGATTCTTTCGATCGCCTTCTCTAGCAAAGGTCAGCACCAGGACGCCGGCGCCAAGCTGGTGCACTGCGCCCCGAACACCTCGGGGCGGATCATCAGCAAGAGCATTAGCAAGAACGGCGGCCGCAGCAGCTACCGTGGGCTCTGCAAGGTGGAAGACGGCGCCTACGGCTCGAAGAGCAGCGTCGTGTGCGACGCCCTGATCCTCGACCCCGACAGCCGCAGCGACACCTACCCGTATATCGAGGTGGACGAACAGAACGTGCAAATCGAGCACGAAGCCTCCGTGTCGCGGATCGGCGAAGAGCAGCTCTTCTACTTGATGAGCCGCGGCATGACCGAGGCCGAGGCGAGCAGCATGATCGTCTCTGGCTTCATCGAGCCGCTCATCAAGGAACTGCCGATGGAATACGCCGTGGAGATGAACCGGCTTATTGAGCTTCAGATGGAAGGGAGCGTGGGTTGAGCCTTGGGAACGACGTCGAGGGGCGACATGGAAGCAACTTCATCAGCATCCACCGAAGCGCTAATCGCCGAGCTTTACAAGGCTGACGGCAAGGCGGAGATTGTCGATGGGAGGGTCGTTCGGATGAGTCCAACCGGTCGGCGGCCCGGTCGCGCCAGCGGCCGGATTTATGCAAGTTTGTCGCTGGTCGAGAAGCGCTGCGGCGGCTATGCCTACCCGGACAACGTTGCGTTTCTGGTCAACCTTCCGCACCGCAAGAGTTTCAGCCCCGATGCGTCGTTTTCTCTTGAAGAGCCAACGATGAGCTTTGGCGAAGTAGCGCCTGAGTTTGCCGCCGAAGTCCGCAGCGACAACGATTACGGACCCGCAGCGGAGAAGCGAATGTCCAAGAAGCGGGCCGATTACTTCGCGGCCGGCACGAAGGTCGTCTGGGACGTGGACCTGCTGAGCGACGATGTGGTCCGCGTTTATCGGACCGACCAGGAAGATAGTCCAACCATCTACCGCCGCGGCCAACTGGCCGAAGCCGAGCCCGCTGTGCCGGGCTGGGTGATGGCGGTGGATGAACTTTTTGAATAACTGCTAACCCAACTTCGTTGATGACCCAAACGCTCACCGCAGACGGCTTTACCGCGGAATCCTTTGACGACTTTGTCGCCTCGCGGAATGAACCGGGCTGGTTGGCTGACGCACGTCGCGATGCGTGGCGTACATTCACGCATCTTAAGTGGCCGTCGCGGAGCGACGAGCAGTGGATGCGAACCGACGTACGGCTGTTCAAGCTCAACCGGTTCGCACCGCCGACCGGCGAGGCGCCGAACGACGCGCCGACGGGGCTGCTGAGCAGTGGGCTAGAGCTTGCCGGCTCGATCCTGGCCCACAACAGCCGACCGGTCCGAGCGACGCTGGCGCAGCGCTGGCGGGACCAAGGAGTGCTCTTCGGCCCGATCGGTGAGTTGCTTGCCGAGCA
>JBGSKX010000127.1:0-13031 GCA_041741015.1 Pirellulales bacterium
GCACGACGCCCGTCCACCCGGGCGAACCTTGCATCCTCCGCGGCAAGCTCGACGTTCCCGCCGGTAAGCGTTCGCGGCTGGTGCTCGTCGTTTCGCACGAACCCGAGGGAGCATGGAATCTCGCCGTGCGCGCGAATGGTCAGTCGTTGCATCAGGCTCTGATCCAGGCCGATGCGCCCGATGCCGAGCCGCGCTGGCAAACGATCGCCGTTGACCTCACGCCGCTCGCCGGCGAGCAAGCCGCCATCGAGCTCCACCATGCCGCCGCGGGCGATCGTCCCGATGACGCCTACTGGGCGCAGATTGAGTTGGTGTCGGAGTAGTGAGCATCAGTCCGATTTATCCAGGATTGGCGTAAACGCTCGTATGTGGCTTGCTCAGGAATCGACCAACGACCCAAACCTTTCGCGGCGTGCCTCTGGCTGTCTCTAGGAGCTACTTGACGCCCAGCCGTCAGAGGGGAGAATGCGGGCTTGCTGGCGCAGTACAAGGCTATTTCGTAGAGGCGGGAATTCATGCTAGATCAAGTTGGCATTTGGCTATCCGATAATAAAGATTGGTTTTTAAGTGGGCTCGGAGTTTCAATACTCGCTGTTCTGGGATGGTTCTGGAGGCAAATCTGGACTTTCTTTAAGGCGTGGCGAAAGAAGTCACCCCCGGAAGTGAAAGCTCCTTCGATCCAAAAATCAGCGGTCCTGCAGGATGCGATGCAGACGACCCAAATACTCTTCATCGATGACGACATTAAGTTCCGCGTAGTCAGCATTCTCCAAACCGCGGGATGGCAATACACACGGATCGTCAAGGACATCGCCTCCTTAAACGATGACGCAGTTCGGCGGGCCCACATTCTTTTCGTCGACATCAATGGCGTCGGCAAGAAGATGAGCTTTAAGGACGAAGGGCTAGGTTTAGCCTTGGCGTTGAAAACGCGATACCCAGAAAAGAGAGTGATCATCTATTCGGCAGATACGAAGGCAGAACGATTTCATGAAGCTTGGAAGCGAGCTGATGACTACCTTGCCAAGAATGCAGACCCATACGAGTTTCAGCAGCTAGTCGAGGGTTATGCAGTCAATCGAGGGTCGAAGTGATGTTTCTGCACTTGACTAATGGCAACGGTGACATTCTTTACTCGAGCATTCCCGAGACATGTCAAGCATGCTTTCGTCAAGGGAAACGGTCAATCGGCACTACTATTTGTCCCGGAACAAAGGCACGTCGGCGGTATGCTTCAACTCGCACCAAAGAGGGAACAGTTTATTTCTGTGGCGATGACAAGGCCTTGCTTAGGAGTCGTCGAATAGTCCGCGAGCGATTGCGCCTCTATTCGGACATGCTTCAGGAACTGGAGCATCTGCGTAAGGGTGTTGCGCAGAACGTCAGCCAGCATATGAGGCGCCTGATGCATAACCTGATTAGTCAGAATGCGCACAACATTCAAGAGATTTACGACATTGTGCCTCAGGAGTCTTTAGGACGAAGGATGAGTGAGCAGATCGATTCAGTGCAAGAGGCTTTGAAGGAGGACCCTTTAAAGGCCGCCAAGGCCTTCTTGCGGATGAATAAGCACAATGTGGCGATGAAATGTGAATTCAGCGCGTTCAAGTTTCTGTACGACGGTGGTGAATCGGCGATGAAAATACGGCAGCATAAGGTACACAAAGTTGTGCTGAATGCACTGCACCTTTTCTTTCAGGACTTTCGAGACAAGGGGGTATGGATAGAGGTTGAACAATTTGAAGGCAGTGTCGCGATCGATTACGAAAGCATTCAAGTGGCCCTGTATCATTTGATTGACAACGCTGTCAAATATGTGTTGAACAATACGCGAGTAAATGTCACGTTCCCAATCGTCGATGGAAAGCAGAGGATCCGGTTCGACATGGTGAGCATGCTTATTTCCGATACGGATATCCTTAGATTATTCGACGAAGGCTATTCCGGTCAGCTGCCTCGCACTTTGAGGCTTGCTGGGCACGGTCTTGGTCTCGCAATTGCGAGAGATCTTTTGAAGCTAAACGGTGCTGACCTGGAAGTCCGACGCAACGTTGACCCCGCACTAAGGCAAACTATGATGCTTGCGGAATACGAGAACAATCAGTTCGATGTCGTTTTAGGCATCCCGTTAGGGGTGAATTAAAAGGATGACAGAAAAGGGATCAGGAATGGCTCAGCTTCAACCGCGTTCGCGTTCTTGAGCGCTCGTTCATTCGAGTTGGCAATCCCGCTCCTGCATTTGCTCCATTCGGCTCGAAATCCGGCATCCGACTCACACTGTGATAGAGTCGCAGACTCCTTTTCGAGACCATCCGGCTCAGGGCAAATTCTCTAAAACTATTGTGGCCACCTGTTTCGCCAGGGCTTCATTTCCGTCTCCATTGAAATGAACGCCATCGCCGGAAGTCCACTCGGCGTGGCCCTTGACCAGCTCGAACAGGTCGTCGGTCGGAAGGTGCTGAGCCTTCGCAATCTCCGTGGCGAGCTGGTTTCGCACTTTGACACGATCGGTTCGCTCAGCGAAGCGCTGGAGATCGGTCGTTTCACGCACGGGCGTCGTGGTTGCCCAGATCAGCCTGGCATCGCCGGCCTGCTGCTGCACGGCCTGAATCGTTTTCAGGAGACCAGCGCGATATTGCTCTTCGCTGTAGCCCCAGCCGTGCAGGCCGTTGTTGAAATGAATCACGGAAAACTTGTGCTGCTTCAGCAGTGATTTGAGATCGTCGTTGAAGGTCGGATCGGAGACACACTTCGAAGTGGTCAGCCGAGCGCAGTAGGCTTTCCCCGCCAGCTGCTTTTCCACCCCACCGAAGTATCCCCTGGTGATCGAGTCGCCAACCAGCAGTACTCGTGGCAGGGCAGTCTTGTCCGCGTCCGTAACCCACACGTCGATCCATTCAATCCTCTCACGCACGGGCTCCTCCGCAACTGCAAATGGAACGAGCAAGCACAGTGGGATCAGGATGGTGAGAAGTTTCACAAGAGTTGCCCTTGGGAGGAAGCAAAGGAGTAAGCAAAGGCCGGGAATTGGTAGCATCACTGGGGGCAGCGTCTCCAGTATTATCGAAGAGTTGGGGCGACGCAAAGGCGGCGGCAGGCCAACCTCGAGCTCGACCACGCGATTGCCCTATTGGCTGCCTGCTGATCTGCTGGAATGAGATTGGAATTCTACTAGAGTTCCGTAGGCTCCAGCGACGGCTTTGCACAATGATCAGGAGTCGGATTACTGCTAATCTGACTAGCCAGGCAAAGCTGACGAAACCCCTGGCCCGTTCGCGCGCAGCTGCTTGAGGACATCGCCAATTCCGGTGAGTCCTGAATAGACAGCAGCCACGAAAACGAGAATGACGATCATCGCAATCGCGTGTGGCCCAATGCTGCGCAGTTCACTTTCAGCCCTTGATTGTGAGGGTTCGCTACGTAGATATCGCACAGCAATCGTCTCGCCTGTCCGTACATCCGACGCACGCCGGATGACTTCTCCCAAGTGTTGCTGTCCGTTGTCATCTGCATACTGGAATCGGAATCGGTAACGCGTTCCAAATTTTCCCGGCACGACCGCCGCCGGGCCGACAATTCGCGCGTTCACCGTCTCGCCGCCAAGCAGAAAGCGAACGTCGGAAACGGCGATGAACACCATGGGTGACCCAATGAGGCAAGCCACAAAACCCAAGCACATCGCGCCAATGCGCCGATTCTGGTTTGCCAGCGACAAGAAACGAACGGGCATCGAATTGCGCATCTCTTATCTCGCGTGAATGCGATTCGTGACCAGTCGGTCAGGTTCGCCACTGGGGCCTGAAACCCATCAAGCTCGTACTCCGTCTCTACCTACTCCCGTTCGTCGAAACCAGGCTTATTCCCACTCGATCTCTCCTGACGGCATTCACATAATCCCAGAACAGGGGGGAGAATTAAAGTGGGCGGGAATCTTTGAAGTGTGTCACGGATTTGTCGCCGCGACTCACGACTCGACCTTCGCTCGACAGTTTAAGACCTGTCACCATTGAGCCTCCGCCGCCGTTGAGCCGCCATGACTGCAACGCCTCCAAGCGCGAATAGACCGAGGGTGGACGGTTCGGGCACGTTCAGTACTCCCAGCACGTTTTCCACGCCGTCCTCATTCCAAAAATAGACCCGACCATCGTCGGTCAAAGCCGATTGGCCCAGCGGCCGAAGTAGATTGGAGAGCTCGGGGATCGTGTACAGGTGGCCTTTGGAATAATCGTAGTGGTGATAGGTCCAAAGCCCGGTCACACTGTTGCGCGAGTTAAACAGTGCCTGGCCACCCGGCGTGAGCATGAAGTCGTCGAAAAAGGGATACGAGGGAATCTGCTCATTCGCCGGGAGCAACTGCCCCAGATCCATGAGCGTTCCGTCGGGAGTGCTCAACAGCATGATTGATGGATCCGAGAAATTCGAACCACCGATCTCGGCCAGCATCGCGCCTGCGTCGTCGATATTGGCGTCGACTTGCCGCAATTGGGGCCCAAATTGACTATCGTAGCTGACTTCCGAAATGCGATCGATCGATCCGGTCGCCGTTCGAAACACGTTGAGATAGTATTCGCCGCCCCCGGTAGGATCGTATGAAATAAAAGTCGTGTCCCCCGCCGCATTCATCGCGTTGGATCCGAGCGAGGACGCAACGTACTCAGAGAAACCGCTCGTGAGATTCTGCCAGCCAGTGCTGCTGTCGTATCGATAGAGATCCCCGTCGAATGTCGGGCTATGTTGCTCGGCGATGACTGCAACCCGACCCGCATTGTCGATGAGCGCAAATTGACTGAGATTATAGTTGCCGAAGCTGGGCGCCAGTTGAGGCGGGCTGCCTGGCTCCGCCTGATAGACGCTTTTGAAGAAGCCTGTGTCCAAGCGCGACACGAAACCTAGTTGCCCGGCATCGTTGATCGCCGCCAGCGAGGTCGTGCCGCCGCTGCTGCCAGCGAAGACCTTGGTGAGCGACTGGGAGAAAGGGGCGGTGTAAGTGTTGAAGGGACCGCCTTGAGTTACCGCGAGAACGCTCACTCCCCAATTACTCAGATTGAGCCCGAAGAAGCGGTCTTGCGTGGGAACTGCCGTCTGCGACAGACCACCATGGGGATCGAAATAGACGACCTGACCGGCGTAGGATCCAAAGCCGAGCCCGGTGGCGATTTGGTTGTTTCGATTCGCATAGATTTGCATCGTACTTTCCGTCGTGCGGAGCAATTCCGTGACGCCGGGCTGCCCGATGGGCGACTGTGCTTGTACCGTGTCGACCGGGAAGGCCGCACAAGCGGCCAGCAGGGCCAAGAGGGAACGCATCTTCATTGGCTTCACTCCAGAATACCAACCGGTTGCATCGAATTATGTGCCATCAGCATGCACGGAGCGCAGCCCTTCGTCAATCGTGACCTAGATGTGGGTCGTGCTCGTCAACCCGTCTGTGATTCGTGAGGTGTGGTGCACGCGCCAGCCGATCGAGACCGTCAGCGGCATGCACAGGCGTGCTGCTGACGCCATCTTTGGCAAGTTCCTCCATGCAAGCCCGATAGAGGTTGTCCGGCTCCATGAACTTCGTGGCGAGAAAGGGGAACAGTACGAGTGCTTTAACAACAGGGAAGTCGATTTGTCGTTGGTAAAGACGACTGGCGACATGGACATTACAAAACCTCTTGCACGTGGAGTATCACAGCGACTCGCAAGGAACACGCATACTTCAAGGATCGCGTGTGCGCGCGTGCCACCCGAACTACTTGTCACACAAGGCGCTCGATGAATCACGCGCCACACGGCCACGCCGCTGCTTGAAATGTGGCCAGCGTTTCGACTAGGGTGGATTCAATGGCCGACTGCGCGCAAGACGATAGATTCGCACAACCAACTGCTAACGACATCGACTCGCATCATGACCCAAGAACCGCACCTGAAAAAATCGCCCCCGACAAAGCGGCTTGACCGCGCATGTGGCGCTCTGTTGCTGCAAGTCGTTGTCGCGCAATGCATCGACCAAACACCAACCCACACCACTCAAGTGTCCACCGTGAATTGAAATCAGGCCAGCAGTTCGGATATGGTACGTTCAGCGGATTGTGTTAATCCATCAGCCAAACGCAGAGGAGACGATGACCGGCGGCAAGCTGGAGAAATCACGAAGCCCAAACGTCCCCCGGTTGGGCCGAAGTGTGCGCCCGAAACATCATTTGCGCGACTTTCTATGCACACACGGGCTAAAAATCGAACGTCGAAAAACAGCCGGGGGTGCAGGAGTTTGAAGTGTTCCGTTTTCAGTGTTCCAGCGGATGAGGATTAAGGGGCTTCTAACTGAAAACGGAACACCGAAAACTGAACACTCCCACCTAGCCATTCGCCCCCGCTTCGCTTAATCTCGTTCTACATCTAGGACCAATCCAGCCAGCCCAACTTCACGCGGAGCCGACGCGATTCATGGCCGACTACACGCTTCCCACGCTCACCAAACCCGAGAAGCTCAAGAAGAACCAGGTGCTGCTGGTGGCCAGCGGCGATCTGCGACTCTCGGCCAACCAGAAGTGCTGGCCCGCCCAGGAAGAGATGGAAAAAGCCCTGGCCCAAGCAGTCGCAGACGCCGGTTATGAGCTGGTCCGGGCGCATCCTTATAAAGCGGCCGAGAAGCACGGCTTCCTCGGCTCGCAGCGCGAAGGAATCGAAGCCTTCCGCAAGATCGATCCGCAGGCCAAGCTCATCGTCGCCGAAGCGGTCTGGCAGTACTCACATCACGTCCTGCCGGGCTTGCTCACGCACGAAGGGCCGGTGCTCACGGTTGCCAACTGGTCGGGCACGTGGCCGGGCCTCGTCGGAATGCTCAACCTGAACGGCTCGCTGACCAAGGCCGGCCGCAAGTACTCGACGCTCTGGAGCGAAGACTTTACCGACAAGTTCTTTACGCGCGGATTGGCCACCTGGCTGGAGAAAGGCGTCCTCAAGCATCGCACGCCGCACGTCCGCGCTCTGGCCGATGTGAGCCTGCCGAGCAAGGAACGCAAGCTGGGCGAAGCGCTCGCCGCGGAGCTCAAGCGCGAGAAAGCGATTCTCGGCGTGTTCGACGAAGGCTGCATGGGCATGTTCAACGCGATCATCCCGGACCACTTGCTGCATCCGACCGGCTGCTTCAAGGAGCGGCTCAGCCAGTCGGCCCTCTATTATGAAACAACGCAGACAAGCGACGACGAAGCCAAGGCGGTGCGCAAGTGGATGGAATCGCGCGGCCTGAAGTTTGTCACCGGCCCCAAGCACGAAGAGCACCTGACCGACGAACAGATCCTGAAACAATGCAAGATGTATATCGCCGCGGTGCGGCTGACCGATGATTTTGGCTGCGACGCGATTGGCATTCAGTATCAGCAGGGCCTGAAGGATTTGCTGCCTGCGAGCGACCTGGTCGAAGGGACGCTGAACAACGCCGATCGTCCGCCGGTGAAATCGCGCGACGGTAAGCGGACGATCCGCGCCGGCGAGCCGATTGTCCACTTTAATGAAGTGGACGAGTGCGCGGGTCTCGACGGGCTGATTACCTATCGCGTTCACAAGGCGATGGGCCAACCCGTCGAAAGCACGCTGCACGACGTCCGCTGGGGCGACTTCGACCCGACCGGCACGGTGAAGGACTATGTCTGGGTGCTGCTGATCAGCGGTTCCGCGCCACCCGCCCACTTCGTCGGCGGTTGGAAGGGGGCTTCGAGCGAACGCCAACCGGCGATGTATTTCCCGTCCGGAGGTGGCACACTCAAGGGCATCTCGAAGCCCGGCGAGATCGTCTGGTCGCGCGTCTATATCGAACGCGACCGGCTGTGCATGGATATCGGCCGGGCCGGAGTTGTCGAGCTGCCGAAGGAAGAAACGCAGCGCCGCTGGCAAGCCACGACGCCCGAGTGGCCGATCATGCACGCCGTGACGTACGGCATCACGCGCGATCAGTTTATGGCTCGGCATAAGGCGAACCATATTCAGGTGGCCTATGCCAACAACGCCGCCGAAGCCGACAAGGTTTTGGCTGCAAAGGCCGCGATGGCGGCGGCGCTGGGCCTCGAAGTCTCCGTGTGCGGAGAGCGCGCCGGCGGAAAGAGCTGGTAGTCGGGCTTTGCTATTGCAATCACGAGTCGAGCCACATCCTCTAAGGTGGAAGCTTTTTCTCGCGGGTGCAATTCTCTTGGGAGCTGTCCGGCGGCGATAGCCGGCAGTGAGGGCTTTCTAGCTGTACAAAATAGGTGGTAGCCCAAAAGACTTGCTAGCAAAAGCACTGCCCATTTATGGCCTATTCCTGGCTGTCTCAGCCCTGATATGGCCCGTTTGTACGCCATCTCTGGGGAAATGGAAGTTAGCTCACCTTGTCGCCGATAAGGTACATATGTACACTTACCGGAGCGAGGAACGATTTCATGACCACATCTCTGCTACCCGATCGTGAGCGGCTTTCAGACGCCGCCGGCCGCGCCGAAATTGTGGCTGCCCTGGCCGAGCAGGTTCGCAGTCTCGAGGGAGAGCGGTTCGCGAGCGGTGCAGGGGAAACGATCTCGACCGGCTTGGCAGCTTTGGATCGGCTGCTGCCGGACGGTGGCCTACGCCGAGGAACGCTCGTTGAATGGCTGGGTGAAACGGCCGCTCGTGGTTCGGATAGAGCAGCGGCGGCCAGTGGGGCGGGAACGCTGGCACTCATCGCCGCTTGCAGCGCTCTCGAAACTGGTGGCGCGCTGGTGGTACTCGATCGCACCCGGCGTTTCTATCCTCCCGCGGCCCTGGCCTGGGGCATCCCGCTTGAGCGGCTGATCGTCGTGCAACCCTCGAGCGTGGCCGAAGAAGCCTGGGCGGTCGACCAAAGCCTTCGCTCGCGTGGTGTCGCGGCGGTCTGGTTGCCCCTGGAAACCGCTAGTGAACACACACTTCGCCGCTGGCAACTGGCCGCCGAAAGTAGTGGCGTGCTGGGTCTGTTAGTACGCGGCGCTTGTGCACGCAGCGAACCCTCCTGGGCTGAACTGCGGCTCGGCGTGCAGCCGCTCTCAAAAACAACTGCGGAGCGTACGCGGCGCTTGCGGGTGGAACTGCTGCGCACACGCTCTGGTGCTGCTGGTAGAACGATCGAAGTGGAACTGCCCGCTCGCAAAGCTGGGCAAGAGTCTTGGGGTTGGCGAGGGGCATCTCATGAAACGAGCACTCTGCATTTGGCTTCCTCAATGGCCCCTGCAACGAATCGCCGCGCGCGGAGAGCTTGATGGGCAAACCCCCGTCGTGCTCTATCAACTGAATGCCGCCGGCGGAGCACGTGTGACGGCCTATTGCCCTCGCCTGGCAAGCGCGGCCGCCAGCGGTTGGCTTCGCGAGAGGTCAAGCGGTGTTCGGCCCGGCATGCCACTGGCTGAAGCCACGGCCCTGGCAATGCGTGCGGAAGACTTTCAATCACAAGCGGAGTTGCATCTCGAAGCGGCCGATTCCTGGAACGCTCGACGGGAGCTTGAAGCCCTGGCTGACAATTGCCTGCGGTTCGCGCCGACCGTGGGCATTGAAGAAGCCCCCGAGCCCGACAGCCTGCTGCTGGACGTGACCGGCATCGGTTCGCTTTGTGGTGGTGAAGAGACACTTGCCCGACAGATCGTGGCAGATTTTCGTGCCCGCCGCCTCACGGTGCGTGTTGCCATAGCCGATACGCCCGGCACAGCCTGGGCGATGACACATTTTGCGCCGCTGGAGTGCGCGGCTGGGAGGGCTGATGCAGCAGGTGGCGTTGAGGGTAATGAAACCGCGATCCTCACAGCGCTTGCCGAACCGCTGCTCGTGCCGGCCGGAGAGTCTGCCCTCGCGCTTGCCTCGCTTCCGCCCGCGGCACTGCGGCTGCCAAGCGAAACGTGCCTGCTGCTGACAGAACTCGGCATCTGGCAAATCGAGCAGCTCGCGGTGCTGCGCCGCGAAACCTTACTCGCCCGCTTCGGTCCGCTCGTGCTGATACGACTTGACCAGGCATTAGGCGCCGCGGCCGAAGCGATCGTGGCCCGCGTGGTTCCACCCGAGTGGACCTTTGAGTGGTTGCTGGAGCACCCGACTGGCCGCCGTGAAATGATCGAGTGGGTAGTCGAGCAGCTTGTGGCCCGCGTCTGCGTGGCGCTAGCAAGCCAGCGCCGTGGCGTACTTCGGCTGGCCTGCCGATTCACGCCCGAACGCGGAGCGGCTGTCGAGTTCATCGTGGGGCTGTATCGCCCCAGCGCTTCAGAGCGGCATGTCGGCGAACTCGTGCGGCTGAAGCTCGAAACCGTGCGATTTCGCGAGCCGCTCACGGCCGTGCGGTGCGAAGTGCTTGCGCTGGGAATGCTCGAATTCCAGCAGCGCGATTTTTTTGTGGGCAACGAAACTTCGTGTGGCGATCCGCTGGCGCTGGCGACCCTTGTCGATCGTTTGAGCAATCGCCTGGGGACGCAAGGCGTGTCACGACCGTGGCTCTTGGCGGGCGCGCAGCCGGAGTTTGCCTGCCAGTATCATCCCGTGGTGAGCTTACAAAAAAAACTCGCGAGGCGAACCGAGGCCGCTCGCGGTAAAAAGAAGCCCACAAAACCAGCCGCTCCGCAGCGTGAGTCGCGCACACCGCAACCGGGCGATCGTCCGCTCTGGCTGGAGCCCGAGCCCACGTCGCTCGCCGTGGTTTCGGTCGTCCCCGATGGTCCACCGCTGATGTTTCGCGTGCACGGTAGCGAACACCGGATTGCGCATACCTGGGGACCCGAGCGGATCGAGACGGGCTGGTGGCGTTCTCGCTGCGTGCGTCGCGACTATTACCAGGTCGAGACGCGCGAAGGCCTGCGCTATTGGCTGTTTCGTGAACTCAACACCGGCCGCTGGTATTTGCACGGAACGTTTGTGTGACAGCCTGCCTCCGGCTCCCCCTTGGGGGAGCGGTGTGATTACGACACAACAAACGACTCCGGTGGAACCGAGGCCAAAAAATGCCGGATCCGCAAGTTAACAGTAAACGTCCTCCCGTCACGCAGCCCACGCATATCGCGCTGCCGTTGCCTCGTTATGCAGAACTGCATTGCAAAACCAACTTCTCGTTTCTCGAGGGTGCTTCGCATCCCGATGAACTCGCACTGCGAGCGGCTGAACTTGGCCTCACGGCCCTTGCCATTACCGATCGCAACACGCTGGCTGGCGTGGTCCGCGCGCACGGCGCAGCGAAGGACTTGGGGCTTAAACTAATCATCGGCGCCGAGATCCATCTCACCGACGCTCCGCCCGTGCTGCTTTGGACGACGGATCGTCCCTCCTATGGCCGGCTTGCGAGGCTGATCACTCGCGGCCGCCGCCAGGCTCCCAAAGGCGAGTTCCAGCTCACGCTCGACGAACTCGCCGAGCATGCCGAGGGGCTCATGTGCGGAGTGCTGCCGGGCGATACCCAGGCAGCCGACAATGGGAGTTCGCTTGAGCGTCGACTCGCGCCGTTTCGCGAGATCTTCGCCGATCGTGGTTATCTGGTGGCCCAGGTCACGCGTGGTTCCGACGATGCGGCGCTGCTCGCCCGCTTGGAACAGCTCTCACGCCGCACCCGCTTGCCAATCGTTGCAGCCGGTGACGTGCACTATCACACCCGCGTGCGACTGGGCTTGCAGGACGCTCTCACCGCCGTGCGATTGGGCATTACCGTGGCTGAGGCCGGCGATCAGCTCTTCGCCAATGCAGAGAGGTATTTGAAGTCGCCGCTGGAAATGATCGAGCGATTCGCCATGCTGCCGGCGGGCGTGGCTCGCACGCTCGAAGTCGCCGCTCGCTCCACGTTCTCTCTGGACGAGTTGCGCTATGAGTATCCCGAGGAGCTTGCGCCGCCAGGCGAAACGCCGCTTTCGTACCTCACACGGCTCACCTGGGCAGGCGCACAAGATCGCTATCCCAAAGGCATTCCCGCTAAGGTCCGCGAGCTTATCGAGCACGAGCTCGCGCTGATTGCCGATTTGAGCTACGAGGCGTATTTCCTCACGGTGTACGATCTGGTGCGGTTTGCCCGGGAGCGCGGGATTCTCTGCCAGGGACGCGGCAGCGCGGCCAACTCCGCCGTCTGCTACTGCCTGGGAGTGACGGCCGTCGATCCCGGTCGGTTGGATGTCTTGTTCGAACGCTTTCTCAGCCGCGAGCGCAACGAAGCGCCGGACATCGACGTCGACTTCGAACACGAACGCCGCGAAGAGGTGCTGCAATATCTCTACGATAAGTACGGTCGCGAACGGGCTGGTATGACCGCCGAAGTGATCACCTATCGCCCCCGCTCGGCCGTTCGTGATCTGGGCAAGGCGCTCGGCTTTTCGCTCGATCGTGTGGATGCTCTGGCCAAAGGCCTGGAAGGGCATTACCTGGATGAAGCTTTGCCCCAACGCTGCCGCGAGGCCGGCATCGATCCCGATTCGTTTCTCGGCCGAAGGCTCATCGGGCTCGTTGGCGAACTTGTCGGTTTCCCGCGGCATCTCGGCCAGCACGTGGGCGGCATGGTCATGACCCAGGGCCCTCTGTGCGAACTGGTGCCGATCGAGAATGCCGCGATGCAGGACCGCACGGTCATCGAGTGGAACAAGGACGATCTTGACGAACTCGGCATCCTCAAGGTCGATTGCCTGTCGCTTGGCATGCTGACCGCAATTCGCAAGTGCTTCACGCTTGTCCGCGAACATGCGGGCCGTGAACTCTCACTGGCGACGATTCCTGAAAAAGATCAGCAGGTTTACGACATGATCTGCCACGCCGACACGATGGGCGTGTTTCAGATCGAAAGTCGTGCCCAGATGAGCATGCTCCCTCGCTTACGGCCGCGCGAGTTTTACGACCTCGTGATCGAAGTCGCCATTGTGCGTCCCGGACCGATCCAGGGAGACATGGTGCATCCTTATTTGCGACGACGGATTGGCGAGGAAGCCGTTACCTATCCCAGCGAAGCGATTCGCGAAGTGCTCCACCGCACGCTCGGCGTGCCGCTGTTTCAAGAGCAGGCGATGCGGCTCGCGGTCGTCGCGGCAGGGTTCACGCCGGGCGAGGCCGACCAA
>JBGSKX010000128.1:0-16861 GCA_041741015.1 Pirellulales bacterium
CGGTGCGGCGTTGGGCCGCGCGGCGCGTTGCCTCTCAGACGCGCGCCGCCGGCGGGGCGAAACCCGGTTGAATGGACTTGCCGGGATACCACGATAGCGGGCTCGCGTAATCCATGCGTCTGCGTTCGCAAAGCTGGTTAAACCTGCTGATCGGATCGTTGCTCGTCTTTGTCGTGATCAACGGCGCGCTTTCCTATTTTAACTTGCGCCAGCTCCGTGAGAGCGCCGGCCAGGTTACCAGGTCTCACGCCGTGCTCGAAGCGATCGAGTCGACGCTCTCCACGCTCACCGATGCGGAGACCGGACAGCGGGGCTACCTGCTCGCGCACGATCCTGAGTACCTCGTCCCCTACGACGCCGCGGTGTCGCGCGTCGCAGAAGAGCTTAACGAATTGAGTTCTCTGTCCTCGGACACTCCCAATCTCTCAAGCCGCCTGGCCGAGATCGAGGAACTCACCTCACGTAAGCTGGGCGAACTCGCCGAAACGGTGGCCTTGGCGCAAAGCGGCCAGTTTGATCAAGCGATCGAGATGGTGCGCACCGATCGCGGCAAACAGACGATGGACCGTTTGCGCGCCGTTGTCAGCCAGTTGCAACAGGAGCAACGCGGCGTGCTCGCCGAGCACGAGCAGGCAGATGCCGGCGCTTTTCGCCGTGCTGTCGTGGGGGTCATCACCGCGGCGATCGTCGGCCTGGGCGCACTCGGCGCCGTGCTCGCGGTTCTGTACCGGCATCTGCGCTCGATGTTCCGGTTCAACCAGCAATTGCACGAACAACAGGATCTTCTCCAGGCTACGCTGCTCAGTATCGGCGATGCGGTTATCGTGACGGACGTCCATGGGAAGATCAACTTCTTGAATCCCATCGCCGAACGCCTGACGGGATGGTCACTCGCCGAAGCTGTCGGCGGCGAACTGACCGAAGTCTTTCGGATCGTGAATGAAACCACACGCGCGCCAGTCGAGAATCCGGCCTTGCGCTCGCTCCGCGAAGGAAAGATCGTCGGGCTGGCAAATCACACGATTCTGATCGGCAAGTCGGGCGCGGAATGGCCGATCGACGACAGCGCGGCGCCGATTCGCACTGCCGAAGGTGAGGTGTGTGGTTCGGTGCTCGTATTTCGAGACATCACCGAGCGCAAGCAGCAGGAAGCGGCGATGCACACGCAAACCGTCGCCTTGCAGTCGGCTAACACTCGTCTGAGCGACCTGCTCGCCGAACTCCGAGCAAGCGAGGAATTGTTCCATGGCATGGCCGACTCCATCCCGCAACTCGCCTGGATGACCCGGCCCGACGGGCATATCTATTGGTACAACCAACGCTGGTACGAGTACACGGGAGCCACGCCCGAGCAGATGGAAGGCTGGGGCTGGCAGTCCGTCCAGGATTCGAGTGAGCTCCCGCGCGTGATGGCAAATTGGAAAGCCGCACTGGCGTCGCAGCAGCCTTGGGAGGATACCTTTCCGCTGCGCCGTCACGATGGAGCGATGCGCTGGCACCTTTCGCGGGCAGTCCCGGTCCGCAATGAACGTGGCGAAGTCGTTCGCTGGTTTGGCACGAATACCGATGTGACCGAACGACTTGAAATGGAACAGGCCCTGCGCGAGGCAGATCACCGCAAGGACGAGTTTCTGGCCACGCTCGCGCATGAACTCCGCAATCCCATCGCACCGATCAGCAACGCTCTGCAAGTCTGGCCGATGGTTGAGAATGATCCGGCGGAGGTCGAAAAACTGCGCGCGATCATGGAACGGCAAATCCGCCAGATGAGCCGCTTGATCGATGATCTGCTCGATGTTTCGCGGATCACCCGCGGCAAGATCCAGTTGCGTTGCCAGCCGGTTGATCTGAATACGATTGTCGAGGGCGCCGTCGAGGCGGTTGCTCCGCTGATCGAGTCTTGTGCCCATCATCTCGAGGTGGTCAAGACCGAGGCGCCGACGATGGTCGATGGCGATGTCGCCCGGCTCACTCAGATCGTGGGCAACCTGCTCAACAACGCCGCGAAGTACACGCCGCGGGAGGGGAAGCTGCGAATCGCCGTCGAGCGTCAGGGGGCCGAGGCGATCGTTCGAGTTGCCGACAATGGAGCCGGCATCCCGGCGAGCATGCTCCTGAGCATCTTCGACATGTTTCAACAGGTGGATCAAACGCTGGATCGCGCCCACGGCGGATTGGGACTGGGACTGACGCTGGTTCAGCGACTGGTCGCCTTGCACGGCGGCGAAGTCGCTGCCCACAGCGAAGGGGAGGGGCGGGGCAGTGAATTTGTGGTTCGGCTGCCGCTCCTCACTGAGCAAGCGTCCACAACCCAGGTCAACCCGCCTGTCCAGCGTGCCACGGTGCCGCGCCACCGTGTGCTGGTCGTCGATGACGTCTACGCATCCGCCAAAACCCTCGCCATGATGCTGCAGAGCATCAATCAGGACGTCGAAATTGCCAATGACGGCCCAAGCGCTATTGAACAGGCCGACAGCCGCCGACCCGATATCGTGTTTCTGGACATCGCGATGCCCGGTATGAATGGTTACGACGTGGCACGACTATTACGTCAGAAGCCGGAGCTCGCCAGCACTTATCTCGTGGCACTTACCGGCTATGGTCATGAAGACGATCGTCGTCGGGCGATCGAGGCTGGTTTTCACCATCATCTGACGAAACCGACCAGCATCGATCAGCTTACGCAGTTGTTGTCGACATTGCCCGTAGCGGGCAAGGCGACCCCTGCTTAGTGCCGCTCTCCGGACGAGTTCTGCCTTCGAAACTCGTTCAAGCTCGCTTGTAGCCTTCCCAGCTCGCGCTCCATATCCTGAAAGCAAGCCTGAGCGCGTTGTCCGTCACGATGGTGCGCAGACTGCTCGACGGCCGCAGCGGCCGAAGCGAGTTCTCCTGCATCGAAATTGACAGACAGCCCCTTAAGGCTGTGGGCCGCACGCTCGAGTTCTGGCAGGTTACTCTGCTTGATCGACTCGCGAGCAGCTTCGAGCAGCTTGGGACTGTCCTCCAGAAACAGCACGACGATCTCGGCGAAGAGCCGCGGGTCTCCGCCCAAGCGAGCGAGCGAGCGGTCATAATCGAACAGCGCTGAGCGCCGTCGGCCGCTCGCCTCCGACCCCGCAGGTGTGACTCTGTCCATGGCGCACATATTGTCTGCTCCGGCATCGCCCCATCTGGAATCTGGCCTGACGACACGACCGATCAACAAGAATTACATAGTATGACGATGCTCATCGCCAACAACATGTCGCATATCGTCGCATATCGCGTGCCGAATCGGCGAATGCCGTGATCCTGAGTCGTGCGGCTTAGAATAACTCCAGCCTCGGTCCGGAATTGGTTGCTTGCCCCACGATCTGGTTGCACGACGCTCATACGCGGCCGGAACGCAAAAGGACCGACGGGAATTGCTCCCGCCGGTCCTTGTGAATGCGCTCGATGCACGTCGCCTGGTTACTTACGACGACGGCGTGCGAAGGCACACAGGCCGATCATGGCCATCGCGCCCAGGGCAATCGTTGAAGGTTCGGGCACGGCGGTCGGGTACTGACGTAGGGTGAAACGCACGATGTCATCCGGCACGTCGATCCGCAGGGTGTATAACTGCAGCGCCAGATTGTGGAGGCCGCCACTGAACACCAGCACGTCTTCGCTGGTCGCGACCGCTCCAAAGGCACCCGAAGTGGGCAGCAGGTCATACAGCGGGGCGTCAAAATCCAGACCGTCACCCGAGGGCGACACGTCGAAATCGTCGCCGATGCCGAAGCCCAGCTTCATTGTGTAGGCGTTCCAGAAGATGCCGGTGTCGTTGTCGACCGACTCGCTGACTTTGTATTCCGTGACGCCGCCGGTTCCGCTGACGTTGAACTCGATGTCGATGTAACCGACATTGTCGAAACGTTTGATCGGCACCGTGATGTTGTTATCCGCAGGACCGCCGCCCGTTTGATTGTCGTTGTTTACGTTCACTGTCGAGATGACCGGAACGCTCACGGTTCCCAATCCGGGACCGGAGATGCTGTTCACCGAGTCGATGCGCCCGGCTCTAGCGGTGAGCGGCAGGCACAGCATTGCTGCGAGCAGCGGGAAGACGAGCCGTCCAGCGGTACGGCTCACACGGCGCGATGCGCCGCAGAAGTTAATCGATCGAACTGTTGTTTTCATGGGCGTGTTTGCAAGCCATCGCCGGCAGACTGCCTCGTTCCCTGACGTGCACGTGAATTGGCTCGCTCGATGAATTGAGCGAAAACCAGGGGCGTCGGAAATGAGTGTGCTTCTACGAAAAGCGGACGACGATCTTGACGTCCAAGTGAGCCGGCACGAGCCTGCCCCGATATCACACGGAGAAGGTGCTTGCGCAGGATTGAGCAGCTAATGCGGCAGAAGCACGTTCTGCACGGCGATCACTAGCTTACTCCATAGGGGTTGGGGGGGCTCATAGTTGTAGATTCACGACGCACCATCAGCATAATCCCGGGGGGCCGGTCGTCAACTACTTTTGCTGCGATATTTCGCGTAAAATGTGGATCAACCCGCACGGCGAATCAGCGGGCATTGCTCGCGCGCGAACAATCGGGCGTGTGTTCGTAAGCGACGATGCGGCATCGGTTTCCGGCCGCGAAACTCGCGAAATGCACCGGCTTCTGGCAGCCCACTCTTTGCTTCAGTCCGCTCAACAACCGTCCGCGCGACGACGATAGCCCTAGACCGACAGGCTTTCGGCCGCCGTGAACTCAAAGGAAGACCGGAACTGCACGCGGATCATCGCCCGGGCTCTTTCCACGTCGCGGTCACGGATCGCGGCCAGCAGTTCCCGGTGCTCCCAGAGAATGCGTTCGGCCGATGCTGCCGAGGGCTCGGCATGCGGGGCAATTTGAAAGAATTGGACCAGGACCTGCTGCATGCCGGCTATGAGTTCCGAGCCAGTCATTCGCAGAATCTGGGCATGAAACTCCAGATCAAGCTGCACCGAACGTTCGCTACGGGTATCGCTGTGCAGAGCCACCTCCATCTCGGCAGTGATCTGGGCGAGACGCTCGATCTGCGGCTCGGTTGCAGCCCGGATGGCGAGTTCGATCGCGCCGACCTCCAGGCAGTAGCGGAGCCTGGCAACTTCCTGCCAGTCGTGCGGGGAGTTGGCCAGCGAAGGCAAACTGTTTGACAGCAGGCGCAGGGGGTCAGGTCTCCGCACGAGCAGGCCTTTGCGTTTGCGTCCTTCAAGAATACCCAGCGCCTGCAGGCGGCTCACCGCCTCGCGCGCGACCGTGCGCGAAACGCCATATTCGGCGGCCAACTGGGCCTCGGTCATGAAGAAGCTTCCCGGCGCAAGCTGCTCGCTCTGGATTCGCAATCGAATCGTGCGCGCAAGTTCGTGCGCCTGAGTGGTCGGGCGGACTTTCGCAGTTGGGTTCATTTATTGGGTTGCTCCAACGGCCGATGATAGTTGTTTGACGGCGCTGTGGTCAATAAGTAGGATTTCTTTCCGTTTGCGAATCCCTCACCCCCGATTTTCGCCGTCTTGGACGTGATCTGACACGTGTCGCCGCTCGATTGGATCGTGATCTTCATCTACGCCGCGATCATGTTGATCGTGGGCTGGTATCACGCGCGCGGAAACAAAACGGCTGACGATTTTCTGCTCGGCGGGCGGAGTATTCCGGTTCTCGCCCTCGGCTTGTCACTCTTTGCCACGCTCTGCAGCACGCTGACCTACCTCGCCACACCGGGCGAAATGATCGCGCACGGGCCGATGATGATCACGCAGGTGGCGGCCCATCCGATCGTATTCGTCATCGTCGGGTTCGGATTAATTCCCCTGATCATGCGCCAGCCGGTCACGAGCGCATACGAACTACTTGAAAAACGCCTGGGGAGGGGCATTCGCAAAGCCGGCGCAAGCGTGTTTCTTTTACTCCGCATCGGCTGGATGGCCACGATTCTGTACGCCGCCAGCTTCGTCGTACTGGTTCCGCTGCTAGAGGTCGATCCGTCCTGGGCTCCTGTTTTCTGTGTTGCGATGGGCATCATCACCGCGATCTATTCCTCCACGGGCGGCTTTCGGGCCGTGGTCACGACCGATGCGATACAGGCGCTGACGATGGTGGTCGGAGCGATCGTCACGCTCGCGGTCATCTCTTATCGCCTCGGCGGCGTCGGTGGCTGGTGGCCCACGTCCTGGCCCGCGCACTGGCAAACACCAAGTTGGGGATTTGATCCCTCGGTGCGCGTTTCCTTCGGGATGCTGCTCTTGTCGACCACGCTGTGGTACGTCTGTACCAACGGCTCGGACCAGATGTCGATCCAGCGGTTTCTTTCGACGCGCGATGCCAAGGCGGCTCGCCGCACGCTTCTGGTCGCGCAGCTCACGGACGCCACGATGGCTATCCTCTTGGCGCTCACCGGCGTCGCGATCCTGGGGTTTTACCAGGCGACGACTTCCGTCGATCCGTCATCCATTCAGCAACAGGGCGATAAGTTCTTTCCAAAGTTCATTATGAACGAAATGCCCTCCGGACTGGCGGGGTTGGTCATCGCCGCCATCTTGGCCGCCGCGCTGAGCAGTCTGTCCTCGGGACTGAACTCGTGTTGCGCTGTGCTCGAGCGAGACTTTTTGGCCGATCCTGCCGATGCTCGCCTGGCCCCCGAGTTGGCTGCGCACCAAAGTCTGCGACGGCTGAAGCGCCTGACCTGGCTGTTTGCCGCCGGCGCGGTCGTGCTGGGCATCATGAATACCCTGATCACCGGAAACTTGCTCGAACGCTGCTTCAAGCTCGTTAACCTGTTGACTGCGCCACTGTTTGTGCTGTTCTTCCTGGCGCTGTTCATACCCTGGGCGAACGCGCTGGGGGCCTGGCTCGGGTTGATTTCGAGCATCGCCACCGCCGTGACGATCGCTTATGCGCCCGACTTCGGAATCGACCTGGGCATCAGTTTCGTGTGGATGATGCCGTGTTCGCTGCTGGTCGGTATCATCGTCGGCGTACTGGGTAGCGCGATCGGTGCAAACATCACTCAGCAGAACTCCGCCCGGGAACTGGGAAAGGAATTGCCATGAAAGTCGGATCTCAGGACCAGCGCATCGGTCGGCCGCTCGCCGAGGTCGATACGCCCGCGTTGCTACTCGACCGCGCCGCCTGCGATCGCAATCTCGCGCGGATGGCCGAATTCTTCCGCGATCGGCCGGCCAAGCTCCGCCCGCATTTCAAGAATCACAAGTGCGTCACGCTCGCCAAACGGCAACTCGCCGCCGGCGCCGTCGGCATCACTTGCGCCAAGCTCGCAGAGGCCGAAGTTCTCGCGGCTGGCGGGATTGGCGACATCCTGATTGCCAATCAGGTCGTGGGTCCACAGAAGGTTGCCCGGCTGGCCCGCCTGTCTCGCGAGGCCAAGTTGACCGTGGCCGTCGACCACATTGAACAGGTCGAGGCAATCGCGGCGGCAGCGCGCGAGTCCGGCTCGCAGGTCCACCTGCTCATCGAAGTCGACATCGGCATGGGACGCTGCGGGGTGGCGCCTGGCGAAGCCGCATTCGACCTGGCGAAGCAGATCACTCGCGTCGAGGGCGTGCGCCTGGCCGGCTTGCAGGCCTACGAAGGACACCTTGTTAACGTGCTTGATCGAGCCGAGCGCGGTGAACGCGCGCGAGCAGCAATGCAAAAGGCAATCGATACCCGCACGCTGCTCGAGTCGCGCGGCATCGCGATCGAGTGCATCAGCGGTTGCTCGAGCGCCACGTACGACAGCACCGGCACGATGCCTGGTGTCACGGAAGTGCAGGCCGGCACATATGCCACGATGGACCGACAGTACCAGCGGCTGGCGCCCGAGTTCGAGATTGCCCTGGGAATTCAAGTTCGCGTGATCAGTCGGCCGACCGCCGACAAGGCCGTGCTCGACATTGGCGTCAAAGGCGCCGGCTGCGAGTTTGGTGTGCCGGCCATCCGCGGCTATCCCGACGTGGAGATTCCCAGCTTCATGTCCGAGGAGCACGCCGTGGTGAAGAATTGCCCCGCTTGGCGCATTGGCGAGCTTGTGGAACTGATCCCGACGCATGCCTGCACCACCTGCAACCTTCATCGGGAGATCTTCGTTCATGAGGACGGCTTGGTTGCGGAAGTATGGCCGATCGAAGGTTCGGGAAAACTGACCTGATCATTCACAAAATGACACGAGGTGTCACCATGGATCGCTTGAATCAGTCGCTCATTGCAGGATTGCTGTTATGTCTGTCAGCAATTGCGACGCGCGCCGATGAGGCGAAACTCGTCGAGGTCCGCAAGATCTGGGATGCGGCGCCACATAACGCCTTTACGGATCTGGTCCGCTTCCAAGGCGCCTGGTATTGCGTGTTTCGCGAGGGGCAGGGCCATGTCTCTCCAGACGGCGCGCTGCGCGTGCTCACCTCCACTGACGGCGAAAAGTGGGACTCGGCCGCGCTGATCACGTCGCCCGACTCCGACCTTCGTGACGCCAAGATCAGCATCACGCCCGCCGGCGAGTTGATGCTGGCCGGCGCCGGCGCGCTGCACAACAAATCGCGGCACACGCACCAATCGCTCGCATGGTTTTCGAAAGATGGCCGTAGCTGGAGTGAACCCCACAAGATCGGCGACCCGAATTTCTGGCTGTGGCGCATTGTCTGGCATCGCGACAAGGCCTATGCCGTTGGTTACGGGTGCGGTCAGGACAATCGCTCGATTCGTCTCTACAAGAGCGACGACGGCAAAAAGTTTGAAACCTTGGTCGAACGTCTCGATGTTGATGGCTATCCGAACGAGACCGCGCTGGTCTTCGATGGCGACACTTGCTACTGCCTGCTCCGTCGCGACGATCAGCCGAATAGCGGTCAGATCGGCATCTCGAAGCCGCCCTACACCAACTGGCAATGGAAAGACCTGGGCGTGCGCCTTGGCGGTCCGCAGATGCTCCGACTGGAAGACGGTCGCTATGTCGCCGCGGTCCGGCTCTATGACGGTGGATCCCGGACTTCGCTCGTCTGGATCGATCCAGAAACCGCGAAGCTGACCGAATTCCTTAAGCTCCCTTCCGGCGGCGACAATAGCTATCCCGGACTCGTGATGCACGATGGCCTGCTCTGGGTGAGCTATTACTCTTCGCACGAGGGCAAGACGAGCATTTACCTGGCCAAGGTGAAGCTGCCGGAAGTGGTGCGCGACATCGGCTCGCGGCGCGAGCTGTTTGTCGATGACCACCTGATCGCAAAGCTGGAGAATGCCGAGCTCCGTATGCATCAGCCGCGGCCGGCCGAGGTTTCGCTGGTATGCGACGCGCCCTGGGAAGGCAATATTTCGGCCTACTATTCAATTTTCCGCGACGACGATCGCTACCGGATGTACTATCGCGGGGCTCACTTCGACGAGCAGGCTAAGAGGTCGGCGCACCGCGAAGTGACTTGCTACGCCGAAAGCCGCGATGGGATTCACTGGGAGAAACCCAAGTTGGGACTCTTCGAGTTCAATGGCTCGAAGGAAAATAACATCGTCTGGGATGCCGAGGGTTCGCCTGATACCCACAATTTCACGGTGTTCAAAGACGCGAATCCAAACTGCTCGGCCGATGCCCGTTACAAGGCTCTTGCCGGACCTCGCAATCCCGGCCTGCACGCCTATCAGTCGCCCGATGGCATCCATTGGTCGCCGATGCAGTCGGAGCCGGTGCTCAGCGGTGGCGACTTTGATTCGCAGAACCTCGCGTTTTGGGATCCGACGCAGCAGCGATACCTGGCGTTCTTTCGTAAGTTCGACCGCAAGGTGCGCGACATCATGACCTGCCAATCCGATGACTTTGTCCATTGGAGCCAGCCGGAGTTTCTCGGTTTCGGCGACGCCCCGCACGAACATCTCTACACGAATGCTATCCAGCCCTACGTCCGCGCGCCGCACCTGCTGATTGGCTTTCCGACCCGTTTCCAGCCCCAGAACGAGCAGGTCGAACCGGTGCTGATGTCCAGTCGCGATGGCCGGCATTTTCGCCGCTGGCCGGAACCTTTGATTCCGATCACCGCGCCCCAGGATCGCGACGGCAACCGCGCAAACTACATGACCTGGGGATTGCTGGAACTGCCCGATCGCGACGGCGAACTCTCGGTCTATGCGACCGAAGCCTACTACGCCGGCCCCGGCAGCCGCGTCCGCAGGTTCACTTTCCGCGCGGATGGCTTTGTGTCTGTCCATGCTGGCGACAAGTCGGGCGAACTCGAAACGCATCCGCTCACCTTCACGGGCGACAAATTGACTCTCAACTGCGTCGCCGCGCCGAACGGCAGCGTACGTGTCGAGATTCAAGACGCTGACGGCAACCCGCTTACCGGCTTCACACTTGAAGATTGTGAGCCCCTTTCCGGCGACAGCATCGACCAGCAGGTGAGTTGGAAATCGGGAGCGTCCGTAGCGAGCCTTGCCGGCAAGTCGGTTCGGTTGAAGTTCGCCATTCAGAACGCGGACATTTACGCCCTGCAGTTTGTCCAGTGACCGTTCGTAAGGCAACGCAAAGGATCGCAGCATGAGACGTGATGACCTCCGAGAGACGCTCGAGCGCGACGGATTCGTGGTGATTCCGGGACTATTGCCGGATGCGGAACTGAGCCAGCTCCAAGAGAATCTCGACCGCTACGCGCGCGAAGTGGTGCCGACGCTGCCGGATGCCGACGCTTTTTTCGAAGACAAGTCTCGGCCCGAGACGCTCAAACAACTACAGCGGATGGGCTGTGACTCTTACTTTGAGGCGTATCGCAGTCATCCTCGCTGGGTGCAGGCAGCCGAAACGATTTTGGGAGAGGCCGCGCTAGCCGAGCAGCCGGAGTGGTTCAACAAGCCGCCCGGCACGCGGCACGTTACGCCGCCGCATCAGGACAACTACTACTTTTGCCTGAAGCCGCCTCAGGTGATCACGATCTGGCTGGCGCTCGATGAAGTCGACGCCGAGAACGGCTGCTTGCGGTACGTGGCAGGCTCGCACCGAGAAGGTTATCGACCGCACGCACGCTCGCAGATTCTGGGATTCTCGCAAGGGATCAGCGATTACGGTCCGAGCGACTTCGTGCGCGAGGTGGCCGTTCCGCTCAAACCCGGCGACGCCGTGGCCCATCATGGGATGACAATCCACCGAGCGGACGCCAACATGTCGGCGGTGCGTCATCGCCGCTCGTTCGCGATGGTGTTTCGTGGCGTCTCGTGCACGCGCGACGAGGAGGCTTTCGAGCGCTACTTGCAATCGGCTCGATCGCAGCATCAGTCGCTGGGTCTGAACGTCTAGGGAAAGAACGCGGCGAGGTGCTTCACGTTCATGTCGATTCAGAAACCGCATCACGTCCTCGTCGTCGGCGCCGGCTCGATCGGCGAGCGGCATTTGCGCTGCTTTCTCGGAACAGGCCGCGCCGATTGTTCGTTCGTCGAAGTGAATGCCGAACTTCGCGCCCGGATTGTGGACGAATATCACGCGCCCGGTTTTGCGCAGCTGCAGTGTGCGCTCGATAGCGTAAGCAAAGGTGGGGCTCCAATCACGGCGGCAGTCGTGGCCACGCCGGCCCATCTGCACGTGCAGCAGGCCACACAGCTTCTTGGGGCCGGGCTTCACGTGCTGATTGAGAAGCCCCTGAGCACGAATCGCGAGGGACTCGACAACCTCCTCAGCAACTGCCGCGAACGCAATGCCGTCGCCGCCGTGGCTTACGTCTACCGGGCGTATCCGGCTCTGGCCGCAATGCGCGCAGCGATTCAGAGCGGTCGATTTGGCCGGCCCGTGCAACTCGTCGCCACCTGCGGTCAGAACTTCCCGACGTATCGGCCCGCGTACCGCGAGACGTACTACACCGACCGGGCGAAGGGCGGCGGCGCGATTCAGGATGCCCTGACCCACGTCCTCAATGCCGGCGAGTGGCTCGTCGGTCCCATCGACCGGCTGGCGGTCGACGCCGCGCACCAGGTTCTCCCCGGCGTCGAGGTTGAAGACACAGTGCACCTCCTCGCCAGACATGCTGGCGTGCTGGCCAGCTACAGCCTCAACCAGCACCAACCGGCAAACGAGATCACGCTCACCGTCAACTGCGAGCGCGGGATCGCGCGTTGGGAGCCACACCAACGGCGCTGGCGGTGGATGATCGTGCCGGACGAGCCTTGGCACGATGAACCGCACGAACCGCTCGAGCGCGACACCCCGTTCCTGCGGCAAGCACACAGCTTTCTCGATGCGATCGAGGGAAAATCCTCGCCGCTTTGCACGCTCGCCGAAGGAGTTCAGACGCTGAGCGTCAACCTGGCCGCGCTCGCGAGCCTTGACGCAGGCAGTTGGCAAACTGTGGAGGGCAGGGGATGAGCGACCGTACGACTCCGCGGGAAGATCCGACGATTCAGCAGCTCTTCGACCTCACCGGCCGAGTCGCGCTGGTTACCGGTGGCGCCGGACACTTGGGCACTGCCATGTGCCGCGCGCTCGCCGAAGCCGGTGCCACGGTCGTGGTCACAAGTCGAGATGCCGAGCGTGCGCAAAGCGTCGCAATGAAGCTGCCACGGCCGGCCGAAGGGAAGCATCAGGGCACCGCGCTCGACCACTGCAAGGCCGAGGATGCTCGCCGTTGTATCGAGGAGACGATCGCAAAGACTGGCCGAATCGACATTCTCGTCAACAACGCTCACGAGCCGGTCGCGCATGACCTGACGAATATCACCCCGGAGGAGTTCAGCCGCCAGCTTGAGAACGCGACGGGTTATTTCGAGCTCGCGCGGTTCGTTCATCAATATGCCGTCGAACGGAGAGCGCCGGCGAGCATCGTGCTACTCGCTTCGATGTACGGGCTGGTGGGTTCTTATCCGGACGCTTACGAGGGCATCAGTCCCGCCAACTCGGTCGCCTATCAAACCTTGAAGGGCGGGATCATTCAGATGGCCCGGCACCTGGCCGTGTACTGGGCGGCCGATCGCGTGCGGGTGAACTGTTTGAGCCCCGGGCCGTTCCCGGGCGCTGCGGCACCGGCGGCGCTTGTGGAGCGGCTGAGCACCAAGTCGCCGCTTGGCCGGATGGGCACGCCGGCGGAGCTGAAGGGCGCGGTGGTATTTCTCGCCTCCGACGCGAGCAGCTACATAACCGGTCAGAACCTTGTGATCGATGGCGGTTGGACAGCCTGGTAGAGAATTGGCGTACCGATGAAAAGTCATCAACCAGTGGCGAGTTCGCGAGTTCCCAAATCGCTGGAGTTGTTCGAACGCGCGCTCGAACGGATTCCCGGCGGAACCCAACTGGTGAGCCGCCGCCCCAGCCGCGCCGCATACGGCGTTTCGCCAATCTATGCCGAGCGTGCCAATGGCGCACGCTTCTGGGATGTTGACGGACACGAGTACATCGACTGGATGAGCGGCATCGGCTCAATCCTGCTCGGCTACTGCGATCCCGTGGTCGACGATGCCGTGCGCGAACAGATCTCACTTGGCACGATCTATTCGATCAACCACGAGCTTGAAATCGAGCTGGCCGAATCGCTGTGCCGCCACATCCCTTGCGCGGAGATGGTGCGCTATGCCAAGTGTGGCGGCGAGGCCTGCGCGATTGCCGTTCGCATCGCACGCGGTGTCACCGGCCGAGATCGGGTTCTGTTCTGTGGCTATCACGGTTGGCACGACTGGTACCTGGCAGCCAACCTGGCCGAATCGTCAGGGCTCGATGCGCACCTGCTCCCCGACATCGAGCCGATCGGCGTTCCGCGGGGGCTGGCTGGCACGGCTGTGCCGTTTGCCTACGGTGATGCGGCAGCCCTCGGCGAGCAGTTGGACCAGCATCGCGGGCAGATCGCCGCCATCATCATGGAACCGCTTCGCTCGGAACTGCCACCAGACGGATACCTCGCCGCCGTGCGCCAGCTCGCAACCGAGCACGGAGCCGTGCTGATCTTCGACGAAGTGTCTGCGGGTCTGCGGTTCGGCCTGGGCGGCGCGCAGGGTGCACTAGGCGTCACGCCCGACATGGCCGTCTTCGCCAAGTCGATTTCGAACGGTTATCCCATGGCAGCGGTTGTCGGCCGACGCGAAGTGATGGAACCGGCCGCGCAGATGTTTATCTCCAGCACCTATTGGAGCGACACGATCGGGCTTCGAGCAGCGCTGACCACCTTGCGAGAGACCGAACGCCGCGGCGTGCCTCATCAACTGGAGGTTTTCGGCGCGAAACTAAAAGCTCGCTTGAATGCGATCGCCAGTGAGGTCGGTCTACCGGCCGTCTGTCGCGGCGTGGATGTGCACCCGCATCTCGAATTCGACCAGGACGACCCGCAGCTTGTGTCGACCGTCAAAACGCTGTACATCCAGGAGATGGCCAAGCGCGGGTGCCATGGCAACACGGCCTTCTACCTGAACGCGGCTCAAGGTGATGCCGAGCTCGAACAAACAGCCGCTGCGGCGCGAGAAGTCTTTACAATCATTCGTGATGGTCTCGCCGCGGACAACGTTTCACAGCTCCTCGAGTGCGCGCCACAATACGACGCCTTCCGCCGCCTCGTTCGCTAGGAAGCTCCTCATGCAACCCGACTCCTCGCCCGTCGCGACGCCGCTCGAAGTCGTTGCTCGAGGGCAGATCTTCGATTCCACCCAACAGGAGCCGAATCGGCGCATCGCGTGCTTCACGTCGCTCTGCCGTCTCGCCTCGGGCAAGATTTTATGCGGGTTTCAGAATGGACCAACGAAGCAGGCCGCGACCAGTACCGTGCGACTTGCCCAGTCCACGGACGGCGGCCACTCCTGGAACCCGATTCCTTTCGAATTCATCACGACGTTCGACGGCACGCCTGGTTCGCTGGCCGCAATCGAACTGGTTGAGCCTGAGCCGGGCAGGCTGCTGGCATTTGCCACCTGGTTCGATCGCAGCGAACCTGAGCGGCCGCTCTTCGATCCGGAGACCGAAGGTATCTTGCGATCGAAGCAGTTGTGTGCCGAGTCGCGCGATGAGGGTCGCACTTGGACCGCCTGGCAGGCGCTGGATCTTGGCGAGCTGCGCGGCACGGCGCTCACGGGTCCCGTGCTTCGCTGGGACGACGGCACGATCGGCTTCGCGCTCGAAAGCTTCAAAGAGTTCGACGAGCCCGCCCCGGGGAGGCATGCCGCGTGGGTGCTTGTTTCACGCGACGGCGGTCGGAGCTTCCAGCCGCCAGCCCTTGTGGCGCAGCATCCCGAGGGGCGGGTCTACTACTGGGATCAGCGGTTGTGCGTCGGTCGCCGCCCGGGCGAACTCACGGCCATGTTTTGGACCCATGACCTGGCGGATCGTCGCGATCTCCCGGTGCACCTGCGGCACGCAACGCTTGCCAGCGGCGACATCGCTGTTGGCCCGATCATTGCAACGAGCATTCCCGGGCAGATTGCCGCACCGCTCTGGCTGGGCGATGGGCGGTTACTCGCGTTCGTGGTCGATCGCGGCAATCCGGCGACGCTGACTCTCTGCTGCTCCACCGATGGCGGCGCCACCTGGCCGCAGTCGCAACGCTTGGTCATCTACCGCCACGAAGAGCAAGCAGCACTGTCACAAGGCGCGGAGAACATCGACTTCAAACAGTACTGGGAAGACATGGGCCGCTGGAGCTTCGGACATCCCGCGATCTGCCTGCTGGACGATTCGCATGTTCTGCTTGCCTGGTACGCCGGCACTCCCAGTTGCATGAGCGTCCACTGGGCGCGCGTCCTTGTTCATGGAGCAGCTTAAGCCATGAGCGATTGGACGTTCACCGAGCAGGATCACGAGCTCTTCGCGCGAGATCTGGATAGCTTCGTGCCACCGGAAATCTTCGATGCCCATGGTCATTGGTATCGGGCAAAAGACTTCGCTCCGGGCACGGCGCCGGGCCTAGTTCAAACGGGTCCCGCGATCGCCGGCTCTGCGGCCTTCGATGCATCCATGGCGGATTTGCTGCCCGGCCGAAAGATTGAAGGGCTATTCTTTCCGTTCCCGCACGCCGAGTTGAACGTTGCGGCAGCAAACCAGTTTCTCTGCGATGAACTTCGCTCCCGACCTGGATCTCGCGGACAACTGCTCGTCACGCCCAACGACGATCCCGAGCAGATTCGCGAGGTCGTCCGCCGGGAGCGGCTCGTAGGTCTGAAGTGCTATCACGTGTACGCGCCGCAGAAGCCGACGTTCGACGCCCCCATCGAGGCCTATCTGCCGGAACCGCAGGTGCGCATGGCTCATGAAGAGGGGCTTTCGATCACGCTGCACATGGTTCGCGCCCGCGCGCTCGCCGACCCGGCCAATCAAGCCACCATTCGCCGCTATGCGGAGCGCTATCCCAATGCCCGGCTGATCCTCGCGCATGCGGCCCGCGGCTTCAATCCGCATCACACGATTGCGGGCATTCACTCGCTGCGCGGACTGGCGAACATCTGGTTTGACACCTCCGCGGTGACCGACTCGGGCGCCATCGAGGCGATTATCCGTACGCTCGGTCACGAGCGCGTGCTCTATGGCGCAGACTTTCCGGTATCTCAGATGCGAGGCCGTTGCGTGGCCGTCGGCGATGGATTCATCTGGCTCAGCGACGAGAACACCCGGCTTGCGGCGGCCTACGGCAAGCTCGAATTCGCGCTGGTGGGACACGAAGCGCTCCGCACGCTCAAAGTGGCCGCGATGTCGCTGGGCTTGGGCGACGCACAAGTAGAAGACATCTTCCTCCACAACGCGCGCCGCTTGTACAGCCTGAGTTAACCCTGGGCGGTTACGGCGTGCGCTTGTGTTTCAGGAGCCAGTCCACCGCATCCGGTAGCGCGATCCCCACGGCCAGCGTATGGCCGAAGCCGGGCATCTCGCGCACTTCGACGGCCATGCCCGCCGAGACGGCACGTTCGGCCGAAGTCCGCACACGCGCCGG
>JBGSKX010000129.1:0-13727 GCA_041741015.1 Pirellulales bacterium
CAGCCGCAGCCGCAGCGGGCGGCACCGCCAGCGGCTCGGCTGGCGATGCGACCACTGATTCGATCGCGAGGGCCGAGGCCACTGCCGACTGGGAATCATCGGAGTCGGCCACCATCGGGTCGCCCAGCGGCGTCCAGGTAAGGTTCCGCGTCAGGAAGCCGCCATTAAAACGTGAGACCAGTTCATCGCCAGCACTCACCGAGCCATCTTTGTTGAAGTCGTAGATATTCGTGACGGGCTGGAGGAATGCCGGGTTGTTGCGCGCGGCGAGGGCGTCCGCGGCGGCGGTGGAAACAATCGTATCCGGCGAACTGATGAATGTGTCGCCGAGGCGGCTGCCGAAGAAGAACACGTCGCTGGCGGCAAGGTTCGTATTGGTGTTGAACCCACCCAACGTGTCATTGCCTTCGATGATCACTTGCAGCCAGGTGTTCTGAATGGCGTTGTTGGCCCAGATGATCGTGATCCGGTCGCTGCCGCCGATACCTTCGCCGGCGCGGATGCTGACGCTGACCGGCGCTGGGGCGTCAGACCAAGTTTCAACATCGCTAGCGGTGCCGATCTTGAACGTAAAGTCGGAGGCCGTGATCTCGCCGTGCGACCCGCCGATGTCGATCATGATGCCGTTAATGCCCTTGGAATAGCTGCTGAATGCCGAGAGCGGAGCCGTGGTGCTGCCGCTGAACTGCAGAGCCACCTTGTCAGTCGCGATCGCATTGTCGTCAGACGCACTGGCGCCGGCAGTGTTTCCGTCGAACTTTGAGTCGTTATAGAAAATGTGTCGCCCTGGCATAATCGAGGCCGGTTCGTCCACCGGCAGGAATGCAATGCCGGTTGGGGTGCCAATGCCAGAGACGAGCGTCTCGATAAACGCGCCCGTCGCGGGATTGTAGCGCTGAATGGCGCCATTCAAATTGTGATCGGGCGACAGACCGACGAGCAGATCGCCATTCTCGGCAAACGCCAGTGCACTGGGCTGCGGCGGATATCCTGCTGAGCTGCCGGTGCCGACGGGCGTGGTCAGATTGATGAACTGCCCGAATGTGTCTGCGCTGACGTCGTACAGCAGCACCTGGTGGTGATCCAGCGGATCCTGACCTAGGGTGATATCGCCAATCAGGATGTCGCCATCGGGGCGCACGAGCACGGCGGCGGGGTTGAACCCTGCGCCCTGGTCGATGAGCACCGTCAAATTGTTGTCGTCGTCGTAACGATTGAGTCCCTGGAAGAACAAGTCGCCGACGATCAGGTCGCCATCGTCTTCGAAATCGAAACCACCCGGTGCATACGTGAGCTGCAGCGTTTCACCGGCGAGGTACTGCTGGGTGAGCGAGTTGGTGTCGAACTGGAAGATCGCGGCGGATTGCAAGTCGGCCACGTACAGGTTGCCATTCGGTCCGAACGCGAGTGCCGACGGCGCCTGGAACGGTGCTGGCGTCGAGTCACCAGCGCCGAGCATTCCCAACAGGGTTCCATCGTTGTCGTAGTGCAGCACGCCGCCCGCAAACAGGCTGCTGACGTAGAAGGTGCCGTCCGGCGCCACGGCCACGCCCTGGACCATGCCGACCGTGGGGCCGGTCGGAACACCGCCGGCCACGGGGTCAAACTGATCATCATAGCGCAGGACGCTCAAGCCGCCGGTGTCGTCAAACACGCTGACCAGCATGTCCGCGGCCAGCATCATGCGGCATTCGAGCACCTCGGCGGCGAAACTGACGGTGGATCTTCCACAATTGGTAGTCGAGCGACGAAGCTTGGTGGTGTAAGTCATGGTTGTGGCATCAAAAGGTGGGTTGCAACGTGGCAAGGCCGGTAGAATCCGGGCGGCGGTGCTCGGCCTCGCGGGCTGTTCGGCCTCCTGCCAAACACGGGTTAGCGAGTTGTGGGTTGACTGATACTGTCGACCCCGGCGCGGCGCGATGCAAGCCCCCGGGGCCGAAATTTGCGCTAATCTGGAACCGGGGCGGGCGTGACTCGGCCGTGAAATGAGGGATAATGTGGCGACAGCCTTGCGCCTGATCAACCATTCCCACCCCAGGACTAAAGCGAATGCGACCTGCCCGTCGCCGGAGTTTGTCTCCGGCCGCTTTTACCTTGGTGGAACTACTGGTCGTGATTGCCATCATCGGCGTGCTGGTCGGGCTGCTATTGCCGGCGGTGCAAGCCGCGCGCGAGTCAGCCCGGCGCACGAGCTGCGTTAATCACTTGCGGCAGCTCGGCGTGGCCGCGCAAAACCATCACGACGCCAAGGGCGGTCTGCCGTCGGGTGCGGACTCGAAGGCCTGGCCCTCCACGCCGAACAATGCCTGGACATTCTACCGCTGGTCGTCCCTCGCACACCTGACCCCCTACCTCGAAGAAGCCAACGCCCTCGGCCTGCTGGATTTATCCATTCCACTGTACGCCAATACGTTCGACGTTACGCCCCAAAATAAGCCGGGAGTGGCACAGGTCGTGCCGCTGTTTTTGTGCCCCAGCGATTTGGGGCACGTCGTCGCACCAGGCTTTGGACCGACGAATTACGTGGCCTGCTCGGGCACCGGTGCCGGCGGCGGGACGCCGTTCGACACAGACGGAATCTTTTACGTCAACTCGCGCACGCGACTGGCCGAGATCACCGATGGCACCAGCCACACTGCGCTCATGAGCGAGAGCATTCTGGGCAATCCCAGGGGGACGCCACTCGTGCGCGATCCGGAGGTTGACTACAAGTGGGCCCTCTCGGCGCCGCTGACAGAACTCTTCTGCACGAACACGCCGCAATGGAACGTGTCCGATCCGCGTGGTTTCGCCTGGGTGAGCGGCGAGTATCGCTGCGCTTCGTATAACCACTATGAGACGCCGAACTCGACGAAGCCCGACTGCATGGGCACCAGACTGGGTGGCGGTCCGCAGTTTCAATTCTCTGCGTACGGCTGGCGTGCTGCCCGGAGTCGGCATCCCGGCGGCGTGAACCTGCTGTTGGCGGATGGCGCCGTACGGCCCGTGAATGAAGAGATCGATCCCGTGGTGTGGCGGGCTCTATCAACCCGTGCCGGCGGCGAAGTGACAACTGGCGAGTAGTCGGCGGCGGATTGTTTTTCTGTTAAGCTGCTGCGAGCGGCGTACCACCGCGTGCCAGGTTCTTCTCGCACGTTCGCAAGTCACTAGCGTCAGCAGCCATGTTCTTCGCATTCGATGGATTGGATGGGACCGGCAAGTCCACGCAGATGGACCTCTTTGTCACGTGGTTGATGGAGAGTGGACACGATGTCGTCCGCTGCATTGATCCGGGTACCACGCCGGTCGGGCAGCGGATTCGCGAGCTGCTGCTCGGCGACGAAGTGCCGATCGGACGGATGAGCGAGATGCTGCTGTTCATGGCGGCCCGGGCGCAGCTGGTCGAGAGCGTCATCAAACCGGCACTCGACGCGGGAAAGACTGTCGTCTCGGACCGTTACTTGCTTGCCAACCTGGTCTATCAGGGGTATGCCGGCGGCCTCAATGTCGCCGCGATTCGCGAGATTGGTCGCGTGGCCACTCAGGGCATTTTGCCGGACATCATGTTCGTGCTCGACATGTCGCCGCAGCTTGCCGCCGAGCGAATGCAGCGCGAGCGCGACCGGATGGAAGATCAAGATGCAAGCTACATCGAACGACTGCGTGCCGGTTTCCTCACGGAAGCCGCCAGCGATCCTCGCATGGTGGTGATCGACGCCGCGCGGGATATCGAGAGCGTGCAGGCGGAAATTCGCGCTGCCGCGAGTCGCGTTCTCGGCACCCGCACGAATTAGCTACTGCGGAGCGAGCCCTTGCCGCCTACACGTACGCCGGCGTCGGCGGGTAGGTGGCGATCTCGATGTGGTGGCCGTCCGGATCGCGGAAGAAAATCTGCGAAATGTTGCGATCAACAACGACGTTTTTGCGATAGGGGATGCCGAATTGCTTCAGGAGCTCCTCGGCCCCTTCGAGATCATTGGTGTTGAGAGCCAGGTGATCACCGCGGGTGTCGATCTCGCCTTCCGGATCGCTGGCCGAAGGGCTTTGGATCAGGTGGATCATGATCCCGTAGTTGTAGAGCCAGGCCCCCGGAAAGTCGAAGTTGGGGCGGGAGACTTCGCGGAACCCCAGCACCTCGCGATAGAACTTGCGGCTCTCTGCGAGCCGTTTGGTTTTGCGGCCGACGTGGTTTACGGCGGTGATCGGAAGCGATTGAGACACGGCGGTGCGACTCCGGTGTGATTGCTGCGGCAGGACGAGTTGCAGGAGGCGCTGTGTCAGACTCCGGCCGGGCCCGCTAGCGCCGCTGGCAATATAGTCGCCCCGAGAGTGCGGGAGCAACGATTCAGCCCCCTTTCTCCGCGGTGGGGTTGTACCGATTTTCTCGATTACCCGGCTACCGCCGGCCGATACGACCCTGTAAGGGGAATCACCGCGGCGGGCGAATCGACATTTGCCGCCGCTTTGGTTAGGGGGGAGTTTCGTATGGTTCGCAAGTTTGCGCTGTCGCTCGTGCTGCTGGCCGGGTGCCTGAGTCAATTCGGGTACGCCTTTGACCGCACTCCCTGGCCCTGCGGCAGGACCTATTACGGCTGCCAGTGTGGATGCGTGTTCTGGCACGAGTGGTTCAGCCACAAGCCATGCTGCTGCGAACCATGCAACCAGTGCGGGCAATTCACCCAGTCAAACAATCCTTATGTTGTGACCGGCCCGCACTACACACGGTTTGGTGAAGTGTACAGCGACGGCAGCGGTTCGAACCGTCCGGGAGCGATTGGAGAGCTGTACAACGGGCCGAACTCGAGTGAGCCCACGCCGGCTCAGCCCACCCCGGCCGCGCCGGGTGTGATGGAAGACATGGGCCCCGTGCCCGGCGGTCCGACGACGATGATGCCGCGCAGCCGAATGACCACGGCGCAGCGCTATGACTCGGGTGGGCAGTTTGATTCGACGCCCTCTTCCCGTACGATGGGAAGGCCGTCGCGAACGAGGCTGTTCACCCGCTAAGGCGGCGGGTGCCAAACGGTTAGCCTCTGGGCTCCTTTCGGCGGTCGAGTGCACGTTGCAGGCATCGGCGCGCCATGCGGACTACCGGCATCGACGCTTTTCTCCACATGCTGGCCGAGGCCGGCGTGCGGTACGTGTTCGGCAATCCCGGCACAACCGAACTTCCGCTGAACGACGCGCTGGTGCGCGACCAGCGAATCAAATACATCCTGGGGCTCCAGGAAGTGCCCGTCATGGCCATGGCCGACGGCTATGCGATGGCCGGCCGGCAGCTGGGCGTCGTGAATCTGCACATTAGTTGCGGGCTCGGCAATGCGATGGGCATGCTCTACAACGCCTTTCGCGAGGGAACGCCGCTGTTGGTAACGGCCGGCCAGACCGACCGCCGACTGCGGTTTCAGGAGCCGATCCTCTACGGCGACATGGTCGCCGTGGCCAAACCCTGGACGAAGTGGTCGGTCGAAGTCGAGCGAATCGAGGACCTGCCGCTGGCGCTGCGAAGGGCTATGCAGATCGCGTTGACTCCGCCTACGGGGCCGGTGTTTCTGTCGATTCCGGTCGACATCCAGATGGAAACGGCGGAGCTCGATCTGACACCGTCAGCGCCGCTCTCTTATCGTGTCAGGCCGCCGCAGGAGGACATCGAGCGCGCGGCGCGTGTGCTGGCCGAGGCGAAGAACCCGGCGATTCTCGTCGGCAGTCGCGTGCAAGAGGCGGACGCCGTGAAGGAACTGGTGACCGTGGCCGAACGCCTGGGCGCGCCGGTCTATTCGGAACCGCCGCACGCGCACGGCCGGCTCGGCTTTCCGGTGGATCACCCGCTATATGGCCAGACGATTCCGCTGTGGGCCAATGAAATTGCCGGTCAACTGGCAGAATTCGATGCGCTGCTTGTCGTGGGAATGGACCTGCTTCGGGAGTATGTCTATCACGGTCCCGAACCGGCGATTCCGCGCTCGCTGAGGATCGTGCATTTGGATGAGAGCGCGGAACAGATCGGGAAAAACTTTCCGGTAGCGGCCGGCGTGCTGGGTGATACAAAGCTGGGGCTAGCCGAACTGGACGCCCAGTTGGGCAAGTCAATGAACGACGTCGATCGCGCCGCGGCAGCCCAACGTGCGGAGAACCGCGGCCGCTTGCATCACCATGCGCGCGAACAACTGAAGAGCAAGATTGCCGCGCGGCGGAGTGATCGCCCGCTGGCCGGCGGTGTGCTGATGTCGGCGCTGGCCGGCGTTCTGCCGGAAAATGTCGCCGTGATCGAAGAAGCCGTGACGACGACGAACACGACACTGCATCGGCTTGGCGCGCTGAAGAACACGAGCGGGTATTTTGCCCATCGCGGTTGGGCGCTCGGTTGGGGCCTGGGTTGCTCACTCGGCGTCAAGTTGGCCTGGCCTGAGCGGCCTGTGCTGGCAATTCTGGGCGAAGGGGCCGCGATGTATGGCATCCAGGGCCTGTGGTCGGCCGCCCATCACAACCTGCCCGTCACCTTCGTGATTTGTAACAATGCCCAGTACCAGATTCTGAAAGCCGGCGCGGCGGGGTTCGGTCTGCCCGCCGCCAAAGCCGGGAAGTTCGTGGGCATGGACCTTCGCGAGCCGGAGATCGACTTCGTCACGCTCGCCCAATCGCTGGGTGTACACGCGGAGCGCGTTTCCGAGCCGGATGAGCTGGCCGACAAGGTGCAGTCCTCGCTCACGGCCAGCGACGTCCCTCGCCTGTTCGATGTGCCGATTGCCCGCTCGACCGCCGGGCCGGGTAGCCCCTGACGTATAATTGCGGTCGTGTTTCGAACGAGCACCGCTTCCGCAAAAGTCATCCACAGGTCATGCCACTAGCTCCGCTTAAGCCCTGGGTCGACCGCTGGCGCGAGAGGTCGTGGCCGGAACTGCCGGTGTTGGTAGCGATCGTGCTGATCGCCGCTCTGAGTTGGGGATTTATCGAGCTTGCCGACGAGGTCCTCGGCGGCGATACACAGCATTTTGATCAGGCGGTGATCGAAGCGCTGCGAGACCCCAACGATCCACGATTGCCACGCGGTCCAAGCTGGCTGGCGGACGCGGCGCGCGACGTCACGGCGCTCGGCAGCCCGGCCGTGTTGGCCCTGACTGTGATCGTCGTTACCGGCTACCTGGCGATGCTCAAGCGCTGGCGGACGATCGCGGTACTGCTGGCTGCGGTGATCAGCGGCGCGATTTTGACGGCGCTGCTCAAGCAAGGCTTCGGCCGCGAGCGACCGCCCTCAGGCTCGGCCCTGCAAGGCACGCACTCGCTCAGTTTTCCGAGCGGACATTCACTTTCGGCGGCGCTCGTCTACCTGACGTTGGGGGCCATGCTCGCGCGTGTGATGCCCACCCGGAAGCTGCACGTGTACTTCATCGGGATGGCGCTTGCGGTAACGATTCTGATTGGCTCGACGCGAGTCTACCTCGGTGTACACTATCCGACCGACGTGCTGGCTGGCTGGGCCGTCGGCTCGGCCTGGGCGCTGTTGTGGTGGCTGATCGCGCGCTGGACGATTCGCCACGGTGAGCCGGGCGCCGAACAACTCAAGGTCGAAGGCGCTGCCAATGCGAACTGAATATCGAGTCGAGATCGACTGCAAGCCTCAAGAGTTGTGGCCATTTCTGGACGAGGCCGACAAGCAGCGAGCGTGGCTCACTACGTTGGTCGATATCGTGCCCACGAGCAAGCAGCAGCGCGCCGTCGGCTCGACGTTCGATCTGCGGGTGCGCGAGGGGCGACGCCTCACCAACTACGAAGGGCGGATCAACGCCTACGATCCCCCGCGGCATCTGGGCGTTTCTTTCTGGGGCGGCGCATTTCCGCCGAACATGGTGATGCGCGTCGACTACCGGATCGCCGAGTTGCCAACCGGCTGCCGCTTGGAGTATTACGCAGAAGTGAATCTCGACAAACTTCGCGGGCCAATCAAACTCGCCCTCCCCATCGCGCGGGTGTTCACCTACTTCCAGCTGCGACACTTCATGCGGAATTTGAAACGCGTGGCCGAAGAATCTACCCAGGCCGGCGGTGGGAAGCAGCCTCCGCAGAACAAAAAGTCCAGCTAGGTGCTGTAATCCGGAGGCGGACGTCCGTTCGTTGACACTCCCGGAAAACCGCCAGTAGAATCGAGCCTTCTCCCGGGCAAGATTTCGAAGTTTCTAGAGCGGAAAGCGGGTGCGACGATGGCGGAGGATAACGGCGGGCAGCTCGATACGGTGATGCAAGAGACGCGTGTCTTTCCGCCGCACCCCGACTTTGTCGCCGACGCGCGGATCAGTTCGCTCAAGGCCTATGAGGAGCTGTGGAACGAAGCGGCCGGCGACATCGAGAAGTTCTGGGGAAAGTTCGCGAAAGAACTCCATTGGTTCGAGCCCTTCACGAAGGTGCTCGATTGGAATTGCCCCGATGCTAAGTGGTTTGTCGGTGGCAAGACGAACGTCTCGTACAATGCGCTCGATCTGCACCTGAACACCTGGCGCAAGAACAAGGCCGCGCTGCTCTGGGAAGGTGAGCCCGGCGACACCCGCACGCTGACTTATCAGCAATTGCATCGCGAAGTTTGCAAGTTCGCCAACGTGCTCAAGGGGCTCGGCATCGGGCCCGGCGACGTCGTGTCGATCTACATGCCGATGGTGCCCGAGCTGGTCGTGGCCATGCTGGCCTGCGCCCGAATCGGCGCGGTGCACTCGATCATCTTCGCGGGCTTTTCGGCCGAGGCGATTGCCGATCGCAACAACGACGCCAAGGCCAAGCTGCAGCTCACGTCCGACTATGGTTGGCGGCGCGGGCAGGAGCTAGCCCTGAAGAAAAACGTCGACGAAGCGCTCAAGAAGTCGCCCACGGTTAAGAATTGCATCGTCCTCAAGCGGGTCGGCAACCCGGTGCACATGCAGGCCGGGCGCGATCTGTGGTGGCACGACCTGATGGCCGAGGCTTCGGCCGACTGCCCCGCCGAACCGCTCGACAGCGAGCATCCCCTGTTCATCCTCTACACCAGCGGCTCGACCGGCAAGCCGAAGGGCATTCTGCACACCACGGCGGGTTACAACCTGTACGTAAAGAAGACGTTCGAGTGGGTCTTCGATCATCACGACGAAGACATTTTCTGGTGTACCGCCGACATCGGTTGGGTCACCGGCCATAGTTATGTGACCTACGGTCCGCTCACGGCCGGCGCCACGGTGATGATGTACGAAGGCGCGCCGAACTGGCCGGATGAAGGCCGCTTCTGGGAACTGATCGAAAAGTATCGGCCCACGATTTTCTACACCGCGCCGACTGCGATTCGCTCGTTTATCAAGTGGGGCGATCACTGGGTCGACAAGCGAGACCTGTCGAGCCTCCGGCTGTTGGGCACGGTCGGCGAAGGGATCAATCCCGAAGCCTGGATGTGGTACCACAAGAAAATCGGCGCCCAGCGGTGCCCGATCGTCGACACCTGGTGGCAAACCGAAACGGGCGGAATCATGATGAGCCCCCTGCCGGGCGCCATTCCGACCAAACCGGGAAGCTGCACCAAGCCGCTGCCGGGCATCGTGCCGGCGATTGTCAACGCGGCCGGCGAGCCCGTTCCACAGGGTCAAGGGGGCTGGCTCGTGATGACCAAGCCTTGGCCTGGGATGCTGCGCGGCATCTGGGGCGATCCCGAGCGATTCCGCGAACAGTACTGGTCGAAGGTGCCGGGCAAGTACCTGGCCGGCGACAACGCCCGCTGCGATGCCGACGGCTACTACTGGATCATGGGCCGGATCGACGACGTGCTGAACGTGGCGGGACATCGCCTAAGCACGATCGAGATCGAGAGCGCCCTGGTCAGCCATCCGAACGTGGCCGAAGCGGCGGCGGTCGGCCGGCCCGACGAGATCAAGGGCGAAGCCGTGGCGGTATTCGTGACGCTCAAAAGCGGTACACCGAACGAATCGCTCCGCAAGGAGCTGCGCGATCACGTGCGTAAGGAGATCGGCGCGCTCGCCCAACCGGACGACATCCGCTTCACCGCAGCGCTTCCCAAGACGCGCAGCGGCAAAATCATGCGGCGGCTATTGCGCGACATTGCCAGCGGCAAAACGACCACGGGCGACACCACGACGCTGGAAGATTACACGGTGCTCGCCAAGCTGCGGGATGAGGACTAGCTTCGCATCGCCTGGCAACTCGAATCTTCTAATGTTGCAGCCCTATTCCGGGAACAGCTTCGTCGACAGGTAGCGCTCGCCGAGGTCGGGCAGGATGCAGACGATTGTCTTGCCTTTGTTCTCAGGCTGCTTGGCCAGGTGCAGAGCAGCCCAAGCGGCGGCGCCACAGCTAATCCCGCACATGAAGCCTTCCTTCTGAGCGAGCTGCCGCGAGGTTTCCATCGCGTCTTCGTCGCCCACGGTGACCACGCTGTCGATGATGTCGACGTTCAGCACCGGCGGTATGAAACCGGCGCCGATCCCCTGGATCATGTGCTTGCCGGGCTTCAGATCCTGGCCAGCTTTGCGCTGCGTGATCACCGGGCTGTTTGCTGGCTCAACGGCCACAATCTTGATACCAGGCTTGCGTTTCTTGAGCACTTCTCCCACGCCGGTGATCGTGCCGCCAGTACCCACGCCGGCCACGAAGATGTCGATGTCCCCGCCGGTGTCGCGCCAGATTTCTTCGGCCGTTGTCTTGCGGTGAATCTCGGGGTTAGCGGGATTGCTGAACTGCTGGGGCATGAACCAGTTCTTGTTTTCTTTGAGCAGCTCGTCGGCCTTTCGCATGGCGCCCGGCATGCCATCGGCGGCCGGGGTCAGGATAACTTCAGCACCGAAGGCCTTCAGCAGCCGGCGACGCTCGAGGCTCATGCTTTCGGGCATCGTAACCTTAAGCTTGTATCCGCGGGCCGCGCACACGTAGGCCAGCGCGATGCCCGTATTGCCGCTGGTAGGCTCAATGATGACGGTATCTTTATTGAGTTTGCCATCGCGTTCGGCGGCATCGATCATCGCCCGGCCGATGCGATCCTTCACGCTCCACAGCGGGTTGAAGTTTTCCAGCTTGGCGATCACGGTGGCCACACAGCCCTCACTGATGCGGCGAAGCTTCACCAGCGGGGTGTTGCCGATGCAGCGGGTGATGTCGTCGCTAATGCCGGCGTGCTTGGTTTCCGTGGCGGTGGCCATGACTTCTCCTCAAAGTAGAAACGTGCAAATCGATCGATTCGAGCCGCATGGATGAACCGGCGATTATATCGCGATTAGAAAAAACAGGTCAACGCCGCATCTTGTGCGGTTCAGGTAGGCTTGGCTTGTGCAACGCCTATGTCTTCCGCTGCGCAAACATCCAGTCCAGTAGTTCGCCCGAGGTGTAGGCCGGCGTCCAGCTATCGTGCCCCACGCCGGCCAGCTCCGTGTAGCGTGGTGCCCCGCCGGCGGCACGAACGGCATCGATCATCACGCGCGAACGTCTCACAGGCACCACGTCGTCCGCATCGCCGTGCCAGGCCCAGACGGGAACGTTAACGAGTCGATCGGCGTACAGTTCGTCCCCACCTCCGCAGATCGGCGCGACGGCAGCCCAGCGCTCGGCGGCCCGAGTTCCTAAATCCCAGGAGCCATACCCTCCCATGGAAAGGCCAGTCAGATAGAGCCGATGCTTGTCTATCGGAAAGCTCGCGAGGACGTCGTCGATCGCCGCGAGCACGGCCTGCATCATTGGACCTGGCTCGGCCCGGGGCGCGCAGCGATCCAAGGCACGTGGAGTTTCCACCCAGTAGGTGTTTGCTCGGCACTGCGGAGCAAGCAGATGGCAGGGGTACTTCGCGCGGTGGACCTCAGTGGCGAGCCAGGTCGGCAGGTAGCGAAGCTGGGCCTCATTATCGGAGCCGCGTTCGCCTGCCCCGTGCAAGTAGACCACCAGAGGAAAGAGCTGGCCCGACTGCCCCCCGGCGGGCTCCATCAGGCGGTAGGAATAGGTCCCGCCAGCCAGGGCCGAAACCGGGACTGTGCGACTGGCATAGAGTTTCTCGATCAGGGGGTCGACCATGGGCTGGCTACCGGGAGTCAGAATGTGCTCAAAATGCGGAGAATTACGGCCCTTAGCTCGCGTTTTGCGCGAGTGCAAATGATGGACAGCGGGCGCGCGGCGGTGCTAAACTTGAAATGGTACCTATCTCTTTCGGAGGGACTATGTCGACCACTTCTTGTCCGCGCTGCTCCGCCCAGGTAACTCTACCCGTGGGCGTGAGCAATGATGCCACGGTCCGCTGCCCGTTGTGTCATGCCCACTATACGCTGGCCGACGCGCTGGTGAACATGCCGCCCCTGTTGGAAGTGGTCGGCGACCAAGGCGAATCGCTGGCCGCCGACTGGCTCGACGAATCAGACGACGCGGGGCCGGAAGCCAAGAGCTTCGACAAGGCTCCCATCGCCACCGCGCTACCGATCGACGAGATGGATGAAGAAGCCAGCGAAGCCGAGACGCTCGAACTCGGCAGCCTGGAGCTAGGCAGCCTGGAGTTGGACGACGAACCCGTAGGCGGAGTCGGTCAGGAAACAGTGGCCGAGGACTTGGGATTCTCGACGATCGAATCACCGGACGATCTCGAACTTAAAGCAGCCCTCCCGGCAGATGACGATGACGTGCTCGATGGTGACGACATCCTGGGCGAACTCAGTGGCGACGACCTGACCGCCGGTCCGGCCGAAGAAGAGGAATTGCCGCTCGACTTTGGCGAAGAGCTCTCGGCCGAAGCGGCAGGCGCCGAAACGATGGAATTCAGTGCCCAATCGTTGGCCGGTTTTAGCGAGTCGGACGCCGGGGAGTTGAAGTTCGATCTCGATTCCGAGGCCGATGACGCGGGGGGCGCCACGATCGACTTCTCCGCCCCGCTCGAAGAGAAGGACGAGTTCGGTGAAGCCAAGGTGGACGAACTCGCCTTCGATTCCGTCGACAGCGAAGGCGAGACGGTGCGGTTCGAACCCGATGCGACCGGCTTCGGGGGGGAAGATTTGAAGTTTGACGATCCGTTGGCGAGTGAAGCGCCCGAGGGGGACGAGCTGCGCGAGTTCGAAGACCTGCGTTTCGAGCCGTCGGACGAAGCGACGGATGCACCAGAGGTGGTGCCCGTCGCGGCGGTGATGGCGGTGACGCCGGGCGAGACCGCCGAAGAACCCAAGGGCAAGAAAGGCAAAAAGGAAAAGAAGAAGAAAGAGAAGAAGGTCAAAGTCAAAGCCGAGTCCTCTGGTGATAAACCCAAGCGGTCACTGGTCGGAGTACTGGTGGGCATGCTGATTGCAATTCCCGCCGCACTTTACGGGGCGCTGTGGCTCGGTCGCGACTACGACCTGGTGGGTCTGAGCAATTATCTGCCGGCGGCAGTGCTACCAGCGGAGTACAGCAAGAAGACTATCGTGGCGCAGACCTACGTGCCCCCGGCAGTGAATACGCCGAGCGTGGATACCGCGCCGGCGGTTGACGAAGCCACGACGGAAACGCCGGCGGAAGTAGTGCCAGTCGAAGAACTGCCTGCCGGTGATGAAAGCACGGCCCACACGACCGCGCGGCCCGCGACCGACGATCCGGCGGCCTCAGAGGAGATGCCGGCGGATGCCGCGGCCGATGTAGCGCCTAGCCTGGCTGAACCGACAGACGCCGCTCCGGCGGAAGAGATGCCCGCCGACGCCCCGGCTGAAGCGGCATCGCCTGCGGAAGATGATCTGTTCGCTCCCGCGACGGATACGCCCGCCGCCGAACCAGCGGCCGACGCG
>JBGSKX010000130.1:0-13352 GCA_041741015.1 Pirellulales bacterium
GCCGCGGCCGCGCCCAGTGCGCCTGTCCGCGTCCACTGGGAGAATCAGGATGCGGTGCAGAAGTCGCTCCAGTTTACCGGTAACAATGCACCGACTTCGTTGGAAATTCGCCTGCGCCAGGAAGACTATTGGGTTTATCAGGCACTGCTCAACATCATTCGCAAGACCAACGACGCGGCGCCCCACGTCCCTTACATCAAGGTCATCGAGGACCTGCGACTCGGGGCGAAAGCGGCAGATCTCTACACCAAGGGCATGGCGCCAGGTCGCATCGACAAGATCGTCACTGCCAGCGGCGAAGGCGCATCGTCCCTGCCCGTGGAATCGCTTGCACCGCCCGCCGAAGGTGGCGAGGCGCCCCCGCCGGATCAAGACCGTTATCTACAAAAGGATGGCACCGCGCTGCCGGCCGGTACTGCGCAAACCGAACAGTTCAAACGCCTGCCAGTCTATCTGAAGCTGGTGATGGACCAGCGCGAAATCACCAGGCTGCTGACCGAGTGTGCGAACTATCCCCTGCCTGTCGAAGTGCGCCAGTTGCGGATTATGCCGAGCGGCGGATCGTCACAGCCTGCCGGTCGCGGGCAAGGCGGCGGGGCTGCTCCCGCCGCTCCGGGCGTGCCGCGACCCGGCGAGGCATACGACGTTTCCGTTGAGATCAGCGGCATCATTTACCTGTTCAATCCTCCCGATCCGGCGAAGCTCGGCAACGGCACGGCGGAAACGCAATCCGCCGGCTAAGCCAGGGCAGTTGAATGACTAGTTATCCACAGTTCGCCATAACTTGGAAGTAAGTGTCATGAAGGGCAAAATGAAGTTCGACCTGGGAGCCATCAAAGGGTGGCTCTTGGCGCACGGCGAAAAGGTTGCCTTCGGCATCGTCAGCCTGGTGTTCCTGCTGCTCGTCTACTCGACGCTCGGCCGCGAAACGCTCGATGCACGGCACGAACCTGAGCGAATGACGACGCTGGCCAATCAGGTGCGCGATCACGTCACTAACTCCACCTGGGACGCGGCCCGCGAGGAAGTCAAAGTTGTCAATTACGCCGAGCGGGCCAAGAGCGAACCCTTGCCGGTCGACAGCTATGCCATCGCCTTGCCGCTCAATCGACCCGTGGCCGATCCGAAGGCCAAACGCGCTCAGCCCGAAGTCCTCCGCCCCGAAGAACTCCGCGTCGCCTCGGGAGTCGACATTTTTCTGGTCAAGGGTGCGGGCGGCGCTGCTGGACAAAATCGTGGCGGACAAACGGCTAAGGCGCAGCCCTGGGCAGTCGTGACGGCGCTGGTGCCGCTGGCCAGGCAGCACACTGCGTTCGATGCGGCTTTCGCCGAGGCCGTTGATTTCGATCCTAAGCGGGATTTTCCCCAGTACCTCAAGCCGAAGCTGGAACGCGCGGTCGTCGATCCGGCAAAGCCCGATCAACTCACCTGGGAACCGGTCGCCAATCCAGCAGCGGCCGAACAGGCCGGCGCCAGACGCGACATCGTGCAATCCCAGTTCGTGCATCCCATCCTGACGGAGCCGCTCGTCGACCTGGTCCCCGGAAGTCAGTGGGGCGAGGCCGTCGTGCATCCGAAAACACCTCTTGCAAGCGAGTCAGGTGATGCACCGAAGCCTGCGGCGCCTCCTGCCGCCGTAGCGGCCGCCCCTCCCGGAGTTCGACCGCCGCAGCAGCCTGCCGACGAGCAAGAGATCGTGCCGCATGTTCTGCTGCGGCTGTTCGACTACACCGTTCAACCGGGACGTAAGTACCGTTACCGCGTGACGCTTTCGATGGTGAATCCGAACAGCGGCGTCGCTCCGCAGTTTCTGGAGAACCCCGAATCGGCCAAGGTGAGCGAGCTCAGCAGTCAGCCCACGGACCCGACAGCCGTGGTCACCGTTCCGGACGGGCACGACCTGATCGCGGGCCCGGTCGATGGCGGCACGCGATACACGGAGCCCACGGCGAAGATCCTCGTCACGGCCATCGATGCAAATGCCGGTCTCAAGGCCGCCACAGAGCTCGAAGTCCGCCGCGGCGCGGTCGCCAACACGGGGCCCGTCACCGTCAAGGTGCCGCATCCCTTGGACAATACGCCTGAAGAGCTGACTCGCAGCTTCGAATCGAACATCATGATCCTCGACATTCACGGCGGCAAGGATGTCACGCGCCGCAGGCATGATCCTCCGCTCACCAGCCCCGGTGAAATCCTGATCCTGGACGCCAGCGGCAACTTGTCCGTCCGCAGCGAACTCGATGACCGCGAGCCGTTCGCGAAATCGATTATCCGCATCGAGCCTGAGAAGAAGCCGGCGCCGGAGAAGGACAACAAGGACAGTAAGGACTCCAAAGGCAAGGCGCTCAAGGGCCGGACTATCGGCGGAAAGCAGTAATTGTCCCGAGGAGTTCCTGGGATCGCATTGGCCTGCTAGCATCTCGCTGGTGGCATGGTTCCGACGTGGTCGGCCGCGCGGTGCGATCTTGAAGCACTGCGTGCTTTTCTCTCAAGTGGCCTTGACCCAATTTACGCGGCCCGATATTTATCGCGACCTCATCGCAAAACCAATTCTGGCGGACAGACATTTAACCACCCAACCCCCGCGTTTTTCGGATCACACACCGAAGTCGAACGGATTGGGCCACGTACAACCGCCATTGGTCGGATAACGCAAAGTACGCAGAAAATTTCGAGGCAAGGCCCACGTTCCCAGTTCGCTTTTTGGCGAACCGGAAGGTCCCGAGCGAGGATGCTCAGGCGAGCGTGAGCCTCAAAAGGAGAATTGTCTTGAACACGTCGAAATCGCTTTGGCATTTCGTCGCTTTGGCCCTGCTGGTAGCGGCGCCGACGACCGCACGTGCCGCCGTCCATGGCGGCGTGTCCCTGCTGGTGACGGCTGATGCCGTCGCGCAATTCGGCAAGTCGAAAAATGCCAGCGAGCGCGATCAGGCCACGACGCTGATGCGCCAGGCCCGCACCGAACTCAAGAGCGGCAATCTGGAAGCCGCCGAGTCACTGATCGTCACCATCGAAAAAATGAACCCGCAACTTGGCGCGTTCCACTTCGGCGATACGCCGCGCAAGCTGCGAGCCGATCTGAAAGCCGCTCAGCGCACCGCTTCCAGAAACCCGCAGCGGCCCAGCCAGAAGTTCACACCCGAGGATCCGCAAGAGCCGGCTCCCACCGAGCCGCTTGCCCGGCAGACGAATACGCCACGTGTTCCGACCGAAGTACTCGATCCTTCCGAGGAAACGCCGCTCACCGTTCCGGACAGCGCGGGAATGAAGCCGCTCTTGTCCCCTCTGGCCACCGAGGCCACGCCCGCCGCCGAAGCCACGGCGGCAACGCAACTCCCCGGACCTCAAACGGCCCAAGCGGACGTCGGCGGCAACCGTCGGCAGAGCGATTACCATCTGCTGTCGGCACGTCGCGCCTTGGCCGTCGGCGACGTGCGGCGCGCGGCCAGCGCGGTCGAAGAAGCTCGCAAACTTGGGGTTTCTTATGGCTTCCACGACGACAGTCCGGACAAGGTAGAAGCCGCGATTCGCAAGTATCAGCAGTTGAGCGAAGCCATCAAAGGCCGCCAGGATGAAGCCGCACGCCGACAGATGGCTGATTTGCTGATGGATCAGGCTCAGCAACTGCTGCGCTGGAAAGACTACGATGAAGCCGACCGCCTTGTGCAGCATGCCGACGGAATGGGCGTAAATTACGGCCCGTTCGACGTGAAGCCGCAGGCCCTCGCCGAGCGGATTGCGGCCGCGCGTCGTCAGAGCGGTGCGACTGCTCCGGCACAACCGGCCGCCTATCCGGCTGCCCAGGCCGTCTATGAACAGGGCGGTGACACCACCAAGATGCAGGCCGCGGCCGCGCAGGAAGAACTTCCTCCGGATGCGATTGAACCCGAGCCAACTCCGCAAGGATTGGAAGCCGCGCCAGGCGAGCTGACGCCTCCTTTGGCCCCGCCGCTGCCGGGCGAAACGGTCGACGCGCCAATCGGCCAGCCGGAAGAGGCGGCCGCGGTGCCCTCCGAGGCGGCGCAGCTCTATGCCCAGGGCGAACAGGCCCTGCGACAGCAGGACACGCAAATGGCGCTCGGATTCTTCCGCCGCGCTTATGAGCTGCGCGATCAGCTCGATCCGGCGACTGCCCAGCGTTTGCAGGATCACATGCAGTTGCTCTCAGCCCCGCCGGCGGCCTCGCGTGGCGAGAAGCCTGAAATGCTGCTCGACGAACAAAGCTCAGAGCAGGCCGTGCTTGCGCGTCAGGTATCGAACGACCTGGCCAAGAAGGAAATGGCCGCCGACAAGATCCGTGAAAAGCAGCCCAAGCAATCGATGGAGATGCTTAAGGAAGCACGCGCGGCAGTCGAAGCATCGGGTCTCAACGCCGAGCAACAGGGAATTCTCACCCGTCGCATCGATCGCAAGATCGCCGACCTCGACAAATACATCATCGAGCATCGTGCCGAGATTGAGCTCGACGAGCAGAACAAGGCCGTTCTGGCCGAAGTGGATCGCCGGCTTGAGAACCGGCTGGTCATCGACGACAAGTTGGCCCAACTCGTCAACGATTGCAATCAATTGATGGATGAAGAACGCTTTGCCGAGGCCGAAGTGCTCGCCAAACGAGCTCGCGAACTCGATCCGGAAAATCCGGTCGTCAAGCAGCTCATTTGGAATACGGCCTTCGTCAAACGCACGCGACGAGTGCAAGACATTCAGTCGGCGAAGGAAGACGGATACTGGGCGCAGATGACCAACGTCGACGATAGTGCTGCGCCGTTCGACGATCGCGATCCCTATCGCTTTGGCGACGCTCGCGACTGGAAAGAGTTGACCGAGAGCCGGTCCGAGCGCCTGGCCAAGGTGCGTTCGCGGCGCAGTGAGCGAGAGCTCGAGATCGAACAGAAGCTCAAGACCCCCGTTTCGCTGAAGTTCCGCGACCGGCCGCTGAGCGAAGTGCTGGATCATTTGGCGAAGTTGTCCGCCGTCAACCTGCACCTTGACCCGAAGGGCTTGGAGGAGGAAGGCGTCTCGAGCGACACGCCCGTCACCATCGATCTGTCACAGGACATCTCACTGAAGAGCGCACTGAATCTGATTCTTGAACCGCTGCGGTTGAGCTACGTGATCCAGAATGAAGTGCTCAAGATCACCAGTGAGCAACTGCGCGATACCGTGGTCGTCGTGCGGACTTATGACGTGGCCGACCTGGTGATCCCGATTCCGAACTTTACCCCTAGCGGGCGACTGGGAATGGGGGCCGCAATTGCCGATGCTTACAACATGACCGGCGCCGGCATGGGCCTTGGACCTGGTTCGGCCTACCTGGCAAGCAATAACGGAGCGAATGCCTCGGGCGTCGTCGATCCTGCGGTTCTGGCCCAGATCAACAACCTGATGCCCGGGGGTGGTGGAGCGCCGGTTTCGGGCATGTCGCAGCCGATCAGCATGGGGCCAGGCGGAGTGGGAGGTGGCTCACAAGCCGACTTCGACTCGCTGATCGAGCTCATCACCACGACGGTGAAACCTCAAACCTGGGATGAGGTCGGCGGTCCGGGATCGATCTCGGAGTTCGAAAACAACCTCAGCCTCGTTATCAGCCAGACCGAAGACGTGCACGAGGAAATCGTCGACCTTTTGGAGCAGCTCCGCCGCAATCAGGATCTGCAGGTAACGATTGAAGTCCGGTTCATCACACTGAGCGATTCGTTCTTCGAGCGCATCGGCGTCGACTTCGACTTCAATATCGTCAACCTGAGTGCCAACAACGACCCCAACCCGTTGGTGCCTCCGCGAAACAAGCGCGAAGTCATCGGTCTGAATCCGATTTCCGGCCAGCCGACGCCGGACCTCAGCATTCCGTTTGTGCAAGATAGTGCCTCGCTGGCAGTGCCTCAGTTCGGCACTCCCGTGTCGGTGGCCCAGTTCGGGTTCGCAATTTTGAGCGACCTGGAAGCGTTTCTGCTCGTGCAGGCGGCACAGGGAGACCGCCGCAGCAACGTGCTGCAGGCACCCAAGGTGACGCTGTTCAACGGTCAGCAAGCCTCGGTGTTCGACACCACGCAGCAGCCGTTCGTAATCAGCGTCATCCCGGTCGTGGGCGACTTCGCGGCCGCCTATCAACCGGTAATCACCGTACTCTCCACGGGCACCGCGTTAACCGTGCAAGCGGTTATTTCGCACGATCGCAGATTTGTCCGGCTCACGGTTCTGCCCCTGTTCTCGTCCATCGCCGACAATGTGGAGACGTTCCAGTTTACTGGCTCGACTACGACCACGAAGAACACCAGCGAGAGCGAAAGCACCGGTGGTACAACAGGCGATTCTTCCGAAACGAAGGACGATGAAACCACGACCAATGACGGCGTCACTGTCCAGTTGCCGAATTTCTCATTCGTCTCGGTCATCACTACCGTTAGCGTGCCTGACGGCGGAACGGTGCTCCTGGGCGGCATCAAGCGTCTCAGCGAGGGCCGCAACGAGTTCGGCGTACCGCTGCTGAGCAAGGTGCCCTACATCAACCGTCTGTTCAAGAACGTCGGCATCGGCCGCGAAACGCAAAGCTTGATGATGATGGTTACGCCACGCATCATCATTCAGGAAGAGGAAGAAGAACGACTGGGCATCCAGCTTCCCCCGTGATCCGGCGCCTCTTCCGTAAATTCGTGCAACACCCTGCAAAGGGTTCGAGACGCCCGCCGAAGCCCCCCTCGGTGGGCGTCTCTCTTTTTCGTCTGCGGCGTCAGGCATGGCCGTGTCCGTCCTGGCCTTTCGGATCTGCGATGCCTGCAGAAGATTCGGCCTCAAACTGGTTTCGCACGCAAATCAGAAAGGCCTTGTCCTCGACGGAGATTGGCAAGCGCTCAATCGCCCGAATGGCCTCGTCAAGTGGCTCTGGATTGCTCATCCCGGAATTATGCAACGCCCTCTAGGGAGCTGCTGACACTGCCGCCTGTGGCGCTCTAGAATAGCCCCCGATAGGTTGAACATCCTCGGGAGCAAGCAACATGTCGGGAAATGCCTGGGTAGCCCTCGGTGCCGTGCTGGCTTCCGCGGCCGTGGCGGCCGGAGCGATCGGCACGCACGTCCTTAAAGAGACGATCAAGCTCGAGGCCCCCGCGCTCGAAACTTTTGAAACCGCCGTTCGCTACCAGATGTATCATGCCCTGGCGCTGATCCTCGTCGGTGTGCTCATTATGAGGCAGCCGCATTGGTTGCTCACGCTGGCAGGCGCGGCCTTTCTGTTCGGCATCGTGCTGTTCTCGGGCGGCATTTACGCCTGGCTCGCCACACACGTGCGGCCGTTCATCATGGTGGTACCAATCGGCGGTTCGGCCTGGATACTGGGCTGGCTCGTCCTCGCCGCCGGTGCCATCGCCAGCGCAGCGAAAAGGGGATAGGCCCCGCCGCGTACGGCTGAGCCTATCCCCAAAGGTTAACAAGGCAAGTAACAAGCCCTAGGCCAGCGCCAGCTCTTCGAGCTCCTTGGCCAGCCGCTTTCGCGCGACGTGCAACCGCCGCTTGATGGTGCCCACGGGTGACCGGAAGCCTTCGCTCATTTCAACCAGGCTTTGGCCTTTCACGTAAAACGCCACGAGCGTGTCGCGATCCAGGTCGCCTAGCCGCCCCAGCCCTGCCCGAACTTGTGACTGCCGCTCGCGGGCCAAGGCGGCCGACAGCGGAGTTTCACTTTCGACGCAGGTTGCGGCCAAGGTCTCGGGCTCGGTGGCAATCGTTTGCCGCTTGCGCACCGCCCGATTAATGGCCATCCGGCTGGTGACCGACTGCAGCCACGAACCGAACGCTTCCGGCTCGCGGAGCTGGTTGATCTTCTGCATCGCCCGGACGAACACTTCCTGGCTGACTTCCTGCGCTTCAGCGTGGTTGTTCAGCCGGCGGTAGGCAGTTGCGTAGACCGACCGCTCGTATCGCCGCGCCAGTTCGCCGAAGGCTTCTCGGTCGCCTTCCTGGGCGGCGAGCACCAGGCTTGTTTCGGATTCCTCACTGATCAATTCGGCTAACATGGGATTCACTCTCTCCGGCTGAAATGCACCTGGTGCAACGCGTGGGGCGTCGCGTAAACGGCAAGGTGGCCTGAGACGAATCACGGAACAGCTCGCGCTAGTCCGGTAAGCTCGGGCCGGGCACTTCGGTTTCAGTCGCTGGTGGTGCGAAGCTACGGGCTTTGCACTTAGGCCAGGACCAGGGCAGGCGACATTTGTCGCATGCCCAACCGCTGCGGGCCGACGATGGCCAAACTCATAATGAGCTTGGCCAAGGTAGCCGCCATGGCTGCGGTAACCGTGACTGCCGCGGTGGCCGCGGGCATGAGCCAATAACGCTTATCGCGCTTGGCCCAACTGCCGCGGGCACGTTTGGCGTGCCGCGTTTCCAGATGCTGCGCAGCATTCGCGCACGTACCCAGCAACGACGACACGACGACGCGGTCTTGGCCAAAACCAAAGACGTTGACGTTCGCGACGATGTTGTTGATGGACGTACGCATGGGAGTTCCCTTTGCTGCGTGCGGGTGAGAAAAATGAATCCCGATGGGATCCGTTAAAAGACACAACAAAACTTGCGGCGGGGAACACACGTTCACCACCACACTAATACACTCGCATGGGGCTGGCTTCCGGTCAAGTCGAACGGGCAGACCAGTTTTGCTGGCAGCAACCGCTCAACCCGGGAAAACAGCCTTGGCACCACTAAGACAACGTATCGGCCCTGGGGTTCGCGCCGGGATGAAAACTTTTTCCGAGCTTGCCAATTCGTTGGTTCCAAGGCCCTGCCAGCGGGCGCTTGACGGGGGCTTCGCTAGACTCTAACGTCTTAGGACATAAGCAGTTTCTGTCGCACGGTTTCGCTTCCGGAGGTTGCTCGGCATGGCGGGATTTTTCAAGTCGTTGCTGGCGACTGACCGGCAGATTCGCGTTTTTTGCGCAGGTCGCCTCCTCCACCCGGTCTCGCTCCAGCTTTTCGGGCTGGCCGGAGGTTACGACGGCTTCTGGGTCGACGCTGAACATGCCGGCGTCTCGAACGAGCAGATCACGATGGCTTCGCTCGTCGGGCGGGCCTGCAACCTGGGCAGCTTCGTCCGCATGCCCGTCACCAACTACGCCGCCGTGACGCAGGCTCTCGAATCCGGCACCGACGGTGTCATGGCCGCGCAAGTGAACTCCGCGGCCGAAGCCGAGAAATTTGTCACCTGGTGCAAGTTCGCCCCGCGCGGGATGCGCGGCTTGAACACCCAGGGCGCGGACGCCAACTTCACGCACAAGACCCAAATCGAACTTGCGCAAGATGCCAACCAGGATCACTTCGTCGCAATTCAAATCGAAACGCTCGGCGCGTTGGAAGAAGCGGATGCAATCGCGGCCATCGAAGACGTCGATTTACTTTTCATTGGCCCGGCCGATCTCTCGCAATCGCTCGGCGTGTTGGGCCAGGCGGAGCACGAAAAGGTTTGGAACGCGATCGATCGCGTGGCCGGCGCTTGTCGCAAGCACGGCAAAGCCTGGGGTATCGTTCCGGCCAGTCCCAGCTTCGCCGATCGTTGCGTGGAGAAGGGCTGCCGCATGGTCACCTATGGCAGCGATGTAATGGCCCTACGGCTCGGCATTCAAGCCGTGAAGAACATGTACGCCAGTCACTTCGAGAAGTAGCGCTCCGGAGAATCACGCTACGCGAGGTCGCGGCCGTCCGGCACTGCCTGCTTCGGACCGCGATCGGCGATCGCGCGCATTTCTTCGCGAATCCGGAAGAAGGCATCAATCACCTTCGCGTCCCATTGCTTACCGGCCCCGTCGCGGAAGATCGCGTCGAGCTTGTCATCCGGCATTCCCTGACGATACGGCCGGTCGCTGCTCATCGCGTCAAACGAATCGGCCACGGCCATGATTCTGGCCAGCATCGGAATCTTCTCCCCCGCCAAACCCGCGGGATATCCCTGGCCGTTCCATTGCTCGTGATGATGCAGCACGATAGGCAGCACCTCGTCGAGTTGGCGGATGTCGCTCAAGATGCGATGGCCGATGGTTGTGTGCAGCTTGATATGTTCGTATTCGGCCTCGGTTAACTTACCCGGCTTGCGCAACACCTGGTCGTCGATGCCGATTTTGCCGATGTCGTGCAACAGGCCGGCGAGATAGATCGTGTCCACGCTTTGGTTGTCGCAGCCCATTTCCGTAGCCAGCCGCACTGCCACCTTGGCCACGCGTTCACTGTGGCCGCACGTGTACGGATCTTTGGCATCAATCGCCGAGGTGAGTGCCCGGACCATACCCTTGAACAGCTCGCGCTGCTGGCCATAAAGCTCGGCGTTGCCACTGTGGATGCCCAGGATCGCAGCCACCGAACTGAGCAAGCTGGCTTCGACCGTTCCGAATTCGCCTTGCGCCGTGTGATTGATTGCAACCAACCAGCCAAAGCAGTTCGCTCCTTCGCACAGCGAAACCGCCACGAACTGCCGGACCCCAGGCCACTGCCATGCGGCGGGAACTGAATCCGGGTCGTTGATCACCAACGGACGCTTGCCGGCCGTTGCACCCACGCACTCGAGCAACTCGGTAAGCTGCTGGCTGGTGAGCGGGCAATCGCCAAACGCCAACAGTGGCCGCTCCGCTGCTTCAGCTTGCTCCGAGCCAACAAGCTGCACGGCCAGACATTCTGCTGGCACGACATCAGCCAGCCATTGCACCGCCAGTTGCGCTAATTCGTCGGAGCGACTGGTCAGTTTAAGGTTCTGCGTGAGACGGTAGATCAGGCTGATCTCTTCGTAAGTCGCCGAAAGATTGAGCGTCAGATCGCGCACGTCGCGGCTCAAAGAGCGCAAACGACCTTCCGCCGCCAAACGCTCGGTCGCCAATTGCCCCATGTTTTGCAGGACCGATGGCTGCCACGCATGCTGGGCCGAAAGCCAGCGCCGCGCCGCATCGGGCGCTAAACCCAATTGTCGCGCGATGCTCGCCAGTTGGCTGTCCGTCGCGGCCATGTCCGCGACAAACGTGGCAACCGCGACCAACGATCGGCCGGCCTCGCCGTAGATCGGAATCGCGATCACCAGCAGTGGTCCGCTTTCCTCGATGATCTCGGCTTTACCTCCGCTGGCGACCGCGCGGCCGATTTCTGCGCGCGCCAGCGGATCGAGGTCGGTCGTGCGTGCGCGACCCGAAAGCGTTTCACCCGTGTGACCGTCGATGAGTTCGAAGGCCGTGTTGAACCAGCCGGAAAGTCGCGACTGCAAGTCGGCGTGCCACGCTCGCACGGAATCGTTCAGCTCGCGCACGGGCGAACTCGATTCGAAATCGATGCCGATCTTGGGAGTCATTGCGCAAATCCGGTGTGCAAAAAAATCGCATGACCACCAAGTGGCGGTCTATACAAACTTACGCCATCCCGAGAATTCGGCTTGCTGGTCGGGTACGCGGTTACGTGGCGCCGGCGCGGATCGTACCGGATGTGCCGGGAATAGCGAATGATGCCGCGCGCCAGAGCAGGCGGCCAATCCCGGAAAGCCTAGCTGCCCTGGCGATTGCGATATCGGGCGCTGACCCGATTGAGCAGCGAACGCTCTTTAGCCGTCAGGCCGTCGAGCCCAACTTCGTGCAGGCGAATCAGGATGGCGTCTACCTGACGTTCCTCTTCCTGCTCTTGCCACTGTCGTTTGCGCCGCCGCATAGCGCGACGATTTTCAATCCATTGCCGTAACGAACCGCGCGGCTTGTGCGGCGGATCCATCGTCCGCTCGAGACTGGTGTAGCCTTGCGAGAAATCGTAGTTGAACAACTCCTCTTCCCAATCGGTCTCGTCCTGCTTGATCGCTTCGAGTGCGGCGTGGCTATAGACAAATATCGCGAGTAGTGCGATCGGCACCCAGACCGGCAGTACCTCGGCTGCTTTCTCGTTCCGAAGCACGACCGCCAGAATCAACAATACGACCGCAGTCATCTTGGTCGCTCGCACGGCCACCATGCCGGCCGAACGATAATCGATAGCGGGTGTAAGCAGGGCTCTCAGCACGCGCGCCCCATCCAACGGATAAGCGGGCAACAGATTGGCAAGCAGGATCACCCAGTTACACCAGAAGGCGAGCTTCAGCGCGACGAACCACCAGTCGCCAACCAGCAGGTCGACAGGCTGCCAGGGAATCATCAGCTCGGCCGGATTCAGTCCCACGGCCAGTGCGATCGGAAGCGCCAGCAGCACGGCCGCCAGATTCGCGGCAGGACCAGCCAGTGCCACCAGTAATTCGGCCTGTGGCTCGCGCGGAATTTCTGGAAACGCCAGGCCGCCCAAGGGGCCCACGACCACCTGTTCGGTGCTCCCCCCGACACGCGCCGCGGCCAGCATGTGACCTGCCTCGTGAATCAGCACGCTCACCAGCAGCACCGCGATCGACAGCAGTCCGTAGCCGGCCATTTCCTGACCCTGCTGGCTCGTACTCAAGTACAGCGCGAACAAGGCCACGGCGAAGAACGTTGCGTGAATTCGCAAATGAATCCGACGCAACTGCGCGAACAGCAGACTCCAATGGGGCAAATCGCTCATGAGAATCGCACCCGAATCGGCGGGGGTAGCACGCTAGTACGGCTTGGAAAACTCGGCCCGCCCAAGCTATCTTAGCAGCCGACTTTCGGTGAATCAACGAGTCGCGCCGAGCTAGCGAGATACCCATGAGCGAGCACCCTGAGGAACTGCTGGCGACGCGCCGCTTTCGCGTGGTTCGGCACCGCCAGCCAGGACCCGATGGCCGCGAACTCGTCAGGGACACGGTCCAGCATCCTGGAGCCGTCGCGATCCTGCCGATCCTGGCAGGCGATCAGGTCTGCCTCATCCGCAACTATCGTATCGCGGTCGGCAAGACCCTGATTGAACTCCCTGCCGGCACGCTCGAACCTGACGAAGATCCCGCCGTCACCGCGTATCGCGAATTGATCGAGGAGACCGGCTATCGCGCCGATAGCATGGAGAAGCTCCGCGAGTTCACCATGTCTCCCGGCATCCTCAACGAGCGCATGTACCTGTTTCTTGCCCAAGGATTGACCGCCGGCCCCACCGCATTGGAAGCCGGCGAAGAGATCCACTCGCTCGTCGTCTCCTGGTCGGATGCCATGCGCATGGTGTACGACGGCACGATCGAAGACGCCAAGACACTCGTGGGCCTGATGCATTACGACCACCTGCGCTCGCAACAGTAGCGCGGCCGGCCTATCGGCGGCCTACTCGTCGCGCTTCGAGCGCAACGAGTGCAGGCGATCCGGATCGGCGCCAGGTGGTTCCGCCGACCGCAGTGGGACTTGCCATCGCATCACGCGCGAATCGGCCGGCGGACCGTCGGCCCGGCCGGCGAACTCGAGCTCGCC
>JBGSKX010000131.1:0-5912 GCA_041741015.1 Pirellulales bacterium
CTCGGCCACGGCGCGCTCGGCCCGCCGCACGTCGGGTCGTCTGGCCAGCAAGTCGGCCGGCACTCCCAGGGCCACTTCGACCGGAGCGTTCGGAATCGGCGAGGGACCGAGAGCCTCTGCCAGGTCGTTTGGCGGCATGCCCAGCAGCACGCACAAGGCATTCGCGGCCTCGCGAGCGCTGGCCTCGTAAGTTGGCACGACCGCTTGTGTCCGCTGCAAGCTCGAGCGTGCTTGCCGGACGTCGAGCTCGGTCGACGCTCCGCGGCTGAACCGCGCTTCGGCCAGCTTTAGAGAGCCTTTCTGGATTTCGACGTTCATCTGGGCGTAAGCCAGCCGCTGCTGAAACGTCCGCAGCTCGATGTAGTTCGCGGCCACGTCCGAGAGCAACAGCACGAGCACTTCGCCATACCCTTCGACCGATTCCGCAAGTACGGCGTCCGCGGCTTCAATCGAGCGGCGGTAACGACCCCAGATGTCGAGTTCCCATGAACCGTTGAACCCCGCCGCCCACAGATTGAACTGCGTCGGAAGCGGAATCGCCAGGTTCTCGGAAAACTGTGCATGCAGATACGTCACGTCGGCCGACTGCTGCTGCGGGAACAAGCTCCCCACGGCAATCGCTCTTCGCGCTCGCGCTTCGGCGATCCGGGCGCCAGCCGCCCGCAAGTCAAGGTTCTGCCGGTAAGCCTGGTCGATCAGCCCATTGAGCACCGGATCGTTGAACACCGCCCACCAGGCGCAGTCCGTCGGTGGATCGGATTTCACGCGCGGGTCGTCCATGTCGATCCACCCGCCGGCCACCGGCGCTGGCGGACGCAGGTAGTTTGGGCCCACCTTGAATCCGTTGCCGACATACTCGCGCAGGCTGGTACACCCGGGCTGTAGCGCCACCATGATCGCCAATAGGGACGCCAGCCACGCTTTGGAGCGAGACGTGCGGCTGTCCGTGGCGCAAGCGCGCGATCGGGTTCGCGTACGAGGGGAAACCATCGTGGGGTGGAGAGTCGGAGGGAAGGGAGGCGACACGTGCTGGCTCAGGTTGTTGAGCCGTGGGAACACGAGCTGCCGAAGGTGAATGCGTATGTTCTACTTCGGCCAGCCACACAGGTCGGATGAACCCCAAATCCGACACCTTGGGTGCATTCGTTGTAAGTTTCCGGCGGCCCGCCGCCGCGGAGTCTGACGACTGGTCCAGGGCTGGCCGTTAAAGTTTGCCAACTCCCTCTCAGGCCGCAAAGTTTCGCAAGCTAGCGATGTCGTTTGGTTCACTGCCATCGCCACCCCTCGCCGTCACGCCAGACTGCGGGTCCTTTTCTCGCGACGGCCGACGACTGCTTACTTGTGCCGCTTCGATCGTTACTTGTGCCGCTTCGATCGAGTCAGAGGCCGAACGGATCCTTGAGTGGTCTTCGGTAAGCAGCCCAACCACCTGGGCATCGGTTACAGGGTTACCGGACGGATTCCCAGTTCAGCCCAAACCGCGCGAGATACTTTCGCAGTCGATCGGCGTCGTTTGGCTTGGCCTTCGCCGTCCGCGAGACGTTGAACAGCCGCCGGCCGGCATCCGAGAGCGAACTTGCCTCGCGGCACACGCGGATCACTTCGACCAAACCCGCCTGATCGAACCGGTCGAGCTGCCCCGCGTCGACCGAGTCCGGCAGCGTGCAATCGCTCGAGACGCAGTCACGCGCTTCCCCCCACGCGGTGCGCAGTCGCTCAAGCTCCTCATCGACGAGACTCGCCGTGATCCGGCCGCCCGCCGCCAAAGTCGCCATCCGCGTAACGGCCGCGTTGAGATCCCGAAAGTTCGCCTTCCAGGCGGATGCCGGCGATTCGGCGAACTGCAGGAACCGCTCGCGCGCCTCTTTGTTCATTCGCACGACCGTACCCGTCTTGGCTGCGAATTGGGTCAATTCGTAGTCGAGGTTCGGCGCGATGTCTTCTCGCCGCTCGGCCAGGCCAGGCAGGCAGAACGTCCAAAGGTTGATTCGCGCCAGCAGGTCCTCGCGAAAGCGGCCCGCAAGCACTGCCGCATGCAGATCACAGTTTGTGCCCGCAATCAATTGAAAATCACTCACCGCGTCCTTGTCCGAACCGACGGGCAGAAATCGCTTCTCCTCGATGGCTCGCAGGAGCATCGCCTGCTCGTCGAGACCCAATTCACCGATCTCATCCAGAAACAGCATCCCGCGGTCGGAGCTGCGCAGCAGTCCGTCGCGCGAGTTGGTCGCACCCGTGAATGCGCCCTTCGAATGCCCGAACAGCGCGGATGCCGCCTGTTCGCCGCGCAGCGTAGCGCAGTTGACCTCGACGAATCGTCCTTCGAACTGCCGCTTCTGCTTCTTGAGTTCGTAAATCCGCCGCGCAAGTTGACTCTTACCCGCGCCGGTCGGTCCCATGATCAGCAGCGGCGCTTTGCTGCGGATCGCCACCCGTTCGATCCGATCGATCAACTCGTTGAACTGTTCGTTTCGGGTTTCGATACCCGACTTGAGGAACGACGCCCCTTGCTGCTGCTCCAACGCGAACCGGGCGGCGAGCTGATCGTAACGCGACAGGTCGAGATCGATCGTGCGAATCGTGCCCGGCTCGATCTGGTTGCGGCGCGGCGGCGAAGCTTGCAGGAGCTGAGCCGGCACGTGCCGCGACTCGGCCAGCAGGAACAGGCAGATCTGCTGCACATGCGTGCCGGTCGTAATGTTGACGAAGTACCGCCCACCGTCGGCCTGAAACGAGTAACCACCGAAGAACTCATGCAGCCGACTGTAGACCTCCTCAAAATCCCAAGCGTCGCGAAAGCTGATCTCGTGCAGCCGGATGTCCGTTTCGGGCGAGACGCTCCGCATGTCTTCGGCAATCGCCGCCGCGGCCTGCGCGAGTTTCGGCTCGTGGAGCAGTTCAAACCGATCGATCAGGAAGTCTTCCTGCTGGCAAAGCGCCAGCGTGGGACGCCACTTGTTCCAGCGAGTCTCACCCTCGCCCGCGTCCAGGTTCGCCCCCAACAGCCCAAAGACAGTAGTTTTCACAGAGGCGACCTTATATGGAGAGATAAACAGCGATATGATTATATAGCATTATTGGCCTTCTCTAGCTACGAGAGTCTTCGTCGTCTTCGCTTGAATTCGTCACAAGTAACTACTGGCAAACACTATGTGGCGCGACTTCCGGGTAACTTCGATCACGTGGCACGGCCGGTGCTTTACCAGCTCCGCACGAGATCGAGGCATGCAAGAGACACTTGGCCCGTTTCACGAAGGAAGTCACCATGTCGAACAAACCCCTCTTCCGCTCACTCCGCGGTCGGCTGCTCCCGAAGGCCGATTGCCTCAACGAAGCCGGCGGCCTCGCTTACCGGCGAACCGACAAGCAGGCGCTAGCCCAGTTGGCCGCGACCGGCTGCCTGCACGCGACGTTTTACGTCTCGGCCGAGGATCAGCTCGACGCCGTCCTGGAGCATGCCGCCAAGGTTGAGCCCGACTACCTGGCTCGTCTGGCGATCTATGCCCGGCAGTCAGGTCATATGAAGGACATGCCGGCACTGTTGTGCGCGGTGCTCTCAGTGCGCGAGCCGGCCTTGCTCGCCAAGGTGTTCGCTCGGGTGATCGACTCGCCCAAGATGCTCCGCAACTTCGTGCAGATCGTACGATCAGGCGTGGCTGGTCGCAAGAGCCTGGGTTCACTGCCGAAGCGGCTGGTGCGCGAGTGGCTTGAATCTCGCACGGACGAGCAGTTGTTCACCGGTTCGGTTGGAAATGATCCGTCGCTCGCGGACGTACTGCGGATGGTCCATCCCAAACCGGCCGAAGCCTCGCGTGAGGCGTTGTACGGCTACCTGATCGGCCGCGAGCACAACCGCGAAGCGTTGCCGGAGTTGGTTCAGCACTACGAGAAGTTCAAGCGAAACACGAATCCCGGAAAGGTTGCCTTGCCGAACGTGCCGTTCGAGTTGCTCACGGCCTTGCCGCTGACCGACAAGGACTGGGCGCAAATCGCCCGGAACGCTTCCTGGCAGATGACGCGGATGAACCTGAACACGTTCGTCCGGCATAAGGTCTTCAACGACGCGGAGGTCACTTCGCTGATCGCCAACCGGCTGCGCAACCCGCGGCTCGTGGAATCGGCCCGGGTGTTCCCGTACCAGTTGATGGTTGCTTATGCCAACGCCGAGAAGGCCGTGCCGCACGCCGTGCGCGAAGCTTTGCAGGACGCGATGGAGCTGGCGATCAAGAACGCGCCGCGCGTTGAAGGGAAGGTATATGTCTGCCCGGACGTGTCTGGCTCGATGCACTCGCCCGTGACGGGGCAGCGCAACGGTTCCAGCACGGCGGTGCGGTGCCTGGATGTCGCGGCCTTGGTCGCGGCGACGGTGCTGCGGAAGAATCCTGAAGCGGAAGTCATTCCATTTAAGGAGGACGTGGTGAACATCCGGTTGAACGCTCGCGATACGGTGCTAACGAATGCTGCCCGGATCGCGTCGGTGCCGGCCGGTGGAACCAACTGCAGCGCGCCCTTGCGGGAGCTGAACCGTCGGAAGGCGAAAGGTGACTTGATCGTGTTTGTGTCCGACAACGAATCGTGGATCGACGCGCCCAACTACGGTTGCTTTGGCGGAGGCCGAACCGAAACCATGAACCAGTGGTCCATGTTCAAGGCTCGCAATCCCCGGGCCCGGATGGTCTGCATCGACATCCAACCGCACGGCACGGTCCAGGCGCAAGAGCGCGAGGACATCGTCAACGTCGGGGGATTTAGCGATCAGGTGTTTCGGCTCCTGGCCGACGTGGCTGCGGGCCGGCACTCGCCAGATCACTGGGTCTCGCAGGTCGAGGCGGTCAAGCTGTAGCGGTGAAGTGACTAAGAGGGCCAGGGGGAAGGCGGGTGCGGCAGAGGAAAGCCCGCCTTCCCCGAGGCAGATCACTCAGAATAACAAGAGCAGCAATGGGCCGAATGCAGTCGGGACTACATTACCCAATGTCACGCGTCTCGACGAACCCTTGTCGGCCCGCTTTAAATCCCAATCGACGATCAAACACAGTCAGGAGCGAACATCAACGAATGCCGGCGGGACTACATGGTTTCTGGAGGTTCGATCCCTCCCCGGCAGGCCGCGCCGCCTGCCGAGGAGTCTCGCCTTCCCTTGTCGTTGATCTTTCGTGTCCAATAGGAAACAGCGCGACGAATGCCGATGGAACTACATGGTTTTAAGCACCCGAGGTCGTGGGTTCGAATCCCACCGGCTCCACTCGATGTTGGCGACATCTATCGAATACGGGGGGCCGTAGCTCAGCCAGGAAAGAGCGCGCAAACGTTTCATCAACACCTTGTCATCGCGTCTTTGATCCCTTACCTACGAACAGCGGAGCGAATGCCGGAAGGAACTACATTAACTTGACGGTCGCGGGTTCGAGTCCCGCCAGCCGCCCGCAAGAGCGGCTGTAGCTCAGTTGGGTAGAGCATCAGGCTCGTTTCTTCAACAACCTTGTCGCCCTCCGTTGTCATTTCAGAATCAGGTCAGCCAAACATGTCCCAGCCCAACCCGCACAAGCACACGCTGCTCCCGAGTGGCCACGCCACGGCGATCTTGCCGACCGGTGGCCGCACCAAGCCGATCACCGTTATCGGCACCGAGGCCATTCGCGACGGCTTCGACGATCTCTGCTTGCAGCAGGCGATCAACTCGCGCTGCGCGCCGGGCGTCACCGACCTGGTGCTTAATCCCGATGCGCATTGCGGCTACGGCGCTCCCGTGGGCTGTGTCATGGTCTCGCCTACGCACATTTACCCTGGTCCGGTTGGCGTCGACATCAAGTGCTCAATGAGCCTCTTGCAAACCGATCTGCCGGCCGGCGCGGTTATCGACAAGCAGACGCGGCGCGCGCTGATTAACGCCATCTGCGAGCGCACCCCCACCG
>JBGSKX010000132.1:0-29629 GCA_041741015.1 Pirellulales bacterium
GCGCGGCGGCGGCGCGTCTGCGTTCCAGCGAATCGGCTGCCGCTGGCCGGCCGCCCACTGCGGCCAGCCGTTCGCCGCCTTCTCCAACCGTGCCGAGAGCAGCGGATGCCGAGCATAAGCCAGCTGGTAGGCTTTCGCGAACGCAGCCCGATTGAGTCGTCCCCGGCACTCGAGGTGGATCTCGAACACCGCCGGATAGTCGCAGCGGTCTTCGAGCAGGTAGTAGTACTCGAAGGGAGTCAGCGGGAGCGGAAACACGCTCACTGCGGAGTCGTCATGCGTCGTCGCCTCGCGCTGCGAGACGACGTCTGCTTGTTTCAGCATTGCGATGCACTCTGGGGGGCTTGGGGCGCATCCCTACCTGCGCGTGCGTCGAACGATCCGGAAAATCACCCCTCAACCATGATCGCCCCGCGGGTGCTTGTCCAGTGGAATGTGTGTTCGAGGCGAGAATCGGATCGCCGCCGCCGCCAACGAGCCCGATAGACGGCCCTTTCGTTGCGCAGGCAGTCAAGTAACCAGCGCGTCGATAAGTTCAAGGCCCGGCAAGAGATCGCACGTCTTTCTGCGATTGCCGAGCGCTGCTAGACTTTGAAGAGTGAGTTCGCGGCGGCCAGCGCATTCGCCCAGTTTCCGATCGGCCTGTATTCGGAACGACCAGGTTCCAAATGGCGCGTTCCCAACTGCCCCCTGCCCAAGCGATCAATGCGAGCGGCTGGCCCCGAGAAAACACCCAAGCGCCCGTAGCTCAACTGGATAGAGCAGCGGACTTCTAATCCGCAGGGTCGAGGTTCGAATCCTCGCGGGCGTAATAACTTACGGCGATTTTCGGTGTCGGCTTCGGCCGTTCAACTTGCGATTTCTGCGCGAAAAAACCGCCCCATCTCGATTTACTTCTCCTCCTGACTGCGCCATTCGGCGAGCAGCGGAGTTTTTCTCCGCAGACCAGCTTGAACCACGGCTTGCCGTAAAGGTCAGGAAGCTGAGGGCGGGACTTAAGAATTCACCGCCGCCGTGCAGGCGCATGAAAATGCCACGGTCGCGGGGCAGCATAGACCGTGGCAAATGCAGAACTGGAGGCCTGCAATTGTTGAAATTGGCCAGACAGCGACTGAACTTTAGCGACAGACTGCGAGTCAAGGCTGCTTGCACGTAACCGTCACACGAACCGCATCTTGACGCACCTGCTAGCCTGAGGTTTTCGATTCCCTACCTCGGGAGTGCATGCGATGGCTAAGCGTCAACGTCGCAGCCGAGCCGAGTCCTCAGAATACTGGCGTCAACAGATTGCCGACTGGAAGCTGAGCGGACAGACCATACGGGCGTTCTGCAGCGAACGGAACCTCACGGAATCCCAGTTCCATTTGTGGAAGCGGATGCTCAGCGTCAATCCAAAGAGCGCCCCGGCAGGGTCGGTGAAAGATCCGACGCCTGCGTTCGTTCCTGTGTCGGCCGCCGGCCTAAGGGGCTTGCCGATCACGCTGAAGATTCACGGCGCAACGCTCCGCATCGAACCCGGCGTTGACGTTGAGCTGCTTCGCACCGTTCTGCAGTCGCTGAAGGCAAGCTGATGCTCGCGCTCGCGCCTGGCACAATGGCGATCTACTTCTGCATCGGCGCTACCGACATGCGGAAGGGATTCGACGGCATGATGCGACTCGCCGAGCAGCAAGCTGCGCGAGACGTCCTCCAGGGCGGGCGGTTTATCTTCGTCAATCGCCGCCGTGACCGAGTCAAGCTGCTCTGGTGGGACGAAGACGGCTTGGCCATTTGGTACAAACGGCTCGAAGTCGGCACTTTTGAGTTGCCAGTCGTCAATGAAGGAGACAAGCGGGTGTCGCTCACGCCCACCGAACTGAGCTTGCTCTTGGGCGGCATCGAACTGGCGAGTGTGCGACGGCGGAAACGCTTTCGACAAACCGCTTGAGATGTTTTTTCCATTCCGAGCGAGCCTTTTCAATGCTGGGCGCGTTCTATGGGTTATGAGCACGGATGCCAACTCACGCCCAAACGACCTGACGCTCTGTCATCAGATCATCGCTGAGCAGCAGTCGACGATTGGCGAGTTGCAGCGGGAGTTGCAACAAGTCAAGCATTACGTCGAACGGCTGCTGCGTGGCAAGTAAGGCCCCCATGCCGAGCGCATCGACCCCAATCAGCTTCCACTGTTCCAGCCCGACGAGTTTTTTGACCATGTGGCGGAACATGAAGCAGCGGATGAATCTCCAGTCGTCGTTCACGAACATCGCCGCCGCGGTGGCGGTCGTGGACCTCTACCCGATCACCTCCCTCGCGAAATTGTGGAACACGATCTTGCCGACGCTGAAAGACTGTGCCCGTGCTGCAGAGAGACACGACAGCGAATCGGTTGCGAAACGAGCGAACAATTGGAATTTGTGCCGGCCGTTCTGAAAGTCATTGAGCATCGACGCTGGAAGTACGCCTGCCGCCGGTGTCAAGAACAGTTGGCCATTGCTGCCGTGCCTAACAAGCCAATTGCCAAGGGACTGCCGGGACCCGGCCTGTTGAGTAGCGTCGTGGTCAGCAAGTACGCGGATCATCTGCCGCTATACCGACTGGAAGACGTGTTCGCCCGTAGCGGCGTGGAACTATCGCGAAGTACGCTGGGCACTGCAGACCGCGGCAGTACTGGAGCCCGTCTATCGGGCGATGGTCGCGCGGGTTCGCTCATCGGAGTCGATCCACACAGACGATACGCCGGTTACCGTGCTTGACGCCAGCTTGCCCAAGACGCGAACGGCGCGATTCTGGGTCTACTGCGGCGACTGGCGTAATCCTTACACGGTTTACGAATACACGACGAGTCGTAGACGCGATGGCCCGGCCGGGTTCTTGGCGACGTTCGCAGGCTAACTCCATGCCGATGCGTTCGCCGGCTATGACGGGATCTACGCCGCCGGCAACGTCAAGCAGGTGCTCTGTTGGGCTCATGCCCGACGAAAGTTCTTCGACGCGCGCACGGTGCAGCCCGAGGTCGCCCACACTGCGCTCGCTCACATTGCGCGGCTGTATCGCGTCGAACGCGATGCCAAGGAGCTGATCGGGCCCGACGGACTCGAAAGCGAGCAAGCGTGGTTGTTCTGGCATCGCCAGAGATGGGCGTTGCGGCAACAACATTCGTGGCCATTGCTCGGGGAGTTTCGGCAATGGCTGGAAGCGACCGAGCAGTCGGTCCTGCCCAAAAGCCCAGTCGGCCAAGCGTTGCAGTACGTGCTGCCGAGGTGGGACGGCTTGGCCCGCTACTGCGAGAATGGATCGCTCAGCATCGACAATAACCTCAGCGAGCGGATGGTCCGACCCGTGGCGATTGGCCGCAAGAATTACTTGTTCATGGGTAGCGACAATGGCGGCAAGGCGGCCGCGGTCCTCTACAGCATCATGGCCAGCGCCAAGGCGAATCAGGTCGAGCCGTTTGCGTACGTGCGCGACCTGCTCGTCGAGTTGTCGGGACATTCGCACCCGTGGCTGCGAAGTTACTCCCTGACGCTTGGCTGACGGCGCACCCCGAAGCTCGTCGGTGCTGGTCGAGGTAGCGGGGCTGCCAGCCAAAATCAAAAACCGCCGATTTGACGGCGATGCGGGACTTTGATTTGCGAGAAGAGTTTTCAGGACTCGCTGCCCGAAGATTTGTAGCTCTCATGACTTGCGGCGACGAGAGCCGGAAAACGAACGATTTTGAGGAGACCGAAGCCGAGGCTTGAGCAGGGCAGAAAAGCACCATTAGGGACATGATTCCAGCCGTGGGAACTCAGAAACCGGAGTCGTATTCAAAAAATGGAGAAATACTCCCGGTAGTGTCCTAACAGTCGTAGGACACAACCAAACTCCCTACGCGCTAGACGCAGGGGGCGACGCGTTGTTACACTGGCGAGGGTTGCGAGTTTGGAGCGTTTCTAGGCTCACCCCAAATGGTAAATGTCGTGTAATTGGCCAGGTCGTAGGTAGAGAAGTATTAATATGCTCATCAGGAACTACTGTGTAGGTTATCGGCTGGTCGGGCTTTTGGCGGTCCTAGTGATCGGGCTTTCACCAGGGCTTGCTTGGGCGGGCCTGGTGGAGATCACTTTCCAAGCCCGGATCGTCGAGATAAAAGATGATGATGATGGCTTTAGTCAGGCAAATGTGGGCGACACCCTGCTGGGCAGGATCGTGTACGAGAGCACGGCTGCCGAGGATCCGTTGAACATTGGCAACTACCCCAACGCGGTGAGCGAGTTCAGCGTCAGCATCCTCCAGGAAGACAGCGGTTCGATCTTCGAGACGCCGCTGCTAAGCGACACGACGGCAGACATCTTCGTGGGGACCGACCAGTTCAGTGTGTTCTACTTCGTGGACATCTTCACGGGCAACATGGAATTCAGCCTCTTGAAAGGCCCGGCATTCAACTTCAGTCTCACCGATGCGACCGACTTGCTGATCGCGGAGGGCTTTAACGCACTGGACCTGTTCAGCGATGAGCCCGTCCCAGATCCAAGTGAGAACTCGCACTTCGATATCCAGACGGACTTCACGTTCGGCTCAGCGACAGCGGTGTTCGACTTCGTCCAAGTCAGGGCGGTGCCCGAGCCGAGCACGTTCGTCCTGAGCGCGCTCGGCATCCTCGGCCTGGGTTTCGCCGTTTGGCGGAAGAATTATCGCGTGGCCTGAAGCTCTCTGTCGCGAAGAATATACCTACTCAAGCCCCGTCCGGCCCCTCTGGTCTGGCGGGGCTTTTTTATCCGCAGCCGCCTCGCAGTCTCGTTTGCCATACGTTTTCTGATTTGCCCCGAGAATGGACCTTTTGATGCGAGCCGCCGCTTGGCTCATCCCGGATTCTCATGCGTTTTTCGACGCACGATTTTCGTGTCGAGAACTCGCACGTTTTGTGAGAATCGCTCTCGACTGAACGATGGCCGCTAAATTGGCTCGAAAGGTAGCGCATCAAACCAACCATTTCCGAACCGAGTTAAAATCCAGCCCCCCGAATAGTTTCCGGGACACCGGCGTAAGACTTGGACTCGTGCATGGACGATTGTTATACTGCACCGCCGGTTTGCTAGCGGCAGTCAACCGAAGTTCGTGGTTGTTGAGGGTCAGATCTTCCTAAGTTGAGGACCGCTCATGAACCGTTGCTCGTTGGTTATCCCTCTGTCCGTTGTCCTTTTTTTCGCGGCAACGCTGCTTGCACACCCCGATCGGGCTCGTGCCGAAGTTCTCTATGGAGCGACAACGGCCGGCCAATTGATCCAGATCGACACCAACACCGGCGCCGGAACTTTAATTGGCAATATCGGGTTCGGGACGATCGAAGCGATTGACTATCTGTCGAACGGGACACTGGTGGGAATCGCCAATGCCAACCAGTTAATCAAGATTGAAACGAGCACTGGCGCTGGGCAACTCATCGGCACCGTAACGGGTTTTGCCTGGGTGGAAGGGCTGGCCTATAGCAGCAGCAACAATGTTCTGTACGGCTCGGCGACGATCGGCCCGCAAGCCGACGCCAATCGGCTCATCACCATCGACCCCACGACGGGACAGCCGACATCGATCGCGCCTTCGTTCTTCGGGCCGAACTTCTGGGATGTCGACGGGTTAGCGGCTTCCGCCGCTGGCGCTATCCTCGGTAGCCACATCAATACCAATCCCAGTTTGTTCAGTGTGAATCCGGTGACGGGCGTGGGCACTCAAATCGGGACGTTGTCGATGGCAGTCGTGGGTCTCGACTATGCAGCGGACGGAACACTCTACGGCGTCACCATCCCGGACATCCAGAATGGCGGCCCGTCACGCCTCGTGACTGTTAATCCGACGAGTGGCGCGATCCAAGATATCGGGCCGATCGGGTTCAACACCATTCAAGCGATTGCCTTCGTGCCAGAGCCGAATGGCCTCGCATTGTTAGGCTTTGGGGCCCTGGGCTTCTTATGTCACAGGTTGGCCCGTTCACGACGAACGCGAGATTGAACTAGGCCAACTTCATTGCGGCGGCGGGCGGTGAGTGCCTACCTTGCTTCGAACATGCCGCGCGGCGAGCACACCACGCTCCGAACGTGGGTGCTATGTGGAATTCGCCGTAAACGCTTCTGCATCAAGACTAGCGAACCAACTCAACCCTTTCTTCGGACTCCGAGAAAACCACCCATTTCCAGCACGAATCCATCGGCCTGACGTAGTTCCTACCTAGCACTTGTCTTCGGAGCACGTCGCAGGTTTCTAGAAAGCGGGCAAAATTGCTCGACGAAGAGTTAGCGCGAGGGGATAATCGGGCCGTACTATCGGTCGTTTTTAGTGTGTCGCGACCTGCGACTTAGCACAGCCATGCTTCACCCTAAGAGCACCCTTCGCACAGGGATACCCGTCGATGGCGGAACAACCGAATGAATTGACGGCCAGCTACTACCGATGTCGTCGTGATGAGTGTTTTCTCGACACGTTTTACGACGGCTTCTTGTCCAAGTCGCCTGCGGTCGCTCAGATGTTTGCTAAAACGGATTTCAAAATTCAAAAACTCATGCTCCGCCAATCTTTGTTGGAAATGCTCTGTTTCGATCGCGAGATGTCCGGTACACGCGAAGAAATCGAACGGCTAGGTCTTCGCCACAAGGAACTTTGTGTTATGCCGGAAATGTACGCGATGTGGCTGGACTCGCTATGTGAGGCCGTCAGGAAACATGACCCCAGCTACACACCTGCCCTCGAACAGCTTTGGCGTGAGGCCGCGCTCAAGTCAATTAAGGAAATGATCGCAGCGGGTGCGTCCCAAGTGGCCGACCGCGACTAAACTGGGCTAAGGTCTGCCGCATCAATGGAATCCGTGGCCAAGGAGTTGCATCAAACGACCGTTTGATGACTCGCGCTGCTGTTGTCAAAAAGTCGGCCCTTCGGTACGCCCTTCGACGGGATTGGTTTCGAGTCCCGGAAAGTCGTCATTTACAGCAGCTCTTTCAGAAACCGGCGATTGAACACGCCGTGCCTAACGGCCTTAATATGATAGGAACCGAAGTCCCCCAGGAAGGCGGGCTCAAAACATTCCGACCCGCCAAATCATAACAATGAGCGAAGGCACGCAGACTTTCGAATCTCCAACACGCACTTGGGCTACGCCGCCAAGGCCTTGGTCCTTGCGAATGATTTGGCACGACCTGCTTTTCGCTCATTGGCCGATTGCGCCTGACGTGCTGCGCGCCCGTATCCCTGCGGGGCTTGAACTTGACACCTTCAACGGCTGGGCCTGGTTGGGTATCGTTCCGTTCCGCATGTCGGGAATCCGACCGCGGTGTATGCCGTCAATTCCGGGCTTGTCGGCGTTTCCCGAATTGAACGTACGAACGTACGTCACGGCCGACAGCAAGCCGGGGGTATGGTTTTTTACGCTGGATGCCACGAGCCGATTGGCAGTTCGCACCGCCCGACGATTTTATCACTTGCCCTACTGCGATGCACGGATCCGCTGTCGCCGCGCGGCCGATGGCTGGATCGACTATCACAGCCAGCGCATTGATCGACTGTATCCATCGGCCGAATTTTCCGCCCGATACCGATCCCTCGGTCCGATCGCAGGGATCGCTCAGGATCTCTTGGCCAACTGGTTCACGGCACGATACTGCCTGTACACCGCCGACCCTAGTGGTGGTCTGTGGCGAGGAGAGATTGACCACACTCCGTGGCCGCTTGAATCAGCGGAAGCGGCGTTCGCAACTAACACTCTAGCCAAAGCCACGCGCATCGAATTGCCGGACGCCGAGCCGCTGTTGCATTTCAGCCGACGGCTTGATGTCGTGGCCTGGACGCTCGACCGCATACGATGACCAGTCAGGATCAGAAGAAGTATCTTTATGTCGGGCGACCAAGAGAGATTGATCGCACCGTCGCAGCCGCGGTAGCCTCTCGGGGCACGCTCTGCCGGCTGCGTCGAATAGTCAAAGATCTAATAGGCCCGTCGCGCATCGTTGTTGTGGCTGGTGCGTTCCCGGCGTCGGCACAGCCAAGCATAGGCCAGGTCCAGCACTTCGTCGCTCGTGATCTCGGCCATCAGGTCCATGACGCCAATGCTACAGCGATGCCCCGACGCAGCGAAGCCGATTTGGGCGGTGGTGGTGCCGGGAATGCTGTGGCGGCGGTTTTGTGTCATTAATTCATGTGTGCGTGGAACTCCCGTAATTCGACCGTTTTACGGTTTCTGAGACGAGACCGCTGCAAACGAACGTTTTTCGCTGCCGCTCGATGCTAGCCTGCCGTTCGGTTGATCAAAGGTTCGTGCGATATGCATGCTACAATGCTTGCCATGCCACTCGCCAAGTGCCCAAGTTGCAACCGTGCATTTCACGTTGATCGAGTCGATCCAGACTCGTGGTATGCCAAGCGGTGGCCGCATCTTCAACAGGCGGAATTCCTTCCCGAACTTTGCTGGTCGTGCCACCGTGAAGACCGCTTGCAATCGCGCAATCACAAGGAAATCGGCCCCCAAGAACTGAAGGCCTCTTGACCAGATGATCGCTCGGCAGTGGTGATACATGTTCACTAGAAGCCAGCCAGATTGCGATAGAGTGGAAGTACGTTAAAATCGGGTCGCACCGACATGGCCAGGTATGGCATTGGGTTCCATAGAAACGAGCGGCACGGAGCTGCGATGTCGGGCAACTTTTTGGATGTTGGGCGCCAGCCCGGAGAGCGGACCGGATTGATCGGTCCGCTCTTTTTTTGCGGCCGCCGGCGGCTGATTGTTGGGCGTCCCACGGACTCAACAGATTTCTTGGACTCCGAGAAAAGGACCCTTTGATGACCCGCGCTGCAGCTGTCAAAAAGTCATACCTTTAACGGGACCTTCCTAGCGTCCCGGAAAGGCAGCCCTTTTCTCGGAATGACGCGCGGTTGCCAATTGCGGTCGTTCTGGCCGTGCTGCGAGCCCCATCAAATCAACCATACGTGGGACCGAGTTCAATTTCCGTCTGTCGCGTCGCCTCGTTTGGGTATGGAATCACGCCCTTCAACGGGCATAGAATCAGGGCGGTAGCCCGCACTTAGACGCTAGATTTACCGGGCAATTGAATACGGCTGGTCGGTTCGGCCTGCAACATGGGCTCTTCGTCAATCACCTCTCAGAGGACCGTAAACGATGTGGTGGGGACTGCTTCTGAATGCATCGGGGTCGTGTCCTTGGTTTGTAAACGTTGGATTGGCAATCATCCGGGTTGTAACCGGGCTTGCCTTGTGCATCGTCTTTGAAAAGGTGTTGCCGCGTGATGGAGCATGGGGGCCACAGGACTGGTTTGTGCAAGATGTAGCCAAGATGGGATTTCCCGCCCCACATTTCTTCGCATGGTGTGCTGCTCTGTCCGAGTTCATTGGTGGCATTCTACTGGTGCTGGGGCTGCTCACACGCCCCGCGGCATTTTTCAATGCCGTGACCACGTTTGTGGCTGCGTTTGTCTTCCATCAGGCGGACGTGACTGGCAAAGGCTTACTCGCCACACTGTTTTTTGCATTGACCTCGGCGATCTGCTTCGCCGGGCCGGGTAGTCTGAGTCTTGACGCTCTGCTGAGTCGGCTGTTTCGCCGTCGCGAAGTTGACCGTACCCACGTGGTCTAACGTCTCAGCAGTTCCGGCACTATCGGTTCCCTGAATTCAATTCACCCGCAAGTCGGTACGGTCTCCTTGACTCGTCAGCCCGTGAGACGATCTAGAAATCGAAGAATTAGATTCCACGAGCGACAACTTGCCCTCACGATTGACCGCACTTCATGGAGATACTACCTTTTGCCTGTGTGAGATATGCCGTCGTGACGGCGGCCGCTTGCCACACATGGTGCGTGGCTTGCTGGAACACAGTTTCAGCCTTAAGTGCTCGTCGCGCAGCGATGCGAAGCACCGTTGGCTGACTCAACTCTCGACCCGCGGTTGTTGATGGGATGCACTAGGCAGCGTCCCGTGGTGACTTCACAAAGGGCGGTCGCGGACGGAATTGCCCATGGACGCCTAGAATCTGAACACCCGGTCAAAGGATTCACGAAAGCCGCCATAAAATTGGCTCGAGCAGCTTGAGTTCGCCTTGCGACCGGGCGACAATTCTGACTGTCACGTAAATGGTCGCAGTTTAATCGGGAGAAACGCTAATGATCCGACGACACTTTATTATCGCACTGCTGTTTGCCGCCTTTGCCGCCACTTTCGCGGACGCGTCGGTGACGATTGGGCCGTTTGAAGATTTTCGCGAACGTCTTGAGCCCGCTGATACCGCCCAAAGGAGGACGACCTATGGCGGCACCGTCAAAGGATACAACCTTGCCGACTCGGCTCGCTTCGACGTTCCAATAGGTAGTTCAGCGGTTGATCTTCGCGGAGCGATGTACGTGACGGCCGACAGTTCAGATTTCACGGGCGATTTTCGGATCACCACCATTTATGGTCTCGACGCCAATCCCGGTGCAGCAGCACTGCAAATTAACGGCTTCAACCCGGCCGCTCCCGAGTTGGCCTCGATATTCGACGAAACGATCATCGGTAATACTCAAGAGTATCACGCCGATTTCGCGGCGACTCCGACGTTGGCTGAGCTTGCCCTGTTGCTGCCTGGTTTTGACTTGTCTCCATTTCAAGGATCGAGTTCATCGTTTTTCTATCTATTTCAAACGACGGCACCTAGCAGTGATTTACTCGTGGTTCCCGAACCGTCAACGTGGATTCTTGTTGCTACGGGACTGTTCGTTCTTTTCCTTGGAATGCCAATTCATCCGCGATTGGCCCTGCAAGTAGTCAGTCGCGCTCGACGCGGCGTTACCTTTGCAAGAAGCCCGACGACGATCGGCGGTTAATCGACGAACTGCGTCGCTGGTGCGAGTGTCACCCACGTTTTGGCAGTGAGCGCGTGCACCAGATGCTGATCGGGACCGGTTGGCGGGTGAACTTCAAGCGAGTTCACCGCCTCTGGAAGCAGGAGCATCTGCAAGTGCCCGGAAAGCAGCGAAAACGGCGTCGTTTACCGGGGCAAAGCGCCAATGGCTGCGTCCGCCACAAGGCTTTGTATCGCAATCACGTCTGGAGCTACGACTTCCTGGTGGATCGGACGGAGGACGGTCGGCAGTTGAAGCTGTTGGTGGTGATCGACGAGTTCACCCGGGAGTGCCTGGCGACCGAGGTGGGGCGGACCTTCACGGCCCAGGACGTGATGTTGACGCTGCAATACCTGTTCGCACAAGTGGATCAAGCTTGGGGGCAAGGTCAACGTTGGGGGTAGCGTCCCCGGGCAGCGGGATTTTCGCGCAGAGAATCTGCAAAAAAAGCCGGGCGCCATCGCTGCAGCGTGGGAGGGTCTGCGAAAAATATGCCCCAGAAACGTGCGCGCCGCTCGGCAAGTCGGGTTATCTAGTCGCCACGCGGCGAAAAACTTGCGAATTGGTCGAACGCCAGAAACCTTGGATCAGCCTTAGCGCGAGGAAGTGTCCGCCCAGCATGCCTAAAAGCATCCCCAACGTCATTCCAGCGAAGGCGGGCAGTACGTGCGACAAACCCCGGTCGCCGCCAATCAGTGCTGCGTAACGGCCGCCTACCAGCATTCCAACCAGCATGCCAGAGTTGCCTCCAATGAACATCGACAGATGACAGTGCCAGTCCCGCGGCAGCGGTCGCCGCCCCCAGAAGGTCATGGCGATGCTGCCGGCAATCAACATGCCTGCGAACATTCCGACATTGGCCAGAATTGACGGCAGGGTGAAATTTAGCACCAGTCCTTCGCAGGGACAGAGGGTGCCGTCTGTGGTGCCGAAGGTCGCGTCTATCCACCAGCCAGCAACCATTCCAAAATTGCCGAGAGTGAGCATACCGACCAACATGTCGATCCAGTGTGGGATTTGCGCTGCTTGGGCCCAGGCAACTGCGAGCCGCCATCCGGCGAGGCCAAAAATCCCGACCACGATGGCCGCATATGAGAACGACGACCGCGCTAAGAGCGCAAGTAACACGCCTTGCAGAGCCAACGCCAGGCCATGCCCGAAGGCGACTGCTTTGATGCGACGAGCGCCGTAAACTATCGCCGGCGACACAAGCCGTGGCAGGCAATCGCACATCGGGTCGGTGGCACCAGCGTGTGAGGAGAACCAGACCACACCAAGGCTGCTGATCATCATGATCAAAGCGGCCGCAACCGGGTGTAGCAGCCCCAGAGCGGCCAGGCTTATGCCCAGCAGGTTATACGCTACTGCCCAAAGAAGGTTGAGTTGAAGGATTGTGGTGGCGCGCCGGCAGACGCCGATCGCCCATGGGATCACACGCAGGTCTCCGTGGTTCAGTGTCGCCATCGCCGAGGCAGTCGCCAGGCCATCGGATGGATCGAGGGCGACTCCAGCATGGGCAGCAGCAAGAGCCCCGGCGTCGTTCATTCCGTCGCCCACGAACAAAGGGTGGGCGCCGCTGCGGCTCATTTCCTTGACCGCCCGTAGCTTTTCTGCCGGAAGGAGCCTCGCTTGGATGTCCGGCACCAGTTCAGCCGCCTCGCGTCCCTGCGAGTCTCCGGTCATCACCTGGACCGGCAAGTTCATATTCTTCAAGGTTTTTATCGCGTCCGCCGCGGAGTCACGCAGACGATCGGAAACAAGGGCTACGGCAGCCAGCTGGCCGCTTAGTTCGACGTCAACTCTCATTCCAGATGCAACCGGCAGCTGACGCGAGAGTGCCTCCGCTTCAGAGCGCTCCAGCCGTCCGAACCATTCCGGGCGACCCAAACGTAGGATATGCTTCTCGCCGGCGTCGGTCTCAATGGTAGCCTCGATACCTCGGCCGGCGACGTTACGAATCGATAGCACACGCACAGTCCCTGGGTTTTCTTCACGGGAGAGCTTGGTGAAGGCACGGGCCACCGGGTGGTCGCTCATCACCTGGACCGCAGCAATCCAGGACAGCAGGCGTGCCCGCGCCGCTCCATCACTTGCGGTTGCGATGCCGATTAGGCTGCAGGAATTTTCGGTAAGCGTCCCGGTCTTATCAAAGACTACCCGGTCGACGCGCGCCAGGCGCTCCACGAAATCAGCGCGTGTGACGACCAAACCCCGCTCGGCGAGACGTCCGATTGCCGACCATAGTGCCAATGGAGTTGCTAGACCCAAAGCGCAGGGGCAGGCAACGAGCAACACCGATAAGGCGTTGAACAGACCAACGTGCCAGCCCGCGCGCTGTGTCCAGAAGGCAAATGTTGTCAACGCCGTGGTGATCACAATAGGAAAGAGCAACCGGGCCAGCCGATCAGCACGAGCCTGAGCTGGGGCAGACAGTTGACAAGCGGAGGCGACAGCAGCCAGCAGCGTGTCAACTTGCCGTCCGTTACCCGTACAGAGTGCTCTTAGCTCAAAGCCGGCGTCTAAGCTGATGCTGCCAGCGAGGACGCGGTCGCCCGGCCTGCAGACGCGGGCGAACGGCTCGCCGCTGACGGGAGTGTCTCGGATGAACCCTTCCCCGCGGATAATTTCACCGTCGACCGTCACAGTTTCCCCTGGGCCAACGGCCACCATGTCCCCTGGCCTGACTGTGGAGACCGCGACTTGGTGCAGCTCACCGGCCAAGTTGATCAACCGACAGGTGGCCAGGCGTTGAGACCAGGCGCGGACGGCGTTCAGGGCACTATCGCGGTTCCGGGCGGTGACGCGTCTCCCGAGCGTGTAGACAACTAGTAACACCGAGACGACTTCGAAGTAGATTGGCCCCTCTCCGGTAACGAAGGATTGAAGTGACGCGGCGGTCGCGCCGAGCATTCCGGTGACGAACAAAGCCTCTAGCGTCACACGCCGTTGCCTTAGCTCCTCCCATGCCGAGCGGGCCAGCGGCCAGCCGAGCAGGCCGACAACTGCGAGCGTGGCTATCAGCACGACTGCCTGTAGGAGGCGGAGCGTTTCTGGTTCAGGTGGCGAAAGATTAACGGCCAGTCCGAGCATCATCGACTGGCCGGCGAGCAGTAGAGCCAACGCGAATCGAATGTCGCCCTCGGCAGGAGGTTTCTCTTGGGCTATAGCTGCAAGCCGCCCGCCTGCATCGAATTCGCTTTCACAACAGCTCATCAGGGCTGCTCCGTGGTTACAGGGGCCGACGCCGAGGCCTTTAACTCTTCAACCACCCAGGGGGCGGACCGCTGAGAAGTCGCCTTACGGATGTCGGAAACCGACGACGGCGAGATTGAGTCAGCGGCATTCCCCCACTCCTGACGAATATAGGAGAGCACCGCTGCCAGTTGATCGTCGTTGAGCCGCCCGCCGAAGGCGGGCATATTGCCGTTGTACAACTGGTCTTTCACGCTCATCGGTCCTTGCAAGCCTTGTAGCAGAATCCGTTGCAACACCGCTGCATCGCCGAGGACCCACTCAGAGCCTGCTAGCGGCGGAAACTGTCCGCTCACTCCCAAACCCGTGGGCTGGTGACACGCCGCACAGTTCGCGCTATAGAGCCGTTTACCCAACAGCAACGGATCGGTGGGCGTCGCAGACTCAACTGCGTCGGTCTCCGCCCCGGAGCGATGCTCGTCGTAAACGTTGGGAAGGAATCCGCCGTTGAAACTTGCCAAGTAGAAGCCGCCCCAGAACACGATGGCCCCAAAGACGAGTGTGAGCCACGAGGGGATTGGTTCAAGGCCATCCCGTGGCTCCGCTTGCTCGCGGAGAATTGGTGCGTGCAACTCCTGAACGTTGTGCGTTTCCTCACGATCGAGCTGCGCCGGCGCCTCGGATACGGGCTGCACGGAAACTTCGGGATTCATGGGGCTGTTTCCTCCAGCGATCCAGTTCGATCAAGGCTGAGAAGGTATGCGACCAGGGCCTTAGCTTCCCCGCTCGGCACGACCTCATACCCAGGCTCCAACTCCCACTCTGGCGGCAGTTTCAGAGACGCGTTGGACCTCTGGCCGACAATCTTGCGATGCTCGTACAGAAACGCGAACCGGGGCATGATCGAGCCGGGAGAGGTAATCCGCGGGTTGTAGAGGTGGAGATGGTGCCAGGTCGCGCTGGGCTGGCGAGCGCCAATGTTGGCCAGATCTGGGCCGGTTCGCATGGTACCGAGCAGCACCGGCCGCTCCCCGGCATAGTCTTGGGCAACGGTTCGTCGCGGTCCCCAGCCGCGGTCTATGTCCGATCCAAAACCCTCAGGCCGTACCTGCTGGCTGTGACAGTAGACACAGCCGTTGGCGAGGTACACATCGCGGCCCTGAGCCGCGATGCCCCCTAGCGCTGCCCTATCCTGCGCGTCACTCGCAATGGCATTCGCGGACCTTTGCGGCGTGAGTTGGAGATAGGGCGCAACAACCAGACCAAGCCAGGCGGAAGCGAACGACAGAAACACGCCAAGAAAGATAGTCGGTGCTTGATTCAAGACTCAACTCCCGGCCGGTTCAACGGTGAGTGCAAGGTCGGCCTCCTGCGGCCGTTCCACGAAGAGCGTCGGACCGCTACGCCGCTCTCCGAAGTGCAAAAGATTAAGCGTGAATAGCACCGCGAAAGCGAGATGTCCTGCTGCCATGAGTAGTCCGGCTGCCGAACGCGCTCGCAGATAGGGGAGTGTTTTCTGGACGATTGTCAGAAAGGGCACATCCGCGTTATTCATCTCCAGGCCCTGCCACCAGCCGCCGAAGGTCAAGGCGAGGAAATAAAGGGCCACACCCACCGCAGTCGTCCAAAAGTGGAAACTGATCAGACGGCCCGAGGCCCATTCCCAGCCAGTCAGTCGGGGTACGATGTAGTAAATGCTGCCGAACATGATCATCGTAAAGAAGGCATACACACCCAAGTGCGCGTGGGCCACAGTGTAATGCGTGAAGTGCGTTACTTCGTTGACAGTCCGCAGCGACTGGAGAGCCCCCTGCACGCTGACCACGGTGTAGCTCATGGCCCCGAAAACAATGAAACGCAGAGTCGGGCTGTAGCGAAGCTGCCGGAAATTTCCGACAACCGTCATGTGGTGGTTGATCGCCACCGTGATGACCGGGATAACCATCATCCCGCTGCCGACAATGGAAAGCGTGATCAACCAAGCCGGTAACGGACCACCGATCAGATGATGTACGCCAGCCCAGTTGTAGAACAGTGCCAGCGACCAGAAGCCGAGGAGGCTCAACTGGTAGCTATAGATCGGCCGACCGAGGACCTTGGGAAGAAGGTAGTATACGGCTCCCAGGCCGATCGGTGTCAGCCATAGTCCGAGGACGTTGTGGGCGTACCACCAGTTGATGGAAGCCTGGGAAACGCCGCTGACGGGGGTGTAAAGCAGCAGCAAGTTGGCCGCGGTGTACAACCAAGGGAACCAGAACACAGCGCCGATCAGGTACCATTGCGTCACGTACACGTGGCACTCCCGACGATTGCGGAAGGTGACCATCGCGGATACAGCAATGAGGGCGAATGCAATCGCGAAGAAGGGCGGAGCGAACGGCGGAAACTCAAGCCACTCGATTGAGGTGCTTTCCCCGGCGAGAATGCCGATTGTCCCCGCCAGCATGCCGACGTTCCATACAGCCACTGAAACGATCAGTAGACGCGTGTGACAAAGTTCCGCGCGCGCCAGCCGGGCCATCAGCCATAGCAGCACGCCAAGACCGGCCTGCGACGCCCAGCCGTAGGCCATCGTGTTAAGGTGCGCCGGGCGGACCCGACCGAACGTCAGCCAAGGAGCACTGTCAAGGAACTCCGGATTGTGAAGCTTGATCGAGGCAAGCAGCGCGAGGGCCGTCCCAACCAAGAGCCAGAAAACCGCCCCGGCAAAGAAACCCAGCACTGGCAGCCGCGCAGAGGCGTCGATAGCAGCGCGCTGCCGAGCAAAGACTTGTCTATCTGCGGCAGCGTGCACCGCCGGGGCCGTCATTTCACTCATTCAAGGGCCCCTCAAAACGCTCCGCATGCCATCGTGTACTCGGGAACGAATCCGTAGCTATCCCGATCGGCTCATCAGGATCAAAGATGGCGGTCGCACCTCGCTCGAAATTCTTCATCTGCCCGTTACTCAGCGCCCAGGCCAGCGCCAGAACCACCGACAGGCCGAACAAAAGGAAAGAGGCAAAAATTACTAGATAAGCGAGCGTCATGGTTGGGAAACCTTCAAAGGGGTCGGTGACAACTTGGCCTGCTCCTCATAATTCCAGTCCTCCACGACAAGCAACATGGCCCGGTCGATGGGAATCCGCACGATTCCATTGGGCCGGTCAACCCAGCCGTAGTTTGACAAAGTCATTCGGTCCTGAGCCTGAAGCTCTCGCAGTCTTTGCTCAGGCGTCTTGCCGTCTGCTAGCAACTCGGGGCGGCTGAACGCTGTTAACCAGAACATTGTCCAAACCAGGGCAGCGAATAACAGCAGGCTGAGGCTCACGCCGATGACTGTACCCGGTGGCCACGCCTTGCTTCCATTCGCGCTTGACTTTTCGATCGACACAGACATCAGCCCACCTCCGTAAAACGTCCCTACTCGCTGTGCAGTTGAAGCGACTCTTCTAGTTGGGGATCACCGACCGGAATCAGTGGGTGTCTCCGCAAGCCATGCAACACCACCAGCCCGCAAGTCGCAAGTATCGCGACTAAAGTCGCCGCATCGAGCCAGTGGATGACGGGGCCCGTAGGTTGCAACTCAGGCATAATCTGCCAGTACAGATCGACGTAGTGCAAGCCCAGCACGACTGACGCGACCAAGCCGAGTATGAGTGAGTTCCGCTTGGCTGAGCGGCTCAATAGGATGACGAAGGGAAAAGCGAAATGTCCCACGACCAAAGCCAGCGCGACGCCAAGCCATCCCCCATCGAGGCGACGCGCGTGCCAGACCGTCTCCTCGGGAATGTTGGCGTACCAAATCAGAAAATATTGCGAGAAGGCGATATAGGCCCAGAAGATCACGAAGCTGAAAAGCAGCTTTCCCAGATCATGGAGGTGCTCAGCTGTAACCGCACCGGCAAGCACGCCCACTGTGCGCAAGAGAATTACAAGAAGGGTCAGAGCGGCCAGAGAACCAACGATGGAGCCGGCCCAGAAATAAACTCCGAAGATCGTCGAGTACCAGTGGAGATCCAGCGACATGATCCAGTCAAAGGCTGCGAAGGTCGTGGTAACTCCGAGCAAGACCATCCCCGGGGCACTGAGGCTTCGCATTTTGCGAGTGCACGCCACGTCTCCGTCAAGGTCCTGTCGGGCTGACCAGTTGCTCAGCTGGAGGGCCAGCCATGCCCAAACCCCGAAGTACAGCACGGCCCTGACGAGGAAGAACGGGAGATTGAGGTACGTCTGCTTGGCCTGAAGTACTGCATCTGCTTGATGCCCGATGGCACTCCAAGAGTACAGGGAACGCACGCCCAGGATTACTGGTACGAACAACAGAGCCAGCCAGGGTAACGTTCGGCTGAGCTGCTCCGGGACGCGCCGCACCACGACCGACCAGCCCGCGCCGGTGAGGTGGTGCAGCATCACCCAGAACAAGGCCCCTAATGCCAAGCTCAGTGCAAACAGCACAGCCACCAGGTAGGACTCTAAAAATCGCTCTGGTTCGTGGAGCGCGCCGGCGACGCATAGCAGACTTGCCACCAACGCCACGGTTGCCAGGACGTTTCGGACTCTGCCGGCCTGGGCGGGAGCTAGCTGAAAGCTATCAACCAAAGGCGAGGTAGCAATGCTCATCGCTCGAGCTCCGTCCGGAATGGTTCAGGCACGTCATCTGGAGCGGCGTGCTGGCTGCGCTGAAGCGCCCGCACATAGGCAACGATGGCCCAGCGGTCGGCTGGCGGGACTTGGTGACCGTACGCCATCATCACGCCCTTGCCGTTGGTGATGGTGTTAAAGATTTCCCCGTCGGTCATCGCACGCAATCGGTCGTCGTGGTAGGTGGCCACACCGACCAGACCGTATTGGGTGGTGATGCCGTTGCCGGCCCCTGTCGCTCCGTGACATGCGGCACAGTGTACGACGTACCGCTGCTGCCCGCGGCGCAAGAGAGCAAGATTGACTTTTAAGGGAACCCGCGTCACCCACTCGCTTCCTTGCTTGCCGCGGTAGTACCCGGCATCCGCCTGCAGGAAATCCGGGTTCTGCCGCGGTGAACCGGCGTCGCTGAAATAGTCCGCGCCCCCGAAGGCAACTGTTCCTACCGGCGGCGTGCGCATCGAGCGGCCATCGGCGAAAAAACGGCTGCCTCCCTGGCTGTGATAACGTGGCTGGTCGTCCATATCGCTAAAGATCTGAATCGGTGAACGCGTGCTGTGCTGCCCGCGCCAGCCCAGCACGGCCACCAATCCCGCAACCAAAACAAGAAAACCCACCACGATTCGGCGCAAGAATCAGTCCTCCACAAGTATGATGTGCTTTCCGCCCAATGATTCCAGGAAACCCCTCGTCTCCTCAAGCTCGAATAGTGGGTCGCTTGCGTCGATAGTCAGAAAAAAGGCGTCGTCCGTCGTCCGGGCGAAATCCTCCTGGCAGAACAAGGGGTGATGCAGCCGCGGCAGGCCGTTCAGGAAGAACATTCCTAATACTGCCGTTACAGCAGCGAACAGCACGCACACCTCGAAGGTGATTGGCAGCAGCGGTTCAATCGCTGCATGCGGCTTGCCTCCGACGACGATCGGATACTCGACAACGTTGATGTAAAGCATGCCCGCCAAGGCCAACCCTAAGCCGGCCAGCCCACCCCCCAGCACCATCAACGGCAGCTGCGAGCGTCGCAGGCCCAGGGCTTTGCTCATTCCGTGAACTGGGAATGGCGAGAAACTGTCCAGTCGTGAGTAGCCGGCCGTGCAGGCCCGCGTTGCCGCCTCAATCAGCGATTCCGGCCCTTCAAATGAGGCGATCACGCCGAGAAATTTTGGCCGCGGCAGGGTATCCGTGCTCATGACATCGCTAACTACTTCCTTTCGGATCGCAACCTCTTCGCCATCTTTGGCGATTCGTCTCTCTTGGAAATGCGACGGGCTTGGCAAGATAGCCTTGACTTCGCTTAGCGCAACGATTGGCAGAAAACGCACAAACAACAGCATCAGGGAGAAGAACAGACCAAACACGCCTAGCATTTGCAAAAGGTCTACCCAGGTCGGAATGAACCGGCCCCAGCTCGATGGCAAGAAGTCGCGCTCAAGACTGCCAACGATGATGACGAAGCGCTCGAACCACATTCCCACGTTGACGAGGATGGAGATCACAAATAGAGCCCAGACACTTGCGCGGACTCGCTTCAGCCAGAGCAGCTGTGGGAAAGCGACGTTACAAAGCACCATAATCGCGTATCCCCAGGCCAACGGTCCAAAGAGTCGGTTCTGGAAGGCGAACCGCTCATAGAGGTTGGCGCTATACCAGGCAGTGAACAGCTCGACGCCGTAGGCGTAGCCGACCATCAGGCTTGTCGCCAGCAGCACCTTAGCCATCTTGTCCAGGTGTCGGTCGGTGACCAGATCCTTAAGCCCGAACAGCTCACGGGCCGGAATCATAAGGGTTAGCACCATCGCGAAGCCGGAAAAGATTGCCCCGGCAACGAAGTACGGCGGAAAGATGGTCGTGTGCCAGCCAGGTATCACCGACGTTGCGAAATCAAAGCTCACGATCGTGTGCACGCTGACCACCAGAGGAGTGGCCAGACCGGCCAAAAGCAGGTATGCGATCTCATAGTGGTGCCAGTGTCGGCCTGAGCCGCGCCACCCCAACGCCAGAATGCCATAGATTACCTGCCGTGGCCGCGTCACCGCCCGGTCACGCAAACTGGCTAGGTCGGGGATCATGCCGACGTACCAGAACAGCAGCGATACGGTGGCGTAGGTCGAAACGGCGAACACGTCCCACAACAGCGGACTGCGGAAATTGGGCCAAATAGCGTTGGCATTTGGCGCCGGCGCCAGGAACCAAGCCATCCACACCCGGCCAACGTGTATCAACGGATACACGCCTGCGCATGCGACGGCAAACAGGGTCATCGCCTCGGCAAACCGGTTGATGCTGGTCCGCCACTTCTGTCGTAGTAGGAAAAGGATGGCCGAGATGAGCGTGCCGGCGTGGCCGATGCCGACCCAGAACACGAAATTGGTAATGTCAAAGGCCCAACCAACGGGCTGGTTCTCGCCCCAGACGCCGACTCCCGTGGAGATCAGGTAGGCCGCCGCAAACAAAGCGCCACTGGCGATCGCCAGGCTGGTCAGGAACGCGGCCAGCCACCAGTTGGGGACGGGACGCTCGACGATGCCGCAGATCTGCTCCGTAAGTCTGTGGTATTCTTCACACTCCAGCACTCGCGAGTGTCTGCCCTGCTGGCCGTCTAAAAGTGGCTCGACTATAGGCTGGTTCATCCGTCTTCCTCCTCCACAACCTCAGTCGCCGCGAGGCGCGGATTCGGGTTCCGTACGCGACCCTGATAACTGGTCCGCGGCCGTGTCCCCAGTTCGCCGAGCAGGTCATAGTTCCTCGTCCGATGCTTAGCCTGTGATACCCTGCTGTTCGGGTCGGATAAATCCCCGAAGATAATCGCCTGGGCGGGACATGCCTGAGCGCAAGCGGGGACGATGGTTCCGTCAGGGATGCTGTAAGCGGCAGAGCCGGCAGCCTCAAGCCCACTGCCGGTTTTGCCGCGCTCAATGCGTTGCACGCAGTAGGTGCACTTTTCCATGACGCCGCGCATGCGTACTGTCACATCAGGATTCTTCTGCATCTGCAACAACTCAGGCATGCCCTTCTCTGCCAGGGGCCCCGCAAGGAGCTGTTCGAGCGGCCGCTGGTTATAGTCAAACCAGTTGAAACGCCGCACCTTATACGGGCAGTTGTTCGCGCAGTAACGGGTGCCGATGCAGCGGTTGTAGACCTGCAGATTCAGCCCCTCGGGACTGTGGACCGCAGCGTTGACCGGGCAGACCGTCTCGCACGGTGCATTCTCGCAGTGGACGCATGCGACCGGTTGATGCGCGACACCCGGGTCATCCGCGGATCCCGTGAAGTAACGGTCTACACGGATCCAGTGCATCTCACGCCCACGCAGCACCTCGTCCTTGCCGACAATCGGAATGTTGTTCTCGCTTTGACAGGCGACGACACAAGCGCTGCAGCCGGTGCACTGGTTTAGGTCAATCACCATACCCCACTGATGCTGGCCATCGAGCTCTGCAGGATTGTAAAGTGGAAGGGAGTTACTTTCGGCACTCGCTTGCGCTGCCGGCAAATCACGGTACTCCTGAAATGTAAGCGACCTAACTAAGTCTCGCCCCTGCATACTGCCATGGTCTTGTGTGCACGCCAGTCGATGCGTGTGTCCGGTCTTTCGTAACTGCACACCGGTGCCCATGTTGAGCAAAGCTGTCGTCCGCAGCCTATAGGGGTTGCAGCCAACGCCGTTGCCGACTCGGCCGGCGTGAGTGCGGCCAAACCCAAGCGGTAGCGAGATCGAGTAATCGGCCTGTCCGGGCAGCACGTACGCCGGTGCCTGGAGTGTGCGGCCGGCCAGGTTCAGCTCCAGCACATCGCCAGTTGTGACGCCCGACAGCCTGGCTGTTGCCGGGCTCAGCATGGCGGCGTTGTCCCACGTGAGCTTGGTCAGCGGGTCCGGTGTCTCTTGCAGCCAGCCGTTGTTGGCGAAGCGTCCGTCGAATAGCCGCCTGTCCGCGTGGAAGGACAATTCCAGGGTGTTCGGGCCGATGTCAGCGGTTCGCTTCTCACCCTCTACAGCCCGTGTCAACGCAGCCCAGTCCGGCGCCGCATTGACGATTGGCCAGGCGCTGTCGTGCAGAACTCCGTCATGAAGGAATTGCCGAAATGCCTCCATTCCTAAGTCCGTACGCCGCCGAAAGGAGCGCTGGACGATTTCATACGGCTCGGTCGTCTCGTACCGGCACAAGCGAGCCACTATCTCCAGCGCCGATCGGCCTCCAAATAGTGGGGCAATCAAAGGCTGCAGCGGGGAATAAGTTCCATCGGCAGTCTCGGCGTCGCCCCAACACTCGAAGAAGTGTGCCATCGGCAAGTGCCAGGCGCAAACCGCCGAGGTCTCGTCGGGATATAGCCCAAGCTGGATTGTGTGTGGCACGCGTTTTAGGACGACGCCAAATTCCAGGTCGGAAGGTGCATCGTAGACGGGATTGCTGCCGAGAACGACCAGTGTTCCAACTTCGCCACGGCGCATCGACTCTGTAAGTTCACCGAGGGACTTGATTCGCTCTTCGGGTCGCTCTCGGAGTAGGACCGTGTTACCAAGATTGCCAAGTTCGGCGTTGAGCAGATGGGCCAAGCCGTGGACAAGGGTTGGCTGCTGCCGGCCCGCGAGGATTAGGCTTCGTCCTCGCGCCGCGAGTAAATCGGTCGCAACTTCGCGAACCCAGCCAGATGGAAGAGCGACGGGCGAGCCAAGTCCAACGATGGTCTTCGCCAATTTCGAACTCGGGTTGTCCGAACCTTGATCCTGCGTATTGCGCGACAACAGCTCGCGTGACAAAGCGAGCATGTACTCCTGCAGCTGGGATGCCGGCAAACGCAGGCGGTGATCGGCCATTCCCCCGGTGGTCGTGGGGTGATTCTCCACAACATACAACCTGTTCATCGGCGCAAGGCTGTCCTCGACTTTGCGACGCTCTGCGAATGCACGCGTGTTAGCGACTGCTCCGTCCTCGACGCCCAGGAAATCGGAGCCTAGGCTCACGATGACGTCGGCATTCTGAAAGCGATAGGTTGGCGTGAGCCGCTTGCCGAAGGCCAGCGCAGCGCCCTGCTCGACGTTCTCGCTCCCGATCGCCTCATGAACGTGCCAGACCGCTTCCGGCAGGACTTGGCGTACGTGTTCGCGCAACAAGCGCAGGGCTGGCGACGACACGTCCTCGCTCAAGAAGTGCAGCCCTTGCCCACGGTGTGCAAATAATTCAGACATATGTGTTTCGGAAAAGGCATCGAAAGCTTGCCAAGTCGAGGGCTGACCGGTCCGCATTACATCGCGGGAGCGGTCTGGGTCGTAGAGGTCGAGTACCGCCGCCTGTGCCTGCAAATCAGTGGCCCCTTGACTCCAAGGATGCAGCGGATTGCCTTCGATTTTGGTGGGTCGTCCCTCCTGGGTTTCGACCAGCACGGGGAACGCCGAACCGGGGCGGGGGATGGTCGTTGCATACGAGGTGGGCAATCCCGGCAACACCGACTCGGGAGTTTTCGTATACGGCAGAATGGGATAGTCAGGCCGCCTGCACCCCGCGAGTCCGGCTAGGCCGAGCGATGCAGCCATGAGCTGCAAAGCGCGTCGACGGCTGACGGTTCCTCCCAGCCATTCACTGGCCTGATTGGGGAATTCGCGCTCAAGCCACTCACGAAACTCCGGTTTGTCGGATAGTTCGTCTAGGCTCCGCCAGTATTCCTTCCCGGCCAGGATCGCCGTTGGAAGCGCTAAGACCTCCGGTGGCTCGTGCGAGGGGCAGTGATTCATCGGTGGCACCCCTGACAGTTCTGGCCTGGATTGATGTGGAGCTGTTCAACTAGCTGTCGTCCGACCTCAGATTGCGTCTTATCCGCAGGAGGCTTCCAACTCATGTTCAAGGCCTCCTCTGCTGGTCGCAGGTGCGCCTCGGGCTTACGGTGGCAGTCGAGGCACCAGGCCATGCTGAGGGGCTTGGCGTGGTAGACGACCTTCATCTCATTCACTTGGCCGTGACAACTAGCACAGCCGACCCCGCGGTTGATGTGCAGTGCGTGATTGAAATAAGCGTAGTCCGGCACCTTGTGAATCCGCTTCCAGTCAACGGGCTCGCCGCTGGACCAGCTTTCCCGGACGGGTGAGAGTAGCGGGCTGTTGGCCTTGATCTGGGTGTGACAACTCATGCAGGTCTGTGTACTTGGAACATTTGCGTGCGGTGACCGTTCGACGTTCGTATGGCAATACAGACAGGACATGCCCAGCTTCCCCACGTGCTGCTCATGAGAGAACGGAACGGGCTGCTCGGGGGCATATCCGACACGCGTGTACTTCGGAGTAAAGTAGTACCACACCACAGCCGTCCCGAGTGCGACTGCAAGAATGACCACGGAGACAGCACGCCGGAGCAAGACGTCTGCTCCTTTGGAAAAAATGATTGGCATGGAGTCGCCTCGCAGGGTTCCGAACCAGTCGAACGCACTTCCGAAACTACTTACTTGCGGTTTGTCTCGCCGCTGGCACTTTCCACATACTCGTTGACAAAGAATTCGAGACTTTTATCATTTGCCGGGTCAATTGACTTGCCGCCGGGATGCCAGTTGGCCGGACAGAACTCGCCGTTCTCTTCGAAAAACTGCAACGCATCCACCATCCGCAAGGTTTCATCGACGCTGCGGCCCAGTGGCAGGTCGTTGATCACCTGATATCGAATGATGCCGTCACGATCGATCAAGAAAAGCCCGCGGAGCGCAACGCCTTCCGGGAGTAAAACACCGTAGCTATGTGAAATGCTCTTGCTGAGGTCAGCGATGAGCGGGTAGGACACGTCTCCCACGCCACCGGCACTCCGAGGCATCTTCCGCCAAGCCATATGTGCGAATTGACTGTCGACGGAAATGCCCATTACCTGAACGTTCCGCCGCTCAAAGTCGTGGACGCGCGCAGAGAAGGCAATAATCTCCGTCGGGCATACGAACGAGAAGTCTAGCGGATAGAAGCACAAGACGACGTACTTCCCGCGGTAATCTGATAGTCTGACGTCCGCAACCTCGCCATCCGGCATCACAGCCTTGGCGAGAAAGTCGGGCGCCATAGTTTGTACTGAAGCTGTCATGTATTCTTGTCCTCGTCGTTAAGCGATCAAGTCTCAAATCTGGTTTACGGTTCCTTCTGCCTGCGTTACTGACCGCTGGAACTGTGAACGCAACGCCTCGCGATTCAGTTTCGCGATCCAATCCAAGCTAATTTCCTTGGGGCACACTGCCGAGCAGGCGCCTTGGTTCGAACAACTGCCGAACTTCTCAGCGTCCATCTGGGCGACCATGCGAAGAACTCGCTCTCCACGCTCCACGTTTCCCTGGGGAAGCAATGCCAAATGGGATACCTTGGCCGCGGTGAACAACATGGCCGAAGCGTTTTTGCAGGCTGCGACACATGCACCGCAACCAATACATGACGCAGCGTCCATCGCATCTTCAGCAGTCATCTTCGCGACAGCAACGGCGTTGCCCTCTGGTGCTGCGCCCGTGTTGACTGACACAAATCCGCCTGCCTGTATGATCCGATCCAAGGCGCTGCGGTCGACCATTAAATCCTTTACAACTGGAAATGCTGCCGCCCGAAAGGGTTCCAGGTACAGGTCGGCCCCAGGGCGAAAACTTCTCAGGAAAGTTTGGCAGGTCGTGGAGGCTTTTTCAGGGCCGTGTGGTATGCCGTTGATCACCATCGAGCAACTTCCACAGATTCCCTCCCGACAGTCGTGGTCGAAAGCGATTGGATCGCCGCCCTGCGTTATTAACTCCTCGTTGATCCGGTCTAGCAACTCCAGAATGGACATGTCCGACGTGAGATTACGCGCCGGGTAGGTGATCATGCCCCCCTGGTCATTCCCACTCTTCTGTCGCCACACGTGCACTTTGAGATCCATCACCGGTAATTCCTCACGGCAAGCTGGACGTGTTCCATGACTAACGGTTCGACGTGCGAAGTCGGAGCTTCACCGGTTCCTGCGAATTCCCACACCGAAACGTTGCAGAATCGCTCATCGTCACGTACTGCCTCGCCGTCACTTGTTTGATGCTCAATACGAAAATGTGCGCCGCACGATTCATCCCGCGCCAAAGCGTCATGGCACATGACCTCGGCAAACTCGAGGAAGTCGGCGACCCGTCCGGTGTATTCCAAAGCCGTATTCATGCCGGAGTCGTCAGCGGTCACAGCGACTTCCCGGTAAAACGCGTCTCGTATCGCGGGGATGCTCTGCAGCGCTTCGGACAGCCCCTCTTTGCTCCGCGACATTCCGCATGTCTCGATCAGCAACTCGCCTAACTCCCGGTGAAAACTAGCCGCCGGACGCTTTCCACATCCGGACAGCAATCGCTGGATCCGGGCGCGAGTCTCGGTCGCGGCTTGCTTAAATTCCACGCCGTCAGGGGATGTCGAAGCGGTTGGCATCCGGGCCAGATAGTCACCGATCGTGTACGGTAGGATGAAGTAACCATCGGCCAGCCCTTGCATCAACGCGCTGGCGCCTAGTCGGTTCGCGCCGTGATCAGAAAAATTCGACTCACCGATGACGAATAAGCCAGGCACGTTACTCATGAGATTGTAGTCCACCCATAGTCCACCCATGGCGTAGTGGGGAGCGGGATAGATTCGCATCGGCGTCGCATACGGATCCTCACCCGTGATGCGTCGGTACATGTCGAACAGGTTGCCGTATCTCCCGCGAATCGTATCCCGTCCCAGTCGCTGAATCGCGGCAGCGAAGTCCAGGTAGACCCCCCTTCCTGTTGGCCCTACTCCGCGCCCTTCATCACAGACCTCTTTGGCAGCGCGGGAACTGATGTCACGTGGAGCCAAGTTCCCGAAGCTCGGATACTTGCGTTCCAGGTAGTAATCCCGCTCCGCTTCTGGGATCTCGTTGGGCGCTCGCTCGTCGCTGAAGCCTTCGGGCACCCAAATCCGGCCATCATTGCGCAGCGACTCCGACATGAGCGTCAATTTGGATTGGTGCTGACCGCTGGCTGGGATGCATGTAGGGTGGATTTGCGTGAAGCAGGGATTCGCAAATCCTGCTCCTCTCTTGTAGGCCCGGAACGTCGCGGTCACATTGCTCGCTTTGGCATTTGTCGACAGGTAGTAAACGTTGCTATAGCCGCCGGTCGCCAACACGACCGCATCCGCGACGCAGGGTTCGATCTTCCCGCTGACCAAATTTCGGGTGATAATGCCGTGGGCGCGGCCATCCACGATTACCAGATCCATCATTTCGGTCCGCGTGTGCATGCACACCCGTCCGCTGGCAACCTGGCGGCTAAGCGCGGAATAAGCCCCCAGCAGCAGCTGCTGCCCCGTCTGGCCACGGCAGTAAAAGGTCCGCGAGACCTGCGCACCGCCGAACGAACGGTTCGACAATTGCCCGCCATACTCGCGAGCAAAGGGCACACCTTGAGCCACGCACTGGTCGATGATGCTGTTGCTGACTTGGGCGAGGCGATACACATTCGCTTCGCGGGAGCGGAAGTCTCCTCCCTTGATCGTGTCGTGAAACAGTCGCCAGACATTGTCACCGTCATTCTGATAGTTCTTCGCGGCGTTGATCCCACCTTGGGCAGCGATACTGTGAGCCCGACGCGGGCTGTCGTGAAACGTAAAGGCATCGACTTGGTAGCCCAACTCTGCCAACGAAGCGGCCGCAGAAGCCCCTGCCAATCCCGTACCGACAACAATGACCCGCCGTTTGCGCTTATTGTTAGGACTTACCAGCTTGAGTCCCGAGCGGTGGAGGTCCCACTTATGTTCCAGCGGACCATCGGGGATTCTGGGGTCCAGTCTAAAATCAACGTCGCTCATGGTGTTGCTCCACCAGCAGGCGGACTAAGAAACCCGAGCATCGCAGAGATCGGGATAGATACGTTGCCGACTAAGATCACGATTGCAAAAGCCTGTCCGACCAAACGCAGCTTATTGCGAGTCTTGCGATTTGAGACACCCAGCGTTTGAAGAATACTCGATGATGCGTGACTGAGATGAAGTGCAAGAAAAATCATGGCGATGATGTAGGCCCCAGACACATACACATTTTGGAACCCGAGCACGACCATCGAGTACACATCGTGGCGGCCCGCCTGATCAACGAGCTTGTGAATACTGGGATCGGTGATGCCTAATGTGAAGTGTAGCAAGTGGTAGATGACAAAAGCCAAGATCACCAAGCCGCTGCTGAACATGGTTCGGGAAGCGAGGGTCGTCTCGACTGGATCATTGATCACGTAAGGCTGTGGCCGAGCCAGCCGGTTACGACGATTCAAGCGAATGGCCAAACCGAAATGCACTGAAAAAAACGCCAGCAGCCCTATCCGGGCAGTCCACAACAAGATCGGGAGACTTTTCAATTTCTTGGCGTAGGAGTTTAGCGAGTCCTGACCCAGGTAAATCTGGAGATTGCCCAACATATGAACGACCACGAACAACAGGAGGCCTGAACCGGTGATCGCCATCCAAGTTTTTGCATTCACGGAGGAAAGTTTCAATTCGGATTTGGCGGCATTTGGTGACGCAGTGGGGGCATCGATTCGTGATGCGATTTCAGAGAGCATTTCGTACTCATTCATTTATTTAAGGCATTCATGAAACACAAACGATCGACGTGAGTCGGTTGTTTGATCTGAAAGTTGTACACCCGTCATTTCCGCCGAAAGTTAGCCATCTTTGCCTTTCTGGATTTGCGGTTGCGAAGGTCGGCTCTGATGAGATTCCAATCGGGAATTCAAGCCGTGGGATTTCTTCTCCGAGTTTTGCTCCGCTTGGATGGAAGTCAAAGAAGACGCAAAGGTTACGAGATGCTGTAGCGTGTCGCAGTACGCTGAATACGCCATCTGCGGTCTGATCTCTGGAGTCAGGGCGCGCCCACCAACGACCACAGCCGTGCCGGTTTCTGTCGCTAGCTTGTGAAGATACGCATACTCCTCCAAGAAAGTTGGAACGGACTCGATGTAGGAGACGCTAAGCCAGAGCAATTTGGGACGGCTGTCGCGGACTGCC
>JBGSKX010000133.1:0-10429 GCA_041741015.1 Pirellulales bacterium
GACGCCCACAATCATTCCCACGCATTGCCAGATCTCGGGATAGTTGATCCGCTCGATGCGTACAAGATCGAACAGCAAGTGGGGGAATCCGATCGTCAAGCCACCCCACAGCAGATTGTACAGGCCCGCGGCTACGAGCCACCGGCTTGCCCAGGCAGGCGTTTTCGTTCGTTCCAATTCCGCATTCATGAAGAAGTCTCCGCGTCAACGTGAGCGGACTGAGCCCAAACCGCCATCGATCCCAAACACCTGACCCTTGAACACACAGCAGGCGGAGCCGCCTCGGACTGTTCACGCGGTTGTCTTCCGGCGGATGGATTAAATAAGGACAGGGAGTTCGCCATGTCCCAAGAATCCCTCGTCCCGGCGCCATTAGCATCTCGCGGAACTGACCAACCCTCGATGATGCTAGGTCATTTAATCCCTTTCGGCTCGCAACTCTAAATCAAACTCGGCCGACCCCACCGTGACGATACCCAAATCACCGTCTACAGTCACGAGATCGCCATTCTTCAGTACCTCGGCCGCTTTGTGGACACCGTTCACGCAGGGGATACCGAGTTCCCTCGCGATGATTGCGCCGTGGATCAACATCCCGCCACGGCGTTCGATGATGGCCCTTGCAAGAGGTATGAGGTGTGACATCGTCGGCTGAATCGCGTCGCACACCAGGATTTCACCGCGCCTGAATCTGCCTAGATCGTCATAGCCGTGAATGCAACGAACCGAGCCTGTAGCCAGACCTGGCGACGCTGGCTGGCCAATCAACTGCCGCTGGGTCTCACCCGGAGCTGCCGCAAACGATACCGGTTCATCCACATCACGGGGGGGTTCGATGCAGATTGGACTGGACAATGGCTCGCGGAGCGCTCTGACCAGCAGCTTGACATGCGATTCGTTGGGGCAGCCGTCTCCAACAATGCGACCATGCTCGCGAAGCCGCTTGGCGGCAACCTCCAGGGCGCGTAGTAACTGGCTATCTAAGCGGGCAACGAGCAGATTGTCATCGTCGCGAAGCCTCCAACTTACCCGGGCGGTTTGAATATAGTTTGTAGCCTCATCGCGTCGGTCTGGCCCGACTGCAATCAGGAGTTTTTGTTCGAGTACTAAGACGGAAAAGAGTAACTCCTGATCACTGCGGCTACACTGGTTCGAAGTTTTCGCCAACTCGACGAGGTTGCGCAATAGCGGTTCGGGCGTATCGTGCAGTCGCCCATGGTCGTATGCAATATCGAGAAATCGGTCGTTCAAGTCCTCGAATCCATGGATAAAAGTATCCGGATTGTCGGTCGCCTGTCTCAGCTCATCACGGAATGTTGGCCAATCTAGATCTCCTGAGAGCCGCGCAAGCAGACATTCAACCGCCGACAGTAAAGCATCGTCCTCTACCAATTGCTGCGCGAGCTCGCCAATAAATTGGTTGCGTTGCGTCGCGATCAGAGGTTGATCTCGCAGCAGGCCCACGAATTCATACGGATCCTCGGGTTGCACCGCGTCGTTGTAGTAAGTCGCAAGTTGGCGCACCCCATGCGCAAAAGGAATGAACTCATCCCGATAGATTTGTTTCCATTTGGCAACGAGATTGCTCCTTTTCTCGATCGTGTCGGCTAGATCCGACTCTTCAAGCAGATCCAACTCTTCCGCCGCCATTTTCTCACCCTCGGCATGCAGTTCCGGAATGAGCCGCGCAGTGACACGTTCACGCAGTGCCTTCAGTCGAGCAGCGCCCGGCCGCAAAGTGAGATACCAGCTTCTCGCCTTATCATCGTCGACGACCCCGGTTGTTATTGGCCGTGCCTGCAAGACAGTCAGCAAATCAGACCGGCCCGTCCACTCCATATCGGGAGACCAGCAAAACACCCGCTCGATTGACAGCAGGGTTTGTAGGATCTCCTTAAGATCGCGAGCTTCCAGAAGTGGAATATCTTCATGCCCATCGTCACGCTGGCCGGGAATCCAAGCAAGTATGCGGTGAGTCTTGCGGTCGAGCTCCCAGCGATCAGGTTCCACCAGACCATCAACCAGCAGGCTACATGGCCCAGCAACGGACTCGATGATTGCGTGTTCTTTATGTGGGTCACGCGGATCGCGGGCGAACGCCACGCCAGAGCGATCGGCATCGACCATCTCTTGGACAAGCACTGCCATGCGACTGCGTGCAGGATCGAGGCCAAGTTCCTTTCGATAGAGCAAGGCCGCGTCCGACCAGAGCGACGCCCAAACAAGACGCACCGCATCTAAAACGCCCTGCTCGCCGCGCACCCCGACGATCGATTCATGCAGCCCAGCAAAGCTGCAACCGGCGGAGTCCTCGCCGATCGCCGACGAGCGAACGGCAAGTGCGGCGGAAGCATCGAGGCCGCTCAGCCCCTCGGCAATCGTCTGGCGCAAGAACGCCGATAGGGGCTGAGCAAGAAACGTGGCTCGAATCCGCAGGGCTGCGTCCCAGAGTTCTTCCCACCGCATATCGTCCATGGACTTGCGACCAAGTTCCATACGGATCGTGTCGGTAAGCTTCCCCTCTTCCAGGAATTTCTCGTAAGCCCACGTGGTCAGGCAGAATCCTCGCGGAACCCTGAAACCCGCGCGTGCAAGCTGTGACAACTTGGAAGCCTTGCCACCGACAAGCTGCTCGTCGCTCTTTTCGGGGTGATCCAGTCGTATCAGGACTGGTCGTTCGGAATCCACTGCCGAACCTCCTGGAAACGCACAACGTGCAGGAATCGCACAACATCGACGCGAAACACCGCACAACTGGCGGCCTTCACGAACGACTTTAAGTACGGGTGCCTCGATACCAGCAGCTTGGCCATTCCTTCGAACTCTTCTCCACGCTTGATTAAATGTGAGCGGCCCGTGACCGTTATAGCTTCGATCTCCATCAGCTCGCCCGACCTCGCTGACCGATTATCAATGATTAACGCAACACGATCGCATTCGTTTAGTAGCTGATACTTTCGAGTTGTGACCGGCGTAGCGAAAACGGCATGCCGGAGGTCATGGGTAAACGCGATGGCCACGAGTGCACCATAGGGCTGCCCGGCCCCCTGCATACACAACACCGCATAGTCCTGTTCGTTGGCCAGACTTTGAATGCGATCCCGTACCACTGGTTCCGACGCCTGCCGGGGAACATCCATGCCGTCACCTTGATCAAATCTCGGTTCGTCGACGTTATGCATAGAGTTCGGTTCCAATCGCATCTTTTCCCGAAGGCGTATATCCGCAATTTGCGGTCGTCGGCAGAGCAAGACGCGACGCCAATCTTCTTCGAGGGTCTGCGCTACGCGCACTAAGGCATAAACGCCACCCCAGACCACATTGCCCGGGATCGCGTGTTCCCTCTGGACCACTAACACGCCCCCAGGACAATAACGCACGTAGTCTCACCTATGTCTACACAGTTCGCCTCCCAATGTACCAAGCATTTCGAATGATAAACTCACCCAGTCGTTTCCTTCATCGTCCGTGAGTTGTCGGCCATTGATTGCGTATCTTCAAAAAGAGATCGTCTTTGGCGACAGAACAGCACGGCTTACAGATTGGCTTTCGCTGGTCAGCCTTGGCGTTGCACCGCGACAAAGTAGTGAACTTCATCCTTTCCAGATCGAACTGGTGCTACCCGCCAATGCATTATAAAAGGCGTGCCATCCTTGTGGTAATTCGTGGCCTTACCTTCGAAGTTCCGTCCGGCTTCCAGGTCTTTACGGAGCTGATCGAGAACAGCGGGATCGGTCTCTGTGCCCTGTAACAGAGAAGGAGACTTGCCTAACACTTCCTCGGAAGTGTACCCAGTCAGCTGCGTAAACGCCTCATTGACGTACAAAATTGGAGTTCTCGAGGTGGCTTCGGTCACCATGATCGAATCGAAGCAATTGGAAATGATTAGATCAGCTATGGGGCCCAGATCATTGGTAGGGACAGACTTGCTGAGTTGCATCATTACGACTCCTTGATCTAGAGGTCAGGCTCTGAAAGTGCGAAATGACACACAATAGCAAGGCCGAAGGCTTGAATGATTCGCGGGGCGGCCCGCCAGTAATTGTGGTCACTTGACTGGTATTTGACGGTAGTTTTAGCAATTCCGGCCGGATCAGTGGGTGGCCGGTTTTCCGCAGGTGCTTTCGTTCGTTCCAATTCCGCGTTCATGAAAAAGTCTCCGCGTCAACGTGAGCGGACCGAGCCTAAGCCGCCATCGATCCCCAGCACCTGTCCGGTGACCCAACTCTGCTCAGGACTGAGCAACCACTCGATCGCTGCGGCAACATCTTGGGGTTCCCCGATCCTCCCCAAAGCGTGCATGGCCGTCGATGCCTTCAAAGAGGCTTCGTTGGCAGTCAGTCGGGCGGTCATGGGGGTGCGGACCAAACCGGGTGCCACGCAGTTGACCCGAATCCCGCGCGGGCCGTAACTGGCGGCCGCCGAGAGCGTCAGGCCGATGACACCTGCCTTGGCGGCGGCAATAGCCTCGTGATTGGCCAGTCCTATGCGGGCCGCAGCCGACGACACAAGCACGATGGAGCCGCCCGTATTCAGCATGGCTTTGGTGGCGGCCCTCACGACCGCGAATGCCGTTGTCAAATTCGTCGCGACCGTGGATAACCACTCGGCCTCGCTCGTTGAGTGAGCCGACTTGAGCAGCAACGATCCGATGCAATTCGCGACACCGTCCAGACGACCGTGTAACTGAAGCACTTTTTCGACGCACGCATCCACGTCCTCGAATCGCGTTGCATCCAACTCGAATTCCGGTGCCTGCAACTCTCGCCCCAGCATCTGGAGCTTTTCACTACTCCGGCTGGCAATCATCAATTTCGCGCCGCGTGACGCTAATCGGCGACACAAACTCTCGCCGATACCACCTGTGGCGCCGAGTACCAGGTAAGTGGGCATGGGGGCGCTCTCGGACTGCGTCATGTTGGAACCTCTTCGTGACGCTTCACGTCTTGGAAGCTCGGATCTCGCTGCAGCCCAATTGCGATAAGCCTGTAGAGTGTGAGTAGCTCACTCCTACTCTCGATGCCCCCGGCATTCTTCAGCGCATCGGCGACTTCCCCATCCGCGACTCCCTGAGACTGCAAAAGTTCTCGTGCGTCGTGCCACGTGGGAAGCCAGAACAGGGCGCTCTGCAAGCGGTCCATGGTGCCTGTCCGCCGTAGGAAGTGCTTCAACTCAAGGATGAAATAGACACGATCTTGGAAGGGTGAAGGCTGCTCGATGACGCCCGCTTCGTCAAAAACGAAATGGCCAGGCGCGGGGAACCAACTAAGACCCAATTCCTTCAAATGGCGAGCGGCGTCAATATCTTGTTGTGAGAAACGCATTCTTGTGGTTTCCAAGCTGCTTTAGTCAGTGGGCAGAAACACCCAGAGTGACGGCCTTCCGCAGTTGCAGTGGACTGCACGGCCCAAGAGGCTCAGACCAGCGAGACTTAGATATACGGAGGTGCGGGCCGCGTCCCAGAAGCCAATGCGGCCCTGCGCTCGCGGTCCTTCTAGGCGGTTTTGCACGCTAGGGATCGGGTGAAAGATGGTCTCAATGAATGCATGCCTTATCGTTTCTCCGTCTTGCAGTTCATTAAGGATGCGGGTCGTAGTCCTAATCGCCGCGGAGGATTGCCCTTCGAATTGTGCAAGCTCGTCAATTTCGATGACTCCGCGGCGGCTCAACGTAGGAAGTACCAAAAGCCCAAGAAATGACCACAAGCTGAACCAGAGACTAAACTCGACCGTACCACCGACTGTGCCCAGCTTTGTAGAGCCGACCAGCCAAGCCGTACTGCTGAGACCAGTCAGCGTGAAGAGCAAGGCAACCGCACGCCCTCGCCACCAACTGCCGGTCTTCACCGCCAGCGACCGTCGACTCGCCGCGACCTCGAACCCTGCGGCGCCGAGTACCTCGCGCCACCTCGCTGGCACAATCTGCCAGCGTGGCCGCAACACCCCCACCACGGCTCCCGTGAATCCTTCGTCGGCACTTTGGGCCACGCTGATCGGGAGTGAATCGCCAGACTCAAAAAATGTTGGCTCGCTCGGCATTACCTGGAGCGGGGCCATGAGCTTCGCAAGCGGCACGCGCGCACGGAGCAGTAAGAGACCTATGAAGAGGCCGGCCGCCACGGTCCCGACGATCCCTCCCCAGCGCCCGGCCAGCAGGATCGCCATGGCAGCGAGAAACAGCAGCGCTGCGTGTACCGTCACGCCCCGCGCGAGGCTGACCAGATAGCTGGCGAATGGCGGATGAGATCGCCCGAAACGCTTGGGCAACAGGAAGCCGCCAAGAAAGTCGAACGGTAGTTGAATAGCCGCATAAATCAGGACAAACAACAACAGCGCGCCAGCTTGTCCCCAGGTGGTTGAGTCGATGTTCTCCGGAATCCGGCCCGGCAGATCTAAAAACAGACCCACAGTCGTGAGCATCACGAACGTGCCGACCGCAGAAATCCCCAGCCACAGCCGGGCGCGTCCATATCCAGTCGCGGCAGTGCCCGGAGAAGAATCAGAGTTTTTGGAACCCTCTGCCCGATTCATTAACTCCGCCATGGTCCGTATGCCTCGAAGCATGCCGCCAAACACAAAGTGGTGCAGCGGCAGGACCGCGTACCAGTACAAGATTCCAAGCAGTCCCTTCGGCCGAAACCGCGCGGTCATCGTGAGTTTTGTTCGCCCGTGGTCCTCTTCCGGTTTGAGTTCGAAGTTCAGCATGGCAATGCCTGGCAACTTCATTTCGGCCAGAAGTGACAGCGAACGGTCGCGGTCGATGCCAACCACGCGCCAGAAGTCGAGCGCCTCACCGAATTCCACCTGATCGGCGTTTCGCCTCCCCCGGCGAAGCCCTGGACCTCCGACCAGCTTGTCCATCCAGCCACGGATGCGCCAGAGAATATCCCCCGCGTACCAGCCATGGCCGCCGCCGATTCGACAGACGGCGGCGAAAACCGAATGCGGATCGGCTTGAATCAGCACGGAGCGTTGGTCGGTAAACACTGTCCCGCCCGCCCACTGCGGGTCGCCAGGGATCGGCCCGGCAGCCGACCAACGTGTTTCCACGTCGTTCGCTTCCACCTGCCTTAGCGCCTCGCATATCGCTTCCCGCACTCCAAGCGGCTGATGCGGCATGAGTCGCTGCGCTTCGACGTTGGTGACCACGACTCGGTTCCGCAGCCCCTCACCGAGCGGGCGGGCGATGCGGTAAGACACCGGCGTGACCAGACTGATCCACAAGGAGCTGAGCTTGGGCGTGAGGACGGGCAAGGGAATGATCAACCGTTTTGGCAAACGCAGTTCCTCAGCCATAATCCGCATCAAGTCGCGGTAAGGTAGCACGTCAGGCCCACCGATTTCCAGCGTCTTGCCGGTTGTCTCCGGCGCGCTGACGCAGCGCACCAGCCAATGAAGAACGTCCGTGATTGCGACGGGCTGCGATTCGGTCTTCACCCATGCAGGGGTGATCATCACTGGCAATCGTTCGACTAAATACCGCAAGATCTCGAACGAGGCCGATCCGGCCCCAATGATCATGGCGGCTCGGAACGTGGTTACTGGCACTCCAGTCGAAGCCAGTTGTTCCTCCACCTCACGGCGCGAACGTAAGTGCTGGCTGAGTCCCTGGCCCATCTCGCCAAGTCCGCCAAGATAAATGATTCTCTCGACACCGGCCCGCTCAGCGGCTTGTGCGAAATTTGATGCCAGCTGACGGTCTCGCTCGGCGTAGACCCCGCCGGTCGCCTCCATCGAATGGACCAGGTAAAAGGCCACAACGCATCCCTGCAGCTGGCCAGCAAGTTGCTCCTGGTCCGACATGTCGCCTGCAACCACGGCTAAATGCGGGTTCGAGCGCCACGGCCGCTCTGCGAGTTTCCGGGGATCACGGGCCAGACACCGAACGGAGTAACCGGCCGCCAGCAGTGCCGGGACTAAACGTCCCCCAACATAGCCGCTGGCGCCGGTTACGAAGATCGGACTGTTGGCAGGCTCCCCTGGTCTCACGAAACGTACCATGGTTCATCAGCGCGGGAGGAAAAGGCTAATCAAATTGTTAGGCTTGGGAAACACTTCCATGGCCCCAAACCGACCCACTTGAACCAGGACCCGAAAGTCAGAACGCTCGAGTAACCTGATCAGGGCTCGGCCGTTTGACTTGCAGGTCCGCCGCAACGTAAACAACGTGACGAAATTATTTACGCAAAGGGTGAGCTCGCGGTGTTGGCCGACGAGACTCACCGGCCGGCCGTCTACATTACCGTCAAGGCGGCCGACCAAACTCAGTTTGGGCCTTTGCCCTCAGCCGAGGTGCTGATCTTCATCGTACCGCTCAGAACCCACTCGGCATGCTCGGCCTGCGCGCCGGTCCCACTCGGGACCTTGATGTGCATGTCGACAAACTCATAAGCGATCTGTGCGTTCTTGCCCGTCAGCCGCTCGTACAGAGCGATCGCGAGGTCCGGCCAGTTGGTAGTTTGTTCAGTAGGCATTGCAGGCTCCTAATTTGAGAAAAAGAAAACTTAAAGTGGATATCGTATTCGATTCTTCTGAGAGCTTAAGACTCATTTGTCGGTTAAACTTTCAGCCGCGGACTGACACACAAAGTCCCACCGCCCGTTGTCACAAGCGCGATCGCACCAGCGGGTGGACCTATTCGACATTTGGTTTTGATTACTAACAACGCTGCCTAATTCCGTTTCAAGCGGAGATCTGTTGTCGTGGCTTGGGCAACGACTTTTTTTCGCGTTCTGCTGGCGGCCGCCGTCCACCTTCACTGATCTCCTTGCAGATGTGATTCCACGAACCAGAGTTTCTTGTCGATGCCCCTCGACACTTCGGTGAAGAGGTCGGCCGTGTCGGCATCTCCGAATTCCGTGGCCTGACTAATACCGTCGCGAGCGGCTTTGCCAACCGTCGCCAATGACGTGGATAATGCCTCAACGTGCGCTCTTCCGCTGACGATGTCCAAAGCGTAAGGAGCCAGCCGTGAACGCTGGCCTACTAATACGATCGTGCCCTCGGCTCGACCACCCAATGCCGCGATTCTCTCAGCGACTGTATCCACAAACTCTTCCGCGTCTTCGGCGACGCTGTCAAATAATTCATGCAACGCGATGAAGTTCGGCCCCTTCACGTTCCAGTGGGCATGCTTCGCTTGAAGTTGCAGGTCAATCAGATCAGCCAACAAGCTATTGAGTAGCTCAGCGGCAATGGCACGCTTGTCGGTGGGAAGGTCATTTTTGGTGGGGTGCATGGAAAAGGTCCTGTTCAGTGTTCCCTTAAGCCTTGTTTTACGCTGAATCGGCTGAGTTCTGCGAAACTATGCGTGTGGAACCGTGGATCGAATTGCTGAGCTCATTGGCGCTGGGGGATGCGAAGGGGCTTGCGCCCGTCGCGCTTCAAGTTTCTTGGGGACTTCAATTCCGATCTGATTGCGGTCGCCTTGAATTGCCGTGCTTACGATTTCGATGTCGTCCGCCATTGTGAATTGTTCGTCGACCTCCCAGGTAAAAGTCACACTTACCTTCCTACTCCACGCGGTGCATAGTTAGGAATGTCACCCAACAAACCCTCCACAATTCCAAGCATCTTGAATCAGTCTTTAACGTCCGTTTCAACCGCATAGAGCAGAATCGCGGTCGCAACCACACACAGCAGTGTCGCGAAACTGCCTACTAGGAAAATAATCCAATCATCCATGACGGCGTTCTCCACCATTGGTAATCAGAGTGCCGAATGACAAGATAGATGGAACCCAGAGTCCTACGAATACGCCTTGCCCCTTATCCACGGCGAACCATAAATAGACCGAAAACAAAAAGGACAGGAAGGCGGCAGTTAGAATCAAAAGCTTGGCAGTCTTTACGCTGTTCATGTTTCATTTCTTTCTTGAGCCACGTTGCGCGGTACAGTTGTTAGCTTACGGCTAGCATTTCGATTTTCTCTTCAGACGCGGCAAGCCTTAGCTTGTTTATGGCCCGTGCTGCGATCTGACGCACCCGCTCTTTGCTGACGCCCAGCTTGGCACCGAGTTGTTCCAGGGTTTGAGGTTCTCGCCCATGCTCTAGACCGAAACGACTGATCACGATCTGCTGTTCCCGTTCGTCAAGTCGATCCATCATCTTGCGAACCTGTGATTCTCGTTGCCGCTGGGCGCTCTCCAGGTCGTGCTGGTTGGAGCGACGTTCTTCGGACGCGTTGAAAAATTCGTCGTGACCGGTGCGGAAGCGATCTCGCTGTTGCTGCTCGTGGGGAATCGTGCGTGCGAAGTTCCGCATGATTGCCCAGCTTGCATACGTGCTCATCTTAAACCCGCGAGCGAAGTCGAATTTGTCGATCGCCCGCATCAGCGAGATATTCCCGTCGCTGACCAGTTCGAAGAGATCGTGGCCCTGATCCACATGACGCTTGGCGATAGAAACGACTAGCCGCAGGTTAGCCTGCAG
>JBGSKX010000134.1:0-1592 GCA_041741015.1 Pirellulales bacterium
TTCGATAAGATGACGCAGCTTTGGCTCGAGCTTCGCTAGGCACGTGCGTAGCGCCTTGCGTTGCTCCAAAGGGGCGGATTGTTCTTCTACTCGTCGGAATCCGTCGGAAACGTTCTGAAGCAACTCGTCGGAGAGTAGCGCGGGGCGTGCGTCACGTTGGCGCCAATAGGCCAAGACTCGCCGACGGGCGATCTCCCGGGCCCAGGCGCCGAAGTTGGTTCCCGGCTGAAAGCTGCCACTGCTCTCGCACACCGCTACCGACACTTCCTGCAGCACCTCTTCCGCGGCGTCGTGGTCTCGCACTGCCGCGAAAATGAACCCGAACAGCGAATTGCGATGCTCGATCAGCAAACGAAGCACGTCGTGACGGTCGTTTTCCAACGGCTCACCTATCTCTTGGCAATGTGTGCAAGTCGATGCGCCGATTGCAGTTGCATTCGCTGGCGCATCCGATTTTGTGCTGATTGACATCAATCCTCCGGGCAAGTTTAAAGGCGGCGGGGGCTGCATTCGGGACAAGCATTTCCTCTGCGACCGGCATTTCGAGGGGGTGGCCGAAACTGAAGAAGGGGCGGAAGCAGGAAAGGACGCGTCGGATTGGCTGCGAGCCCCTTCGACGATTATGCGTGATGCCGCGTCTCGCTCCAAAGGGGCTAATTTGGAGAATCATCGAGCCAGCGGCGGAGAATTCTTGTCCCGCAATCGGAACCGGCCACCTACTTCTCAGTGAGCGAATGACGCCGGCATGGTTTCCGCCTCACGGCGATCCGAGTGAGAAGGGAGCAGGCATAGCTCGGCAGGTGCTGGGAAACTTCGGGATGTCCTTCGAAGTTGGTTGGGGCGTCGCCCTTTGGTTGCGGGCCGTTGAATATTTGAAGTCTTTTCCTTTGCTATTCGATTGTTGTTGTGGTTGCCGTTTTGTTGGTCTTGCTGCGAAATGGTCGTGACCCCACTGGCTGGCACGGACCGTGAGCAGCGCACTGCGACGCCGCTGACCTTGGCCTCTCTGGTAGAGGTTCGGAGGGCGTTAGCGTAGGAGCGCCATGCATGGGCCACCTTGGCCCGCCGGGAGGGGCCGCAAGTGGTTCCAGGCAAAGATCGGGCTCGCTGGGTGCGGGGCAGCACCCAGATGAGCAAGCGTCAGAAGGCTTGTGAGCCGCTTGTGTTCCCGCCCTGTCCGTAACCTTAAAGAATGCGGTTCCATGATCGTGTCAACCGAAAAGACGCGAGCAACTCAGGCGAGCGAAGCGTTCTTTCTGACGCTGTTGGTGCTGTGGTCGCGGCTTAAGCTGGTCTGTCGTGTGGTCATGCTGTCCGGGCTTGCCATGACGCTTTCGCTTGCGGCGGAAGGAGATAGCCCGTGGGCGGCCGCGATGGAGACTAGCTCCGCTGCAAACCCGCAGCGGGTCGATCCCGACTGGTCATTTGACGTCGGGCCCGACGCGTTTACTCCCGATGCGCTGCTCGATCTTCGGCGAATGAACGAAGACCGTTCGGGGCAGTCAGGTTTCGTACGGCTCTCGGCTGATGGCGATTCGTTCGTCCTTGGCGACGGCACTCCGATTCGGTTCTGGGCTATTGGGTCCGAAGTC
>JBGSKX010000135.1:0-3385 GCA_041741015.1 Pirellulales bacterium
CACGGCCGCGCGCGGGGCCGATTGCCCGATGACCAGCAGCCCCAGCAGGACGACAATAGGCGCCGCGGCCAAGAGCGTGCTCAGCCATGCGCTACCGAGCGGATCGTAAACTTGTACCCAGTCCATGCGGCCGCCTGTTCGCAAGATACTCGGCGGCCCACCCCGGGCCCAGTTTGTGCTATTCCAGGCCGCCTGAGGCTGATAGTCTACTGACTGCAACCGATCAGGAACACTGACCACTATCCGCCGAACCACGAGGGGCCCGATCCATCATGGCCAAGAATCGCAAAGCCGAAGTAGACGCCGTATTGCCGACCATCGATTTCGCCAAGAACACCTACCAGCTCGAACTCGACACGACCGAAGGCAAAATCCTGCTCGACTTTCTCCCCGACCTCGCCCCGGGCCATGTGAAGAACATGCTCGCGCTGGCCAAGATCGGCTACTACGACGGCCTCGGCTTCCACCGCATCATCAAGGGTTTCATGATCCAGGGTGGCTGCCCCGAAGGCACCGGCACCGGCGGACCTGGCTACACGATCAAGGCCGAATTCAATCGCACGCCGCACGAGCCCGGCGTCCTCTCGATGGCCCGCACCAACGACCCCAACTCGGCCGGCTCGCAGTTTTTCATCTGCCTGGAGAAGGTCACGCACCTCGACAACCAGTACACCGCCTTTGGCAAGACCGCCAATCCTGAAAGCCTGGCCGTGGTCAAGAAGATCGGCGTCGTGCAGACCGGCGGACAAGATCGCCCGGTGAAGCCCGTCACGATCACCAAGGCCACGGTGATCGAAAAGCCGAAGGGCTAGTCGGAATCCGTGTGCTTGAAGTTGCGTGCCACCGGCGGCTGCGCCAGCGGCTCACCTGTGCTCGCGCAACTAGATGCTCAGGATCAACACGCCCAGCGCGATGAACACGGCTCGGGCAATCTGCTCGCTGCTCATGCTTGCGGATCCTGGTACGCGAAAAGAAAGCTCGTGTGCGTGCCAAGATCGGCAGATCATAGCGCCTCGCTTGAGAGAAAGTGCTTTCTGGGTGCCACTGCTGGCTTGCCCAGCAGTGTTTTTCTTCAGGTCTTGCCTTGCTGCGTCCATCGACGAGGCGGGTTCGCTCAAGCAGGGTTAAGTGCAAGGCAAGACCACGGAAGAGCACTGCTGGGCAAGCCAGAGAGTGGCACCCCAGCGCCAACCCCGCCAGCCGCCCTAAACATCAACCTTCAAATGCTTTCCGCGGGCGTCTCCGCGGACCGGCACCCCCTCCGCCCGCTCGTTGACGATGGGCCGCGCGACCCCTAAACTCATTGGCTTACTTTGGGCGCAATATCCGCACATGGGGTGCGGCCGTGGCGAAGGCAAACGCCGCGACAAGACCTTTCTCCACTCCCCCCGAACTACCCGCATGTCCACGCAAACCAAGACCAGCAAGCCGCAGGGAACCATCGAGCAGCTTGCCATCAATACGATCCGCACCCTCTCGATGGACGCGGTGCAAAAGGCCAACAGCGGCCATCCCGGCACGCCCATGGCGCTTGCGCCGATGGCCTACACCCTCTGGAACGAGGTCCTCCGCTACGATCCCAAGCACCCGCTGTGGCCCGGCCGCGACCGCTTCGTCCTCTCCTGCGGCCATGCCTCGATGCTGCTGTATAGCGTCCTGCACCTGGCCGGCGTCGAGCAACTGAAAGACGGCAAGCCGACCGGCGAACCGGCCGTCACGCTCGACCAGATCAAGCAGTTCCGCCAGCTCCATAGCCGCTGCCCCGGCCATCCCGAACACTACGAAACGACCGGCGTCGAAACCACGACCGGCCCGCTGGGGCAAGGGTGCGGCAACAGCGTCGGCATGGCCATCGCCCAGCACTGGCTCGCCGCCCACTTCAACAAGCCGGGCTACGAGCTGTTCGACTACGACGTGTTCGTCGCCTGTAGCGACGGCGACCTGATGGAAGGCGTCGCCAACGAAGCCGCTTCGCTGGCCGGGCACCTGAAGCTGTCGAACCTCTGCTGGATCTACGACGACAACACGATCACGATCGAAGGCCATACGCAGCTCGCCTTCAGCGAAGACAAGGCCACACGGTTCCGCGGCCTCGGCTGGCACGTGATCGAGATCGCCGACATCAACGATCTGGCCGCGCTCCGCAAGGCTTATAAAGAGTTCAAAGCCACAACCGACAAGCCCACACTGATCATCGTCCACTCGATCATCGGCTACGGGGCGCCCGACAAACAAAACACCGAGCACGCCCACGGCTCGCCGCTGGGCGAAGACGAAATTAAGAAGGCCAAGGCCTTCTACGGCTGGCCCGAGGACGAAAAGTTCCTCGTGCCCGACGAGGTGCGAAAGAACTTTGCCGATGGCATCGGCGCTCGCGGCGCGAAGCTCTATGCCGAGTGGCAGAAGAAGTTCGACGAATATGCGGAGAAGTTTCCCGAGCTCGCCGCCGAGTGGCAGACGATGGTCGCGCGCGAGCTCCCGCAGGGTTGGGACAAAGACATCCGCAGCTATGCCGCTGATCCCAAGGGCGTAGCCAGCCGCAAGTCGTCGGGCGAAGTCCTGAACGACGTCGCGAAGAATGTCCCCTGGCTGATCGGCGGTTCGGCCGACCTCGCCCCCTCGACGCTCACGCTCATCAAGGGGGACGAGTCCTTCCAGAGCGAAACCCCCGGCGGGCGCAATTTCCACTTCGGCATTCGCGAACACGGCATGGCCGCCACGCTCAACGGCATGGCGCTTTCGTTCATTCGCCCTTACGGCGCCACGTTCTTTGTGTTCAGCGACTACCTGCGCCCGTCGATGCGGCTCAGCGCGCTGATGCACCTGCCGGTCGTGTACGTCTTCACACACGACTCGATCGGGCTGGGCGAGGACGGACCGACACATCAGCCTGTCGAACATTTGGCCGCGGCCCGCGCGATTCCTAATCTGCTGGTCATGCGGCCGGGCGATGCCAACGAAGTAATCGAAGCCTGGCGGGTGATCATGCCGCTTAAAGACCGGCCGGTGGCGCTGGTGCTCACGCGGCAGAATCTGCCCACGCTTGATCGCAAGCAGTACGCGCCGGCATCCGGAGTATCGCGAGGCGCTTACGTGCTGGCCGACTCGTCGAAGAACGGCAAGCCCGATTTGATTCTGATCGGCACCGGCAGCGAGGTGCCGCTGTGCGTGCAGTCCTACGAAAAGCTGGCCGCCGAGGGCGCGAGCGTGCGCGTGGTGAGCATGCCCTGCTGGGAACTGTTCGACGAACAGGACCAGAAGTATCGCGACAGCGTGTTGCCGCCTGACGTGCCGGCACGACTGGCGGTGGAGACCGGCATCGAGCAAGGCTGGGACAAGTATCTCGGCCCGCAGGGCGGATTCATCGGCATGAGCCGTTTCGGCG
>JBGSKX010000136.1:0-76193 GCA_041741015.1 Pirellulales bacterium
ATCGCGATCGCTTGCAGCCAGGAACAACAGACACCACGCGTAGCCATCTTCGCACGTGGCAAACCCCAGTTCCTGCGGTGCCGTATCCAGCTCGGCCAGGTCGCTCCGCACAATCTCCACCTCGCGGCGTACGCGATCGTCCTCGCCGCTGTAGCCGTCATTGCCGAACACAATCACCACGTTGTTCGGCTTTGCGAACGCACCGCGATGCGCCTCGAACAAGTGCTCGGTGATGTAGTTCACGGCCTTCTTCGCTTCCAAATTCCAATCAGTCATCATCCAACTCCTAATGTTCGGGCGTTTGAGAATTCCACGCAGCGCCGGCCCGAGCGGCCACAGGTGGGTTTGTGATTCACTCGCAGTCATCTTCCGGGTCGACTTCCTCGACTTGGTGGCCGCGGGCTTGAATCGCTGTGACACAGCTTTCGCACAGCGGTTGCACGCCCCAGTTGTCGATTTCAAATTCGCCAACGGGGCGAGCCGTGCAACAGTTCCAACAATCAGCGGACATCGCTCGAGCCTCCGGTCCGCTTCTTCTGGGATTCGATCCACGCACGCACGTCGTTGGGATCGAACATGACCCTCGTGCCGAGTTTGATGTACGGCAGCGGGTTTTCAGGATCGCGGGTGAAGTTGTGGAGGGTCCGTCGACAGACGTTGCCCAGCTCTTGGCGGGTTTGCGGAACGTCCCACAGAGTCACGGTATGGCTCATTGCGATTTCCTTTCCGTTGGGGTTTAGGCAGCACGAGTTGCCGCCATACAAACCTGTTGGAAATGCACAATCAGAGGCACGGTCAGTGTGCCGTGGGTAGAGAAATGCCGTGATTGGCAGGCGTGTGCACCACTAGAAATGCACAATGGGCGTCATTGTGCACGTTGTGCAAGTGCCATTGTGCAAATGGCAGCTAGTCGTCGTCGCGACCATAGCTGTAGTAATCCATCCGGTCACCGTCGAGCGCTTCGTCGACTTTGGTGATCTCATGGAACTTGCCTGTCCCGTCATCACGGTCGCGGGGCGGCTTGCTGCCCTTCTTCGGGCTTCGATCGATTGCACGGTCCGCCGGGGGGGAGTCAGAACATAGCTTTTCCAGCACAGCAATGAGACGCGACTGGTCTGTGCAGGCGTTCTGGTACGCCTTTATTCCTCCGTCCAACCGTTTTTTGAAGAACGGTTCCCACGTGTTTCGATGGCATGTGTAGTTGGGTACCAGACTCGGTAGATCTTCCAGCTTCAATGCCTCGGATTGGTTAACGCTGTTCTCGCCGGGCGTGAAGCTGTGGTGAACCATTAGGGCATTGCGGATTGCGTCACTGCTCGAGATGTTGACGGCTTTGGCCTTCCTCTTTCGCTTGCCTTCGGGCGGCTCGACGTTCGTGGCAGCGGCTTCGGTGCGGTCGGCAGCCGCGGCCAATTCGGCTTTCGCGTCTTTCCACCACGACTTGAACTCGTCGGCCGTTGTTCCCGAGTCACCTTTGGTCCGGTTGACGGTCGCACGCACACCCACTGCGACTGCGGGGTGGCTTCGGGCCACTTCCTCCCCGCACTTGTCAAGGTTGGCGAGTGCAGTTTCGTAGGCGTGATACGCCTTTAGGTGTTCGTCGTGAATGTCGCCTTGCCGGTCGGGGCTGATGTTCGGTGCCCGCATGGCCTGCTGGGTGGCGTTCGAATAGAACACGCACTTCAGATAATGGTCAACTGCCTCAATGAAGTCGCTGATAGGGCGCACGAGAAGTCCTCCATTCAAAAGTCGGGCCGGTCCCCGGCGGCCGGCGAATGGAGGTAAGCCAGCCACCGGGGACCACGTTGGCCGTGCCGAGTTGCAATCTCGCCACGACACCCGATGCCTCGATTTTACCGCGGGATGCGTTTCGTCCGAAGTAGCGTGCGGATCTCGGCCACGATGTCGGCCGGCAGGTTCGCCAGCTCATCGGCCGAAAGTGCGTCGGAATCTGCGCCGCCTACTTGCGAACCGGGAGTTTTCACCGTAACATTCGCTTGTGGTTCCTGCCCTTGCTGGGCAGCTTCCCCTTCGCTGAATTCTTGCGGGAATCAGCGGTAGACTGGCGGTTATTCCGCACTTTTGTGGCAGCGGACTGCTAGTCGCTTTCGCCGTGCACTTGCACTCGAATGCCCTGTGGCGACGCGCTCTATGGCCACCTATCTCTTCGCCTGGGAATTGGGCTACGGCCTGGGCCACCTGGTCAACCTGCGCCCGCTGGCCGCGGGACTGCGAGCTCGCGGGCATCGCGTCGAACTTGTGTTGCGAAATCTGGCCCAGGCCAGGGCAATCTTTCCGGCGGATGAAGCGCCGTATTGGCAGGCGCCGTATCGCCAGTTTCGGCCCGCAACGGCGGGGCCGACGTTGAGTTTTGCTCAGATTCTGTTCGAGAACGGGTTCTGCGACGCCCTGGAGCTTGCGTCCCACGGAGATGCCTGGCGCAATATCTTTCGCGCGGTCGAACCCGATGTGATCGTGTTCGACCATAGTCCGACCGCGCTGCTGGCAGCCCGCGGCATGCGAGCTAGACGCGTTACAGTTGGCACGGGTTTCTTCCTGCCGGTCGACGAGACTCCGCTTCGCTCGCTGCAACCTTGGCTCAATCCCGATCCTGCGGAGCTGGCCAAGCACGAGCAGGGTGTTTTGGCGATCGCCAACGGCGCGTTGAAACATTGGAGTCAGCCACCGCTGGATCGTTTGGCGGAGTTGTATCACCCGGCGGATGAACACCTGCTGCTGACGTTTGCGGAACTTGATCACTACGGAACGCGCGAGGGAGTGCGATATTGGGGGGCCTGGACTGGCGGATTCGGCAAAACGCCGGTTTGGCCGGACGCGGCTGGCAAAAAGATTTACGCCTATCTCAAGCCGTTTCCGCAACTGAATGCGCTTTTGGAACTGCTGCGACGTTCGGGCCAACCGACGATTGTCTTCGGCGGTGAAATTGCGGAATCGGTCCGGCAACAGTTTGCCGGACCAACGCTGCGGTTTGAACGAGAGCCGCTTGACATCGGGCGTGTGGCCGAGGAATGCGACTTTGCCATTCTGAACGCGAATCACGGAACGGCGATCAGTTTCCTGCGAGCTGGAAAGCCGTCGCTGCAGATTCCGATTTACGTCGAGCAGTCCCTGCTGGCCATGGCCATGATGAAGCTGGGGGCCGCGCTTGCGGCGCCACCGGATCGGCCGCAAGAGATCGCCAGGCAGTTGGAGGTCCTGCTGCAGTCCCCCAACGCGGCGCCGGGCGCGGCATCATTCGCAGCGCGCTATGCCGACTTCAACGCCGATCAACAGATCGATCTGATTCTGGACCGGCTGGAACAGCTGCCTCGCCATTAGTTCCCCCCCTGAGGCCGTCGTTGGCTTCTGCCGGCACTTCGGTTTACCGTAGCGCGGACGCGAAGTGTGCGAAGTGTGCGAGACAGCGCGGAGTTAACGCTCTTCCAAGGGGGGAAGCTCGAACGACTTGCGAGAATCGTGCTCGCTCGATGAAACGACCTAGCATAGGTGACCGATAGTCACCGTACAATCAAACGTTCGGCGCCGGCCTACATGGTCTGGCCGAACCTGGCTGCCAGGGCAATATCCGGGGCAGGTGTTGCCTGGCAGCTTTTTTTCTACTGCTTCAGCCTGCTTTGGCTAAAAACGCAAAGGCCGCCCTCGTGGCGATTGCCACGCGGACGGCCTTGTTCTGGCTAGCCAGATTCCCTTCCGGCTGCCTGTGTATCGTTGGCTCGAATCGAGAGAGGGGCTTAGACCATCTGCTTCAGATTCTTGAGCGCTTGCAGCTTGATCACGTTCCGGGCCGGCTTGGCCTTGAACACGGTTTCCTGCTTGGTGAACGGGTTGACGCCGGTCCGCTCCGGAATGGCCGCCTTGCGGACGACTTTGACCTTCAACAGGCCGGGCAGCGTGAAGATGCCAGGGCCGTCGTTGAGCTGCCGACCGACGAGCTCATACAGGGAATCAAACACGGTCGAAATCTGCGCCTTGCTCAGGCCGGTCGTTTCGCTCAGGTGCGCGGCGATTTCCGACTTGCTCAGCGGCTTACGGGTCTTTTCTTGGGTCTTGGTGGTCATGGGGATCCCCCTTTAAGAGTTCGGAGAGTTCGAATCAGCCCTACGAGCGCCTTCGGTCCCTTCGGCGCGCTTGATCGCGTCGTACACCTCTTGTCGATGTACGGGAACGTCCTTGGGCGCCTCGATACCGAGACGGACTTTGTCGCCGCGAATATCGACGACCGTAATCACGATGTTGTCGTTGATGATGATGGTCTCGTTTACCTTCCGAGATAAGACGAGCATGTTGGTGCCCCTCCTGTGTTGGGCTGCCCTGGGTCGTTGGCGACCGGACTGCGAAGCGATTTTCCGTGGTTTGCGTTCGACTGGGTCGAGCGTTGCCCCGAAGCATCACTTGCTTCGCCGGCGGACGTTCACTGCACTACAAGAAACTAGGTCACACGGCGTGCGCGCCTGGCAACGCGGCAAATTTTGCGAAGATTCGCTCACCGGCAAGGTCGCTCTATAGCGTTTGTACGATGCCAGCTGCGCGATCGTGCGAATGGAACGGCGCAATACCAGCCGCTGTGGGGGGAGGCTGATGCCAGATCGACCGGCGCGAGAGCCCGGATTCTGCGGAGTTTTCCAGCGCCTCGGCGGGGATCCGAGCGAATTCTGCGAGAACTGGCCCGGGCGGGCGCTCGGTTCACAGTGCGGCCGGCCACCCGTCTCGCGTTTGCAACGCGGTGCGAAATGTCACGACCGGCCGCCGGCCAGCGGATCTTCGGTGTACATCCGCGTGATCCATTCCGCCACGATCGACGGTTTGGGTTCGTTCTCGCACTCGACGGTGATTTTCCAGGTCACTTGAATCCCCGCCAGGATGTCGTCGACCGAGACCACCGCGCTGCGGCCGCGCACCCGCGCGCCGGCTTTCACCGGGCTGACAAATCGCACGCGATTCAGGCCGTAATTCAATCCCATCAGGCCCCCTTCGACCCGCACCGCGCTGCTGTGAAGCTGCGTGATCAGCGACAGCGTCAGGAAACCGTGGGCGATGGTCGTGCCGAACGGGCTCTCTTTGGCCGACCGCTCCACGTCGACGTGAATCCACTGGTGGTCGCCCGTGATGTCCGCAAACCGGTCGATCATTTCCTGGGTCACATCGACCCAGTCGCTGTGGCCCACTTCCTGGCCGACCAGCTGCTTGAGGTCGTCCGGTCCGTTAATCGTTCGCGTACCCATGGTGCGCTAAAATCTCCCGCAAGAAAACTCAGGTGCTCCCGTGGCTCCATCAGGATGACAGCACGGGCGGCGACGGTCAATTGGCTCACGACTGTTCCCGCAATCCGCCGTGCTTTCATTAAGACCGGTCTAACCGGCGGCCGATCTTGATATCAGGTGAGTGACATCAGGGGTAGCACGGGGATGACCCAGCACATGCGACCCGCAAAATCTTCGTCTTCATCAAATATTCACGGCACGATACACTCACGCATCCCGCAGTGGAGCCTGGCACGGATGGCCGGGTGAAAGCAACAAGGAGGTTGCGTATATGACCGTTTTGCCGACAGCCGATCAGATTCGGACGATCGTTCACCGCACGTTCCTCGAGCTCGATATCGACGAAGATATGCTCGACGACATGGACGAGCGGATCATGCTCGATGAGGGCCGCTACGTGGCACGCAGCTACCGCGTCGACGATTTCCTCGCGATGTGGATGATCGACGTGGGCCTCGTGCAGTTTTACGACGCCGACGGCAACATGCTGCGGACCGTCAACCTGTTCGAAGAGATCGAACCGCAGCGGATGGCGGCCTAAGCGAGGTTCTTGATCGCTAGTTCGCCCGCAGGTCCGGCGGCGCTTGGTCGATTCCCAGCGCCGAGCGCCAGGCCGCATCGCTGACGAATCGATTGGCTCGCTTCCACAGCTCGTCCTCGTGCCAGAAAGCATGCTCGAGCCTGGCGGGCATCACGGACCAGCTGCCGCCGGCGATCTCGTGTTCGAGCTGCCCGGCAGCCCAGCCGGAATAGCCGGCGAAGAATTTCACCGGGTTCTGGGTGTCAGGTGACTGCGCGGCGAGCGTTTCGAGTTTCTCTTTGCCGCTGGTGAAATACAACCCGGGCAGCACTTCCATGTCGAGCAGATCTTCCCGCGTGTGCAGGGCGACGAGCGGTCCATCGCACGGCCCGCCGAGAAACAGCGACGCCTGTTGATGGCAGGATACCTCGCTCACCTTGTTCCACACCTGCTGGAAATCGGCGGGGGTACGCCGATTGAGTATCAGCCCCAGTGCGCCGTCTTCGTTGTGCTTGACGAGCAGCACAACGCCATGCGCAAACGGCTCGGCCAGCTCAGGGGCGGCAATCAGCAGATGGGCTTCGAGGCTCGTCACGGCAGAGTTAGCCAGGGCTACGGAAGTGGCGCGTCGTGTTTGGCAACATATCGTACCAACCTCGACCGCAACTCCGCCACTATGCCGGCGTCTCCAGCGCGGGATCCGGCGTGTGCCGCTGTGTCATCAAAAGCCACGCCGTCGGCGCGGTCACCAGCAGGATGCCCAGCAACGTCAGTGCGTTAAACTCGTGGCCAAACACGACGACGTCCAGCACCATCGCAAAGCCGACCTGCGTGAGGGCCACCACCGAAACCCTCGCCGGGGGCCCTGCGGCAAACGCTTTGGTCAGAAAGAACTGTCCAATCGTGGCACACAGCCCCACGCCGCCAAGCATCGACACCGTCACCGCGTCGAAGTGCGATGCGCCCCACGAATCGGCGGGATCGATTACCAGCAGCGCCAGACAAGCGATCAACGAGACGCCCGAAAAATGCGACACGATGGCCAGCGGATGGACGCCCCGCAGGCGGTGTAAGCCCAGCATGGCAATGGATGTGCTGAACGAAGCCACGAGCGCGATGATCGCCGGCAACGGATCAGCATTCGCAAAATGCGGCTGCGCTACCAGCACGACTCCGACCATTCCGACGAAGATTGCCGCCCAGGCATCTCGGGTAGGACGCTCGCCATCCAGTGGCCAACTCAAAAGCGCCACCCAGATCGGGAACATATTCGTGATCGTCAGCACGTCAGATACTGGAAGGTGCAGCAAGGCAAAAAAAGTGCACAGCAGGCTGACCGTGCCGGAGATGCTGCGAAGCCAGAGAATTCGCGGCCGGAGGAAGACCAATTGCGCGCCAGCCCGCCAGGCAAGCGTTGTCGCGAACAGCAGTGCCAGGCCGGCTCTGACAGCAGCCACGATCTCCCAGTCGCAGCGCCCCGCCAACCCGTGCGCCAGCGTGGCCATGCCTGAGAACGCGAGCGATCCTGAAAGCATCCACAAATAGGGCGAGACGGCCGCGGGCGCGGCGGCAGTGTGAGCCGCGGGAGAAGCGCCACTGGGCGGGGCAGACTCGACGACAGGCGGGAGGGTGGTCACAAAGTGAATCCTATCGCGCGCCTACCAACTGCTCCAGGGCACTCACCAAAGTCGCACATTCTCGCAGGGAATTCGGCCATCCTCGCTTTCCCAGCGGGGCTGGCCAGTACCGCGGGCGGTCGTCATACTCGATTGCTCGGACCATCAAGAAATAGTGCCCCGTGAGGTTTCCCTGCCGTGAGTTCGCCTGCCCTGCCCATTCCGTTGCGTGGCATCATTCCGCCCATGGTCACCCCGCTCTCGGGTCGTGACTCCCTCGACGTCGCTGGCACCGAGCGGCTGGTCGATCACTTGCTCGCAGGCGGGGTCCACGGCATCTTTATCCTGGGGACGACCGGCGAGGCCCCTAGCCTCAGCTATCGCTTGCGCCGCGAGCTGATCTCGCAGGTCTGCCGCCAGGTTGCCGGCCGCGTGCCCGTGCTCGTGGGTGTAACGGACACGTCGTACGCCGAGAGCGTTCAGCTAGCGACGTACTCGGCTGAAGCGGGCGCCCAAGCTGTGGTGCTGTCAGCCCCTTACTACTTCCCCGCCGGCCAGCCCGAGCTGCTCGAATACATCCAGGACATTGCGGTCGACCTGCCGCTGCCGGTGTTCCTGTACAACATGCCGACGCACACCAAGATCACCTTCGATCCGCAAACCGTACAGGCGGCCTTGCAGATTCCGAATGTCGTGGGGCTGAAAGATAGCTCTGCCCAGATGATCTACTTCCACAAGATCCGGGCGATCTGCGCCGAGCGTCCCGATTTCTCGTTGCTCGTCGGGCCGGAAGAGCTGTTAGGCGAGTCGGTGTTGTTTGGAGCGCACGGCGGCGTCTGTGGTGGGGCGAATCTGTTCCCCAAGCTGTACGTCGATCTTTACGACGCAGCGGTGGCACAGGACATCGAGAAGGTGTTGGAGCTACACGCCCAGGTGATTCGCATCGGCCGCACAATCTACTCGGTCGGCCAGCACGGTTCGGCGTTCATCAAAGGACTGAAGTGCGCCTTGTCGTGCGTCGGCGTGTGCGACGACTACATGGCCGAGCCGTTCCAGCGTTTCCGCCCCGAGCATCGCGAGCAGATCGAAGGCTACCTGGCCGAGTTGGGGACGAAGAACTAACGAGAATCGAGCGTTACAATAACTCCGAAATCACTTCCCCGCGATCAATCGCAGGGATCGGCCGGCCTGCGTGATTCAGGAAGCTCGTGGCTGGATCAATTCCCAGCCGGTCGTAGATCGTCGCGTGCAAGTCGCACGCTTCCAGCGGTCGATCGACCGGCACTTCGCCGAGCCGATTCGTCGCGCCAACGACCCGGCCACCCTGGATGCCGCCGCCGCCGATGAGCACGCTCAAGGCGTTCCCCCAGTGATCGCGGCCGGGTGTGCCCATGCTGCCGGCGGGGCCGCCGTTGCCGCCGTTGTTCATCCGCGGCGTACGGCTGAACTCGCCGCACAGCACGACCAGTGTCTTCTCGATCAGCCCACGCTGTTCGAGGTCGATAAACAGCCCCGAAACCAACGAATCGACCACGGGCAGGTAGTTCTCGTAACCCTTCTTGAGATCCCAGTGATGGTCCCAGCCGCCCATGTGCACGGTGACCCAGGTGCTACCAGCCTCGACGAGCCGCCGGGCAAGCAGCGTGCTCTGGCCCCAGGAGTGCCGTCCGTACAGATCGCGCGTGGCCGGGTCTTCGCTGGCAATGTCGAACGCCTTGCGGGCCTCGCCGCCGGTGACCATCTCATAGGCCTTGTGGTCGAAGCTGTCCATGGTTTCCATGGCGCCCGAGGTGTCCATGTCGCGGCGCATGCGGTCGAAGTCCGCGAGCAGCGTGCGGCGATTCTCCAGCCGATCGATCGTCATCGAACCGGCAAGGTTGATGTTGTCGACCTTAAACTCGGCCGCATTCGGATCGCCGCCGGTCTCGAACGGGTCGTACGAGTGACCGAGATAGTTCGCGCCGAAGTAGCCAGGTCGCAGGCCAATGCTCGCCGCGATGGGCACGGCCGCATAAGCCGGCATCCCGCTCTTGCGCGGTCCGACCAGTCGCGCGGCGATCGAACCGATCGAGGGATATTTGCCGGTCGTGTCCGCTCCGCTGGCGCCGCCGCGCGAGGTGAGCATGTAGTGCCCGCCGGTGAAGTGGTCGCCGTTGTCGTGATGGAGCGAACGGATCAGCGAAAACTTTTCCGCGATCTTTGCCTGTCTGGGGAACAGCTCGGTCACCGCGACGCCCGGGACGTTCGTCCGGATGGGATTCCAGATGCCGCGGTACTCGACCGGGGCATCGGGTTTCATGTCGTAGGTGTCGAGGTGCGAGGGACCGCCATCGAGCCAGAGCATGATGACCGAGGTGTCCTTGGTCGGGCGACCGGCGAGCCGCGAGGCTTCCTTGGCCCGCAGTATCTGCGGCAGCCCGACGCTGGCCATGCCGGCCACGCCCAGCTGCACGAAGCTGCGGCGGGTCATCCCGTCGCAATACCGGCCCGAACCATTCGCATGGATCCGCAACATGATTCCCCTCCGAAAGCATGAGCCCCAAAAGCCTGAACCCAAAAAGCCAGAACTCAACCGGCAAGAACTCAGGGGGCTGGTGACGGACGCATCAACCATCCTTGATTGGACCTGATTCTAACACTGGCCCGTTCGAATGGTCAATTAGCAGGCAACCGTGAACGGCAGGGTTTTTCTGGGGCTGTTGAGAACCGCGCCGCCGCTGGTTACATTGCATTATCCGCGTTCTACGGCCCACCTTCGGGCTCCTTCTGGACTCACGATCGCACGTTAGAGGATCCTCCCCATGTTCCGCCTGCCGAAGTGCGGGGCCACGGCCCTGCTCCTCCTCTCCTGTTTGCTGATGCTGGGCGCCGCCCCCGGCGAAGAAAAGACTGCCCCCGGCGAAGAAAAGACCGCTCTCGACGAATACGTCGCCAAGCCCGATCCGGTGTACAGCTATAAGCTGGTCAACACGCTGCCGGGCGATGGCTTTACCACTTTCGTGCTCGAGATGACCTCGCAATCTTGGCTCACCGAGTCCGAGGTTGATCGCACGGTGTGGAAGCACTGGATGATCATCACCAAGCCGGACGACGTGAAGTCGTCGACCGGCCTGCTGTACATTTCGGGCGGCTCGAATGAGAGCAGCGCTCCGAACAAGATCGATCCGCTGACTTCGCAGCTTGCCAAGGGCAGTGGCTCGGTTGTGACCGAACTGAAGATGGTGCCGAACCAGCCGCTGGTATTCAACGGCGACGGCCAGAAGCGCACTGAAGATTCGCTGATCGCTTACACCTGGGACAAGTTTCTGCGCACCGGTGAAGAAAAGTGGCCCGCCCGACTGCCGATGACCAAGTCGGCCGTCCGCGCGATGGACACGATCACCGATTTTTGCGCGAAAGAAGAAGGCGGCAAAGTCGCCGTCGACAAGTTTGTGGTCTGTGGCGGCTCGAAACGTGGTTGGACCACCTGGACGACCGCCATCGTTGACGACCGCGTCATCGGTATCGCCCCGATGGTCATCGACATGTTGAACATTGTCCCCTCGTTCAAGCATCACTGGCAGGCTTATGGTTTCTGGGCTCCGGCCGTGGGCGACTACACCGCTCAGAAGATCATGGACTGGAGCGGCTCACCGCAGTATGCCGCGCTGATGAAAATCGAGGAGCCGTTCGAGTATCGCAGCCGGCTCACGATGCCCAAGTACGTCGTCAATGCGACGGGTGATCAATTCTTCCTGCCCGACTCGTGGCAGTTCTATTGGGATGAGTTGCCGGGGCCAAAATACCTCCGCTACGTGCCGAACGCCGAGCACAGCCTGGGCGGCACCGACGTGCCGTTCACGCTGTTGTCGTTCTACAACGCGGTTAAAAACGGTACCAAGCTGCCGGAGTATGACTTCAAGGTCCAGGAAGACGGTACCACGAAGGTCACCACCGACACCAAGCCCAAGGAAGTGAAGCTCTGGCAAGCGACGAATCCCAAGGCGCGCGATTTCCGTGTCGACCGGATCGGCCGCATCTGGAAGAGCAAGAAGCTCGAAGCGTCTGAAGACGGCAGCTACGCGGGCGGCGTCGAGAAGCCCGAGGAAGGCTACACGGCCTACCTGATCGAGCTGACCTACGACAATCCGGGGTCGCCGCCGCTGAAGTTCACGACCGGCGTGAAGGTGATTCCGGACGTCCTGCCGCACGAGTACATTCAGCCACAACTGCCGATCGAAGCGGAAGCCGCGTCGGCAGCCGGCGGGTAGCGAAAAAGGTGTCAGGAACCGTTTATGCGGTTCCGGGCCACACGAAGCACGGGGTAGCAGCGCACCGGGTCGGGAGTCTTCGGACTCCCGGCCCATTTTTTCGCGCCGTTGAACCTGCGCCGGGGAACAGGCAGCGGGCGGGCGATCCTGGGACAGCTACTTCTTTAAGTACTTGTCAAACCAGTCGGCGATCGTTCGCATGTCGCCGTGCCAGTCCTTCCAGCCGTGCGCGTCGCCTTTTTTAACGATCAGCTCGCAGGGCACGCCGGCCGCCTTGAACTTCTCGACGATCAGTTCCGACTGCTGTAGCGGCACCAGGTAGTCCTTGTCGCCGTGAATCAGCAGCGTCGGCGGATCGTCGGAGCTCACGTGGTGGGCAGGCGAGATCTGCCGGGCGATTTCACGCCGCTTCTCCTCGCTGACCGGCGCGAAGTACTTCCGCTCGGCGTCCCACTCGCGGAAATCGAACGGAGCGCGGAGCGGATCTTTGATCCCCTGGTTCAGCCATTCGAAGCCGGGCGTGCCGTAGTTTAGAAAGTCGGTGGGCGGAAAGAAGCAGGCCACGGCCTGCACGCGGCTGCTCGCCTTTTCAACGTCGTCCTTGGCCTTCTCGTCGCCGGGCGTGCCCGCGGTGCCAATCATTAGCGACAGGTGCCCGCCGGCCGAGCCGCCGCTGATCCCGATCCGATTTGGATCGATACCATACTCTTCGGCGTGCGTGCGGATATATCGCACCGCCCGGTTCATGTCCGCCACGATCTCGGGCACCGTGAACTGCGGCTGGCTACCATGCACGACCGCGAACACCGTGTAGCCGCGGGAGAGCAGCTCGCGCAGGAAGTCGAGGTTGATGTGCTCGTGCGAGGAGAACCAGCCGCCGCTGACCGTCCAGATGATCGCCGCACCGTTGGCGTTCTCTTTCGGCTTCAGCACGTCCATGGTCAGAGCCATGCCGTGCTTGCGGCCGTAGATCACGTCGCTCTGGCGGGTGAAGTTCTCGTCCTTCGCAAGGCAGATCGCGGCGGTTGATGCCAATACGAGCGTAAGTAGCAAGCGAGCGGTCGTTCGCATGATGGGTTATCCGGACGGGAAAGGTGGGACGCGGTTGCTGGCCGATTGTGAATGGCGCCGGCAGCCGCCGCAAGGGCCGCAGCGAAAACGGTTCCTGGCACCGTTTTCCAGGCGAGGCGCCTTCTAGAACAGCTCGCGGATCACTTCGCCGTGTTCGACGAGCTTGATCGGGCGGCGGTCGGCCGTGATGTACTCTTCGGCCGGATCGATGCCCAGCACCTGGCAGAACGTCATGAACAGGTCGCCCACGCCGACGGGCCTGTCGGTGACGTGGACACCGTCGTGGTCCGTGGCGCCGATGACCTGGCCGGTACGAACCCCGGCCCCGGAGAGGCCCACCAGCCAGCCTTCACTGTAATGCTCACGGCCGCCGTCGGGCTTGAACTTGGGAGTGCGACCAAATTCGCCCATCCAGACCACCAGCGTGTTTTCGAGCATTCCGCGCTGAGCCAAGTCGGTGAGTAGCGTGGCATAAGCCGGATCGCACTCATTGCATAGCAGCGGATTCTGCTCCCAGCCAAGCTTATGCGTGTCCCAGCCTTGGTCGCCGACCGAGCCGGTGCTGATCACCTCGACAAAGCTGCCCCCCTGCTCCACCAGCCGGCGGGCAAGCAAACAGCCCTGGCCGAACTCAGTCCGGCCGTAAGCATCACGTAGCTGGGCCGGTTCGTCTTCCAGGTCGAACACGCCCACGCGCGGGCTGAGCACCAGCCGCGATGTGCGGCGATAGACGTCTTGCTTCTCGGCCACAGCCTGGCTGCCCCCGGCCTTGGCGAACTCGCCATCGAGCTGCTCGGCCAGCGCCAGGCGGCGCTCGACCACGGTTGGAGCAACCTGCGGGGCGAGATTCGGTGGCAGCGCGCCGGGCTGGTCAACCTTGAATGGATTGTAGCGCACGCCCAGCACGCCGGCATCGACGTCGCGTGTCGTGATCCGCGGCTTGCCGATTCGCACGAAGCTTGGTAGCTCAGATTCGAACCGCTCGCGGTCGCGGGCCACAATCGAACCCCAGGTCGGATAGCGAACCGCCGGGTTCAAGTGATAGCCCGTCCGTACCAGAGCAATCGCCCGTTCGTGGTCCTTCTCGTCGCTGACCATCGAGCGGATCAGTGCGATCTGGTCGAGCTTGCGCGCCATTTGCGGCCAGCCCTCGGCCACCTGCACGCCGGGAAGCGAGGTATGAATCGCATGCGCGGGCCCCTGATACTTCGAGCCCGGCTTGGGGTTGAACGTGTCGTACTGGCTGGGGCCGCCGTCCATCCACAGCAGGATCATTGACTTGCCTTGCTGGCGGAGTTCGTCAGCCTTGGCCACGAGTAAGTCGTGCCAGCCTAAGCGAAGTGCGCCGAGCCCAAGGCTCGCGGCGGCCGTCCGACGCAGAAAGCCCCGGCGGCTGATGACGCCGTCGGTCGACATTCCGACGTCGAGGGTCGCTTGCTCGTGCTGCATCGAGAGTACCGCCTTTCGCGTTTCTGACCAACCGTCCTAACGGCGTGTCGTGAATTCGGCCGAGTTCACCAGCGCCCAGAGCAGGTCTTCGAATGCCGCTTGGCGGTCGCTGAGCTTTTTGAGGTGCTCAACCGCGAGCGACACCTCGCCGTCTTTCGCCTCGCGCGCCAGGACTCGCTGATAAAGCTTCCGCACGGCGGCCGGATCATCCGCTTCGCTCTTGAGCAGTTCGGCCAGCATGGTGCCGCTCTCGGGCGAAGCATCGATTTGCTTTTGCAGTTGCTCGTTGTTCATCATCCACAGGGCCTGCGACATCGTTCGCGGCGCATCAAATGGAGCGAACGATGGATCGTTGCCGAAGGCCGCGTTCACCAGGTCGCGGGTGCTCTGCGGCGGTGGCGGAAAGCGGATCTCGGGCGTGGGCTCGACTTTGGGTGGCGTCACGTTCGGCAACTCGATGCCGACGGCCAGCGCGGCGAACACCTCGTCCCCCCGCAGGCGGAGCGGCGCAGCGATTGCCGAGTCAGCTGTCTGCGCGTCGGTCGTGCGGATACCGCGGCGATACGCTTCGCTGCTTACAATCAGCCGAAACAAGTCCTTCATGTCGTGATCACTTGTGCGGAAATGATCCGTCAGCGCCAAGTGCACTTCGGGCCAGAGCGGTGTCTGAGAATTGCCCAGGTCGTCAATCGGCTCGTAGAACCCGCGACCCATCAGCCGCGCCCAGACACGATTCGTCAGCGCTTTGGCAAACCACGGGTTGTCTCGCGCGGTCACCCAGGCGGCGAGCTGCTCGCGACGCTCAAGGTCGCTCTTGCCCTTGCCGAGCGGATCGCCGTCGAGCACCGTGGGCAACATGGCGGTCCCCTTCTTGAACGGGTCTGCCATATCGGGCATCAGGTACTCGCCCTTCTCCGCCGAGCTGACCACGGTGGCGCCGCCATCGTTCCAGGGAAGCTTACTCTTGCTGCGGGCGAAGAACGCCGCCAGCTCATGAAACTGCGCTCGCTGCCAGCGATCGAACGGGTGGTCATGGCATTGTGCACAGCCGATCTGCTGGCCGAGAAAAATCCGGCTCGTTTCGCCGGCCAGATTCGTGGCATTAGCCGCGTGGTAGCCGACGAACGTGGCCGCGGGCACGTCGTCGATCTTGCCCGTGGCTATGATCAGCTCGCGGACCACCTCGTGCCACGGTGCGTTCTGGTTGAACTTCTCGGCAAGCCATTTTTTCAGTGGGTCGTAGTTCAGGTAGGTGAGCTCTGGCGGCGGTACGCGATAGGCGATCGTATCCGACCAGTAATTCGCCCAGTTCCGGCCGAACTCCTCGCTCGCGAGCAGCCGCTCGATGGCTTTTTCATCTCGGTCGGCGGACTGGTCTGCGGCGAAGGCCTCTTGCTCGGCAAGTGTCGGCTGGCGGCCGATGAGGTCGAAGCTTAGCCGGCGAAGAAACTCCGCATCCGTCTGCCTGACCGTCTGGGCCTGGGAGCCCGCTTGGGCGGCAATCAGCTCGTCCAGCTTTGGCGACGTCAATCGCTCGGGGGCCGAATTCTGCACACCCGGATCGTCGGGCGTGGCGGCCTGAGCGGTGCCAGTCAGGACCACGATCACGGACAGAATCAGGATCAGCAGCGGTGACTTTGGCAGGCAGAAAGTCATGGGGCATCTCGGCTTAGTGCGGCGGGCCAGTGCCACTTCGTGAGCGGGGTGCGTGCAGTATAGCCGCGGGGCTTTTCGGCGGTCAACGCTTTTTGATGCGTACCGCTTTGCCGCAGCGGGCGGGCGGGCGTCAAACGGACATGAAGTGTCCGTGATTCTGACCGGCACAGCGGTTAATGTTGCCGGAATCGGACGCGAGAAATTTGGCACGCATTTGCTTGCGTTAGCCTTGGCTGCGGCTAAACTGTCAGTGTCCCTGCTGGCTGTCCCCACAGCCAGTCGTGCACGTGACCCCAGAACCCTGTTTAGCGGCAGGGTTCTGGGGGTTTTTTATGCGCGATCGGTTTGCACATTCCGTTGAGCCCCCGCATCAGCGAGCGCGCGCGTCACGTCCATAATCGCCGCTTGCCAGTCGCCCAACTGCTGTTGACGGAACAATCGCACGGTGGGGTACCAGGGACTGTCCTCACGGTCGGCCATCCAGCGCCAGTCACCATGCGCGCTCAATAGAACCCACACCCGCGCTGCCAGCGCACCGGCAAGGTGCGCGATTGCCGTATCGGCCGCGATCACCAGGTCGAGTTGCTGGACGACAGCTGCCGTATCGAGAAATGCGCCGTCCGCATCGAGCGAAGAATCGAGCACTTCGATTGCGAACCCGCAGTTGGCGATCTGTTCAATTCCGGCACCCTTTTGCAAGCCGATCAGTCGCACGCCTGGAATGCTTGCCAGAGGGGCAAACAGCGATAGCGGCAGCGATCGCTGCGCGTCGAACAGGTGTTGTGGATTCCCTTGCCAGCAGAGCCCTACGCGAAACGCATCGTGCGTGCCAAGTTGCTCGCCCCAGCGCCGCACCCGATCCGCTTCCGCCGTCAGGTATGGTCCTGTCCACAGCTCCCGCTCTTCGAGCCCCAGGATGCCCGGCAAACTCATCAGCGGGCAGAAGACATCAAACTCGGGGAGTGGTTGCCCCATGGCAACGAGTTGATCGATCCCTCGGCAAGACGCCAATAGCTTCACCAGAGGTGGCTGACACTCAACAAGTGTGCGTCCGCCACGCTGCTGCACCAGCTCGGCATAGCGCACAAACTGCAACGTATCGCCCAGACCCTGTTCGGCGTGAAGCAGAATGGTGCGGCCGTTGAGCGGACCCCCGTCCCAGCGCGGCCGATCGGTCACGCGCGGCGAGAACGTACGGCATTTCCACCGCCAATCGTACTCAGCGAAACCCTCCTTAAGATTGCCCTCGCGCAGCAGATGCGTGCCGAGCGAGAAGTGCACGTCCGGTAGCTCGGGGTTCAGCTTCAGCGCACGCTCGTAGCAGGCAGCGGCGCGATCGAACTCGGCCCGAGCCTGGTAGGCCGTGCCCAGGTTGTTGTAGGCTTCGGCCGACTGTGGATCGAGGGCCACCGCGCGTTCGAGTTCGGCGACAGCCTCGTCGAAGCGGCCGGCGTCGCGCAGGATGCTGCCCAGGTTAAGATGCGCCCGGGCGTGTTTCGGTTCAAAGGCCACGGCTTTCCGCAGCGTGTCCACGGCTTCGTCACGCTTGCGAACTTCGTTCAGCACCAAGGCCAGGTTGATCAGGGCCTTGATGTAGCCGGGCCGCAGTTCGAGTGCGGCACGATAGCTCGTTTCGGCTTCGCCATAGCGCTTCAGATCGCGGAGCGCGTTCGCCAGATTGAAATGGGTTTCCGAAGCCTTGGGATCGAGCGCCGCCGACCGGCGGAAGCTCTCGATGGACGGCTCGATCTGGTCGGCGTTGCGAAGTGCCGTTCCGAGGTTGTAGTGCGCGGTTGCCGCGTCAGGATCGAGTTCAACCGCCTTGCGGAGATTTCGCAGGGCTTGCTCATGGTCGCCAAGTTCGCCGTAGGCAGCGCCCAGGTGACTGTAGAACGTGGGGGAGTTCGGATTCAGGACGATGGCGCGTTCGATCGCCTCCACGGCTTCGGTGTGCCGCTTGGCCTGGATGAGGAGGGCTCCCAACAGGTGCCAGGCATCGGCCGAGTTTGGCGCTTCGGCGATCAACTGGCGGTAGAGTGTTTCGGCCAGTGCGAGATTACCGGCTCGATGCTGGGCGAATGCAGCGCTAAGAAGTTCGTTGACAGAAGCCATGCAGCAGGGAAACGAAGGAGGCTGGAAACGCTAGTTCGGGGAGCCTGCCTGGAATGTAGCATTTTTTACTCTGGGCCGGGCCGACCCCGTGGCCTCAAAACGCGCGACCGAGACGCGGGCCAAAAAAAATGGGAGGCGACCGCCGACTGGTTGGCGGTCGCCTCCCTGAGCCGAAGCACGATGGGCGGCATTCAAGCAAGTCAAGTTGTCAAACTGAGCCGCACGTGGACGCCGAGGCAAGGGGCAGATGCCTCGGCGTGCCCCCCGTGGGGCATCGCGCGTTCGAGCTACTGCGGGTGCCTTCTGCGGACTGCCGAGTCTAGTTCATCAACATCCGACGACGACGTGGACGTAAAAGCGATGCCGAGCCCGTCGACTGATAGGGCGAAGTCAAAGGTGCTACATCGACGCGAGGAGCCCGGCATCGCAGGGACACCTTGGCAGGAGTTTTCGTCCGGCCACTGGATTGTTCGTGGTCAGCACCGCGATTTATTTCCGACTCGCGTTCCACTTTTTCCACCGCGGCGGCGACCGTCGGATCGAACTCGCCATCGAGAAGCTTCTCCGCCAATTCGCTGCGGAGGACCGTGACGTCTTTCGGGGCCTCAATGCCGACGCGCACCGCTTGGCCCTTGATCTGCAGGATCGTGATCGTGACGTAGGGGCCGATCTGAATTTGCTGCTTCGCTTTGCGGGTAAGCACCAACATGAGAAACACTCCTTTGTTCGCTATCGAGAGGTGATGCTGTCAGATGTGACTGTTCCGTAGCAGCCTTTGGTGGTCGGCTGCACGAGGCACGACTAAAGCAGCAGGCGTGCCAAACGCGCGAGAAAAATCTCGAAGCGATGAAGTCGCGTGGAAATTCGAGAGTTGCGCGTGGTGCGCATCGCGCGTACACTGCGAGTAGTGTACAGATTTACAATCCGGAAATTACAAAATCGCTATTGCAGTCAAAACCGATTAGCGGCATTCGCCCGGTGAGTGGATCGTTCACCTGTAGAGTCGACGTAGCTTGCCGTGCTGGAACCAGAGTGAGCGGCGTTTGCGCCGTTCAGCATAGTAAAGAACTCACTCAAGTTCGTCGCGTCGCTGGTCGAGTGAGTTACGCCGACTTATTCCGCCGGCGCAGCTCGTCGCGAAGCTGGGCCGCGAGCTCATACTGTTCGGCGGCGACGGCCGCGGCCAGTTGCTCGTTAAGACTTGGTTCGACGTGGTACTGCTCGCGGAGCGCCTCCTGCAGTTCGTGCAGGCGGGCGACCAGGTCATCGTCTTCGAACTGGTCCTCGGCGTCGTACTCGACGAACAGGTCGCGGAACCGGTTTAGCCCCGAGTCGAGTTCCTGCAAGGCGGCCTCGGCACCGTCCTCGTCGAGCTTGGCCAGCGTGGCAGCCTGGGTGCGATGGAACAGCACGAATGGCCGGTATTGCTCGTGCGAGAGTGTCCAGTCCTCGCCGGGCGAGTGAGCCCTGACGAAATCCATGAAGGCCAGCGTGTGATCGGCGTCTTCGGCGGCCCGGCGAAATTCGCGAAGCGCCAGCCAGCAGATTCGGCGGTGGTAATACTGCACGAATTCGCGGTCGGCCTCGGCGCACTGCTCGTTCGTCAGGACGAGCAACCCCTCGCCATCGGTGCCGGCCAGCTTTTTGAGATGGTCGAAGTAGGTCCCGTCGCCGCCGGGATTCTCGCCGTCTGGCCGGCCGCTCGTTTCGAGCTGCAGGACGCCCATCTCCACCCGCATTTGCAGGACTTCACGCCCATCGGCGGCGCGGACCAGCCGCGCACTGATTTCGCCCGGCTGGTAAGGCCATTCCTTCAGGATGCGGTCGATGTCGAATCGTCTGGCCATTGCCCCAAGTTTACATCGCGGCTGCGGGTCGATGTCACCATCTGAACACCTCGCATTATATCCGCGATGAACTTGCCCGGCCACCGGCGGCGCAAGCCTGCCAATGAGCTGATACCCTAGTCGCCGAGCGACTTAAAGATCCGCTGCAGGCTGAACCTGGTGGGCCTGGTCTCCGATTTGTCCGCTGCGGCGTGTTCACCGCTGGCAGCTTGTTCGAAGCTGATCAATCGCGCGTCGGGGCCGGCAACATGCTGGGCTGCGGCCGCGGGATCGAGCGGCTTGCCGGCCTTCTCTGCCGCGGCGCAACGTTCGCGGCAGCCACAGCAGACCGTTTCCACGACCCACCTGTACGTCACCTTGTCCACCGTGGTCTCATGTTTGATGAGTTTGGTGCGCGTGCGGACTTCTCCGCACGTCGGCGTGTAGACGTGCTGCTTGTTGCCGCACTCATCGCAAACCACCGAGTGGCAGCTCTTGCCGGGAACGCAAAAGTCCTCGCACTCGCAATCGTAGGTGACTTTCGGCACCTTCTTGATTTCGCAAACCGGCCGGCAAACCTTGTAACAATTCAATTCACAGCCGCAATGGTCGCAGCATTGAGCCGCTGCTAACTGGCACGACAGCAGCATCAAACCGAAGACGAGGAAGCCTTTCATGGCACGGTGCTCCGTGAGAAGTGGCGCGAGCGGCGGGAAGGGGGGCGAAGAAAGTGCGGCTGCTGCCGGCGGACAGCTTGGGACAGGCGGGGTATGGCCAGAGCCGCTAGGACCGTGGCCTCAAGAATAGTCATCGGATGCCGCGCGACCGGAACTTTCCCTGGGGTACTCAGCGATTCCTTCAGCTTCCGGTTACTGGCCCTGCGAGGCTTTCCCAGCCGGCAAACTCGCGCGATAGCTGCTGTCGCTTTGGATTGGATGGTCTCAGTCGTTGCCCACGTCACGCCGCAGCTGCTTCTTCTTGGAGACGGCCTGCTTCGATTCGAGCCGCCGGGCGATGGCCCCCTTCGAGGGCTTGGTCGGTCGCCGCTTCTTGGGCGCAATGCTGACCCCTTCGAGCATCGCAATCAGCTTCTGTTTGACGTCCTCAATGTTCCGCCCCTGATCGCGATAGCGCTGGCTGCTCAGCACCAGGTCCCCTTCGGTCGTCAGCCGACTTGCGTAGCGCTGCTGAAACCTGGCGCGAATGTCAATTGGCAGGGCGCCGCTAGCCAAGGCGTGCCACCGCAACACCGCTTTGCTGCTGACCTTATTTACGTTCTGCCCGCCGGGACCCGAACTGCGCACGAAACTCCACTCGAGCTCGGAGTCGGGAATTCGTATTCGTGAATTGACGATTAGCATCGCGGGACCGAGACTTATGCCATGAATGCAACTACTCAAATCGTAGCCCGCCAGCCGCGGCAAGGGAATGCAGCTGCGCGATGGCTTGCGCTGGTGGGTTTATTATTGCCGCTGTTTCCCAGCAATCAGGCCGGGGCGACCGATTGGCCGGCGTTTCTCGGTCCCACGGCTGACAGCAAGTCGCCCGAAGTCGGGATTCAGACAAAGTGGCCACCGCAGGGCCCGCCTCAAGTTTGGAAGTTGGAACTCGGCACCGGGTACGGCGCGCCGACGGTCGCTGCCGGACGGCTCTATCAGTTCGATCGCACGGATGATGATGCACGGCTGCGTGCCGTCAATGCCCGAACCGGCGCGCCGCTCTGGGAGTTCAAGTATCCGACCGAGTTCGAGGATCTGTACGGGTACGACAACGGCCCACGTTGCTCGCCGATCCTCGACGAGGGACGCGTCTATCTCTTTGGCGCCGAAGGGATGCTGCACTGTCTTGAGGCGACCAGTGGCAAGCTGATCTGGAAGGTCGACACGGCCGCGGAGTTCGGTGTCATTCAGAATTTTTTCGGTGTCGGAAGTTCGCCGGTCGTCGAGGGTGATCTGCTTATTGTACAAGTCGGCGGCAGTCCGCCTGACAGCAAGAACGTTCCGCCCGGACGCTTGGACCTGGTTGAGCCCAACGATTCGTGCGTGGTTGCATTTGACAAGCGCACCGGAAAGGTCCGCTACAAGCTCGGCGATGACCTGGCGAGTTATGCAGTGCCGAAGCTCGCGACAATCGCCGGCCGCCGCTGGTGCTTCGTGTTCGCGCGTGCCGGGCTGCTGGCATTTGACCCGGCGAGCGGCAAGATCGACTTTCATTTTCCGTGGCGAGCCAAGATTCTCGAAAGCGTCAACGCGAGCACCCCGGTGGTGGTTGGCAACCGCGTGCTGATCTCGGAAACGTACGGTCCCGGCGGCGTGCTGTTGGATGTCGCGGCCGGCAAGGATCCGACCGTGGTCTGGTCGGACGAAGAACGCCGTCGTGACAAGTCATTGCAAACGCACTGGAACACGCCCGTGGAGCACGAGGGCTACGTCTACGCCTCCAGTGGCCGGCATACCGAGAATGCCGAACTCCGCTGCGTGAAACTTGCCACCGGCGAAGTCAAGTGGAGCGAACCGAACCTGACCAGGGCTTCGCTGATGTATGTCGACGGGCACTTTGTCTGCCAGTCAGAAGACGGCACGCTGCGGCTCATTAAAGCCAATCCTCAGAAGTACGAACTCGTGGCCGAGACAGTGCTCGAAGACCGCCCTCGGACCGAGCCGAATCCGTTTGGCTTCCAGGCCCCCAAGCTGCTGCGGTATCCGGCCTGGGCCGCGCCGATCCTCGCGGACGGCCTGATGTATGTTCGAGGGGCGGACCGGCTGGTCTGTTTGGAGTTGATCCCCAGGGGCCGGGGCGCACAATGAACAGGTGCGCCCTACCCTTTTGCTAGGCAGTGGACCGATCAAGATCGGCCGTCACGCCGGGCGACGGGAAGCCCTGGGCTGGTCTTCGGAAAACGCTGCGTCGGGCGGCAGAAGCGTTTGCCGCTCGTTGTCCTCCGAAGGAGCATGTTCGAACGTGGAAACGCAGCAGTATGATTTCGTGGTGATCGGCACCGGCCCCGGTGGTGAAGGTGCGGCGATGCGAGCCGCCAAGAACGGCCTCCGCGTTGCGGCCGTCGAACGCTTCAAATCCGTCGGCGGCGGCTGCACGCACTGGGCCACTATTCCCAGCAAGGCCCTCAGGCAGGCGATCTATCATGCCAACCTGTGTCACAACATTCGCATCGCCTCGAAGCTCGAGGCGACATCGCGATTCAGCTTTCCGGAGCTCCTGGCCACGGCTAACGCGGTGATTGCGAAGCAGGTCGACCTGCGCGAAGGCTTTTACGTCCGCAACGACGTCGACCTGATCCCCGGCGAGGCCCACTTTGTCGATCCGCACACGATCGAAGTTACGCATCCCGGCAGCATCGTCAAGCGAGTCTCGGCCAAGGCGTTCGTGATCGCCACAGGTTCGCGCCCCTATCGGCCGAAGGATGTCGACTTCACGCACCCGAACATCTTCGACAGCGACACCCTGCTTTCGCTCAATCGCACGCCAGGCAGCATTGCGATCTATGGTGCCGGAGTGGTGGGCTGCGAGTACGCCTCGATGTGGCGCAACATGCAGGCGCGCGTGACCCTGATCAACACTCGCGATCGGTTGCTGTCGTTCTTGGACGACGAGATTGTCTCGGCATTGAGCTACCACCTCTCTGAGAACGGCGTGCGAATTCTGCAGAGCGAGGAATACGATCACGTCGAAGCCACGGACGAGGGCGTCATCATGCATCTCAAGAGCGGCAAGAAAGTTCGCTCCGAGATCCTGCTCTGGGCCAACGGCCGCAGTGGCAACACCGAACAGCTCAATCTCGAAGCGATCGACGTGAAGCCGAACCATCGTGGTCAGATCGAGGTCAACGAGCATTACCAGACTTCCCAGCCGCACATCTACGCGGTGGGCGACGTGGTCGGCTATCCTTCGCTGGCCAGCGCCTCTTACGATCAAGGGCGGTTCGCAGCCAGCCACTACTGCGGCGACGTGAACCACTACCTGGTCGAAAACATTCCCACGGGAATCTATACGAGTCCGGAGATCTCTTCGCTGGGAAAGACCGAACAGCAGCTGACAGAAGAGCGCGTGCCGTACGAAGTTGGCAAAGCACAGTTCAAGCATCTCGCGCGGGCGCAGATTACCGGCTCGACGGTCGGAATGTTGAAGCTGCTGTTCCACCGCGAGACGATGGCCCTGCTGGGCATACACTGCATTGGCCAGAACTCGGCCGAGATCGTGCACATCGGCCAGGCGATCATGGCCCAACCCGCACCGCACAACTCGATTGAGTATTTCACGAATACGACGTTCAACTATCCGACGATGGCGGAAGCGTATCGGGTGGCGGCACTGAACGGTCTGAACCGTTTGTGTTGACGCTTGGCGGCTCGCCCGGCGCCGTCGGTTAGCAGGATGCCAGCAGCCGGTGAAAGGCGCACTTCGACTTCTGCAGCAGCTCGCAGTAGTCGCGATGCTCCACGGCTTCACCCATCAACTCAACATCGTAGTGCCCGCGATAACCGGCCCGATCCAGTCCGCGCACGATGTCGGTCCAGGGCAGGTTGCCCTCGCCCAGGCAGCAGCGATTCTGTTCGCGGTCGGGCGGAGCCAGACCATCTCCCAGGTGGACCACCGCAATGTGCGGCGCAAGGTCCGGCAAGCGCTCCAGAATGGCTGGATCGTGCCCCCAGTGATACGTGTCGAAGGCGAGCTTGATGCGCGGATGGCCAATTCCATCGACCAGCGCCAGAGCTTCGTCGAGGCCCGTCAGGATCGTCCACTCTCCCGCACAACCGGGGTGCATCGGCTCGACGGCCAGCACGACGTCGCGCTGTTCGCACTCAGGCAGGAGTTCACGGAGGGCCGTGGCGAACAACCGCCGGGCGTGGTTCTGCGTATGCCCGTTGCGGCCGCCGCTGTAGACGACCAGGCAATCGGCCTTGAGCGCACCGGCCAGACGAATAGCCTCGCGCGCGTCATCGATGCTCTCGTCGTAGCTGTGGCCGTCGCTGCCAGTGAAACCACCGGCCCAGAGCAGGTTCGAAACTCTCAGGCCGGACTCGCGGAGCAGATCGATGCCGCGCAGTTCGCCGTAGTCCGCCAGTTTCTGCCGCCACACGCCGATCGCTTCGATGCCGGCCGCACGGTAGCGAGCGACATCCTGATCGAACGTCCAGCGATAGGTTGTAATCTCGTTGACCGAGAGGCCTGCCATTGCCCACCCTTGACTCGACTGAGAACACCGGCCGCGCCAACTGGAGGCACATCGTCGCGGCGGGCGGCTCGATAGTATGCGTCATCGCGCCCGGGGTGTAAAGCGAACTCTGCGCATGCCCGAACTCGTCGCGGGTGGAAGCGCTGACCGGCCGAGGAATGCGCTATAAGGAGAAGTGATCGCGGGAGCTACCAGCCTGTTTTTTTAACCTGCCACGTTGCTCGCTAGGCCGCTTTCTTCACCGCCTCGGGATCGACTTTGGCAGGAGCGGGCGTTTTCGTGAGATTCCACGCGTCAAGCCACTGCTCGCCCGAGCGCTTCAGCTCGAATTCATTGCTGAGCAGACGCTTTTCCATGTCGCCCAGATGCCCGGCTCCATAGAAGATCGCAATCTTCTTTTTGCCGGCGGCAATTTGTTCAGACAACTTCTTCAGTGCGACCTTATTCCTCTCGGTAATAATGGTCGAGCCGTCTTTGCCTTCAAGCGCTTCCATCACGCCCTCGACGTTCTCAAATTGTTCGGCCATCACCCGCTTCATGGCGAACGAGCGATTCGGGCTAAACATGGCTGCTAGCACGTCAATGTCAGAAGTGCGGTTTTTCTGAGTGCTTTGCTGAGCAATTGCCTGGCCCCACATGCGAGCGAACATCCCCAGAAAGCTCTCGTTGCGCTCTTCCATCGACTTGGCGAAGTCCTCGGGCGACATATCGGCATGCAACAGGTTCTCCTTGGAGTAGTCCACCTGCTCGAGCTGGTGCTCAAGGCCCAGCATGCCCTTCAGGCCGTTCTGCAGCATGGCCACGGGATGGCCGCTGGACTTGCCGCCTTTGGGCACTCGCGTGCCGTCTGGGGCCACAAGTTCGTAGAGCACGACATCGTAGCTCTCGAAAGCCTTGTTGAGGGCCTCATAGTAGCTCTTTTCTCCCACGTGTACGGCTCCAATCAGGTCCACATGGAGTTCCGCCTTGGCGGGGTCGGCCGGAACGAACTCGACGATCGCCGTTTGCAGTGCTAGCGGATTCTCGTCGGCATCTCGTGAGATTCGGATGTACTTGGGCCGGGCGTCGGGCTTGTCTGCCGCTGCTTGTTTGTCTTCCGCCTGGGCCGCCGAAAGGGCCGTCAGCGCAACCATCAGTGCCAGCAGAAACAGCGGGTGGCGACGCTTCATGGCTCGGCCTCCTTCTTGGGCGGGGATCGAATTGGTCTGCGGCGCAAACCAGTGAATCTAGGACCTATTCGGTTTCCAACCGCAAGTATAGGCGCGGCGGATTTCCGCGACAAACTTCGCCCCGTCAGGCGACTCCGCTCGACCTGGCGACGCGATTTTGCTATCTCCTGGCCCGACACCCCTGCTGCGCGGCCACATTTCACGTCTTTCAGTGTGCCGCTGCGGAGCTTTGGTAGCGAAGTCTGCCAGCAATGACTCGCCACCGGGGCGTCGACCTCGTCAGCATGTCTTCGCCAGTTTCCCTGGCTTATTGATTTCGTGGGCCCTACGACCGATTTTTTCGGTAGAGTTTGCCACTCTTACTCAATTGGCGCGACAGGCATGGCCGATAAATCCGTCACACCCAATGCGCGGGCTCTCGGTGTGTGAGGGCAGACCGCGCGGCAATTAACAGTGCGAGCCAAGGTGGATGCGAACTATGTTCATTCGACGTACGGCAGTCTGGCTGTTGGCGCTTGGAGCGCTCGCTTCGTTGGCCGAAATCGCCAGTGCTCAGCCCGCTCACTCGGGCGTGCAGTATCAAACGCCGACCCCCACCTACGAAAATGGCAGCGCGCCGTTCGCCGAATCGGCCCCGCGCGACCATGGCCTGAACCCGTTCAAGCCGGTGGGCTTCGAGCCGGAATTCGACTGGTTCGCCCCCTCGGAAACCAGCAGCTACGGTAAGGGTCCGAAACCGAATATCGGCTTCTTCTTCAGCTACGAGCGGCTCTACTGGTCGCCCGCCTCGCCGGAGAAGGCCTACATTGGCAGCGAGACCGGGCCCATCCCGTTCTTCCCGGGTGATGCCCTACTGGGTTCATTCTTCCCGAATGGACCGAGCGTAGACAACCGGTTCATCACTGCCCACGGCATGTGGGGCAACCGTTGGGAGCTCGGTTACACCGACGTCGACGACTACGGTTGGCTTGTCAGCGTGCTCGATCACGTCAGCCAGGGCACCTATCGTGTTGACGATCAGCCGGCTTTCATGCTCGGCGACCCGAACGGGATTACGGACGCGATTGTTAACTTCCCGCTGGTCATTGACCCGGACATCGAAGTGCCGGTCAACGTTGGGCCGATTCCGGCCACCGCCGATGAGCTGCTGATGAAGAACGTCTTGCAGCTAAACGGCGTGGAACTGTCGCGGTTCTACCGGGCCCGTCAGTTGCACAACGGAGCTTACTTCGAGGTCCTTTACGGTGTGCGCTGGTTCAATATCAACGACACGTTCTCTGCGAGCTTGTCCGGTAACGGTAGCAGCTCGGAAACGGTTTTCTTGCAAGGCGGCTTTGAAGTTCAACCTCCTGTTGGGCCCGCACGCGTCGTTGAACCCACGACTGCCTCGTTCACTGGAAACATCTTTGACTCCACGACTTGGAGCATGCGAACCAACAACAACCTGATCGGTCCGCAAATCGGTTTCCGCCTGTTCCGCGAGCGTCAGCGGTGGATCACCTCGATGTCGGCTCGATTCCTGGCCGCCGCCAACTTCCAGAACCTGCAGCTGAAGACCGACATTGGATCGCTTACGGCGAGTAACCAAGGGGGTCAGAATGACAACCTCACCACCAACTTCCGCGGCATCGGATCGGACATCCAGGAATACACCACGACGTTCGCGCCGATGGGTGAACTGCGAGTTAACGTAGCCTACAACGTCACTCGAGCCGTCAACATCACCGTCGGTTACACGGGCCTGGTCGTGGGGAACGTCTCGCGGGCCAGCAACAGCATCGACTACGACGCCGTGAACCTGATCGGCATCAAGCGGAACAACGACCAGATCTTCTGGACCAACGGTCTGGACTTTGGCGTGGCGATCAACCGCTAAATAGCAATGCTTAGCGGATCGGACGAGGTACGAAACACAGAAGTCCTGGCGATGGCTTTGATGCCGTCACCAGGACTTCTGCATTTTCACATCTGTTCGTCGGACGCGACTACACCAGTGAGCGAAACTAGTTCTGCTCGGCCAGTTCACGTAGCTCTTCCAACTCGCAAGACAAGCGATGACGCAGCGGACTCTCGGGACGGAGCTCGTCGAGCAGCGCCTCGGCCTTCGCAAATGCTTCGATCGACTTCTCGCCCGTGAACAACCGCGCCCAACTTCGGGACACTTCTTGCTCGGTTAACACCTTGGACCTCGCGACTTGAGACCTTGATACCCGTGCTGCACTTGTGGCATTGTATTTCGAATTGCCCCTTTTGAACAGCTCTGTCATGCTGGCTCGACCCTTCACAACCGCGCAGCTTCGCTAAGTTTCGTCGCGAAATTCGGAACAGGCACGTCGTAATGATTACGCTGGTTACGGGCGCCACCGGCCTGGTCGGGAACAACGTTGTGCGGCGTTTGGTTGCCCAGGGGCGCTTAGTGCGCGTTCTCGCAAGGGCCACCGCCGATTCACGCCCGCTGGCAGACTTGCCCCAAGTGGAGCGGTTTGAGGGGGATGTACGCGACGCAGTCGCGGTTCGCCGAGCCCTCGCCGGGGCATCCGCCGTCGTGCATGCCGCCGCCTCGGTTCACATTGGCTGGTCGGGTCTGGCCGAGGCGCAGGCCATTAATGTCGAAGGTACCCGAAATGTCGCCGAGGCAGCCCACGCAGTGGGCGCCCGCCTGGTCCATGTCTCGACCATCGATGCTTTGGCCGTCTGGCGGGGTGGCGCCCCCGTGAATGAAGAAACGCCCATCGATGAAGGGATCCGCATTCCGTACGTCGTTACCAAGCGTGCCGCCGAGCAGGTGGTTCGCCGACTGGTCTCCCAGGGACTCTGGGCGGCAATCGTCAATCCTGGCTTCATGATTGGTCCGTACGACTGGAAGCCTTCGTCGGGACAGATGCTGCTCTCGGTGGCTCGCGGTTGGGGCTTGTGGGTTCCGACCGGCGGGAACTGCTTCTGCGACGTCCGCGACGTGGCCGACGGCATCGTGTCCGCCCTTGAACGAGCACGGCCTGGCGAGCGCTATATCCTGGGCGGTCACATGCTCAGCTATCGTCAGGCCTGGCGGACCTTCGCTGAAGTCAGCGGTGGAACGCCGCCTGTATTTCCCATCGGTCCGCTGATTCGCTATGGCGCGGGTTACGTTGGCGACATTGTCGGCAAGCTCACCGGCCGCGAGCCGATCGTCAACAGCGCCGCCACGGCCATCGCCAGCCGCAAGCGCAACTTTTCCAGCGCGAAAGCCGAGTCAGAGCTGGGCTACAAAGTGCGCCCGCTGCGCGAGTCCGCCGCGGACGCCTGGCAGTGGTTCCGCGAGAACGGTTACGTTTGAAGTACGCCCGGCGCACCCTCGCGAGCTAGCGGGCTTCAGCGGGTGTCGAGGCCGCCGGCGAATGGATGCCGTTGACGCTGACAATCCCCCGCAGGTATCGCGGGTCGATCTTGCGAAGTTCCTCGGCGACCGCGTTGACGGTGTCGCGAATCTGCCGCTCGCTATGTTCCGAAGTGATAAAGAACCGCAAGCGGGCAGCTTTCTCCTCGACCGCGGGATGCAAAATCGGCTGCACGTTGATGCCACGATCGAACAGCGCCTGCGACAAGCGTAAGGAATCGAGCGAGTTGCCCAGGATCACCGGGATGATTGGCGTCCCCTCGCTGAGCCCCGTGTCGAGCCCCTTTTGTTTCGCCAGCTTGAGGAACAGGGCCGCTCGTTCGCGCAGCCGGGTCGAGCGTTCGGGCTCGGCCTGCAAAAGTCGCAAAGCAGCCAATGCCGCCGCGCAATTTTGCGGTGTCATGCCCGCCGCGAACAGGAAACCGGGCGCTGTGTACTTCAGGTACTCAACCAGTGCGTGGGCGCCGGCGATATAGCCGCCGCAACTACCGAAAGCTTTGCTGAGCGTTCCCATCCAAATATCGACGTCGCGCGCATTGATTCCAAAGTGCTCGGCGATGCCACGTCCACGTTCGCCGAGGATGCCGGCCGAATGGGCTTCATCGACGTAGAGCAGCGCGTGGTGCCGGTTCTTGACTTCGATGAACCGCGGCAGGTCGGCGATGTCGCCGTCCATGCTGTACACGCTTTCGATCGCAATCACGACGCGACGGTAGGTCGGTCGCAGTTCCTCCAGCAGCTTGTCGAGCTCACGCCAATCATTGTGTGGGAACGAGCGGCGACGAGCGCCAGACAGGATCGAGCCCTGAATGATGCTATTGTGCGCGAGCGCGTCGTGCAGAATGAGGTCGCCCGGCCCAAACAGATGACCCAGTACCGTTTCGTTCGTGGCGTGACCGCCCACCATCGCCAGGGCCGCGTCCACGCCAATAAAGTCGGCGAGCGCCTGTTCGAGTTCGCGATGGATCGGCTTCTCTCCCGAAACCAGCCGGCTGGCCGAAACGCTGGTGCCATAGCGATCGACGGCACGTTTTACGGCGGCCACGACGCGCGGATCGCCCGACGTGCCAATGTAGTTGTAGCTGGAAAAACTGACCATCTCGCGGCCGTCGATCAGCGTGGTGTCGTTGATCACGCGTTCGTGGACCGTGAAAAACGGATTGCGATATCCGGCCGCGTAGGTCATTTCCATTTGAGTTCGCAGGCGGCGGTACTCAGGAAACTGGTCGAAACGATAGGTCTCGGGCGAAATCTCCGAGACGGCTTCGCGCGGCATCCGCTCTTGCGGCTTCTTGCCAAGGTAGGTTTCGACCGCGGCGGCCACTTCGCGAACCGTTTCGATCTGCGGCAGGACTTCCTCCGGAAACCGCCCGCCGTAGGTTTCTTCGAGCGAGGCCACGATTTCCATTCGTTCCAGCGAGTCCAGGCCGAGCTCGGGAATCGAAGCGTCCAGTGTCAATCCGACGGCACGCTCTTTGGCGACGCGCCTCACGTGCTCCATCACAATTTCGACAGTGCTCATGTCGGCTTGTGTCCCCTCGGCCACCTTCTCCGCAGGTGGCGTTTGTGACGCTGGTTTCTTTTCGGCCGCCGGGGCTGCGGCCGGATTCGTCTTGGGAGCGGTGGACTGCGGGGCTAAGGTATTCGCCCAAATCTGCCACTGATAGACGGATTCCAGATTGCCCTGCAGGAACTCCTGTCGACAGGCATGTCGCTGGATCTTGCCGCTGGACGTCTTGGGAATCGAACCCGCTTTCATTAGCACGACGGCATCCAGGTTGAGCTCGTGCTCGCCGGCGACTGCCTTGCGAATCGCGTCGACGACTTCTTGCAGGGAATCGGCCTGGCCACGTTCGATCTCCTGCACGAGGATCAACCGTTCCACGCCCTCGATCTCGCAGGCAAACGCTGCACCATTGGCCGGCCGCACGCGCGGGTGAGCCCGCTCGGCAGTGGCTTCAATGTCCTGCGGATAGTGATTCAATCCGCGAATGATGATCAGGTCTTTCAGCCGGCCCGTGACAAATAGTTCACCGTCCTGGATAAAGCCCAGGTCGCCCGTGCGCAAGAACGGACCTTCGCCCGTGTCTTTGAGATACGCCCGGAACGTCCGCTCCGTTTCCTCGGCACGATTCCAATAGCCCTGGGCGACGCTGGGCCCCGCGACCCAAATCTCGCCGATCTGATCCGGAGGCACGCTGGTCATGTTCTCGGGATGGGCAATCACGATCCGTTGATCCAGCAGCTTGCCGCCGCTGCCCACCATTTCGCGAGCGCCTTCCTCATCGGCCAGGGCGTCCACAACCTGGTTATTCTCAAGCGCCTCGGCGTCGAACGTACGCACGACGGGGAGCGCCGCCTTGAAACCGCCCGTTACGATCAGCGTCGCCTCGGCCATGCCGTAGCAGGGATAGAACGCCGTGCGGCGGAAACCGCAGGGCTCGAACATCTTGGTAAATGCATCGAGCGTCTCGGCCCGAACCGGTTCGGCACCATTGAACGCGAGGTTCCAACTGCTCAGGTCGAGTTGCGCTCGCTGTTCGGGCGTGATCTTCCGCACGCACAAGTCATAAGCGAAGTTTGGTCCGCCGCTGATCGTGGCCCGGTAACGCGAAATTGCTTTCAGCCAGCGGAACGGTCGCTGCAAAAAGGCCATCGGGCTCATCAGCACGCTGGGCCGGCCGATGAACAGCGGCTGCAGAATGCCCCCGATCAGGCCCATGTCGTGGTAGCTGGGCAGCCAGAACACGCCGCTGCCGCTGCGGGTGTGCTCGAAAGCGTAGGCGATCTGTGCCGAGTTGTGCATCAGGTTGGCGTGGGTCAGCATCACGCCCTTGGGCGTACCCGTCGAGCCGGACGTGTACTGCAGGAACGCCAGCGTGTCGCCATGCACGTCGGGCAGGCGCCAGTTGTTCTCCAGTCCCTCGGGCATCCGGTCCGTCGAGAGCCATTCGATCTTTTGCAGATCGGGCGTCTGATCGAGCACCGGCTGCACGCGTTCCCACACGGCATAAGTCGTGAGCGCGATCCGCGCTTGCGCGTCATCGGCGATGGCTTGAATACGCGAGAGGGAACGATTGCGGCGCGGCGGATACGCCGGCACGGCAACCACCCCGGCATACAAACAGCCGAAGAATGCGGCGATGAATTCCAGGCCAGCCGGATACAACAACAGCGCTCGTTCGCCTTCCAGACCTTGCTGTTGCAAGTGCGCGGCGATGGCGCGTGCCTGGCGATCGAGCTGTTGACACGTGTACTGAATTTCCTCAGTCTCGCCGTCGACAAGATAGATGAACGCCGAGGCGCTGGCAGAGTGCGCCGCGCGGTGTTGCAGCAAGTCAACGAGATTCGAGGGACCGAAGAACGATCCCGGCAGATGATCGAGATGCACGGCTACTTGTAACTCATGTTGCGAGTGGCGGGTAATCGAGGCGCTCGGGCCGGCACGCGCAAGGTGCCTAGATGCTACCATCGGCCAACTTAGCGGCCGGCAGGATTTCCGTTTCTCCCGCCGGCAAGGTTCCTATCGACCTGCTTTGCCCGTGCAAGCCGACATCCTCGCCGCGTCGGCTTGTGTAATGCACAAGCCTTTCCCAAAGCTACCAGTCGATGGGCAAATTGGATCCTCACAAGCTAACACGACCATGTGTTATTTTGCAAATGCTACCCATGTTACCCAGATTTACATCTGGGCGTTCCCTCGTCGCACATTTTCTGCAACCGTTGAGCCAAATCAGCCAGTCGCTCGTTAACTCCAATCCAGTCCCGTCATATGCCGAATTCGGTTGGCGTAATCCCCTAACAGTCCCCCGATGATGCTCCACTCGCCGCGTTCGAGCACCTCGACATCTCCTTGCGGATTGATCCGCACTTGACTGTGCGCCGTCACGCCGGCTGATTTGAGACCTGCCAGTTCTTCTTCGCCCGCCAGTTTCAGCAGTGTTGCGCCGTCAATTTCAACGAATTTCATAATCGTGTCCCAGGATCGGGAATCGGTGAGGAGTACCGGGCATCATACCCGAAGAGCAAGCGGGTTTGAACACTAGGACAAGCAGCCTCGGAGAGGCCGGCCTTGGACCGATGTTGCTAGGCGGCTACGCGCCGGCGAACATTCTCGCTGAGTGCAATCATTGTCGCGACATCCAGTTGCTCGGCCCGTTGATCGGGCGAGAGTCCGGTCTCCGTCAGAATTGCGTCGACGTCGGGCTTTTCGAGCTTGCCTTTGAGCGCACTGACGAGCACGCCACGCAGCAACTTGCGCCGATGCAGGAACAGGGCACGGACAAAGTCGTGAAAGAACTGTAAGTCAGGAATTCGATCGCGAAGCTGCGGATCGACTTGGAGCTTGACGATCGCGGAAGTAACTTTCGGCTGCGGCCAGAAGACACTTGGTGGCAGCGTTCGCACGAGTTCCACGTGGCACTGGCTCTGGATCCAGATGGCGAGCGCGCCATAGTCTTTCGTGCCCGGCGCCGCGACAATCCGATCGGCAAGTTCCTTTTGGATGGTGACGGACATCAGGCAAGGCACGATCGGAGCGAGCAGCAAATTGGCCATCACCGGCGTGGCGACGCTGTACGGCAGATTCGCCACCAGCTTGAGCCGCCGCTCGCTGGCAACGGCGAGTTGTTTTTGGACAGCTTCGATCACTTCCTCGGCCAATTGACTCTTGCTCTTCAGAGCATCGGCCAGCAGCATCGTGACATTGTCGTGCGGCAGCAACTCCTCGCGGGCAAGTTGATGGAGCTGCGGATCGATCTCGACCGTCACGACCGCGTCGGCCCGCTGCGCGAGGATGCCGGTCAACGCGCCGGTTCCGGTGCCAACTTCCAGGGCCACGTCATGCTTGTCGAGCTGCGCGCTGTCGGCGATCATCCGCAGCAGGTTCAGGTCGATCAGGAAGTTCTGGCCATGGCGATGATTGAGTCGGATGCCGGACTCGGAAAAGCGACGCGCCAAGTAGGAGATCGTTTGATGAGTGGCCGGTCCGGGCATTAAGTGCCTTTAATGTGAATGAACTAGCGAGGGACGCCGGCCAGCAGTTTTTCAACGTACTTGGCGAGCAGGTCGGTTTCGAGATTCACGCGATCGCCGGCGTGCCGCTTTCCCAACGTGGTGGCCGCGAGCGTGTGCGGAATCAATTGCACGCTAAACCGCTCAGGCTCGACCTCAACGACCGTCAGGCTGACCCCGTCAACGGCAGCGGATCCCTTGCTCACGACGTATCGGCCCAGTTCACGGGGAAAACGGAACCAGAATGTGGACCACTCGGCATCGTCGTGGCGGGCATCGACCGTGCCGACGGCTTCGATGTGCCCACTGACGTAATGGCCGCCGAGCTGGTCGCCCGCCCTCAGCGACGGTTCCAGGTTGACCTGACTGCCTGCGGCGAGTTCGCCGAGATTCGTGCGCGAGAGCGTTTCGGGGCCGGCCTCGAAGCTCAGCAAGGCGTCGGCAATTTCCACGACCGTCAGGCAGCAACCATTCACGGCGATGCTGTCGCCAATCGCAGCTGCCTTGGCCAGCGAGGGCGCTTCGATCGTCAGCCGTTTGCCTGGTCCGGCAGGGATCACCTGCGCCACGGTTGCCAGTGCTTGAACGAGCCCAGTGAACATTGGTGGCAGTACTTCTCTTCAAATGGCCTTGCGTCTTGCCGGCTGCCCGCGAGCAAGACGTCAGAAAATCGGGTCCTGCGATTGTTCGCGCAAGAACAGCCGATGCCAGGCATAGCGAATCGGCCCAACCAGGACAAACGCCGCACACAGCACGGGCACTGAGTAGCCGCGGAACGACATGATGAACACGAACGCAAACACCAAAAGCACGACGTGGGCAAAACTGCGCTGGCCGCGGAACATCTGGTTCACGACATGCGGATAGGGAATTCGTGAGACCATCAACAAGGCCACCGCCAGGGCGAAAAACGGCAATCCCATCTGCACTGCCTGATCGATCTCTGCGGCGTAGATCAGCGGCGTACTGGACTGACGCAGCTCGTAGAACAGGATTGCGAAGCCCGCGATGGAAGCTGCCGCCGCCGGCGAGGGGAGCCCACTGAAATTCAGATGGTCGTCGTCTTCACCTGTTTCGACGTTGAACCGCGCAAGCCGGAGCGCAGCGCAAGCCGCGAATGCCGCCGCAATGAGCCAAATTTTGTCGTGTGAATAGGTGAACGTCGGACACATTTTTACCAGCAAGAACCCGGGCGCAACGCCAAACGACACTACGTCGCAAAGGCTGTCGAGTTGCGCGCCAAAGTCCGTCGTCGAGCGCGCCAGCCGCGCGACGTGCCCATCAAGCGCGTCGAACACCATTGCCAGAAAGATCAACCAGCCGCTCAGCATCACGTTGTGCGTGTCGTTCGTGGGATCCAGCTGCTTCATGAACGAACGGGGACTCGAAAACGAGATCTTGTCGACCGCCGCAGGTGGATCGAGCGAAGTCGGTCGTTCGACGCGGGCGGCCACGACAATCGCAAAGAACCCGCAGATCAGGTTCGCGAGCGTGAACATCGTTGGAAAGACTGCGACCGTGCGGATTCGACCCATGTTGGGCCTCGACTTCCAGAATCGTTTGGCAACTGGTTCGAGAGGAAGCGGTTTCTGTGCGCCGCGTCGCGACCGGTAACGTTCAAACGGCATCGACACTTGCACCCGGGAGGCGAACCATGACCGTGCTCCCTCCCTTAACTTTATCACCGATCTGGGCCACGATCTCGAGCCCGGGCTCATCCGGTAGCAGCAGTTCCGTCCGAGAGCCGAGTTTGATCATACCGAATTTGTGGCCGCGGGCGATTACTTCGCCACTTCGCAAGTTGCAAACGATGCGGCGGGCCAAAAGTCCGGCAATTTGGCGGACAATCAGCCGGCGGTGCGGGGCCGCCTCTTCTTCCAGGCCGATCCAGAGATTCTCGTTTCGAATGGCGCTTTCTGGTTTGAGTGCATTCAGAAACAAGCCTGGGTTGTACACCAGCCGGATGACGCGCGACTTCACCGGGGCGCGGTTGATGTGCACATTGAACACCGACAGAAAGATGCCCAGCCGCAGGGCCGGCCCGCCGATGAATTCGTCGTGTTCCACGCGAGAGATCTCAACCAGCACGCCGTCAGCGGGCGAGACCACCAGGCCCGGGTCGCTGGGTACCCGGCGGGGCGGGTCGCGAAAGAAATACAACACGAACAGAAACAGCACGGCCGGCACGATCGCCAGGCTCCAGTGAAACCAGGCGCCGACGACCGCCAGCAAGACCAGCGGATAGCCCATAATCTGGACTTCAGCCAGCCCCCAGCGGGCCAGCGGCAGCCGATCGCGCCAGCGGAACGGATCGTCCACGGCGGCCCAATCGCAGGTAACCCGGTTGCGGCAGTATTTCAAATCGCGTGGATCGAGAATCTCATGAGGAGCGCCCTCATCCGAGCCGCGCCGAAGCCCGGCCATACGTGCCACGTATCCCTGGCGAAACGTACGCAGAAACCACCGCCGCCAGCGCCCCCAGGCAAGCTCCATCTGGTAGCAAACACCGCTTCCCGGCTGCACGCTCGAAAGGTTCTCGGGCAGCGGTTCGGGCGGAAGGCGATGGGGTGGCGAATCGAGCTGGGACATGCTGGACGCAGGCAAAGGGCCGGTGACTTCGAGCCAACGGTGCATCGTATCCGGTCCGGCGCTGGTTGAGAAGGATTGCCGGTGACTTGGTGTGTCGGACCGTCGAAGCAGTGCCCGCAGGGTGGTATAATCCCGGTACAAAACTGAGAACGTGGGAGTAGTCGCGGCGGTTTATCGAAAGCACTGGGAATCTAAATGCGTGAACTTCTCCCACAACTGATCAGCAACCTCGAGTCCGGTCGCCCTGTCGCGGTTTGCCGGCTGGTCGAGACGCGGGGCTCGACACCGCAGAAGGCCGGCGCCGCAATGCTCGTGTTTGCCGACGGTTCGCAGGCCGGTACGCTGGGCGGCGGCTGCGTCGAGGCCGAGGTCAAACGTCGCTCGCTGGGAATTATTTCGGGTGGCAACGCTGAAATAGCCACGTTCCAGCTTGATGACGACTATGGCTGGGACGACGGGCTTATCTGCGGCGGGCGGATGCAAGTGATTATCGATCCGCTTTCGGAACCGTCCGCGCGCGACTACTACCGTAGACTTCATGAGCTGGCGAGCAGCGGTCGAGGCTGCACCGAGGCCATCGTGTTCGACGGTGAAACCAGCGCCCTGACGGCATCGGCCTGCTACCTGTTCGATGCCGACGGCGAGTTGCTCGTACAGGTGCGCGGAGGTGAGGGCTCGGAAGCGCCCACTGCGATTCGCGAGAACCTCCGGCCACTGGTCGAACGACCCAAGCCGCTGGCGGCGCATGGCGTGGCCTATCTGCCGCTGCTCGAGCGTTGCCGGCTCGTGATCGTCGGCGGCGGGCACGTCGGTCAGGCCGTGGGCCATCTGGCGGCCGATCTGGACTTCGATGTCTGGGTTGTCGACGATCGCGCCGAATACGTTACCGAAGAGCGCTTCCCGCACGCTGAACGCCGCATCTCGGGCACAATCGGCGACGTGCTTCCTGGGCTGGAAATCACGCCCAGCACGTACTGCCTGATTGTCACCCGGGGCCATAACCACGATGAAGAGGCGCTCTATCACCTGGTGAACCGCGGCGCACGCTACGTCGGCATGATCGGCAGCAAGCGGAAGATCAAGCTGATCTTTGACGATCTCCGCGCCGAAGGCATCGCGGCCGAGACGCTGCGCGAGGTTTATGCTCCGGTCGGTCTCGACATCGGGTCACAAACCGTGATGGAGATCGCCGTCAGCATCCTGGCCGAACTTGTCGCTCACCGAAACCTGGGCATCGCAGGCCATCACACCCGCAAACGTCTGATCGCTCAGGGCCTATAGCCTGCCTGAACGCGCAGGCGGCGGACGTACTTCGTAAGGGACACTTCGTGCGATCGTTTGCCATCTTGCCTGCCGCCGGTCAGAGTCGCCGCATGGGAAGCCCTAAACTGCTGCTTCCCTGGGGCGATACGACGCTGATCGGCCAGGTACTGCGCTGCTGGAAAGCGAGCCGCGTGGACGAGGTGATCGTGGTCATCCAACCGGAAGATGATGCCCTTGCCGCGGAGTGTCAGGGAGCTTGCGTGGTGCGACGCACGCCTGCCCCAGCCGAGATGAAGGACTCGATCTGCTATGGATTGGAGGCCGCCGCAGAGCAGTTCGGCGCTGGCTCGGGCGATGTGTGGCTGGTGGCTCCGGCGGATATGCCAAACCTGCGTTCCCAGGCAATCGATGCGTTGCTGGATGCCTACACGACCTGTGGTGACGTCGGTGAAGATGCCGCGAGAATCTTTGCAGCGGCCCATCAAAGACGCCGCGGCCATCCGGTGTTGTTCCCCTGGTCGCTGGCCAGTGAAGTGCACGCCCTGATGGATGACGAAGGGCTGAATGTCCTGACTCGCCGGCATCCGGTCGTCGAAGTCGAAGTTGCCGATTCGGCGATGTTCGAAGACGTCGATACGCCGGCGGATTACGCAAAACGTCGCCCTCGTCTCTGACCGATTCCCACGCTGACTTGGCTTCCGCTTATAATCGACCGGAGCAAGGCCTGCTTCTTTACTGTCGCATCGGGCAAGTTGTCACGCATGAACCGCCATCACTTCGCGAAAGCATGTACGGTTCGTGCGCTGGGCGGCACCTCTCTGCTGGCATTACTGCTTGTCACCAGCGGCTGCTGGAATTCCGCGACAAGCCAGCAGACGGCTGAAAAGCTCAAGGACAAGAAACCTGAGCGGCCGTTTGAAGAGATGCGCGTATTCACCGAGCCCAACGAGCGCTCGACTTTTGACGTGAATTCGAAAGATGAGCAGCGTATCAATCTCGCTGGCAAGCCAGGGCATTGGGCCGGCGTGCTGGTCCAGGGGCGGGCCAATCTGTTTGACTTCGACGGCACGCTCGTCACCACGCCGCAAGACGCGCAGCAGCGCCCCGCCGATCTGGAGCGTAATCCCTTTTGGGCAACGACGGTCCGCGCGGCAAGTCTTCCCAAGGAACAGCGGAAGACCTTCGAAACGCTCTTCTTTCCGCCCCGGCCCAAACCGAACGCCACGATCACCGGCTCTACCTGGATTGCCACGACGCTCGAGGGGCGCGGAGGTGGAACGCAGCTCGAACATGTGCCCGAGATCATGCAGCACATGCCGAGCTTCCAGTATTTTATGCTCGTGCTCTTGCCACAGTCGGCACGATATCGCTGGCTGATCGATTCGTCGACGGTGCACCCGCCCACCGTGCACTCCCCTGCCAACCCTCTCGACACGTTCAATTATCGCGTCCTCTTTCCACCGCTCGACAAGCCGCTGGCACTCCCGTCGCAGATGGTCGGTTGGACCAGCACCGCCTACGTGATCTGGGACGGAGCCCTGCCCTCGTTGCTCTCGCCCGAGCATCAGCAGGCAATTGTCGATTGGATTCATTGGGGCGGCGGATTGGTGATCAGCGGTCCGGACTCGCTCGATACGCTGAAGGGCTCGTTCCTTGAACCCTATCTGCCCGCGACCGGTGGCGCGGCCGGTCCACTCGACGAGGCGAAGCTCGCCGAACTGCATACGGCCTGGACGATCGAGGGCGACCAGAGCAAACCCCTCGGAAGTCGTGCCGATGCTCCCTGGTCGGGCATCGAGCTCGTGAAGCATTCCCGGGCCGAATACTTGCCGAACACCGCCGGACTGGCGATCGAGCGTCGGGTCGGTCGAGGCCGAATTGTCGTCACGGCATTTCGACTCACGGAACTCGACCTGGTGAATTGGCCCAGCTTTGACGGTTTTTTCAATGCCTGCCTGCTGGGCCGCCTTCCGCGTCATTTCGAGGAGAATCAGCCACGGTTCCGCTTCGTCAGTTCAAGTGGCGGCGACGATGATCTCGACGAATACGATCCGGAACTCTCGACCGGAGTGCGCATTCTGACGCGTGATGAACGCGACCCGCAGGCACCTCGTTTTTCTCAGATGTCGTCCGAGGATCCTGACCTGTGGACCACCTACGCCGGAACAGACCCGATTCAGCAGCTCAAGGCCGAGCCTGGCACGGCAGGCTGGAACGATTTCAGTTGGTTGTCGGACGGCGCTCGTTCGTCGCTGCAAAGTGCGGCGGGCATTTCGGTTCCACGACGCGAGTTCGTGCTGAAGATGGTCGGCATCTACCTGATCGTTGTCGTGCTCTTGAACTGGGTCATCTTTCGCCTCATTGGCCGACTGGAGTGGGCCTGGATCGCCGTGCCGCTGGTGGCCATCGTGTGGGGCGTGTTGGTGATCTGGCTCGCCCAGCTCGATATTGGCTTTGCCCGCGCGCAGACTGAGATCGACGTGCTCGAGATTCAGCCGGACTACACGCGAGCGCATTTGACTCGCTACACGGCACTCTACACATCGCTCTCGAGCGACTACGAACTCAAACTCAACGACCCCTCGGCCGTGGCGCTCCCCTTCTCTTCCGATCGTGAGCGGCTCACCGGGCAGTCGTCCGCGGAAGTCACGCTCTCGACCGTCGGCGATCGCGAGCTGCGCGGCTTCTCGGTCGCGTCGAATTCGACGGGCATGGTCCACGGCGAGCAGATGTTCTCGCTTGGAGGTCAATTGCAGTGCACGGTTTCTGACGCGGGGCAGCTGACCGTCGAGAACCGGACCGGCATCCCGCTTGCCGGAGCGGCGGTCATCCGCCGCCGCGAGGATGGCACACGTCAAATCAATGAAACCGCCTGGCTCGGAACGATCGAGGCCGGCGCAACGGCAACCGGCAAGTTCACCCGACGCGACGAGGAGTTGCATGCGAAGCTCCGCGATCGGGAAACTCTCACGACGCCGGTCGAAGAGGCCAGCGGGCAGTTGAACGTGCGAACGCTCATAGATCGGGCGGAAGATCACAGGGTGCTTGCCGCCGGAGAGGTCCGGCTCGTGGCCTGGTACGACGGCATTCTAGGCAACCAGCAGGTTTCGCCCCCGGCGGCCCAGCGCCGCGGGGCGACCGTCGTGGTTGCGCACCTGAAATATGCCCGGGCGAGCAGTCCCGCGCGCGACATCAACTTGCGACCGATTCGCCGTAACCCCTTCCAATCGCCCGGCACGTTCACCCCGTAATCGGCCGTCAACCGTCCATGATTGAACTGATTGACTTCACGAAACGCTATGGTGACTTTACGGCCGTCGAAGGGCTGAACCTGAAGATCGAAGCCGGCGAGATGTTCGGCTTCATCGGTCCCAACGGCGCCGGCAAGAGCACCAGCATCCGCTTTCTCGCCACGTTGCTCTCCGCGACCTCGGGCGAAGGAATCGTGAACGGCCACAGCGTCACCAAAGACCCCATGGCCGTGCGGCAGAGCGTCGGTTACATGCCGGACAACTTCGGCGTTTACGACGGGATGAAAGTCTGGGAATTTCTCGACTTTTTCGCCGTCGCTTACCAGATTCCGCGCGTCAAACGCAAGCAGGTAATCGGCGACGTGCTGGAACTGCTCGACCTGATGCACAAACGCGACGACTATGTAAACGGCCTCTCGCGTGGCATGAAGCAGCGGCTGTGCCTGGCGAAGACCCTGGTCCACGATCCGCCGGTGTTGATTCTGGACGAGCCCAGTAGCGGGCTCGATCCGCGCGCTCGCTTGGAAGTCAAGGCGCTGCTGCGTGAGTTGCGGCGGATGGGAAAGACCATCTTGATTTCCAGCCACATCCTCACCGAACTCGCCGACTGCTGTACTTCCATTGGCATCATCGAGCGCGGTCAGCTCCTCATGCATGGGCCGATCAACGACGTCTATCGGCGCATTCGCAGCAATCGCCACATCGAGATCAAGTTTCTCGATGGCCTCGAAGCGGGGCTCTCGGTCATTCGCAGCAATCCTCACACACGCGACGTGCAATTCGAGGATCACCAGGTCAACGTTGAACTGGAAACGGACGACGAGGGCGTTGCGGCCTTGCTTCAATCGCTGGGCCAAAGCGGCGCCCGGGTGCGTTCCTTCCACGAGAAGGAGCCGACGCTGGAGGATGTGTTCATGCTGGTCACCAAGGGATTGGTGATTTGAGTCGGCCAGTGCCCCCCAATAGCCCAGTCCGCATCGGCTGCGCCGCTGCGCAATTGGGGGTGCCCCAGGTTTTCCTAGACCCGCTCCGGGCCTTTAGTTAGAATCACTTGAGCAGCCCGCCCCCCCCCTGGTATTCCCTCCCGAACCTAAACGCTCCCTCCTCGAGGTCGTTCGATGCGGCGAACACCTGCGTTCGATCGTGCGATAGCTAGCCGAACCGCGCTTGGTGCTGCCATGGCGTTGGCGGTCTGTTGTTTCGCATTGACCGTCGGGTGCGGCGGCCATAAGTCAGCCGAGCCGCAATCGGCTGCGCCGGCTGCCGCCGAAGTGCCGCAATCGGTCACCGTGGTGGAGGCTACGCTCCGCCCCTGGCCGCGCGTCGTGCGTGCCCAGGGCACGCTGATCGAGGACGAATACGCTTTGCTCGGCGCGAAGGTCGCCGGGCGCGTCAAGGCTGTGCTCGTCGACATCGGCAGCCGCGTCGAGGCAGGTCAGCCGGTGGCCGAACTCGATTCCGAGGATTTCGACCTGATCGTCCAGCAGGCCGAGGCGCAGGTGCAACAGGCGCGGGCCACGGTCGGGCTGAAGCCTGGCGTGCCGGACGATAACCTGAATCCGATGAAGGCCCCGCCGGTGTTGCAAGAGTGGGCCATGCTCGAAGAGGCCCGCTTGAACGCGGAGCGAGTTAAGGGCCTCGCCGGCCGAGGCGTCCTGACGCAGGAGGAGATTCAAGCCCGCGAGTCAGCTTTGCGCGTCGCCGAGGCGCGCTATGCTTCGAGCTTGAACGGCGTGCAGAGCCAGATTGCAGCCCTCAAGTTACGACGAGCCGATCTGGCGGTCGCGGTACAGAATCGAGAATATGCGGTGCTGCGCGCACCGTTCGTCGGTGTGATCCAGGAGAAGCATGTCGCTCCCGGCAGCTACGTGAACGTGGGGCAGCCCGTCGCCGCGCTGGTGCGGACGAATCCGCTCCGCTTTCGTGCTGGTATCCCCGAGCGGAGCGCGGTCGGTGTTGATGTTGGCCAGCCGCTCACGCTGCAACTCGAAGGGCGCCCCGATCCGGTCCAGGCCCGGATTTCACGCATCAGTCCGGCGCTCGACGTCAGCTCGCGTTCGCTGATCATCGAGGCGGATATCGACAACAGCTCCGGGCAGTTCCGCACGGGATTGTTCGCCGAGGCGGACATTCTGGTCGACTCGGACCAGGCGACGCTCGCCGTACCCGAAGACTGTGTCGTTTCCTTCGGTGGGGTGGAGAAGGTTTGGATCGTCATCGACGGCAAGGCGGCTCCGCGGCTAATTCATACTGGCCGCCGCGATGACAAACTCGTCGAAGTAATTGATGGCCTTGAGCCCGGTGAACTAGTCGTGGCCGATGGCGACCAAGGACGGGAGGGCGTTGTGCAGGCTGTGCGCATCGATCCTGAATCGCCCGGCGGAGATCGTGCGGCCCTGATTGGCGGGTAAACATGCAGTGGCTAGCTGAAGTTTGTGTCCGCCGTCCGGTCTTCGCGCTGACGCTTGTCGCCGCGCTGATCGTGGCTGGATTGGCCGCCTATCAGCAGCTCGGCATCGATCGCTTCCCGCGGATGGATCTGCCGACGGTGATTGTTTCGACAACTTATCCGGGGGCTTCGCCGGAAGAGATCGAAACCGAGATCACGCAGCCGCTGGAAGACGCGGTTGCCACGGTGGCCGGCATCGACGAACTTCGTTCGCTCTCTCGCGACGGCAATTCGCTGCTGCTGATCACGTTCAATCTCGACCGCAACATCGATGCCGCGAGCCAGGATGTGCGTGACGCCGTGGGTGGCGTCATGAATCGGTTGCCTCCGAACATCGACCCGCCGGTGGTCGACAAGCGCGATCTTGATGCATCGCCGATCATGTCGCTTGCTCTGTCCGGCAATCGCGACAGTCGCGAATTGTTTCTCCTGGCCGATCGGTACGTCAAGAACGTGATTGAATCGGCGCACGGCGTTGGCGAAGTGATGATCGCCGGCGCGACGGATCGGGCGATTCAGGTCAACATCGAGGCCCGGCGGCTGGCCGCCTATCAGATGTCGATCATGCAGATTCGCGACGCCCTGGTCCGTCAGAACACCGATATCCCGGGCGGGCTGGTGGACACGGGCCAGCGCGAGCTTTCGCTCCGCACGGTCGGCCGCGTGGCCGATCCGGCCGAGTTCATGAACCTGGTGGTTGCCAGCGCCGGCGGGGCGCCGGTCCGGCTGCGCGATCTCGGCCAGGTTATCGACGGTGCGAAAGAAGTGCGCACGCTCGCGCGACTCAACGGTACGCCGGCGGTTGTCCTCTACGTGCAGCGGCAATCGGGCACGAACACGGTCGACGTCATCGCCGCGGTGAAGGAGCGACTGGGACGGTCTCGTGATCTGCTTCCCGCGGACGTTAAGCTCGAGGTTATTCAGGATCAGTCGCGTTACATCAATGCGGCCATGCACGAAATTCAGGGGCACCTGATATCGGGTAGCATCCTGGCGTCGATCGTGGTGCTGCTGTTTATGCGGTCATGGCGTTCGACGTTGATTGCTGCCGTGGCAATTCCCAGTTCGGTAATCGCGACGTTCGCGGTGATGCGATTCCTGGATTTCACGCTCAACAACGTCACGATGCTGGCCCTGGTGCTGATGGTGGGCGTGGTAATCGACGACGCCATCGTCGTGCTGGAAAACGTGTTCCGCTTTATCGAAGAAAAGGGCATGCCGCCTATGCAGGCGGCCATCGAAGGAACCCGCGAGATCGGCCTGGCCGTGCTGGCCACCACGCTTTCGTTGGTGGTCGTATTTCTCCCCGTTTCCTTTTTGTCCAGCGTGACGGGGCGAATGCTCTATCAGTTTGGCGTCACGGCCGTCGTGGCGATCATGGTCTCGATGCTGATCAGCTTCTCGCTGACGCCCATGATGTGTTCACGCCTGCTGCATCGAGATCAAGCGAAGGCGGATCACAAGAGCGCCTCGCGCAGCGGGCTGTATCACTATCTCGAATCGGCCTATGTCGGGTTGTTGCGGATGGCAATGCGCTTCCGCTGGCTGGTGGCGGGGTTGGCCCTCGCCGTGATGGCACTCAATGTTCCGCTGTACTATTCGGTCTCACAGGACTACGTGCCGACGAACGTCGACGAATCCGAGTTCGAAGTGCGCATCACGGCGCCAGAGGGCGCCACACTTTCGGCCATGGACGACACGCTGCGTTCTGTCGAGGCCGAACTTAAGGAGATTCCCGGAGTCGTGTACCTGCTCACCGCGGTTGGCAGTCGCAGCGGCGGCGCCGTCAACCAGGCGGATATCTATGTGCAGATTGAGGACATTGAGACCCGCTCCTTCAGTTTCACGCGGTTGTGGCATGCCATCCTGGCCGGCAGTCCACGCAAAGCCTGGGAGGGTAACTACTCGCAGCGCGATGTGATGGTCACCGCTCGCGGCCGCCTGCAGCGATTCAAAGACTTGCAGGTCTCGGTGCGAAATCTCACCAGCTTGCGACAAGGGGCCCCGGTCGACATCGATTTTGTGATCGAAGGGCCGGAGATCGAAACCCTGGCCCGCTTAAGCGAAGAGCTGCGAGAGCGGATTGCAAAACTGCCGGGCATCGTGGACACGCAAACCACGCTGCGGATGGATAAGCCCGAGCTCCGCGTCGAGATTGACCGCGAACGGGCGGCATCGCTGGGTGTCGAAGTACACGAGATTGCCGAAACGCTGCGGATTGCCGTGGGTGGCGACGATCGAGTATCGCGCTATCACGATTCTTCGGCCGACGACACCTACGACGTCGAGTTGCGCCTGGTCGGCATCGATCGTGGCAGCCGCGATGCGATCAGCCAACTTTACGTTCGCACGACACCGATGACGGCCACGGGTAGTGTCCCTTCAACACGTTCGGCCTCCATGGAATCCGCCCTGGGCGGGCAAACGCTCACGCGACTCGACAATGTGGTGCGCTTCACCGATCAAGAAACCTCGCCCCGCATCGATCGACTGAACCGCTCGCGGATGGCGGCCGTGCGGGCGAACCTCGCCCCGGGCGCAGCGTTGGCCGATCAGTTGGCTGCGGTGCAGCGCGAAGCCGACGCCATGAACATGCCAGCCGGCTATGCCACGAGCATCGCTGGAAGCGGCAAAGAGCTGGAACGCACGTTTCAGGACTTTGGCTGGACATTCGCCCTCTCGTTCATCTTCATGTACCTGATCCTGGCCGCGCAGTTCGAACACCTCGTGCACCCGCTCACGATCCTGATTTCGTTGCCGCTGGCAATTCCGTTTGGCCTGATCAGTCTCCTGATTGGTGGCGAAACGCTGAACCTTTATTCGGCGCTTGGGATCCTGGTGCTGTTCGGTGTGGTGAAGAAGAACTCGATCTTGCAGGTCGATCACACAAACCAGCTTCGCGCGGCCGGAATGGATCGCCTGACGGCCATTATCGAGGCAAACCGCGACCGGCTGCGGCCGATTTTGATGACCACGATTAGCTTCGTGGCTGGTTTGTTGCCGCTCTTGATCGCTGCCGGGCCCGGTGCCGAGGAGCGCCGTTCGATCGCCGTACTGGCGGTCGGCGGGCAGACGCTTTCGCTGCTGCTCACGCTGCTGGCTACGCCGGTGATCTATTCGATCTTTGACGATATGTCGAAGCTGTTCGGCAGCCGTGCTCCGCAGCCGGAGCTTGTCGGCATGGCCAACTCGCCGCCGCAGCCGCACGCGGCAGCCTCGAAGCAGAAAGAACTTGTCGAATCTCCCGCTCGCACCGCGCTGGAAACCTAGCCGCGCGATCGCTCAGGAAAAAATGCCGGTCATCGGCTTGCCTTCGGCAATCTTGAACGGCCGACCCAGTCGGTCGTGAATCTCGGTCGCGGGATCGAGCCCCAGCGCCCAGAACAATGTCGCAGCCAGATCGCCCGGCGTATGGGGCGTTCCGACGGGATAGGCCCCGATGCGATCACTGTTGCTGTAAACAAAACCGCGCTTGACTCCCGCACCGGCTAGAACGATGGAATACGTGCTCGTCCAGTGATCGCGCCCGCCGGGGCCGATGTTGTTGGTGAGCGGGTTCGGCTGGCCAATCTGCGGCTTGCGCCCGAACTCGCCCGACCACACGACCAGCGTCTCGTCCAGCAGGCCGCGCTGGTCCATGTCTTCAATCAACGCCGAGAATGCCTGATCCTCGGGCGGCATCAGCGTTTTCTTCATCCGGCCGAAGTTGTCGCTGTGCGTGTCCCAGCCGTCGCCGGGGTTCGAGCCGCTGAAGCAGGTCACCAGCGTCACGCCGGCTTCGATCAGCCTGCGGGCCAGCAACAGGCTCTGGCCGCTCTTATGCCGGCCGTAACGATCACGCAGCTTGTCGCTTTCTTGCGAGAGGTCGAATGCCCGCTTGGCATCGGCGGACCCTAGAAGCGAGAAAGATCGCTCGTAGAACTGGTCGCGCGAGTGCATAGCGGCCGAGCTTTCCAGGCCTTGCAATTGCCCGTCGATGCTCGCGAGCAGCCGCCGGCGATCGTCCAGTCGCTGGGCGTCCACCCGCAGGCTCAGTTCGGCGACCTCGAAGTTTGGCTGGCTGGGATCGCGCTCGACAATCAGGGGATCGTACTTCGCTCCCAGCATGCCGCCCGTTTGACCGGGACAGGTATAAACCTGGTCGTACGCCCGATGGGGTACCTGGACCGAAACCGGCAGCGTGCCAGATCCGGGGGCAATCTTCGCCAGCACTGCGCCATAGTGCGGCCAGTCGCTATTGGTCGCGCCGACTTGCACCTGGTCGCGCTCGCCTGTCCGACCAGTGATCGTAAGATAGACCGCCGGATTATGATTGCTCGTCTTGTGATTCATCGTCCGCACGACGCACAGCCGATCAGTGACCTTGGCAATCTGCGGCATGATGTCCGAGACGTAAAAGCCCGCAGCGCTGGTGCCGATCGTGCCAAACTCGCCGCGGACTTCCGCAGGCGCGTCGGGCTTGGGATCGAACGAGTCGATGTGGCTCGGCGCGCCGTAATGGTGATAGAACAAGATGCTCTTCGCCCGCGGCTTCGCACCGGACGCTTCGGCCGCAGCGAGCAATCGTGGCAGCGTGAGTCCGGCGAGGCCGATCGCGCCGATTTTCAGCGCCTCGCGCCGTGTCGTGTGGCGAAAGTCCGCGCAGCCGAGCTGAAGCGAGCGACTTCCCATCGCGAATGGGTCCTGGGGACACGCGGCGACCGATGAATTCGACGCGGCCAGTATGACTACTCTACGCTGCGCGGGTCAAGCTGGTGATCCCAACCGTCCAGGGATGGCACTCAGTCGATCACGACCAGCCCGCCCCCGTCGCGGCGTTCCCATTCCTTGCGAGCTTCGCTGAGCCCGAAGGCGCACAGTTCGAACTCCTCGCTCAGACGCTGGAGCAATTCGCGGCGGACCTTTTCATCCTCAGCCGGTATCGTGCTGGCGATCTGGTAGGCCCGCTTGCCGTGCGTGCAGTAGTCGATGAATTGCGACTGCTTCTCCGTGGGCTGATCGCGCTGGCAACCCAGTGCCTCGGGATACACGCCCGCCCAAAACAGCGTGAAATCGCCAATGTGCCGATGCACTTCGCGGCGGGCTTCACCGATCCGGGCTTCGGCCTCGGCCATCATCAGGGCTACTTCGCCGATCCGTCGGCCGCCGAGATCGCGAACGTTATAAAGGCTGTCGGCCCGAATGAACCGGATCAGCAAGTCGCTGATGTAGTCGATCAGCGGGGGATCGGCGATTCCGACCCGAGTTTGAAAGGCATACTCCGCAATGCCGGCGAAGTAGTCACGCAACGGGGCCCGAGGGCGATTGGCAGTCATGGACCACCCCTTCCATTCCGACGTCGAACAAGTCCAGTACGGCAAATGTCCGCCTCTCTATTGCATTAAAGTCGGCGCTCCCGGGCGGGTCAAGTTCAGTGATTTTTGGCGGAAAGACACGGGAAGCGTTGCTATACTGTCGGGCGCCCCCCCCTGCCCCCGCCCAGCGGAGACACTTGGATGTTCTCGCTTGATGATCGGCCCTACTCGCTTTGCGATCGGATCACACGCCGCGAACTGATGCGGATTGGTGGGCTGAATTTGCTGGGGCTTTCACTGCCGGCCTTGCTCAGGGGCCAGGTTCAGGCGGCAACGAGCTCGCCGAATCCCACGTTCGGCCGGGCAAAGAACGTGATTTACCTCTGGCTGCAGGGCGGACCGCCGCAACACGAAACGTTCGATCCCAAGCCGGATGCCCCCGTCGAGATTCGAGGGCCGTTCAATCCGATTTCCACCAGTGTCCCAGGCATTCAGTTCTGTGAACTATTGCCGCGCACCGCACGATTGGCCCACAAGCTGGCCGTCGTCCGGTCGCTGTCGACTGACGACAACACGCACGACACCAGCGGCTATTGGGTGCTCACCGGCAACAAGTATCCCGGCGCCACGGCCCGAGAAATCAAGCCGAGCGATTGGCCCTACTTTGGCTCGGTGGTGAAGATGCTCAAGCCCAGCGAGCGCGTGCCGGCCCTCTCTAGTGTGTGGATTCCGGACATCATGCGGCTGAACGACAACGTTCGGCCGGCGGGCCAGACCGGCGGATTTCTCGGAGCGCAGTGGGATCCCGACCGCTTTATCGGCGACCCCTCGGACGAGAATTACCAGATTGAAGGCCTCTCGCTTCCCGAGGGGATTTCGCCGCTAAGGCTTGAAGGCAGGCTGTCGCTCTTCGAGCAGGTTGGACGGCACCTCGACCGGGCCGAACAGACCGCCGCCATGCAGAACTACGACGAGATTCGCCATGCGGCGTTTGGGCTGTTGGCTTCGGGCGGAGCTCGCGATGCGTTTCGCGTGCGCGACGAACCCGAGCAAGTGCGCGAGCGCTACGGCAAGAACCGCTTTGGCCAGTGCGTGCTGCTCGCCCGGCGACTCGTCGAGGCAGGAGTGCGGCTGGTGCACGTGAACTGGCCCCGCGAGCCGGGCGACACGGCCGTCGACAACCCGATGTGGGACACGCACGCACAGAACGCGGACCGGTTGCAGGATGCGCTCTGCCCGATGTTCGACGTGGCCTATTCGGCCTTGATTGAAGATCTGGATCAGCGAGGGCTGCTGGACGAAACACTGGTCGTGGCGATTGGCGAATTCGGCCGCACGCCGAAGATCAACCAGTTCGGTGGCCGCGATCACTGGGGACACGTCTTCAGTTGTGCACTCGCCGGGGCGGGCATCGCCGGCGGTCAGGTTTACGGTTCCAGTGACAAGACCGGCGGCTATCCGGCTTCGCAGCGTGTCGAACCGCAGCAGTTGACCGCGACGGTCTTCCACCTGCTCGGTGTTCCTGAGGGCGCGACGTTCCCCGATCGCACCGGCCGCCCGCTACCCGTCACGCACGGCGATCCACTGTGGACACTGCTCGGCTCGCAGCCGGTTACGCTTGCTCGCAGTGAGCCAGGTGGCGACGAGCGACTGGTGCCGCCTTACGACAAACGACAAATTGTCGATACCGACTTCGAAAGCGGCGAGCCGCTTGTTGCGCATGGCACGAAAACTCGCATGAAGTCGTGGCAAGCCTCGCCGCTCGCCGCCGATGGCACCACGTCGCTCACCGTAAAGCTCGCAAGCGATTCAGCCAGCGCGCGCGGCGGCGCCAGTCACGTGGCCATTCAATTCACCCCAGGGGCTCCGCCACGCACCCGCGCCATGCTCTCGCAGGAAGTCCGCAGCCCACGAGCGGGTCGATTTACTTTCTCCGTGCATGTCTCCGCAAGCGGCGTAGATAGCGAAGCCGTGCAGTCATTCCTGCAGAGCCACAGTTGCCGGCTGGTGATCTTCGGCTTCCTCGACCTGGAAAAGAACCATACCCAGCACCGAGAGTTCGCCTCGACGGAGTTCACGCCCCAGTGGTCACCTGACGACAAGCCGACCAATGAGCGGTTCACCGTAACCGCCAATCTTCGCAGCCAGGACGCAGGTGCGATGGAAACCAGCCGCGGCGTTGGCGTGGCCGTGATCGTCGAGCAGCGGCCCGATGCGCCGGTGACTTCGCTAAGGCAGGAGGTCGTCATCCGAGTCGACGACGCCGAACTCACCTTCGATCCGCGTCCGCGAGATGACTCGGTGAAGGTGTGACGCAGGTGGAGTTCTAGCCGTTCAGCGCCTTCAGCAGCGTACTGACGTACTCGCCGATGTCTTTGAGCACCGCCTCGCGCGGCTTACTGCCTGCTTCGGCTACGCGGCGGACGATCGCCGAGCCCACGATCAGGCCGTCGGCTACCGGGGCCAATCGCTTCACGTGCTCGGGCTGACTGATGCCGAAGCCGATACAGATCGGCAGCGGCGTCTGCTCGCGCAGCCAGCCGACGTTTTCAATCAGGTCGCGCGGCAGCTCGGTCCGCTCGCCGGTGATGCCGGCTACCGAGACGTAATACAGGAAACCGCTCGAACTCTCGGCAATCTTGAGGGCTCGCTCGCGCGGCGTGGTCGGAGTGACCAGTTGCACGAGGCTAAAGTCCGCCGTCTTGCAGATGGCTGACAGCTCGCGGGCTTCATCGGCTGGCAGGTCGGGAACGATTGCCCCCGCAGCACCGGCCTTTTGCGCGTCCTCGACATATTTGGCCAGCCCGTGCCGCAAGATAATCGCGTAGCTGACCATCGTCACGATCGGGGCCTTAACCTGGCCGGACACACCTCCCAGCATCGAAAGAATCTGGGCGAGCTTCACCTTCTTGTCGAGCGCCCGTGAGTACGACGCTTGAATTACCGGGCCGTCGGCGATCGGGTCGCTGTAGGGAATTCCCAGCTCACAGAGGTGACTGCCGCGCGCGTCGAGCTCCTTGATCACCGCGGCGGTGAATTCCAGGTCGGGATCGCCCGCCGTCACGAACGGCATGAAGGCCTTCTGGCCGGCGCTACGAAGGGTCTTGAATAGCTGGTCGATCTTCGACATGGATGATTCTGAAGGGGCTTACTTTCCGGCAAAAACAGACTTTACTTCGACGCTCCGGTCAGCCGGGCGATCTCGGCCGCGTCTTTGTCGCCACGGCCCGAGAGGCACACGACGATCACGTCCTCCACGCTGCGGCCTTTGGCCAGCTCAACCGCCTTGGCCACCGCGTGCGAGCTTTCGAGCGCGGGCAGGATGCCCTCGGTGCGTGCGAGCATTCCAAAGGCGTTCAGGGCCTCGTCGTCGCGGCAGTAGGTATATCGCACCCGGCCGGTGTCTTTCCAGTAGCTGTGCTCGGGGCCGACGCCCGGGTAGTCGAGACCCGCCGAGATCGAATGCACGTCGCACGTCTGGCCGTCTTCGTCCTGCATCACATAGCTGAAACTGCCGTGCAGCACACCAGGCTGGCCGTAGGAAAGCGGTGAAGCGTGCTGACCGGCTTCGGCCGAGCGTCCGCCCGCCTCAACTCCGACGAGTTCGACGCCTTCTTCCTCTACGAACGGATAGAACATGCCGGCCGCGTTGCTACCTCCACCCACGGATGCCACGACCAGATCAGGCAGGCGACCGAGCTGATGTCGAGACTGTTCGATCGTCTCGTAGCCGATGACCGACTGAAAATCGCGCACGATGACCGGAAACGGATGCGGTCCGACCACGGAGCCGAGAATGTAGTGCGTGGTTTCCACGCTCGACATCCACTCGCGCATCGCCTCGTTGATCGCGTCGCGCAGGGTGCGCGAGCCGGTCGAGACGGGCCGCACCTCGGCACCGAGCAGCTTCATGCTGAACACGTTTGGCTGCTGGCGGCGAATGTCCTCTTCGCCCATGTAAACCACGCAATCGAGTCCGAACCGGGCACAAGCCGTCGCCGTGGCCACACCGTGCTGGCCTGCGCCCGTCTCGGCGATCACTCGCTTCTTGCCCATGCGGATCGTGAGCAGCGCCTGACCGAGCGTGTTGTTGATCTTGTGGGCGCCGGTGTGATTCAGGTCCTCTCGTTTGAGGTAGATCTGTGCCCCGCCGGTTTCCTTACTCAAGCGGCGGGCATGATAGAGCGGCGAAGGCCGGCCGACATAGTTGCGATACAGATCGTCCAATTCCGCCTGAAATGATGCATCGACGCGAGCTTTCTCATATTCGGCCGCCAGCTCGTCGAGCGCCCGCATGAGCGTCTCGGGAACATAGCGTCCACCAAAGGCGCCAAAGCGGCCGGCGGCGTCAGGAACGTGCGAACTTGCGGTTTTTGACATGCTACTTTGTGGCTGCTTTGGCCCTGGAATAAAAGTCCGCGGCGGTGGCGGAACGCTGTATTGTCGGTCGCGGAGGGATTTGCGGCAAGGCGGGGTCGCCACTGTCCCTTTCGGTACCCATCCGCTTGCGAACCCCAGGGATGCTTTCCCTGGGAAATCTTCGTTGATTCGACGCTGCCACCGCCGCTCAGGTTCACAGCAGCTTCGAAGGATGTCCCACCCGCACCACCAGCGGCATCACTTTCGGCTGATAAATCTGCGTGTACGGGACACCTTTGCGATGGCCATCCAGGGCTTCCTGCGAATCCCAGTGCTCGTTCAATAGGAACACGGATTCGTCGGCCGTCGAGTGATAGACGTCGAACCGAGCACAGCCGGGCTCGGCCCGTGAAAGTTTCGCCGCCTCGAGCAGCAGATCCTTCACCGTTTCGATGTTGCCTCGATCCTGGACCGTGAGCAGGACGTTGATGTACAGCATGGCGATTCGTGTCCCCTGGATGTACCTAGGTAGCTTCACAATTTAGCACATCGAGCGCCGCGGGGCGACTCGGGCGCGGGCTAGTCGCCCCCCTGCCCCGCGCAGTACACTTTGAGATTCCTTCCTGCGAACTTTTTTGGCGGTTTCGAGGGCATTCTCCAGCCATGGACATGGACAAGCTGGTTTCGTTGTGCAAGCGGCGTGGGTTTCTCTTCCAGTCGAGCGAAATCTACGGAGGCCTGAACGGCTTCTGGGATTACGGCCCGCTGGGCGTGGAACTGAAGCGTAACGTCCGCGAAGCCTGGTGGCAGGACATGGTGCGCGGCCACGACGACATCGACACGCTGCCCGGTGCGCCCGAGCCGTTCGAGATGACCGGCCTGGACTGCACGATCATCATGCACCCACAGGTCTGGAAGTGCTCGGGACATTACGACCTGTTCCACGACTACATGGTCGATTGCCGCGAGTCGAAGAAGCGTTACCGCCACGACCAGGTGAACGGCCGCTGGGTCGAAGCCAAGGGCAAGCGGATCTTCGTCGCGACGCAACTTGGCGGCGACGACGCGATTGGTGAGACACAGCAGCGGGCCTTGAAGTTCTTCAATCTCCGCACGAAGGACGCTGAGCAACTCCAGTGGCAGGGTCCAATCGTCTCGCTGACGAAAGTGAGCGAATTTCAGCACGTGCTGGGCCCCGACGCCAAAGAGATCGGCACGCTCACCGAGCCGCGCGAATTCAACCTGATGTTCAAGACTTACGTCGGGGCACTCTCTGGCGAAGAAGGCGCGGCTTTCCTTAGGCCTGAAACGGCCCAAGGCATCTTCGTTAACTTCAAGAACGTGCTCGACAGCAGCCGCGTCCGCGTACCGTTCGGGATCGCCCAGATGGGCAAAAGCTTTCGCAACGAGATCACGCCGCGCAACTTCACGTTTCGCTCGCGCGAGTTTGAACAAATGGAGATCGAGTTCTTTTGCCATCCGCAGGCGTCGCCCGAGTGGTACAGGTTCTGGCGAGACCGCCGCTACGCCTGGTACCTGAAGCTGGGCCTGGCGGGCGATCGATTGCGGTTGCGCGATCACGATAAAGATGAATTGAGCCACTATTCCGTCGGCACTGCCGACATCGAGTATGCCTTCCCGTTCCTGCCGCCGGGCGAGTTCGGCGAGTTGGAGGGCATCGCGCATCGCGGCGACTTCGACCTCCGCAGCCATATGGAAGGAAAACTCGTCCGCAAGGGAGACGAACTAGTCGTCGAACAGGATGAAGACGGCAAGCCGCGGCATCGCGGCAGCGGCAAGGACCTCAGCTACCGCGACGACATCACGAATGAGCGGTACATTCCGCACGTGATCGAGCCTTCGGCCGGCGCTGATCGGGCCACGCTGGCATTCATGTGCCAGGCCTACACCGAGGACGAAGCGCCGGACGAAAACGGCAAGATGCAGTCGCGCGTGGTGATGAAGCTTCACCCGCGGCTCGCCCCGATCAAGGCGGCCGTTTTCCCGCTGGTCAAGAAAGACGGGATGCCCGAGGTGGCTCAGGATATCTACAAGGCCCTGAAGAAGCGGTTCAACGCGTTCTACGACGAGAAGGGGGCCGTGGGCCGCCGTTATCGTCGTCAGGACGAAGCCGGCACGCCGTACTGCATCACGGTCGACGGCCAAACGCTCGCGGATCAGACGGTCACGGTCCGCGATCGCGACTCGCTCAAACAGTGGCGCGTGAAAGTCGACGAGTGCGTCGAGGAGATCGCCCGGCTCATCGAATCCGGCGGCGCGGGCATTGAGTGATGCTTCGAGAGGACATGTTGGATCGACGATGAAGCCCTGCCTCGCCCAAGTCTCGACGCTCGAAGCCTCGTTTGCCGACGACGTGACGGAGTACGCCGCTGGCAAGTGCGGCGCAGTCGAGATTTGGCTTGGCAAGCTCGATCAGTATCTGGAAAAGCACTCGCTCGAGGATGTTCGCAAGCTGTTGGCCGAGCACAATCTGGCCGCGCCGGTCGCCAGCTTTCAAGGTGGCCTGCTCACTAGCCAGGGCGAGGCTCGCAAAGTCCATTGGGAGGCTTTCGAAAACCGCCTCGCGCAATGCCGAGACCTGTCGATCGGAACGCTGGTCCTCGCCGCCGACGTAAATGGGCCCCTCACGCAGCAGGACCTCGACCGCGTGCAAGTGTCGCTCACCCAGGCTGCTCAGACGGCTGGTCGTTTCGGCATGCGGCTGGCGCTCGAGTTCCAGGCTCGGTCCGCGTTCATCAACAACTTGCAAACCGCCGTGGCCGTCGTCGCGGAGGTCGGCAGCCCACACCTGGGGATCTGCCTCGACGCGTTTCACTACTACGTCGGGCCGAGCAAGACCGAGGATCTCGGCTACCTGAGTGCTGAGAACCTGTTTCACGTCCAACTGTGCGATCTGTCGGGCGCGGCTCGCGAATTCGCCGCCGACGGCGAACGAATCCTGCCCGGCGACGGTGACATTCCGATGGCGGCGCTGCTCGCGCGGCTCACGGAGATCGACTATCGCGGCCATGTCTCGATCGAGCTGATGAATCCGCAGATCTGGCGAATTCCGCCGCGGCAATTTGGCGAGATCGCGATGACCGCGCTCAGGAAGCTTCTCGGCCAGGCGAGCATGGACTGACGCCGGCGACCGCGGTTGCTTCCTACAGCATGTCCACCGGATCGACATCCGCGATCCACTGCACCCCCTCGGGCGCCTTCAGTCGATCGGACGCGTCGCGTACCGCGCGGCGAAGCTGAACATCATCGGGTCCATGTACCTGGATGTGAAAGCGGAAGTTTCCGCGCAGCTTCGAGATCGGCGCGGGCGCCGGCCCCAGCACACGCGGGTCGTGCGCCGGATTCATCGGAACGACCGGGATCAAATCATCGGCAATTGCCGGAGTTGCAACGTCGGGCGGGAGCGCCAGGCCATCTGCCGGATCGCCGGCCAACGCCTCGCGCACCCGGTCCGCCAACTCCTCGGCGAAGCTCTCGGTCTGCAGCTCCGATGGCCCACGCACGACCAGCCGGATCAAACTTGCGAACGGCGGATAGCCGTGCTCCTCCCGTGGGGGAAGTTCCCCGGCGGCGAACGTCTCGTAGTCGTGCCGCACGGCGGCTTGAATCGCAGCATGTTCGGGATTGAACGTTTGCACGAGCACGCGGCCGCCACGGTCGCCGCGCCCCGTGCGTCCGGCCACTTGCGTCACCAATTGAAACGTCCGTTCCGAGGCCCTGAAGTCGGGAATGTGCAGCGCTGTGTCGGCGTTGATCACACCCACCAGCGTGACGTTCGGGAAATCGAGCCCCTTGGCGATCATCTGCGTGCCCACCAGGATCCGAATCTCGCCGTCATGGAAGCGCTTGAGCGCGGCCTCGTGCGCGCCGTGCTTTTGCATCGTGTCGGTGTCCATCCGCAGACAGGCATAGTCGGGAAACCGGGCCTTCACCTCGGCCTCGAGCCGTTGCGTACCCAGTCCGCGGTAGTGGATGCCCGCAAATTTGCAATCGGGGCATTCTGTGGGCGCGGCAACCTGGTAGTCGCAGTAGTGGCACAGCGCGACCTGTCCGGTCATGTGATGCGTGAGCGCGATGGCACAGTGCGGACATTCGAGCACCATTCCGCAGGAAGGGCACTGGATGTGTGTCGAAAAGCCGCGGCGATTGAGCAGCAGGATCACTTGGCCGCCGTCCTTGAGGGCAGCCGCCATCGCGAATCGCAATTGTCGGCTCACGGCGCCGCGATTTCGCCGGTCCTGAAATTCGGTCCGCAGGTCGATCGTGCCCACGCCCGGCAGCGGGCGATTAAACACCCGGCGAGGCATCGAGATCAACCGGAACTCGCCGATCTTCGTGCGATGCCAGCTTTCGAGCGAGGGCGTGGCCGAGCCAAGCACCAGCGGCACGTTCTCGGCCTGGGTACGTTGCAACGCCACGTCACGCGCGTGATATCGGGGAGCCACGTCCTGCTTGAACGTCGACTCGTGCTCTTCGTCCAGAATTACCAGACCCAGGTTCGGGACCGGCGCGAAGATGGCGCTGCGTGCTCCGACCACGACGCTGATCTCGCCACTGGCGATCTGCTCCCAATGCCGACGTCGCTCGGTGTCTCGCAAGTGACTGTGCAGCACCGACACGCTGCCAAAGCGGCTGCGGAAGCGAGATTCGGTCTGCGGCGTCAGGCTGATTTCCGGCACGAGCACGATCGCCTGCCGGCCGAACCTGAGCACCTCGTCGATGGCCTGGATGTAAACCTCGGTCTTGCCACTGCCGGTTACTCCGTGCATGAGTAGCGTCTCGTGCCGGCGTTCATTGAGCGCCCGCAGAATCGCGTCGAGCGCCGCACGCTGGTCATCGTTGAGCTCGAGGTGTTCGGCCGTCGGCATGCGCAGGGCCGCGGGCATTCGAGCGGCGTCGAACCGCCGCATTTCGAGTTCAAGCAATCCCTTCTTCGCGAGGTTCTGAATCGGGCCGAACGTGCACTCAGCGGCGGCCGCCACCTGCGCGATCGGCAGCCCCTCGGCCTGGCCCGCCAGGTAAGAGACGATTCGTCTTTGCTTGGGCGACAACTTGAGCGTCGGCAACCGCGCGGCCACCTGGTTAGGCAGCTTCACAAACTGCGTCATCCGCGTCCCCGCCGCGGCTCGAACTCCTGCCGGCAGTACCGCTTCGAGCACCTGCCCCCAGGGGCACAGGTAGTGCTCGGCCATCCAGCCGGTCAGCCGCAGCATCGAAGGTGTAAGCAGCGGCCGTTCGTCCGGCAGGTCGTGCAAGGCCTTGAGTCGGCGTCGCAGCTCCTGTTTTCCTTCCACCCGCACGCAGTAGCCAATCGCCAGCCGATTGCCTGCCCCAAAGGGCGCCCGAACGCGCATCCCTGCGGCGAGCTTGCCGCGCAGCTCTTCGGGCACACGATAGTCGAACGGCCCCTCCGGCCCCGTCGGAAAGACGACACTTGCTACAAGCTGCTCGGCAGCGTCATCCTGCTCCCACGGAGCGGGCTCAAGCTCAAAAAGGTTCTGCTGCTCTTTCACGCGAGGCAACGGGCAAGGCGAGTTCGGTTTGGTTGGTCAGCCGCAGGCGAACAGGCTACGATAACCTTGCCGGCAGACAATTACTGAACACCAGTACATATACATAGTATCGGGATCTTCACGCCCCACGGCAAGCGTTTTCCCCTCGGAGCAGGACGGCTTATGCGGCTCGGGATCTTCGGCGGAACCTTTGACCCTGTTCACTACGGGCACTTGCTGCTGGCCGAGAGCTGCCGCGAACAGCTCGCGCTTGATTCGGTGTGGTTCATGCCGGCAGCGCTGCCGCCCCACAAGCAAAAAGTGGCTCTTGCGCCGGCTTCCGCCCGGATCGACATGCTCAAGTTGGCGATCGGCGGCCAGCAGTACTTCGAGGTCTGTCCGTACGAGGTTGAACGCGGCGGCGTCAGCTACACCGTCGACACGCTCGAGCATTTTCTGACAGAGGATTCCGCGCGCGAACTGTTCTTTCTGATGGGAGCCGACTCGCTTCGCGACCTGCACACCTGGCGATCGCCGGAGCGAATCTGCCAGCTCGCGATTCCGGTATTCGTCACAAGAACGCTGCTGACCGGGCCGGCGGACCAATCTGTCGATTTCTCGCTGTTGGAAAGCTTCGTCGAGCCTGCGCGACTGGAAGTCATCCGCCAGCATCGCGTCGACATGCCGCGGATTGATCTCAGCTCGACGGACATCCGCCGGCGGGTCGCTGAAGGCCGGAGCATTCGCTACCGGACGCCACGCGGCGTGGAGCGGTACATTGAAACGGCCGGGCTGTACCGCGAGTCGGTGTCTGCCTAAGCTGCCATGCGCGGGCTAAGCATGCCGCGCAACGCCGGGCTTGGTGTTAACTCAGGAATTGCGGGCAATCCACGCAGGGCTTCCAGGACCTGGCTGAGTTGCTCGTGGGGACTAAGCGACAGGTCCAGAAACAGCCACTTCTGCCCCTTTAGCTCGCAGGCTCCAGCAGCACTACCACCGAACCAGTCCTGCCGAACCTGAAATCCGGCCTTCGTGGCCAGCGAGATGGCTTCGTCGAGCAATTCGACCGTATGCATTGCACGCTTCCTTGCTTGCATCTGCTAGCAGGCGACTAGCGCGCCTGCGGGGTGCCGAACTCTTTGTTACTGATCGGCAGCATTAGGCCGGGATTATAGTGGCTTGCGTTTTAGTTGCCCAGCGGAGAGCGACGATATCCTCAAAATGCTCTAACTGCTACGGGCATAAAGAGTCCGGACACGCGGGCACGGCAAAGCGGCAGAACGGGCGCGATTGGGTAAGCGGGCCAAGCAGCCCGCGACGTTTCTTTCCCCGCGCGCATGTTGCTTCAGTTTCAGCGAACCCCCTGGGAAGCCAGCATGTCTCCAGCGAAACCGCCTCAGGCTCCCAGTCTCGAAGAGCAAGTCGCGATTCTCAAGCAGCAGCTCCAGCAAGCTCAGAAGCTCACCTCGCTGGGCGATCTGGTCAGCACCACCACGCACGAATTCAACAACGTGCTGACCACGATTATCAACTATGCCAAGATGGGGCAGCGCCATCGCGACGACGCGACGCGCGACAAAGCCTTCGACAAGATCATGACCGCGGCCCAGCGCGCCGCGAAGATCACCAACGGCATCCTCGGCTTCGCCCGCAATCGTCCGCAGGGGTTCGAGCCGACGGATCTCGTGAAACTGATCGATGACTCGCTGCTGCTGCTCGAACGCGAAATGCAGAAGTATCGCGTCACCATCGAGAGACAATTTCAGGCGGTTCCCCAGGCGATGGTCAACTCAAACCAGATCCAGCAGGTGCTGATGAACCTGCTCGTGAACGCCCGGCAGGCCATGCCTAGCGGCGGCACGATCTGGGTCCGCCTGGTGCACGATCTGGCCAATCGCACGGTCGATCTCACGGTGCGCGACAGCGGGGCCGGGATTCCAGCCGATAAGCTCCCGCGCATCTTCGATCGATACTACACAACCAAGAGCGGGCCCGACGCCAGCGGCAAAGGCGGCACCGGCCTGGGGCTTTCATTCTGTCGCGACGTGATCGAGGCCCACCAGGGACGCATTCGGGTAGAAAGCACCGTCGGCAAAGGCACCGCCTTCACGCTGAAACTGCCCGTCGCGCAAACGGCGGAAGTCGCGCCGCCTGTGACCATCGATATGCCGGTGGCCGCACCGCAGATGCCGGTCTAGCCCGACGGCGGATCGGCCGATCCGTCGACTTAGAACTCGCTGCCAGTCGGCGGCAATGGTTCGGGCATCGTCGGCCGTACTTCCGCCGGCATCGCTGGCAAATCCTCCGCGGGCATACCGACCTGATGCGGAGCCGGCACAAATGTTCCGCCCGTACGGGCCTGAATGCCGGCCAGGATCACCTGCTCCAGTTCAGTGTCCCGACCAATGCCGATCCAACCCCGAGTCGGTTCTTGACCGCCGACGGGGTTCGTGAGCCGCTGCAAGGCATCGTCGTTACGCAGGGTCTGCGAATTCGCCAGGCTGATCGAGCCGCTTTCAGGTCGGGCGACGTCTTCCAGTTCCTTGTAAACCTGCACGTCGACCTGAAATCCGCCTTCGACCGGGATCACGTACACCTTGGCGCGCCGACGCATCGATTGCAGTGTCGCGTGCCACCGCTGGTACGGCGTGACTGAGTCGTGGTTCCACGGTTCGAAGATCGTCGAGGCGCCGCGCGGATAGGTCTCCAGGAAGCCCTCGGTCAGGATATCGCCCACGACCCGCACGCGTTCTTCGTGCTCGACGCGAAAGTAGTCGTCCACAACGTCGACCGTCTGATCCCACACCAGGTCGGGGTCCATATTGCCAATAATCAGCGGGTTGCCCTGAGGCACGATCTCGGGATCGCCGCCAAACAGCACGGGCGGGTTGTACGTCGCCGGCTGCCAGGCGTTGCAGCCACAAACCGACGTGAGTACGGCGAACATTGCAATCGCCAGGAATCCCCGGCTTTGCCGATCGTCAGCGCGTACCCCGAGCGCGAATCTCCACAGCGGCCCCGGGTTTGGCCTGTCGCGGTGCATCGAGTTCATGCGGAAAGGGATTGGTCGCGAAGAAATGGGGCGGTAGTGTCCCGAAAAGCCATCTGCCCGGCAAGGTCGGTTACCGCCGCGGGACAGCCAATCAGGGCATCCCAGCTTGCCACGACAGCTTGCTAGCAGAATAAAGCGAGGCCGCGTCCTCCCAGGGTGAGAACGCGGCCTCTATAGGTTTTCGGCAGGCGGCCGTGCTAGCTGTTAGCCGTAGTGCGAGTCGATGCCCAGACGAATCTTGAGCTGTTCGAACTGCTGGCGGTACATCTCACTCGAGGAATGCACGTGCTCAGCCTCGGTGATAAACCGCATTTGATCGTTGCACGGCACGTCGCGATCTTGCAAGATCTGCTCATATTCGTCCAGGTCTTCGCCATAGACGATCAGCAGCTTGTGTTCGTCAAACTGCACTTCCTGGGGAATGCCGGGGTTCAAGACGGCGATGCCCGTGCAGCCGTCGTTCACCAACAGATCCTCAAAGTCGTACAGTGTGCTCTTGAGCACCGGCATGTCGATGTGTTCTCGGTAGAGGTCGACATGCCCTTTTGCGTTGCGGTCGTGGCTGGTTTCCAGCACAACGTCCACGACGCCTCCCAGCGGGTCGAGCAACTCCATGAACACCTCAAACAGATGCTCGCGAGAGGCGGCGCTCATTAGCACCGGCACGCTCGAACGGTTCTCCTCATCGCGGTAGACATCGTGGCGATAGCCTTGCGACGGTACGACCTGCAAGTCGTACGACGGACGCACGGCGCCAGTCAGGGCAAATTTGCCGTACCGCGAAACGCCCAGATGAGCCTCGAGCTCATCGCTGCTGAGCCGGTCGAAGCTGCTGGTCGTGTGTGGCGCGACTTCGTCGCGGAACACGTTGCGGAAGAATTTCTTCAGGAACCCCATATCGGCGAAACCTCGGAAGCGTTTGCGAATCGATGTTTGGCTTGGTGTTTTCGCGTGGATCTCGCGTTTAACCAAAAACTCTTCAGGAAAACATAGGTTACGCCGACCCGTGTGCAGTCTTTGCCCAGCGAGCCGTCAGCAAGATTTTCTCGTCCGCATCCGGCGGACGGCAGAAACGTCACAATCGCGCATCCTGCCATGGCTGGCAGGAGTGGGGCCGAGAGGGTTCCGGCCGCTTTCCGCGGGAAAAGCCGGGTGTCCTCTGCCGCGGAGCCGGGACACCACAAATCTAACCCACGCCCTGGCGCCCGCCCCTGGTGCGGCACACGAGCGCAGGGTTTTCATCCCCTCCCTGGCGCACGACCTGCCGAACATGCGAAGTTTGCCTGCGGCAAGGTCAACCAGACTCCTCTTCTCCCCCCAGCACACCAACTTGCTCGTGCGGCATGCGGCAAGTTATTCCCATCCCTGGCGCCATCTCCTCGTCTGGCCAAGACCCCGTGGGTGGCATCGGCGGCACCGCCAGGCATAGAATCTGTTTGGTAGAAGTGAGCGGCGATTGCCGCACCGCCTTCAATCTCTACGCACCTGTACCCAAGCCGGCCACTCATGTCGATAAAACGCGATTTCCTCTCGGGTGGACACTTTTTTGCGCTCCTGTGCGCCTGGTGCCTTGCACTTAGCGGCTGCCAGCCTGTCGCCGAGTCCGACTCGACACACTCCTCAGCGACCGCTGCGGAGCAACAACACGCCGAGACGATCTGGGAAAGTTTCTACCTGCAAGGCGCAAAGATTGGCTACGGCCAGACGATGGTTCGCCCCGTGACGCGCGATGAGCAAAGCTTGATTCAAACCGAATCGCTGAATCATCTGTCAATCACCCGCTTCGGTCAGACGTCCAAACAAGATTTGCAGATGAGCTCGCTGGAAACCGCCGACGGCAAGCTGATCGAGTTTCAGACCGTGGTTTCGTTCGGCCCCGTGCCAACCGTTGTGACCGGCAAGGTCGTGGGCGACAAGCTCCAGCTCACGACCGCCACGCAGGGACAAAAGCAGGCCAGCAGCATGCCCTGGTCCACGGACATCAGTGGGTTCCGCGCGGTCGAGAACTCTCTGGCCCGTCAGCCGCTCAGGGCCGGTGAGAAACGGTCGTTGCGGATGCTGATGCCGCTGGTCAACCAGGTGGCCGACGTGGAACTCGCGGCGAAGGAGATCGAAGAAACCGAGATTCTCGGCGTCAAGACTCGCCTGCTCCGCGTGGAAAGTGTTTCGAGGCTGCCAGGGCAAGCCATGGCAGCAACACTCTGGTTGGATGCTGCCGGTGAAGTCCTCAAGTCGCACGTCACGGCCCTCGACCAGCTTTCCGTTCGGTCGACCGAAGCACTGGCCAAGGCACCCGGCGGCGAAGCTGACAAACTCGACCTGGGTGTGGATTTGTTCGTCAAAGTCCAGCCACCGTTGGCCAAGCCTCACCAAAGCCAAGAAGTGGTCTATCGCGTGGAGTTGGCCAATGCGGATCCGACAGAGGTCTTTGCCGACGGACTGACGCAAAAGGTGAGATCGCTCGGGCCGCACACAGCCGAGATCACGGTGACCCGCCGCAGCCCGCTCGCGGAGCGCAATGGTATGGAAAACCACGAGGGGGCTCCGGCCGAGTACTTGACCGCAAACAGCATCCTGCAGCTTGAGGACGCGCGGCTTAAGCAGATGGCCGCCGAGGCCAAGGGAGATGCGACTGCGCCGGCGAAAGTCGCCATCAATTTGGAACAGTACGTGCATGGCGCGATGAAGCAGCACGACTTCTCGCAGGGATTCGCTACCGCCGCTGAAGTGGCCGAGTCGCGCGCCGGCGACTGCACCGAGCATGCCGTGCTGCTGGCGGCCCTGGCACGCATCAACGGCATCCCCTCGCGCGTCGCAATCGGGCTGGTCTACGTCGAGGCCGCCGCTGCGTTCGGATACCACATGTGGACCGAGGTATTCCTGGACGGCCAGTGGATTCCGCTCGACGCCACGATTGGCCGCGGCGGTACGAGTGCCGCATACCTCAAGCTGAACGACTCCAGCCTCGAAGGGGCGAGCGCCTACAGCAGCTTCCTCTCGGTCGCCCAGGTATTGGGGCAACTGAAAGTCAGCGTCGTCTCGACGAAGTAGGTATCAGGGAACCTATTCCGGCAGATTCAGATCGGCGATATAGAGCTGGCTCGAGTGGTCCGCCGAGCGATTGCTCGTCCACATCAGTTGCTTGCCGTCTGGCGAAAACACCGGCAGCACGTCGGCCGCCGGATGATCCGTGATTCGCTCGACCGGTCCCGGCACGATCTTGCCGTCTTTCACGTCGTACTTCATCAGCCACAGATCGTAGTTCGGCCGGGCGTTCGGATCGGTGTGATCCGCCCCGGTCCAGATGATGTAAGGCTTGGTGGGATGCCAGTAGGGTGCCCAATTGACGCCGATGTTGTCGGTCAGCGCGACGTCGTTCTTGCCGTCGATGCCAATCGCGTGAATCTGCAACATCTCGGGCCGCTTGCGGTCGGTGCGGTAGATCACCCACTTGCCGTCCGGCGAGATGAACGGCCCGCCATCGTAGCCGGGCTCATTGGTCAGTTGACGCAAGCCCGTGCCGTCGGAGTTCATTACGTACAGATCGGGATCGCCGTCCCGGTCGCTGCAGAAAGCGATCAGCTTGCCGTCAGGCGAATACGCCCCTTCGGCGTCATAGCCCTTGGCGTCGGTCAGCCGCTTGAGATTCTTGCCGTCCAGATCGCCTTCGAAGATTTCCGTGTAGGGGTCGAAGTCCCACGAATAGCGCCGGCGGCGTCCGCTCGCGGCGTCTTCGGCCTGCTGCTTACGTTCCTTCTCTTCGGTCTCCGAGAGGTTCGGATCGAGATGGCTCGAAGCGAACAGGATCTTCTTGCCATCCGGCGAGAAGTAACTGCACGTCGTCCGGCCGCGGCCGGTGCTGATCAGTTGTGGCTCACCGCCGGCCAGCGGCTGCTTGTAGATTTGGTAGAACGGATAGCCCTTGGGTACCGCCTGGTAGACGATCGTCTTGCCATCTGGCGAGAAGTAGCCCTCGCCGGCCTTGACCATCCCAGAGGTGAGCTGCTTGATATTGCCCAGATGTTTGGCTTCGACCTTTGACTCCTCGGCGAAGCTGTTCGAACTGAGAATTAACGCAGCCACCAGGGCCAACGGCGCGCACCGAGTCAGCATTTCATGCTCCTGAAAGTTTCTGGTTCGCGAAGTCACCGCGGATCGAAAAGGTCGGGAATGGCAAGTTAGGAGGCAGGCATGCCGGGAACAAACGTGCGACCCGGCGGCTCGCGCGTCCGCTATCCCATTATATCCAGCCACTTGCCGAGCGGCAGGCTTCGCCAGCTTCAACCAGCAAGGCTATTGTCCGCGGGCTGCAAAGGATACGATTGCAGCGGAATTACGATCCGTTTCCGACTCGATCGACGCGACCCATCCCATGAAGATCTACACCAAAACTGGCGACCAGGGCGACACCGGACTCTTCGGCGGGCCGCGCGTGGCAAAAAACGACGCCCGAATCGAGGCCTACGGCACCGTCGACGAACTCAACAGCCTGCTCGGCGTTGCCCGAACGTTTGAACTTCCGGCGGAGATGGATCGGCTTGTCGAGCGCATCCAGAACGAGCTGTTTTCGCTGGGCGCTCAACTCGCGACCCCAGACCCGACGGCCCATCAAACCGCGCTCGTCGGGCCAACTCAGATCGCGGCGCTCGAATCGGCCATCGACGACTACGAAGCAGGACTCGAGCCGCTCAGGCAATTCATCCTTCCCGGTGGGACGACGGCCGCGGCGCACTTGCACCTGGCGCGCACGGTGTGCCGCAGGGCCGAGCGGCGGCTCGTGTCGCTCGTACAAACTTCACCGCAGCCCGTTGCCGCCGATCTGGTGATCTATCTCAATCGGCTCAGCGATCTCTTGTTCGTGCTCGCCAGGGCCGCGAACCGTGCGGCCGGCTCGCCCGACGTGCCGTGGCAGAAGCCCTCGTAGTCAGGCGTTGCTTCCGGACTGACACTTACCTGCTGCCTGACAGGCTTTACGGACTGGGACCAGCCCGGTAGTCTTTCTGCTTGTTGGTGCAGCAGCCGAGCGCAATGTTTGGGCGTGACGCTCGTTTGCCACGCATCGAATCAGGGGGCTTTTGTTGGTTTTAGGCGGACCGACTCAATGCCATAGGCGGACTTCTTTCTATTCATCTTGGGAGAGATATGCGATGAGTGGACCAAGAATGTTGGCGGCGGCGGTATGCGCTGGATTTCTATTTGTCGGCCTGCTGCCGGCAGTTTCTCTTGCTCAGGACGCTCCGCCGCCGGCGAAACCGACCGAGGTGATTGTCCCCACGCCGGCCGAAGAGCCGGAGCTTTCGCGGGGCGACAACGCCTGGATGCTCATCTCGTCGGCGCTCGTGCTGATGATGACGGCGCCTGGCCTTGCCATGTTTTACGGCGGGCTGGTCCGCCGCAAGAACATCCTCAGCGTGCTGATGCAGTGCGTGTTCTTGATGGGCCTGATGACCGTCATCTGGGCGATTTACGGATACTCACTCTGCTTCGGCGGCACACGCCCCTGGATTGGCGACGGCACCTACTTGTTCATGCGAAACGTCGAGCCGTATTGGACCGAGGCCGGGCCGAAGATTCCGATGTTCTCGACTGGGATCCCGCTGCTGACGCACATGCTCTTTCAGGGCATGTTCTTTATCATCACGCCGGCCCTCATCTGCGGCGCGTTTGCCGAGCGGATGAAGTTCAGTTCGATGGTTGTGTTCTCGGTCCTCTGGGGCACGTTCGTCTATTGCCCGCTGGCTCACTGGGTCTGGGGTGGCGGCATCCTCGCTTACCACGTACCGAACGCCGAGAACTGGGGCGGCGGCGCGCTCGACTTCGCCGGTGGCACAGTTGTGCATATCAGCTCCGGCGTCTCGGCGCTGATTTGTGCCCTCGTGATCGGTAAGCGGGCCGGCTATGGCACCGAACCCATGCCGCCACATAACCTGACTTACACCGCCGCGGGCGCGGCCCTGCTGTGGGTGGGCTGGTTTGGCTTCAATGCCGGCAGCGCGCTGGCAGCCGACGGGATTGCCGCCAGCGCCTTTGCCGCGACTCACTTTTCGGCCGCCGCTGGCGCCGTTACCTGGCCCCTGCTCGAATGGATCCTCCGCGGCAAACCCACTCTGCTGGGCGCCTGTTCGGGTGCGGTGGCGGGCCTCGTCTGCATCACTCCCGCCGCTGGCTATGTCACGGCGATGCCGGCCCTGGCGATGGGTGCGGCCGCCGGAGCGGTGTGCTATTTCGCCTGCACATCCCTCAAGATGGCATTCAAGTACGACGACTCGCTCGACGCCTTCGGCGTGCACGGTGTCGGGGGAACTTTGGGCGCCATCCTGACGGGCGTATTTGCCACCCGAGCCGTCCAGGACCTCAATGGCGGCGAGCCGCTGGGGTTGATCGAGGGGGGGACCCTGATCAAGGGGCAACTCATCGCCACGGCCATCACCTGGGTCGTGGCCGCCCTGGCGAGCTTCGTGCTGCTCAAGCTGCTCGACGCGACGATGGGACTCCGCGTGCCCACCCAGGAAGAATTGCAGGGATTGGACCTGACTCAGCACGGGGAAGAGGGCTACATTTTCATGTAGCGGGCCTGGGTTCATGGTTTGAGCTCGAGGCCGACTGCGACCCCTCATTCAGTCATTGCCGCGCGACCGCGACCTGCACGATTCGTGCAGGTCGCGGCGGCGGATTATTTCACGAAGGAAGCATCCTCCCATGAAAAAAGTGGAAGCGATCGTTCGTATCTTCAAGCTCGAGGACGTGAAGAATGCCCTCTCGGCCAAGGGCATTCACGGCATGACCATCACCGACGTCAAGGGCTTCGGACGTCAAAAGGGACACACCGAGATGTACCGCGGCACCGAGTACAAGGTGGAGTTCGTGCCCAAGGTGAAGATCGAAGTGGCCGTTTCCGACGAGAACCTGCAAATGGTGCTCGACACGATCCTGCGCACGGCGCAAACCGGTCAGATCGGCGACGGCAAGATCTTCGTCTCCACGCTGGACAATACAATTCGCATTCGTACCGGCGAGACGGGCGAGCTGGCGATTTAGAACGTAACGCTTGAACAGATAGATCTTACCCGACGCTTTTGGGCTCAGCGCGACCTTGGCGGAGCGCGCCAGACCAGCCTTTGCGACTACCCAGCGACGACGCATGACCATACCTACGTTTCGGCCCTCCGTGTTGGCCGCGCGCGAGCGGTTGGCCGCCGACCGCCAGCAAATCCGCCAGCAGCACGAAGCCGGTTCGCCCGGCATTCAGGTTTGCGCCCGCCTGGCCGAACTTCTCGACAAGGTCGTGCTCGAGCTCTACGAGAGCGCGATCGAGGATCATTGGCCTGAAAACTCGGAAGAGATTCGCTCGCAGGTCGCGCTGGTGGCCCATGGCGGATTTGGCCGCCGCGACGTGGCTCCGTTTTCCGACGTCGATCTGATGATCCTGCACGCCCCAGGCACCGAGGAACTCGTCGCCCCCCTGGCCAGCCGCCTGCTCCGCGATCTGTCGGACGTGCGGCTTGAACTGGGGCAAAGCTTGTGCACGCCGCAGCAAGCCCTGCGCCTGGCGGCGCAGGACGCCACGGTCTGCACCACGCTGATGGAATCGCGACTGCTGGCCGGCGGCGAGAAGCTCTTCAAGTCGTTCTTCGACCGCTTCACGCGCGAAACACACAAGCGGGCCAAGAGTATTTATCAGGCCATCGAAGAAGCCCGGCGAACCGAAAGATCGCAATACGGGGAAACCGTCTATCTGCTGGAGCCCAACATCAAACGGTCGAGCGGTTGTCTGCGAGACCTGCAGTTTCTCCGCTGGCTGGGTTTCATCCTGCACGGCACGACAGATCCAGCGTCTTTGCAACTGTTGGGAGCGTACAGCAAAGCCGACCAGGCCGTGTTACGCGAGGCCAGCGAATTCCTGCTGCGACTGCGCAACGAGTTGCACTTTCACGCCGGTCAGCCCAATGACGTGCTCGATCGTCACGAGCAAGTCCGCCTGGCGGAACTCTATCGCTACCAGGGGACCGAGGCGATCCTTCCCGTCGAACGCTTCATGAGCGACTACTTCCGTCACACCAGCCGCGTGCGCAGCATCGTCCGGGCGTCGGTTAACAACTGGCGCCCTGGCCAAACCGGAAAGCGCATCGCCGGCCTGCTCTTCAGCCACCAGGTCGAAGGCGACTACCGGGTCACCTACAGCGAGATCATCGGCACGGGGCGCGGGACGGAAAAGCTGCGCAAAAGCCTGAGCGAGGTGCTTAAGCTCTGCGTGCTCGCGAACCTGCAGGACAAACGCATTGCCCCCGAGACCTGGGAAACGGTGCGCTCAGCGGTGGCAAAGCTGCCGGACGAGCCGACGCCCGAAGTTGCGCAGCAATTCCTGCTACTTCTTTCGCAGCCGGGCCGGCTCGGCAAGCTTCTCCGGCAACTGCATGAAGTGGGCGCGCTCGAGAAAATCATTCCCGCGTTCACCCATGCCCGCTGCCTGCTGCAATTCAACGAGTATCACCGCTTTACCGTCGATGAACACAGCATTCTGGCCGTCGAACGGGCCACGGACTTTAACTACGACCAGGGACTGCTTGGCCGGGTATATCGCGGCATCAAGCAGAAACGTACGCTGCATCTGGCGCTGTTGATCCACGACCTCGGCAAGGGCTTCGTCGACGATCACAGCGAGGTGGGTTTAAAAATCGCCGAGGAGACCGCCGCCCGGTTACGGCTGTCGCTGCGCGAGACCGAGACCCTGAAATTCCTGGTGCACAAACATCTGCTGATGTCGCACCTGGCATTCTGGCGCGACAACTCCGATCCGCAGTTGATCATTCGTTTTGCCGTCGACGTCGGTTCGCCCGAGGTCCTCGACATGCTGTTCGTGCTCACGGCCGCAGATTTCGCCGCCGTCGGGCCAGGCGTCTGGGACAGCTGGAAGGCCGACGTGCTCTCATCGCTCTACAAACGCACGATGCGGCACCTGGCGAGCGATGCTCCGGCGACGGATGCGGCCGAACGACTTGCACGCCGTCGTGACGACGTGCGCCGCCTGCTCAAGGGCGAACCGCAGCAGGGTTGGTACTCTCGGCAGATCGACGCGATGCCCATGTCCTATGCCTTCAACGCCCCCGCGGAGCAAATCGCCGCCGAGCTGCGCGATCTGCACAGCCTGTCGGCCGACGACGTGCATACGCAGGCACGTTACCTGCCCGAGAGTGGCACCTTGGAGTTCGTGGTCGGAACGAAGGAGTCGGTCGCGCCCGGTGTGTTCCACAAGATCACCGGGGCGCTGGCCGCCCAGGGGCTGCAGATTCTTTCCGCTGAAATCAACACGCTCGCCGAGGGACTCGTCCTCGATCGATTTATGGTCAGCGATCCCGACTATGCCGAGGCGCCTCCACAGGAGCGCATCGATTTGGCCTGCGAAACGATCATTCGCGCCCTGAAGAACCCCTCGCACGCGGCACCCACCTTTCGCAAGGTCTGGCAAAGCGCTGCCGAGCGCGATCGTGCCGCACTAAACCCGCTGCCTACGCGAGTGCTCATCGACAACAACAGCTCCGACACCTACACGATCGTGGACGTCTTTACGCACGACCGATTGGGACTGCTATACACCATTACGCGAACACTGTTCGAGCTTGAACTCTCCGTCTCGGTCGCGAAGATCGGCACATACCTCGACCAGGTTGTTGACGTGTTTTATGTCACCGACCGTTCGGGCGCGAAAGTCACCGACGACGAACGCTTGGGAGAGATCACGCGACGGCTGCTATCGGCGATCGACGGGAATGGCGGGTGAGCGTCCTGGGACCTGTCAGGTGTCACTTGATCGCCAGCATCGCCGCGCGCCATGTTTCCTCAAATTCTGCGAGCGGCATCCCCACCAGTGATTCGAACCGCTTCACCGGATCCATGTTCGCGGCTGCCGAGCTGATGTAGGTTTCGAACGCCGGATCGTCGAAGATTGCTCGCTCGAACGCGAGGTAATAGGCGAGCCCCCAGGAATAGCAGTAAGCCCGCGAGCTGCGTTCGGGTTCGGTCCGCGTGGCGTCACCGTGCGCCGCGAGAAACGAACTGCTGGACATCGTCAACAATTCCTCCAACCGTAGCGGTTGGGGACCCCGCAGGTCGCCTTGCAGCTTCTCCAAGGCATCGAGATGGGGGGCGTCAATCCGCAGCGAGTTGAGTTCCAGGATGCCGGCTTCGAAGACTTGTGCCAGACCCTCGTTCAGCCACCGCGGCACGTCGTATTGCCGACTTGGATAAACGTCCGTCTCCAGGTAGGCATGGAAGGCCTCGTGCGCCAGTCGCGTGAACATCCGCTGCGTTAATTCATTGAACTTGGCCTCGTTTGCACGATCGATCGTGGCGATCTGACTGGCGAGCGCCTTGCGCTGGTCACTCCACTTCCGCTGCTCGGCCAGCACGACGCGCAGCCGCTCAGACGCGCCGACGCCCGCGACTTCCAACTCCTCGCCGAGCTTCTTGACGCGTGACGGAACTTCGGCAATCTGTGCTTCGAGTTCCTTGCGAATCTGCTCGTGCTGCCGGGCGACCCGGGCCAGCTCGGCGTCGAATCGGTCCAGCTCTGTTCCGGCCAGGATCAGGTTCCGGTCCGCCAGGTACACGGCCGGATTGCCGATCACAAAGCCCAATTGCTTGAGAGCGGCCTGGTACCCGGCGGTGCTGCCGAAGATGCGAATGTGGACCCGATCGCTCGCTTCGCGCCGCGGGGGCAGGAGCTGCCGATAGGAGGTGAAGATTTGCCCCAGCCGCACTGCCAGCCGCCGCGTCATCTGTTCGTTGGCAGTGCTTTCAAGCGTGAATAATTCCCCCGCATGGCTCCAAATGGTCTGCCCATTCTGTTGTTTTGACGTCAGCTTCAGATCGTCGATCTCGCGGCCTTGGATCAACGTGCGGCGGCGAAACTGTTCCAGCCGCTCGCGGAGTTCGGCCCGGGCATCGGGGGGCAGACGCTCAAGATCCTGGATATCCTCGCGGGCCAGCGGCCGCAACATCAGGTACATGGGTCGACCCGGCAGCCGGCGGACTTCAAGAAATTCAACAGTCTCGGGCGACTCGCCCTGCACGAGCCCATCGTACTTCGTCCCTTCGCGCAGAGTCACTCGCTCAAGCTTCAGATCGGCTGCAAGTGTGCGTGTGTCGCTCGCGGGAGCGGAGTTCGCCGCCGATGTATCCTGGGCATATCCAAGGCCGCAGTTCCATCCGCTCGCGACCAGCAGGATCAGCAGTTGCGTGCATCGGGTCAGCGTCATCGCCGGTTCGCTCCGGGGCGGTAAGAGCAAAGCAGCACCGCCGCGCGATTACGCGCGGCGGTGCGAGACTCTGCCATTATACACGCGGAACAAAGCTGGCTGGTCGCTAGGCGTTCAGCTTTACACTCGGATCGTCGGCGACGTTCACCCACACGTGAACGTGGGGTGAGCCGCGGAAATACCAGACAAACGAAGGTCCTTCGAGCCGCCAGCAGTCCCAGACCTTGTCGTTGCCCAGATCCTCGTCGCTGTAGAAGGCCAACGAGCACTTATCCAGGCCACCCTGTGATTCCAGACACTCCATGGCTTCCTGGCGATCGCTCGGTCGATAGGGCTCGACGAGCTTGGTCATTACCTCGGCCACCAGCGTACGCTGATCGGACGTCATCTCACTCAGCGGAATGCCCGGGAACATGCCATCCGCGCGGAAGCCGGAATCCTGTTCGCGCGGGAGCTTGGCGACCAGCGCCTTCTCGCGCTGCTTGCCGTCCAGCATGTCGAACACCTTGTTTGCAGCGACGGCCTGCGGCCAGAACACGTTGCCCGGATGACTCGGCTCTTCGTTGAAGCCCTGGGCGGCGTGGCCATAGAAAATCGGGCCGCCAAATGCCACGTGCTCGGCGCTGTTGCCGTCGGCGCGAATGGTCATGTGCCGACCGGTCATCACGAACTCGAACTTCTCGCCCGGCTTGCCAAACAGGGCGATGCTCTGCTCGTTGCCATATCCGCCGGCGTCGTCCTCGAGCTGCTTATAGATGCGCTCGTGCCATTCCGGGTGAATGATCCCTTCGAAGATCTCGCGGATCATCGCCTGCTGGTCTTTGCTGTAGAACTCACCGGTCACGTTCGGCTCGGTGATGTTCCAGTTGTTGGCCACGCGCGTCCGCAGCAGGCCGCGCTCCTTGTCCATGTGGTCCCAGTCAAAGCAGATCACCTTACGCTGCTCGGGCTTAAGCGACTCATACAGCGTCTGGCTGATTGACTCTGGCGAACCGGCCGACGACGTGTCCGCGGCCTGGGCCCAGAGCGGCGTCGTACCGGCGACGAGCGCTGCTGCGCCGGCAGTCCGCAGGAATTCGCGGCGCGAGACGTCCGCGGGGGAATCACAATCGCGACAGATGCGGATGGGCGTCATGGTCAAAGCCTCCTTGGTATGTGCGTTAGGGAAGCGTGTCAGGTGGGGTTGGTTGGTTTATTAAAGCCGATGATCAGGCGCGGTGCAAACTTTTGCGCTTCTTGGCCGTCGCAGGCTTGTGGGATCTGCGTTGGCAGCGGGCACAGAAAAACGTTGCCCGCTGGGCCTGCACAATCCTGATAATCTCCACTTTGCCGCAACTCGGACAAACCTCGCCGGCGCGGTCGTAGACGCGATGATGGTTCTGGTACCCGCCCTGCTCGTTCAGTGCGTTGCGGTAGGTTCCGTCTGACAGCGTGGAGCCCTCGTAGCGAATTGCGGTCTCGAGGACCTCGATCATGGCCGCATGCACGCGCTGCCATTCGACCGGCCGCAGCAGGTCGCAGCGTTTCTGAGGATGAACGCCCGCCATGTGCAAGAGTTCGCTCGCATACAGGTTGCCCACTCCGGCGAGTGCGCGTTGGTCTAGCAGTGCCACTTTGATCTCGCGCCGGCTCTTGCGCAAGCAATCTCGCATCTGCTCGGCCGAGAGGGCCAAGGCGTCCGGCCCCAGCTTCGCCAAACCGTATAGCGCTTCGAACTCCGCGGGCGATACCAGGCGCACCCGCCCCAACCCGCGGCGATCCCAGAACAGCAGTTCGCGGTGTGCTCCGCCTGAAAGCGTCACTTGTAGGCGCAAATGCTCGCTGGTGGGCGGCGCGGCCAACAGCACCAGTCCGGTCATCCGCGGCTCAAAGATGATCGCGTCCCCCGAGTCGACGCGCACAACAACACGTTTGCCCACGCGATCGACGGCCGTGATCGTGAGTCCCATTACCCGTCGCCGCAGGACATCGATACGTGGTTGAATCAGGATCGGCCGCTTGGCGCAGGGCGGCCGACGCACGTCTTTGATGGTGCTACCCACAATCGGCAGCACGCCCCGCCGCATCGTTTCCACCTCGGGCAGCTCAGGCACGCGCTTCTCCCGATGTAATCAGGCCCCGCGTTGCGTCATACACGGGCGTGATTGCGTGACGATCGATTCGCGCGGCGAGCTCGATGTCCGCTGCCATGCCGATCTCGATCAGATTTCGTCCGCCACGGCTCTCGCGCATCGCTTCTGTCAGTCGAGCTGCGAGTTCCACTGCCGATCGATCGGAGGCGACTTCCGACCAGGCATCCCTGGCAAGCAAAGCCTGATCGTTGAGCAATTCTTCTGGCAGATTAAGTCCGGCTACGATCGCTCCCGCCATCAGGACGTCTTCGCGCGTGATGTGCCCGTCGGTGCCTGCGCAGATGATGTTGATCGCTTGGGTTTTGGCCATGTTGCACAGTTTTTCTGTCACGGCCGAAAGATTGACAAACGCCGCGGCCAGAATCTCTCTGGCCGCGCGGCAGTGGACGAGCGCCTTGGTGCCGTTGGTCGTCGTCAGCACGACGGTGCGGCCGCTCACGCGAGTATGCGTATACTCGGCCGGCGAATTGCCCAGGTCGAACCCGGCAATCGGCCGCCCGCC
>JBGSKX010000137.1:0-10061 GCA_041741015.1 Pirellulales bacterium
CCTCCGCCGCCGGTGTCAGGGGCCATCGACGCCCCGCCGCCGCCACTTCCACCGCCCCCGCCGCAGAATCGGCCGTTCGCGTCGTGGCAGGAGTTATGCTTCTCGATCAGCCCCTGGATGCGCTTCTCAAGTTTTTTTTTACGCGCCTTGCGCTTGCGGGCCTGCTCGTCGCCCTCGTCGAACTCACTGCCGGATTCGCCGTCGAGCGGTTCGCGCTCCATCGGCGCCACGGGCTCAGGTTCTTTCGGTAGTTCGTCAAGGCCGTCCATCGGCGGCAGATTGAGCACGTTGCGGCGAAATTCGTTGCCGGTCACGAATTTCAAGCCAGCAGCAGACTCCCACTCGCGCAGGTGCAGCTCGTCGTCCTTCGGTCGAGCACGCTCCATCCAGACGACGATTCCCTCGCCGTACAGCGGGCCGAACGTGCGCGTCATCGACTGGCTCATGAGTGAGGCCAGCGGGTTGATGACGTTCGCACAGAAGTTCTGGTCGGCGACGGCCGCACTCGCGCGGTTCGCGCCTTCGATCTCGCCGGCAACGATTGGATTGACGCCGAAGCCCTGGAAAATACGGGACTTCGTGAGGTTACTGGAATTCAGGAAGTCCATCTCGGCGGGCGAGGTCGTGTACGGCACGATGTCCTCGATCAGCGCGTCGACAATCGCCGGGTAGCCGTGGCGAGTGACGCCTTCGTGAGCCAGCTGAATCGCGGTGATGAGCTGCGACCGCTGGGCGGCCGAGAGCTCCATGCGTTCGCCGGGGCGACCGTCAGGACCGGGCAGGCGGCCGGCTTTCAGGATCACTCCCGGGCGGATGCCATTCTTGAAAGCGTGGTACTGGGCACCTTGCAACTGCTCGTCGGTGACGACTGAGCGGGCGATGAGCTGCAGCGGCGAGATGGCGCCGAGCGGGTCTGCCGGATCGGGATAACACCCGTAACACATCAGCTCGCCGGGGACGATAAATTCGAGGTTCGTGTTGCTCGGCTTGACCTTCCACGCTGCGAACGGGCGATCCTTGTGAATCGGCTCGGCCCAGTGCGCGGGAACGTACCAAACGTCCGGACGCTCTTGGCCTTTTTGCTGGTCGATCCACCACAGGAACTTGCCGGTCAGCTGCATGCTCGCCGTGGATACCTGGCGGTGAGCGGAGCCGACCATTGCCGGGCTCGGTGTGTCGAGGATGTCGAGCAGCGGGTGATTCTCGATCGGTTCGAGGTCATCGCCGAGAGACTTGAAGCATTCCGGCAGTGATTGTTTTTGGGCCCAGTACGTCCATTCGCGGTCGCGGGCGGCTTTCGCCAGCTTTTTGCGGGTGTGCTTGTTGACGTACGAGACGTTGATTTGCAGGTCGGCGATGCGGTTGATGATCGGCCGAATCGCGACCGCAACCCAGTCTTTGAAGTTGCGGTATTGCTCGTTGTGGTGCTGCAGCCGGCCTTGATTCTGCCGAGTGGCCCCGGCCATGCCGCCGGCCATTACGCTGCCGCCTCCGCCACTGCCGCCCGATGGACCGCGGGCCTTGATCGCCAATCCGGCCTGAGCGCAAAGGCCGTAGGATTGCTGAATTGCACCGCTAAGGGCCGGGATCGGCATACGTGCTTCCCTGCACTACGCGCTGGCTGCCCCCGCCGCGCTGGGTTTCTTACTTTCCGCGGGCTGCGGTTCCGTCCGCCGCCCTCAACGCCTTCAAGATGTCATCGGGGTTGCCGTTCGTGGCGAGTGCAACCTTCGCTGCTTCTACGGCCGTTTCCGCCTGAATTCGCATCAGATCGCGGGCCGCAACCTTCGCCAGCAGCTCGATTTCGTGTTCCTTGACGGCGATCGTCGACTCGTGAACTTTGACCATCTGCTGAGCTTCGGCCAGCCGGGCAGCTGTTTCACTGAGTCGTTTTTCGACGACCTGTTGGCGTTCTTTATGCTCACTACAGAGTACAGTTTCTCGGACGATCAGCTCGCTGCAGCGAATTTGCAGGCCAGAGATTGCGTCCCGGTACTCATCCAGCTCCTGATTTTGGTACTCTAGGCTCCGCTTGTAATGACCGACAATCCGATCCATCTCTTGCTCGGCACGAAGCTGCAGATCCTCGGCGATCTCCCGTCGAGCGATCGCGCGACGCACTCGAACCGAGGTAAAAAACCTCCGCAGCCATATCAGCATCCATGCAAGCATCTTGCCCCTCCCGGCGTGTCAGAACACCTTGAGTCTAGCGAGGCCGCGAAGCCAAAAGCAAATTACGCGGGCATCGACTGTGATTCAGCCTCGAGCGCAAGGGCCTTTTCGCCCTCAGATTGCGGCTCAAGGTAGGTATCCAGTGCAATCCAGCTGCCGAGCTTGCGAGCCCACCAGTGAAGCTCCGCCAGATCGCCACTGGCGCCGATGATGTAATCCCAGCCGTCGTAGTCGAGCAGTTCCTGATCGGCCTCAGTGTTGAGCGGCCCATAACCAGGCCGCACCAGCTTGATAAGCGTGGCCCCTTGCGAGCGGAGGTAGTCGACCTCGCGATAGCGGCGGACGTCGGGAATGATGATCGCATCGAGACCGCGGGCACGCGCACGCTCGACCGCACCTTGAGTCAGCGGACCAGGATGCACGTCGTTGAGGGCGAGCTGGAACTTGACCCAGATTTGAATGGGCGTGAGGCCGAGAAGTGGCAGTACGACCGAGCGGAGCGAGCCACCTTCGGGCGTGTCGTAGAACTCCGGTTCACGCAATCCAGCCCAGTCGTAGAGCCGATGTGTGGCTTGCTTGCAGGCCCAGAAGCACGGCGTTTTCTCGATCTTGAGATCGCGATTTGCCATGCTCGCGAACGAAGCGGTCGAATCGGCGAGCGTATCCTTGCCGGTGCGCGAGTAGTGTCCGAGTGCGATGATCTTCATGGCTGATCTCCTTACCAGTCGTCGTATCGTTCGAGTGCATGGGGTGACGCGCCGCCTTCCGCCTGTTGCTGTAGCGACCGCAGTAGTTCACGCACGCGACGGTCCGTGTCGGGTGCGGCAATGCTCGCCATCGCCTCTTGATGCAGTTTTTCAGTGTCCGGCACCACGAAGGCGACTTCGCGCCGTTCGTTCACTTCAGACCAACTTGTCCAGAGGCCCAGCTCGCGGATGCCCTCGAACATCATCACTGCCGAGTCTGCACGGTCGGGCGAACGGCCGATCTTGTCGTAGATCGTCTCGACCGAGTCCTCCATGCCGGGCTTGCGCTTCTTTGGCGAGATGCCAAAGCGGAACGCGTCGCGGCCGTAGAGCTTTTCCGGTGCGCACAACTCCTGGGCGAGGAACTCGTCATGCGGCAGGGCGTAGTCGTCGGCGCCCCAGCGGTCGTTTGGATTGAGCCGCCGGCCGAACTCGCCGTACGCTTCGGTACGGCGGTTGTTGTAGCGGGCGGGATCAGTGAGAGCGCTGCCGTTGCCGTGGAACTCTATCACCCAGCAACCCATCTCCTTGAGCCGGTCGCCGACGCCTTTGCCGAGGCCGTCCATGTCGACGACGATGGGACATTTGCCGCGTCGCAGGTCGATGCCGTACTTGCGCTGGGCGGTTTCGATGGTCCACTTGACCGTCTGCATCGTGTCGGGGTGCTGGAACGCCTCGATCCCCGCGATGCCCTCTTTGCCGCCGGCAGTGAGGATCGTTTCGTCGCCGTCGAGCGATGCTGACACGTCGAGCCCGAAGCATGCGACGGGCAGGCGTTCGCGCCACGCGGCCTGATGTCGTGGGAGCCAGCTGCCGAGGATGACCTGCTTTTCCTCATCTTCCTCAGGGAAGTGACCATGTGCGAACACGGCCACGTGCTTTGGGTCGCGGTGACTGCAGATCGCCATGTAACGGCGATAGTCGACCTGCTGCGGGATCAGCGGCTTAACGAGATCGAAGTATTCCGGCGGGATTCGCTCGTTGTGCTTGAACTCGCGGTCGTTAATCGTGATGCCGCCGATGGGCGCGACTGGTGAGTCAAGCCGCTTATTGCGGACGTTGCAGCACAGAGCCCCGTCGACCGTCACGCACCGCCGCAGGCCCATCGGTCCGCCGACTGTCTGCGTCACGTTCCGGTCATTGCAGGGGTCGTACATGCGGCGGAACCAGCCAAACAACACGCGAGGATTCGCCAGGGCGACGATTTTCTTGGCCTGTTTGCAGGCATCGTCGTAGGTGCTGTCGGGCATCGACGTGGCTTCGTCCATGACGAACAACACGCGTTCGCCGTGCTGGCCGGAGAAGCCTTCACCGCTTCGCGGGTTGGCGATGGTGACGTAGTGTTCGCTGGTGTCGGCAATGCCCTGGGCGAGAGTGCGACCGTCGCCGGGCATTCGCATACGACCGCGCCACTTCACGACCTCGCCGAAGATCACGTCGATCGCGTGCTGGTATCGCTGGCTGGAAAGAATGATCTTGGCATCGGTGTAAATGTCGAACCAGAGATTGATCGACATGGAGACCGACGCGCCCTTGCCGGCCTTCGTGTTCCCTTTGATCGCGACTTCGGCAATAGTGTCGTCGAAGAACGGCCCGATCACGTCGTTCCGCTGCCAGTCGTCGAGCCGCAGGCAGGGGTTGTCGATGTTGCCGATCTCGCCATCGAAGAACTTCGCTTCCTCGGGGTCAGTGATCAGCATGCCCGGCCACTGGAACGCGATCAGCGGGAACGGATTCCCCGCGCGGGCGAGCCGCTTGCAGTGCTCTAGGGCAGCTACAAGCAGCTCGTCGTCGCTCGGAATTGGCGGTAGTGGTGGCGTCCCTGCCATTTGGTTGCCTAGGTGGCGTAGCGGTGATTGGCTGCCGCGCCGAGCTCGCGAATTGCATCGCGCAGTAATCCGACTAGACCGGCGCTCGATGCGTCGCTGGCGTCAATCGCAAGATTCGCGGCCGCCAGTGTGGCATTGACGCCGTCTGACGCGGCGCACATCGTGCCGACGTGGTTAATCTGCGTCAGGCTGGCTACCTGCTGAGCGCTGGTGATGCCGGCCTCGTAACAGGACAGGCACAGCTTCTCAATGATTTGCTCCGCAGAATCCGAGAGCGGTCGGCCGAGAATCTTCTCTAGTTCTTGAATTGCACCCATGACTTGCCCCTCAGTGAAAAAAATTGAGAATCGAAACGCTTACATATTCCAGGGTGTTTCTGGTGCCGGTCGCTCGTGCAGGCGATGCCACTCGTTAATCATCCAGCCGGCCAACTTCTGTTCGCTCACCATTTCGGCGTGCGTGTAGTCGGTGCGTGGATTGAGCACGTTAAAAAAACGGGCGTGCATCTCCCGCGTGGCCTTGTAGTGCTGCTGCATCGAGTTGGGGATGCCTGACTCGGGGTCGATGCCCTTTTGCTTCATTACTGCGGCCAGGTGGAGCAGCTTGAGCTTGATAGCTCGACTGAATTCGATCTTCTGTGGAGTGGCGATCACGTGAATGCCCTAGCTGAGAGTGGTTGGTGAACCGATTTGGTTTCCGCGAATCTTGCGAGCGTTCGTTTCGTCGACCATCCTGGTCGAGATGGCGGTCACGCTGATGACGCCGTTGGTTGAATCGCGGCCGAGTATGATCTTCGAGATGGCGATCACGTTGGGCGTCGAGCCCTTATCGAGCTCCATGAGTTCGACGGTGACCCGTTCGTCATCCAGGGCGGCGACCCAGCCGACGTTGCCGATGAAGTCAGCCGGGAAGTCGCGGCTGACTGGCGGCGCCGAGCCACGGCTCACGACTAGCCGCCGCTTGACGACGCCGGTGAGGTTTTCTTTGACGCGGTCGATGAAGATCGAGCGGAACGTCGCGGAAGTGCTCATGCTTTCCTCCAGTGCTGTTCGTTGGGAAGCCACGTCTCCTGAATCACCTTCGTTGCTTCGCTGATCTCCTCGTGCCCCGGCGAGCCGTTGACGATCTCGCAATCCTCGTGCGCGATCACGGCCATTTGTGCGAGTCGCCGCTCCGTGTCGACGCGGCGCGAGGCGGGGTGCGGTCCCAGGATCAGGTGGCCGTCCCACACCTCCTCGACTTCCGGTACGCCGAAGCTCATGACCGTGAGTGGATCAAACTTCTCGATGACGCGACGCATGTGCTTGAGGTCGGCAGGCACGCCACGCGTTCGCTCGGGAACCGAAGTGTAGGGGTGCTCCCACACGATCTGGTTGCAGAGCTCACCGAATGCCCGCGAGAGCATTTGGCCGACAATGCACGGCCGGTCGAACAGATAGTAAGCAACGATCTCGTGCCGCCATTTCTGATTGGCGGCGAACACTCGGCGGACCTGGTTAATGTCCGCGCAGGGTCGATTCGCCACAAAGGCGACGATCCGTTTCCGGCGCATAGTATTTGGCAATCCGGTTCCGCCCCTGGAGTTCTCCAAAAACGCCTCCTGGCCAGTTTTGCCACGCCATGAGGTAGTAGGTGCCGGCGCTAAGTTCGAGAATTCTGATGGCAGTAAAGCCGTTGCTTCTGAGGAAGCTCTGTACATGGGTATCACGCTCGTGGACAACGGTGGTGACGGTGCGTTTTGGTTTCGTGGGCAAGACCCACTCGACCAGGGAAGTGCCGATGCCCTGCCGCCTGAACTCCGGAGCGACGATAACGCGTTCCAGGTCGGTGTGGCCGCCGGCTCGGTCGATAACAATGAACCCGCAGATGCCGCGGGTCTTGGGGTGATTTTTCATGCGGGCGACATGCAGATGCCGCTCAGGGTCGGTGAGCATCGACTTGAAAGTCCGCTTGCTGCAGCGATCCTGGCAGCAGCGGCCGTCGAGCGCCACGACTTCGGCGATGTCCGCAGGTCTCGCGAGGTCAATTTGGATTAGAGGCATTGCAGTCGCGGCTCTCTCGGAATAGTCGTAGTGCAATAATGAAGTAGCTGGCCCCGTCTAAGAGCGAGTCCTCGATGCTTTCGTTTTCTAGCTTCCCATTGCGGCAGAACGTCTTGATCCTGGTCAGCTTTTCATTCGCGCGCAGCACCGCAGCCCGCCACGCTTCCACGTCAAACTCCTCTGCGGCTCGCACGTTGGCGTAGGGGTCGGAATTGCTCCCGTAGTCGGCGTTCTTCTTGGCGTGCATCGCGGCGATCTCGCCCAGGATCATGTGGAATCCAGGATCGCCTGCTAGTTGGGTTGTGCTCACGGGGACCACCTTTCGCAATTGAAAAGAGCTTCACCGGCCCCGATCTTCCCTGACACGTAAACCCTACTTACCCCAGCCTCGGCGAGCATTGTGTCGCCAATTTCGATCTGCGATTTCCAGGTAAGGTGCGCCTTGTCCATCATGTCCCGATGGCTCACGACAGTTGAAATACCTGCTTCGATGATCGCGATCGCACACGCGCTGCATGCGGCCCACGGTACGATCATCGCGCAGCCAGCCGTGGCGCGGCCGATAGCTGCCGCTTGGCAGATGGCTCGAGCCTCAGCGTGCCCCATGAAGGAATACTTGAGCGGGCGCTCGAAACGTACGGGCCTTTTCTCCACGCCGAGAGGAAACCGATTTGCGGCTGCAGCGAGAACCACGCCGTTCTGCGACACAATGAGTGCCGCGTTTTGCGTGGATGGATCGTCGCTCTGCACGATGGCGATTTCGTAGGCCAGTCGCATTAACTCCAGGTACTGGATCATTCCTTGACCTTTCGTTCGCGAATGTACTTGCTTGGCGCCGGCTGCTTGCCTGCACGGCTACGATGGTACTTGTCACCACGCCCGATCGGCATTGGCTCGAAGTACGGATTCGTTCCGTCAATCACGACGCCGCACCCCAGCACTGGCCGAACAGCGAAGGCTTTTCCGTAAGCGAAGGCGTAGGCTCGCACGTCAATGCCGCACCCCACGTTCATGCCGAAGATCGCGTCGTCTGTGTTGGCGTGGAACTTCACGCCCGGGTACGTGTGAATGTGTCCGATGACCGTGCTGCAGCGGCGCTGGATGGCTAGATTCATCGCTCCATCCTTGCCGCTGGTGCAGGTGCCGTGCTCATAGTTCACGCCGTCAATTTTCTTGGAGTATTGCCACTTCCAGCTCGGTGTCCGCCACACGTCCGCGTATGAACGCAAGTAAAGGTCTGGTAACCCGGCCTTGCGTGCAACTCGATAGTGACGTTCGTCGTGGTTGCCGATCATCACGTCAGAGTCGTTGAATACGCGATGCCACTTCTTGACTCGATTGACAGCCAGTTCAGTTTCATCGGACGCCGAATGTCCTTCTGGGTCGTGGTCCCAGAAACTAAGCGCGTGAAGGTCCACGATGTCGCCAATCAGAACTACCTTATCGACTCTCCATGCGGTGAATATGTCCTGGCAAAACCTCAGGTACATCGGATGCTCAAACGGCAAATGAATGTCGCCGACTATTCCGGTTCGCACTGGGTTGTCCTCTGGGGAAGTGACAACGCCCCTAAAGATTGCCCCCCGTACGTGATTTCAGTTCTCCCTGTCTCCTTCGCTTTTAGTAGCCTTGGTTTTCAGCAGTGGACTCATATCTGCGTCGTCGTCATCTGGAATCTCACCTGGCGTGTCCAAGCCGTCCTCGTCGGGCGGCGGCGGTGATTCCTTGATATGCCTGTGCATGATTAGCCTCGCTGCCATTCGTGAAAGGGAAGTGCGGCGTGCTCGCCTAACCGGTGGCGAATGATGAGGGCCTCTCGCTCCCAGTATTTGGCCCGATCTGGATTGGGACCGCGTGACAAGTCGCAGGCGTTCTCAAATTGCTCGATCAGTAGTTCCAGCTTTTCCCTGTCGCGGGCACGGTAAATCCCATCGAGGAACTTGCGGCGTAACGCGCCAATCCATTGGCGTTCTTGAATCACTTTCGCATCTCCCCTAGGCTTTGCGGCGGGTTACCGATCTCCGGTGAGAGCAGCCGGCATGGCGGACATCGCGGCGGCATGGTGTCGCCATCGCCGACCGAGTAGGGCCTGCCGCAGATTGAGCAGAACGCCCGCGGTGCCGTCTTGACTGCTTCACCGGCCCCGGCGATAGCTAGACACATCACGCAGATGCCGTTGCGAATGTGCATTGCATGGGCAGGCTTGCCACACTGCTGGCAGGATACGAAGTTCAGCGGCAGCGGCGTCTCTCGCTCCTCCGGCAGCGGTGGAGGCTCAGGGTCGGCCGCCGGCTCACCGTAGCGGTCGATCTCGATGCTGATCTCGTCGCTGGGATGCAGGACTAGCACGGTCACGTCCGCCCGCGCCCAGGCTTTGACGCCCTCGCGAATCTGGGCGACCACCTCGGGCGGAATGTAGTGCGTCACGCGGACGATCAGGCGGTCGCCGTCGCGAACGTCGGCTTTCATCAGATCGAGAATCGGCGTGAGTTCAGGCATCGGACGTCTATCCAAATAGCAACACCAGATCGGCAGTGCCGGCGGCGTTGAAGGTGTAGTCGAGATTCTTAGTTGAGCCGCCAACCGCCGCCAGCGCGACGGCGAAGTAATGCAGCAGCAGACCGCTTGCCTCGGCGCGGAGCGTGTGACCGCCGATGACGTAACCGTTGCTCGCACCCACCGCAATTGTGAGGGCGTGAGCCGTGCTCACTCGGGCATAGATCGCAATCAATTTCAGGCCGGAAGCGGATCGCGTTCCCTCAGTTGTCGGCAATGTGGTGAGGTCGATGGTGCCGGAGGCGGCTGTCAGCCGAATCGTGCTAATCAGCGACACGGGCGGCGTCGACGTGGCATTGAGTTGGATCTTGGCTGTCAGGGCGTCGTGCTGAATGCTTCGATTGGCAAGGCCCGTCAGGACTGCCGCGTCAAGCTCCTCTGAGGCTGGCAGTCCGGCGAGAATTAGAGCGGAGACGGTCGTGGCCATGCGTGACTCCCTTAGATTTTACGGCGTTTGATGTCGCTCGCGGACCTGCCGATGTGCCACTGCTTGCAGTAGCGGCATCGGTAGGCGTGAGCGGATGGTGCATATCCCGGCCGTCGCCGCAGGTGCCTCAGTGTTTTGAGGGCCGCCTGCTCGCTGTCGTAGCCGATCTTGCCGTGCTCATGGCAATATCCCGACGTGGCCGAACACATGCTGGTGCGGCTAGTTGTCGGACGGCGGATCGACCTTCGGTTCCGGTTTGGCCGGCTTGGGCGCGGCCTGCGGAGTCGGC
>JBGSKX010000138.1:0-42112 GCA_041741015.1 Pirellulales bacterium
ATTGGATTTCGCTTCGGCAGGCGCCGCCAGCGCCGGCGCAATCGCGGCATGGGTTGCGCCGCTGCGGCTGGGCAGGGCAATCTCCGTCGCCCCCGACAGTGTCGCGATCACGGCGTTCAAATCGGCCAGCATTTCGTCCGCTGTTTGATATCGGTCTTCCAGTTTCTTGGCGGTTGCTCGCTGTACAATCTGAGTGCACGCCGCCGGCAGCGTCGGCTTAATCTTGCGCGGGTCCAGCGGCGGTCCGCCCACGTGCGAGAACATGATCTGCACGATGCTGCCCGACTCTTCGTACGGATGGGCGCCAGTCAGCAGGCTGTAGTACGTGGCTCCCAGTGAATAGAGATCGCTCCGCGCGTCAACGGGCCGCGACTCGCATTGCTCGGGGCTCATGTAATAGGGCGTGCCGGCCACCGCGCCCTCGCGTGTGAGCTGCATCGTGGCGCCAATCGTCTGCTTCGCCAGGCCGAAGTCCGCGATCTTCACCGACCCATCGGGTGCCCGCAGCAAGTTTGCCGGTTTGATGTCGCGATGCACCAGCCCGACGCGATGCGCCGCGGCCAGTCCCTTGCAGGCGTCGGCCGTGATCTGAGTGGCGGCCAGCACCGAGAGCGCGCCTTGCCGTTCCAGCTCGCCGTCAATCGTTCCGCCGCCGACATACTCCATCACCAGGTAGTACGCGTCGCCGTCGCGGTCGACTTCGTAGATCGCCACCGCGTTGGGATGCGTGAGCTTGCCCGCGGCTTTGGCTTCCGAGAGAAACCGCGCTAGCGCCGTTGCATTGCTCGAGAGCTCGACCGGAAGCATCTTGATCGCGACGTCGCGCTCGATCGTCGTGTCGTGTGCGAGAAACACGACACCCATTCCGCCGGCACCCAGCAGGCTACGGATTTCGTAGCGATCGATCCGACGGCCAACCCACTTTTCGGCATTCGTTAGGCTCGGAAAGCTCTCGCCTGGCGAGCGCGATCCAGCGTCCCCATGGGCCATCGTCTCACCCATCTTGGCGTCGGTCCGCTGCGAGCGCGGAGGCTGCGCCGCTTTCTCGGCCGGGCTTATGTTCTCAGGCGTATTCATATTCGTCGGCGGATTCCCCACCCGGCAGTCAAAGCGAGAGCGGCGCAAGTGCTTTCTGGCTGTACGCAGGCCGAGCGGCTCTGGGTCAATCCTACCTCATGAACCGCCCCCAAGAATAGCGGCGATCAATTGCGTAAACGGTTAATCGGAAACGGGTTCCATCGCCTCGATCGGTTCCGCTCGGCTACCACGTGTATCCCAGGCCGGTCGAGCCGATATGAAACATCTCCAGGCTGTTCACCTGGGCGTCGTAGGCCGCGAACGCTTTCAGCCCTCCGGCCAGGTCCCAACTCACTCGCCCGCCCAGTAGCGCCCAATTGCTGCCGTAGCGCAGTCCCTGGGTAACGAAGATATTCGAATCCCCCGGCGCGAAAAACGACGTCGGCCCAGAGTCGTTCTTGATGAACTCGCACAACCACAGCAGTCGCGCCTCGGTGTGCATTCGCGATGTTTCGCGCCAGGGGCGTGTAATCAGCACGCGGCCGCCGACCACGCTCCGCTGATCGTTGGCATCCAGCGCCGACGTTGCAAACCTGGGCAGCTCGGCTTCGAGTTCGCGGTAGTCCTCTGGCGGCAGTTCAACCGTGATGGGATGCCTCTCGCTCATCAGTTGAAACGATGATTCCGGCGCCGGCTGCCACTCGACCGTGCCGCGCTGGGTCACTCGCGGCAGGAAACCGTACTGCGAATAGTCCTCCGTCACGGGTTGCCGCAGTCGCGGTTCCAGGCGCGCGACCAGCAGCGGTGTCTCGTCAATCAGCGGTTCCGCAGCGCCCGCGCGAGTGCCTGGTCCCAGTATGAGCGCGACGACGAACAGCGCCAGGCGCCAAAGCGCAGGGCTGCCAATTGAAGAAGCGGACGTAGTGTATGCTGGCCGACGGGGCATGGCAGAAGTGAGCGGCTGCGGTTGGACTGCAAACGCCAAGGGTTACGTAGTCCCGTGATCTTTGCTTCGGCCCTCTGCCGGCGGCAGCAGCAGCAAAGTTCGCCCGGCCGGCCGGCCTCGGCCAAAGTCGGGCGTGATAGCAGCCGCAAACTCTCGCACGCTGACCCAGCCTCACACGCCCACCGCGGCTTAGGGTATAATCCGCGCCGGTAACTTCGAAACACCGCGCAGCCCTCCCGGCATGGATGCTCCTCTCGATCTCGAACTCGACGTTCTCATCCTGGGTGGCGGCTGCGCGGGCCTTTGGCTGCTCGACGACCTGCGGCGTGCCGGCCTGCGCGCCGTGCTACTCGAACCAAACGAACTCGGATCCGGTCAGACGGCCGCCGCGCAAGGCATCCTGCATGGCGGGCTGAAATACTCACTGGCTGGTTTGCTTTCTCCGTCGGCGCGCATGGTTCGCGAGATGCCCCAGCTCTGGGAGGCTGCGATCGCCGGGAGCATTCAGCCCGACCTGTCGACGATGCGTTCGCGCGCTGCCTGGTGTGCCTTGTGGCGTGGCGCGTCGCTCAAGTCGTGGACCTCGATGCTGGGCGCGGTCGCCGCGCTGCAAGTCAAACCGGTGGAACTTGCCGAACCGGACATCCCGCCGCTGCTCCGCGGTTGTCCGCGCCCCGTCTATCGACTGGCCGAACGCGTGATCGATCCCTTGAGCCTGTTGGAAGTGCTTGCCCAGCGGAACCGTGGCCTGGTGTGGAAGGCAGAAGCGTTCGGCGAACGCTCGCTCAATCACGATGCGATTCTCGTCTGTTGCCAGAAAGCAAATGTGCATGTGCGGTTCCAGTCCCGCTGGATCGTCCTCGCCGGCGGGGAAGGCAACGCCCGGTTGCGAGAGCTGCTCGGTCTACCGGTCGAAATCATGCAGCGCCGCCCCTTGCGCGTGGCGCTGGTCCGCGGCGAATTGCCGCCACTCAATGGCCATTGCGTTGAAGGTGCGAAAACCCGCGTCACGATCACTTCCGACGTCGACCGCGCCGGCCGCATGGTCTGGCAGCTCGGCGGGCAAGTCACCGAAGACGGCGTGACGATGGATGCGGATGAGTTCCTGCAACATGCCAAACGAGAACTGGCCGCGGTGCTCCCCGGCTTTCTCGCGGAAGGGCTCGAGTGGGCCGAGTTCAGCGTGAACCGCGCCGAACGCAGCACCAGCAGCGGCCTGATGCCGGGCGATGTACAGATCGTTCGCGACGGCAACGTTCTCACCTGTTGGCCGACAAAGCTTGTGATGGCGCCGCTGCTGAGTCGCCGCGTGATCGAGCTCTTGGAACTCCCCCCGCGCGGCGACGCAACGGAGTGGCAAGATCGAATAGCGGCGCTCGCCTGGCCGGCGCCCGCCGTCGCAGCACCTCCCTGGGAAAGAGAACTCGCGTGGAAAAACGTCAGCTAGGCACCGGCGGCCCGCTGGTCAGTCCGATCGGTTTCGGCGCATTCAAGATCGGCCGCAACCAGAAGACCAAGTACGGCGTTCACTACGAGTTGCCCGACGATGCGACCGTCGCGCGCCTCCTCAATGAGGTTGTCGATCTGGGGATCAACTACATCGATACCGCGCCGGCGTACGGTCTGAGCGAACAGCGGATTGGCGCCACGATTGGCCATCGCCGCGGCGAGTTCATCCTCTCGACCAAAGTTGGTGAATCATTCGATGCGCGGTGCTCGACTTCAATTTACGACTTCTCGCGCGCGGCGATCGAAGCCAGCGTGCGGCAAAGTCTGGAACGCCTGCGAACCGACTACTTGGACGTGCTCGTCCTGCATTCCCCCGGCGACGACCGCGGCATTCTGCACGGCACGGACGCGGTGCCCACGCTACTCGGGTTGCGAGAGCGAGGTATCGTCCGCGCCGTCGGCCTCTCGGCCAAGACTTCTGAGGGAAGCCTGGCCGCCATCCCCTGGGCTGACGTGCTGATGGTTGAGTATCACCTGGCCGATCGTTCGCAAGAAGCGGCACTCCAAGCGGCCTCGGCCGCGGGCCTGGGCATCGTCGTCAAGAAGGGGCTCTCGGCTGGCCGCCTTTCCGCGGCCGAAGCCATTCCGTTCGTGCTCGCCAATCGGGCCGTCTCGTCGCTCATCATTGGCTCGTTGAACGTCGAACACCTGCGCGAGAATCTGCAACTCGCCGCCGGCTGAAGTGATCCTTACTTGATCAGAAGGGCAGGGGGGCGGACCACCGAAGGACTTCACCGCTCACCGGATGCCGTAGCGAGAGACTTTCGGCGTGCAGCATCAGTCGCGGAGCCAACTTCCGCACGGCCTCCTCCGCGTACAACGGATCGCCCAGGATCGGATGCCCAATTGCGGCCAGGTGCACGCGCAGTTGGTGTGAACGGCCGGTGAGCGGCGAAAGCTCCAGGCGACTTCGATCGCCTGTCGACTCCAGCACGCGATAGCCCGTCACTGCCGCTCGACCTTGCTCCAGATCGACCATGTGCCTGGGCGGACGATCGAAATCCTTCCGCAGCGGCAACTCGATGGTCCCTTCGACCTCTCGCGGAACGCCATGCACGACGGCCTCGTAGCATTTCTCAACCGTGCGCGCCTCAAACTGGCGGCCCAGCTCGCGCTGCGCCGCGGGCGTCAGCGCCATCAGAAACACGCCCGAGGTATCACGATCCAACCGATGTACGACCAGTGCCGCGGGAAAGACCCCCTGCACTCGCACGCTCAGGCAATCGGCCAGCTCCGGCCCTCGCCCCGGCACCGCCAGCAGCCCGCTCGGCTTATCGAGCACGAGCAGATGGTCGTCTCGGAAGATGATCGGCAGGTCGTTCATTCGACCAGCAGCGCGAGGATCACCTGCGCATATAGCCGATGCCCAAAGTCGCTGGGATGATTCACGCCGTTACCGTTCACGTCGATCTCGCGCTTGTGCGTGAGAACTTGCTCCCACAAGTCGGTGAGATCGGCCAGCGCAACGCCCGGACCGACAAATGACGCCAATGCGTCGCGATAGGGCCGGAACATTTCTCGCGGCGTGTGCACCCACTGGCTGTTTCCCAGCATCGTCGCCACCAGGATGACTTCCGTGTCTGCGTCGTGCTTCTTGATCCGCGCGAGCATATCAGCAATCGCCGCACGATAGCCCTCGGGGTTTCGCCCGCCGACGTCGTTCATCCCGTAAGCGATGATCACCAGGTGCGGATTCGTCGCCAGCAGAGCGTCGAGATCGCCTTGCCCCCGGGCAACGTTCCAGCCGCCGACCGCGCGATTGACCAGTTTCACGTTCGCCCCGTAACTCGCACGCAACTGCGCCGCAACCAGGTCGGGGTAGGGGGGCATCCAGGGTGGTGCGCCGCTAAACAGCGAGGCGTTATATCCCTCGGAAATACTGTCGCCGCTCACGGCGAGCGTCAGTGGCTGCTTCGCGCGCAGCCGGGCCAGCGTCTTGGGTAGCTGCTCATCCGCGAGCTTGGGAATCTTGCCCGCCCACTTCCCTGGCTTGTGCTTGTAAGTGACCTCGACCTGCTGGTCGTGGAACCAATGCTCATTGTCGAACAGCACGCCGCGCGACTTGTCCCCCGTCTTGTGCGGAATGCTGTGCGGAGCGCCGACCGGAGGAAATAAATCGGCCGCGGCAAGCAGCGGAATGCGCGAATCGGGCGTCAGCGCGAGCGTCTGTTCGCCCGGCTGAAACGTGAAGTCGCGGCCCGCCTCGAACGCTTGCGTCCCATCGGCGCGCTGGATCGCAATGATCTCCTCGGCGGGAAACAGCAGCTTGCCGATTGCCGGCCGTCCCTCCTCATCGCGAACGAAGATCAAACTCTCGCGATAGACGGTATCGCCACGCCACACCGGCTCAAGCAGATGCAGGCTCGGCAGCATCGAGTCGACTGACGGTTTCGTTACTGGCTCGGCAGCCGGCGACACCCGTGCCGAAAGCAATAGAATCACCACTGCAGTGATCAATCGAACCTGCATCGAGATCGCTTGTGCGAGCCGAGTGATAGTAATCATTCGTCAATACACCTGATCCGCAAAGTACCCGCCGTTCGGCAGCACGATGATGCCCCAGGTTTCACCGACGGCGATCTTCAGCTTCTCGCCCGGCTCTTCCTTGCCCGCCGCCTTCACGTTGAAGGTGTAGTTACCCGGCAGCACGTGCAGCGAGACGCCGTCTTTCGGATTCTCCGCGCCTTTTCCGGCGGCGACCTTGTACGGCTGGCCATTGATCACGATTGCGATCTCTTTATCCCCGGCGTTACCCAAAATCAGCCGACCCTTGCCGGCTTGTGGTTCAATGCCGGCCGCCTTGGCCTTCGCGGGATAGCGAATGGCGAGCGTCGCCTGAGTGTCGTCTCCCTGCCTGGCAAGCGTCACGCCAATCGAACCCTCGGGACTCGCGAACGCGAGCGTCGCCGCGTCGTCCGCAATCTTGGCTGCCTTTGCGTCCTCTTTCCAACCCCGAGTGGCGAACTCGCGGCGATAGAATTCCACCACGGCCGCCAGCGGAGCGGGAATCGTCGCCTCGGCGGTCTTACGGAACTGACTGCCGAATGACGAACGATTCTTCGTCACCAGCGGATAGGGAATCCCGTCGTGGTCCTCCGCGCCGAGCTCTTCGGCCGCCGGCGCGGGGGCATCGACCGCGACCGCATCAGCCGGTCTGCCGACGATCAACTTCACGTCGAACGGCGCGGTGAAGGTGTACTCGTTGTCGAACAGTTTGCCGGGCTCGACCAGCTTGGCACTTCCGCGCGCCCGATCGCCGTCGATCGAGAGACTTGCTTGAATCTTGTCTTCTCCCTGGCCGCCGAGATTCACGCTCAGCCCGCTGGCATACATGAACAGGTAGCTCAGCTTGCCTTCGGCGTCGTAGCGCAACTTGAGCTGTGGATCGAAGCTCAGTGCATCGCCGCCGTCCTGTCCGTTGTTCAAGAGCGCCACAATCTTTGCCACGTTGATCGGCTTGGTCGAGAGCAACACCTCTGTCTTCAGGTCGCCGTCGTCTTCGACTGCCTGATACGCCACGCCGTACGCAAGTTGGTACGTCTTGCCGTCGGCGACGATCGTGGCGCCGGTCACCTTCTGCTGCGCTGCGGGAATGTTCGCCGCGTAACGCAGCCGCGGTGGCTTCGCTTCTTCCGGCTCCGAATCATCGCCGGCCGCTTCAGATTCGCTGGCAACCGGCTCCTCGGGCATGTCGGCCGGAACGTCGTCGTCCTCGACGACCGGCTTCCGTTTGGCAACTTTCGTCGCCGCTCGCGAGGCGGGCGTGCGGTCCCAATTCAGATTCTTCGTGATCAGCATGGCGTCGCTGCCGCCGCCGCTCTGGTTGACCATGATCGTCAGATTCGCCTCGCCGAGATTGAATTTCAAGATCCCCGAATAGTCGGTCACGAGCTGATTCTTTTCGGCCGTCCAACCTTGCTCGGGAAGCCGCTCTTGAAAAAAGCGGATCAGCTCGGGCACACCGTCGGCGCTCGAGACCTTGATCATCTTCGTGACCTTGGTGTACTCCACGCCGGCCCCCTCGGGTATCGCCAGATCAGCGACGGCCGTGGAACCCCGCGCGCCACCGGCCTGGGGTTTAGCGGCTGGCTTGGCTTTGCCCGGCGCCGCTTTACCCGTTGCGGATTTCACCGCCTCCTGGGCTTCACCGATCGCGTCGGCCGCCATCTTTTCGGCCGACTTGAGCAGCGCGCCAATATCGTCCCCCTCGGGCAGTTCGGGCATTTCCGCTTCCGGCTCTTCTACAGCCGACTTCTCATTCTCTGCGAGTTCCGCCGCCTGTTTCTCGGCGAGCTTCTTCTTGGCGGCTTCTTTCGCCAGCCGTTCTTCTTCCTTCACTTCGGCAGCCGTATCGAACTCAACCTTGGTTCGCACGATGTCCGTGTAGTGCTCCATGTCGAGCGAGATCAGATCGCCCGTGGCGTTGCGGAAGATGAGGAACGCCGTATCGTCGCGATCATCGGTGATCGGCTTATCCGTGGTCGGTTTCCAGCCCAGTTTCGCCAGCTCGGTTTGATAGAAGGTGACAACCGGCATGATGTCTTCCCCGGGATAATCAAAGCTGACGGACTTGTCGCTGTCGTCGTAGCGCGCGTCGGGCGCATCGGGCGGAAATGGCAGATCGGCCGAGAGCAGATCCGTGCTGTAGCGAAGCAGCGTCTGGTTGCCTTGTGCAGGCGCGGTTGAAATCCAGGCCATGACGCGAATGGCGTTCTTCTTGAAGTACAGCATCGGCATCTCGTCATCGCCGGCCGCACCGTACGGAACCCAACCCGAACCAGTGAGCAGCTTGCGGGCGGCCTCGGCCGTTTCGGCAACCTTGGCCCCGGTTAGGTACGAGGCATCGCCGCCGAAAGAGCCAAACGGCTTCATCCCTTTAGGCACCGGAAGTGACGTCGCCGCGATGTTGCCGTGATTGACCAGCGAGACTTGCGACCAGCCTTCCTTTTTCGGATCGCCAGTGACCGCGCTCACGCCGACGGTGAGTGTGAAGTCTCCCTTCTTGAACTGGGCGGAATGGCTTGTGTCTGCATGATATCCGCCCGGCTGTTCCTTCCAGCCCGCTTTGGTGAGCGCTTGCTTCTGGAACTCGTATGCCGGCTTCGTTTCAGCCGGCGCTTCATATAGCGAGATGCCGAGTGTCTGAATGCCAGCGCCGACAGCCCCTTTCAACCGCGGGAACGTGCGCAGGTCGAGCACCTTGGCCGCGGCTTCGGGCGTGGCGGGCTCGGCAGCGAACACCAGTGACGCCGTGCACAGCGTCGCGGCGACAAGCGGCAAACCCAGGGACAGGCGGTTTCTGAACGAGGCAAACATAGAGGGGATCCTCGAAGGCTATTTAGCACTAAATCGTGAGGACGAATGTTGGGCGAATCCGCTGATCTTAACGAGCTTTTGCGTTCCGCCTAGACCGGTCCTCGGAACTGATCTGGCGGTTTCCTATCCCTCCAGGCGGTGCCCCTGCCAAATTGTTACACGTCAACTGCGTGCCAGGCCAAGATTTCTGCCGAAGCGGATGCCGCACAACTCACGCCCCGCGGATGTGGTATCCTCAGGGGCAGGCGGCTACGCCCAAGCTAGTGAGAGAACATGCTGATTCGAGTTGGCTGCGAGATCGAGTTCACGTTTCCTGAACCCACGGCCGTGATCTTGATGCTCAGCCTGCATCCGACGCGGGCTCCCACAATCCGCAAGCACGAGAGCTTGCAGGTTCGCCCGGCGGTGCCAATTGCCGAGTACTACGATACTTTTGGCAATCGCTGTGGACGCACGGTCGTGCCTGCCGGGCATGTCATGTTTGCTAATGACGCGGTTGTCGACGATTGCGGCCTACCCGACCTGCAATGTCCCCACGCCCCGCAGGTGAACATTCAAGACTTGCCGCAGGAGGTCCTGCAGTTTCTGTTGGCCAGTCGTTACTGCGAAGTCGACAGCGAACTGAAGGAGACCGCCTGGACCCTGTTCGCTAACACGCGCCCAGGCTGGCCGCGCGTACAGAGCGTGTGTGACTTCGTGCACCGGCAGATTCGCTTCGACTATCAACAGGCGCGTCCGAACCGCACGGCACTCGAGGTTTATCGCGAACGCACCGGTGTGTGCCGCGACTACATGCACCTGGCGATCACGTTTTGCCGCTGTTTGAACATTCCGGCCCGCTACTGCACCGGCTACTTGGGCGACATCGGGGTTCCGCTGGCGCCCTATCCGATGGATTTCAGCGCCTGGTTCGAGGTTTTTCTCGGCGGACAGTGGTACGCCTTCGACGCCCGGAACAACGTGCCCCGAATCGGGCGCGTGCTGATGGCCCGGGGGCGCGACGCCGCAGACGTGGCACTGACCACGACGTTCGGTTTGAATCAACTGCAGTCGTTCCGCGTCTGGACCTACGAGGTCGCGACGGCGATGGGCTAATGTGCCCCCAGGCCGCCACTCGCATGACTTTTTGTAAATGCCTCGCGCCCCGGCAATTGACTTGACCAGGCGCTCGGAGTGGTCGAGACTGCTCGGCGTGTGCCTGATGGACGACCCGCGGACCTAACGACCTCACTCAGAGCGGAAATATCTACCAGCCGATGGCTACTCCAATTCTCTCGATCGTATTTTTCATGATCGCGGCTGTGCTCGGCGCCCTGGGACAGTTCCTGTACAAGTCGGGTGCAGATCAGGCCGGCGGCTCGCTGGCCAGCTACTTGCTTAACTGGCGACTGTTGGGAGGCGTGGTCTGCTACGTTGCCGTGATGGTCCTGTTCGTCGCCGCATTCAAACGCGGCGGTTCGCTGACCGTCTTGTATCCGATCTACGCGAGCACCTTCATTTGGGCAGCGCTCATCGCGCTCCTGGCTTACGGCACGCCCATCAAGCCGGCCAACATTGCGGGTATGGCGCTGCTAGTACTCGGCATGTATCTGATGGGAAGTTGAGCGGCATGGATCCACAGCCCACGAGCGGAGAACGTCGGCCGATCGCCTCGCGCGACTTGCCGATCATGCAGCGGATTGCCGCTTGGCTGGTGCGCCGCAATGTCTCGGCTAATGGCATCTCTGTGGCCGGTATGTTCGCGGGCATACTGGCTGGTATTTGCCTCGCCGCCACGAGCTATTTCGCTTCGCCATGGCTGGTGCGCGCGGCGTGGATTTCCGGCGCTGCCTTCGTGCAACTTCGCCTGCTTGCGAACCTGTTCGATGGCATGGTCGCGATCGGCTCGGGCAAGGCGTCGCCCGTCGGCGAACTGTACAACGAAGTGCCCGACCGTGTGTCGGACGCGGCCACGCTCATCGGTCTGGGCTTTGCCGCCGCAAGCAGTCCGGCGCTCGGCTATCTGGCAGCGATTGCCGCCGTGTTCACGGCCTACGTTCGCGCCATGGGAAAGATCGTCGGCGGCACGCAGGACTTTTGCGGTCCGATGGCGAAACAGCAACGGATGTTCCTGGTCACGTTATGCGCCATCGTGATGGCGATCTTGCCCGGCGACTGGCAGCCGCATTGGCAAAGCTGGGGTCTGCCGGCGCTCGTGCTCGCCGTAATCGTGCTGGGTTGCCTCGTTACTTCGGCGCGCAGACTCAGGCACGCTGCCAACGCGGTCAGGAGTCACAGGTCATGAAGGAGTCCACACGCGCGAGATTGAGCGGCTTCGATCAGGCTTTCGACAATCCTGTCACCTGGTGGATCACGGTTGCACTGGTGGTCATCTTGGCACTGTCGATCGTGCTGATTCTTGCTTTGCGCGCGGCCGGTGTCCTGCAGCCGAAGACATCTAGCGAACTCATCAAGCGCTGGCTGAGCTGGTGCGTGCTCGTGCCGGCGATGCTGGTGCCGGTGCTGGTCGGCGCGGCGCCGTTTATCATTGCAATCGGGCTGCTCAGCGTGTTTTGCTTTCTGGAATTCGCCAGCGTTGTGGGAATCCGCCAGGAGCGCGCGATCCTTGCCGCGGTGTTATTGGGAATCGCACTGCTGACGTTTGCGGCGCTGGACAATTGGTACGGCTTCTTCGTCGCCCTGTTTCCGCTTTCGTGCCTCGTGATCGCCGCCGTGGCTCTGTTGGGTGATCGCCCGCAGGGGTACGTCTGGCGCGTGGCTCTGGGCGTCTGGGGATTTGCCATGTGCGCCAGCGGGCCCGCTCATCTGGGATACCTGGCGAACGACGCCGACTATCGGCCTCTGGTGATCATGATCCTGCTCGCCGTCGAGCTGAACGATGTTTTCGCCTACTGTTGCGGCAAACTCTTCGGCCGCCGCAAGCTGGCTCCGCAAACCAGTCCCAACAAAACTCTGGCGGGGTCACTGGGGGCAATGGGCCTCACCACGGCGCTTGTTGCCGGTTTAGGTTATTTTGTATTTGCCGGCACGCCGCTGGCGCATCCTTCGCACCTGATCGTCATGGGCCTGATGGTCAGCCTGCTGGGACAGCTTGGCGACTTGATGCTCTCGAGCGTTAAACGCGACGTGGGCGTGAAGGATATGGGCGCGGTGATCCCCGGTCACGGCGGCTTGCTCGATCGTTTCGATAGCCTCCTGCTCGTGGCTCCGGCTATGTTTCACTACGTGCATTACTTTCGCGGCGTGGGGCTCGACGAAGTGCCGCGCATCTTTTCCGGTTGAAATACACATGGGTCGATTGATGAGTTCGAATGCGACACAATGTCTGGTGATGACGCTGGTGTTGGCTGGCGGCATGGCATGCCTCTCTCCCGCCGCACGTTCGGACGACCAGCGCACGGCGCCCACTTTCGAACGCATCCAACTTACCGACCGGTACTATTGCGACGGCATCAACTTCGGCGACATCGATCGTGATGGCACGCTCGATATCGTCGCCGGCCCGTTCTGGTACCAGGGACCCGACTATAAACAGGCCCCGGCGTTCTATCCGCCCGTGCCGCTCCCTCCTGAAAAGAGTCCTTCGGACAGCATGTACTCGTTCGTCCACGACTTCAGTGGCGACGGTTGGCCTGACATCCTGGTGCTGGGGCGCGTGCATCTGCATCCGGCCTACTGGTATGAGAACCCCGGCGAAAGCGTCACCACGAGCGACGCGCCGTGGCAGAAGCACTATGCCTTCGAGCGCGTGCAGGGCGAGTCGCCCCCATTCGTCGATCTGGATGGCGACGGTCGCCCGCAACTCGTTTGCCACTGGCAGGGGCGTTGGGGCTGGATCGAGCCCGACTGGCAAAAGCCGCGCGCGCCCTGGACGTTTCATCCGCTCTCCGACGTCGGCGAGTGGAAGGAGTTCTATCACGGCACCGGCGTCGGCGATCTGAACGGCGACGGCCGAGCGGACCTCGTGCTCAACGATGGCTGGTTCGAGCAACCGGCGCCTGCAGATGCGCAGGCCAACCAACCATGGCCCTGGCATCCGCTGAAGCTTTCCGATGACCGCGGCGGAGCCCAGATACCGATCTTCGACGTCGATGGCGACGGCGACAACGACCTGGTCACTGCGATGAATGCTCACGGTTGGGGACTGGCCTGGTTCGAGCAGCGCCCTGACGGCGACCAGATCGCGCTACACCAACACCTGATCATGGGCAGCCGTGACGACCTCGGGCAGTTCGGCGTGGCCTTCACGCAGCCGCATGCCCTCGATGCGGGCGACATCAACGGCGACGGACTGACCGATGTAGTCGTTGGCAAGCGGATGTGGGCCCACGGGCCAACCGGCGACATCGAACCCTCGGGCGCGCCCGTGCTTTACTGGTTCGAGCTGCGGCGGGATGCTGGCGGCCAGGTTCGCTTCATTCCGCACCTGGTCGACGAACGCAGCGGTGTGGGCGTTCAGGTGATCGCGGTCGACATCGACCGCGATGGTGACGTCGACATTCTTAGCGCCTCGAAGCTGGGCAGCTTTCTGTTTCGAAACCAGACCTCGCGCAACTAGCCAAGGTTATCCAATCGCCCGATCGAGTTTAAAGGCCATCGGTGGGGTGCGATTCGGTGTCATGTATCTAATTCGCACACTTAGTTTGGGTATGCGAAATTCTCACCCCTGTCTTGTGTTGTGGCAGGTTGCCAATCGTTGCGTATTCAAACCCAGCCGCACATTTACACAACTGTGAACCCTCAGCCCGGCATGCAAAAAGACAGTTTGGACAGCCCGCTCGCCGATCTAATCTCGACGTGCCAACCAGCCCCCGCTGAAATTGAGGTCCGCCGCGCAATGTGGCAGGGCGAGCTTTCCGGCGAGCGGGATGCCTTCCGCCGGGCCTTCGAGGACGCCGGAATCGGGATGGCGATCGTCGATCTCGATGGTCGTTTTCTCCGGGTCAACCAATCACTTTGTGCCATGGTTGGATTCACGGAACGTGAATTGGTGGAGATGACATTCCAGCAAATCACCCATCCCGACGATCTAGAAGCCGATCTAGGACTTGCCCGCAGAATGTTTGCCGGCGAGATGAGTAACTATCACCTGGAGAAACGCTACCGGCACAAGGATGGGCGCGACATCTGGATTCTGCTCAGCGGGTCATTGATTCGAGACGCCGAGGGGCGGCCTTCCTACTGCGTCTCTCAGATCCAGGATATCACCGCCCGCAAGGTGGCCGAACAAGAGTCCGCCCTCCGCCTGCGCGACATCCAACGCTTGACCCACACCGCCAATCAACTGCTGCGGGCTTTCGAGACGGGCGAAGACGAAGTCGTTTACGCCGAGGTTCTGCAAATCGCACTCGCTGCGTTCGAAAGCAAAGCCGGCCTGTTCCTGCGATTCGATACCGACGGATCGCTGGTAGGACCTTATCGAGGAGCAGGCGCCGTTTTCACGCCCCGTTGCTCACCCGATAGCTGTGACCTCTGGTCCCGAGTTATCGAGCAGCGGCGCGTGATCGCTGAAAATGCGCCGCGAATGATGGGCTGTGGCCTGACCGTCGCCCGCTCGCTGGCCGGACCGATCCTCTACAACGAGCAAGTCCTGGGAATCGTGCATCTGGGAGACGCGCCGGCGGACTACACCCAGAGTGAGTGCGATCTGCTCACGCGTGTCCTGCAACTCACCGGGCCGGCCCTCTACGCCCGGATGCGTCTCGCGGAGTTGACCTCCCGCGAACTCGAGGTGATGGAGATGATCGTGATGGGCCTTACGCAGAAGCAGATTGCCACAGCACTGAGCGTCAGCGTGCAAACGGTCGCCAAGCATCGGGCCCGCGTCCTTGAAAAACTCTCCGTTCGCGGTGATGTGGACCTGGTGTACTTCGCGCTGAAAAAACGGTCCAATCGCTTGTTTGATCCTGCCGGATATCACGTCTTGCGGCACCCGCCGATCATTGACACGGGCGCAAACTACCTGCCCAGGCAACTGGAGCACGAGATTGCACTCGAGCCGCCGAAGGAATAGCGGCGGCTCGCTCGAAAGACGCCAGGGCGGTTGGCGTTGCCGGCCCGCTATGATGGTTTGCCCCGTCGGTTGGGTTCGCGGGTGAGTCTGCGTACAATGGGGGCTTTCCTGCCAGATTCGCTGTGCGCCTCGCCCGCCGCAGCCTGCCCCCGCTGAAAGGTAAACCCACCGTGTCGCGTGACCCTGTTCGTGATTTCCGCTGGATCGCCATCGCCGAGGGGGCGTCGTTCCTACTGCTGTTGTTCATCGCCATGCCGCTCAAATATTGGGCCGGCATCCCACTCTGGGTGCGCATCGTGGGCTCCATCCACGGCGGTCTGTTTCTGCTCTACATCTGGGCCGCGCTCCGCGCCGCCAATCACGACCAATGGTCGATCAAGCAACTGCTCGTCGCGCTTGTCGCGTCGCTATTGCCGTTTGGCCCATTTGTGATCGATCACAAGCTGAAGCAGGAAGAACAAGCCGAGGAACTGGCCACAGCCCGGGGACCAGCCGAATGAGCCACTCGCGTCGTCTCGCCACTGTCGGCTTACTGTTAGCCGCCGCGCTTGCGATCACTAGCCTACGGTCGCCCGCCGCTGAAACGCCGCGCGGCTGGAAGGCCGGCATCGCGCGCACGATCATCACGCCCGAAACCGACGTCTGGCTCGCCGGCTACGGTACGAAGCGTTCTTCTGACGGCAAGCTGCACGAGCTGTGGATGAAGGCCCTCGCGCTCGAAGACGCGCGCGGCCAGCGCGCCGTGCTGGTGACCAGCGACTTTCAAGGCGTGCCGCGCAGCATGAGCGACCGCGTGTTCACTAAGCTCAAGGACCAACTTGGCCTCGACCGATGCCAGGTGATGTTCACCTTCTCGCACAATCACTGCGGCCCGCGCCTGGGCGACGACCTGATCGACTACTACCCGGTCGACGAGGCGCAGGAACAACTCGTCCGCGAGTACACCGACCTGATGGTCGAGCGAACCGTGGCCGTCATTGCCGAGTCGCTCGCGAACCTCGCGCCGGCCGAACTTGCCACCGGCGCCGGCAAGGCGACCTTCGCCGTCAACCGACGCAACAACAAGGAAGACGACGTCCCGCGGCTGATTGCCGAAGGGAAGCTCGTCGGCCCGGTCGACCATCGGGTGCCGGTGATGAAGGTCACGCGGCCCGATGGCGCCGTGGCGGCGATCGTGTTCGGCTATGCCTGCCATCCGACGACGCTCAGCTTCAATACCTGGAACGGCGACTACCCCGGCTTCGCCCAGCTTGAGATCGAAGCGAAGTATCCCGGCGCGGCGGCGATGTTCGTCAACACCTGCGGCGGCGACCAGAACCCGCTCCCGCGGCGCAGCGTCGAACTCTGCCAGAAGTACGGCCACGAGCTGGCCGTGGGCGTGCTCGCCGCGCTCGATGCCCAGCTCTCGCCGCTCGAGCCGCAACTTGCAACTGCGTTCAGCCTTGTCGATCTGGCGTACCTCGAGGTCACCTCGCGCGAACAGCTCGTCGCGGCTGCGGCCGACGAAAGCAATGCGATCCAGGCTCGCTGGGCGCGGCGGCTACTGAAGGAGCTCGACGCCGGCGCCAAGTTCGCTTCCGAGTATCCCTATCCCGTCCACGTCTGGCGGCTCGGTCGCGATACCCACTGGATCGGCCTGGGCGCCGAATCGGTCGTCGACTACTCGCTCCGCTTTCAGCGCGAGTATGGTGCGAACACCTGGGTGCTGGGCTACACCGATGACATGCTGGCCTACATCCCTTCGCGCCGCGTGTGGCAAGAAGGGGGCTACGAAGGAGGCGCTCGCCTCTACGAATACGGCCGCCCCGCCCTCCGCTGGGCCGGCGACGTCGAGGAACGCATCTCAAGCACAGTCCAACGGCTGATGAAAGAAGTCGACCAGCCGTAACGACTACTGGCGGTGGTCGCTAATAGCCCGAAGCGCATTGTCCGCAACGGTTCAGCTAACTTCTCTTCCGCCCCACGAACAGCTCCATCTCCGACCCATCCTCCGCCAGCTCGCTCGTCCGCACAATCTCCGGTTCAAAGCCAACCGCGCGCAATAGCTGCAGCCACACTTCGCGCGAGTACACGCCCTCCACGTGCCGGTCGTGCTCCACGTGCACGCTGCCGTCCGCCTCGCGCAGCGTGATCACGTACTCCACCCGGTAACTCTCATCCGCGGGGTCGGGATCCCAGCACCACTCGAGAAACCGCAGGCCGCGACCGTCCTCCGCATCGCTGCCGCCGTGCGACGTGCCAGGATCGAACGTCTCGCCAGTGCTGTCCGGCACAAACAGCGCCGCCCCGCCGGGCGCACAGTGCACGTAGGCCGTCTCGATCGCGCGCCGCAGGTCGTCGCGAGTCGCCATGTACATCACAGCATCGTGAACGAACACGCAGTCGAACTGGCGTAGTTCTCCGCCCGGCTCGGTCAGCCTCAGCGTGCGCATGTCTCCCAGCACATGCTCGCACTCGGGATTGAGCTGCCGGCTTTCGGCGAGCATCCCTTCGGCCGGATCGATGAGCGTGAGCGTGAAGTGCTCCTTGAGAAACGACGCGTTGTTGCCCCCGCCGCTCCCCAGCTCGAGCAACGTCCGCGGCGCGCGCTCGCACGCTCCCACGAGCACCTGCCGATAGAACTCCGCTTCCTCGGCATAATCTTCCACCGGCGACAGCAGCGGCCACCACCGCGCGAGCTCAGCATACATCTTGGGAATGTCGGACATCGCCAACCTCGCTTGCAGCTTTCCCGACCAGCCGCCGATGACAGAGCCATGGGGCCTGTGACGATCGCATAAAGATGGCAATAGTCTACCGCAACGGAACGCAGTGCGAACCGCGCCGGTGGGAAGCTCGCAAGACCTGGCGGGTGATTTTGAATTCGCCTCGAATCGGCCTAGCGGCGGTCAATTCATGAATTCCAGTCGGTCTCAAATGTCGTGCGCCGGCGTGAGCCGCACGGCCGGCGGAATCGCCATCGGCGCGCTTTCCGCGAGCGGCAGAAACTGCCCGTCCTGGGGATCGTACGCGAAGACCTGCCCGGTTTCGATCTTGTAGACCCAGCCGTGCAGCTTGATCTCATCCCGCGCCAGCGCGGCAGCCACGGTCGGATGCGTCCGCAGGTTTCGCAACTGCATCAGGACGTTTTCCTCAATGGCCGTGGTCAGCAGGGCCGCGCCCGAGCGGTCGGCGTATTTATCAGCCAGGATTCGCCGCGTCGCCTCCGCGTGCGACAGCCAGGCGCGGAGGCAAGGCAGGTTTTCGGTCTTCTTCGGCTCCAGCAGCGCCGCCATGGCCCCGCAGTGAGAGTGGCCACAGACGATGATGTCGCGCACCCCCAACCCCGCCACCGCGAACTCGATCGTCGGCCCCTCGCCGCCGTTCGAAGCGCCATGCGGCGGAACCAGGTTCCCCGCATTGCGCAAGATGAACAATTCGCCCGGCTCGGTCTGGGTGATCAGGTTGGGGTTAATCCGCGAGTCGGAACACGTGATGAACAAGGCATCCGGGCTTTGTCCGTCGGCCAAGCGCAGGAACAGATCCTGCTGGGGCCCAAAGATGTGCGACTGAAACTCGTGAATTCCCTTAATCAACTTCTGCATGGCAATTCTCGCTCTCTGGTGCGACCGTAAGCACCTGATTTCACCGTGGGCGACACTCGCAGCCCATCAGGTGGTATTGTCGACCGATCGTCACAAATTGACAATTAGAATATATTTTCATAAATCATAGATAATATCGATGAATTCTACCGGAGATCCGCCGCCTTGCCTGAACTGACCGACCTCAACTACCATCATCTGCTCTATTTTTGGACCGTTGCCCGCGAAGGGAGCGTCGCCGCTGCCACCCGCAAGCTGAACCTCGCCCAGCCGACGATCAGCATGCAACTCGCCAAGCTCCAGCGCTCGCTGGGTTGCCAGCTCTTCGAGCGCGTGGGCCGGGGGCTCGTTCTCACCGAGATGGGGCAAACCGTCTTTCGCTATGCCGATGAGATCTTCGATTTGGGCCGCGAACTGCAGTCCGTCGTCGGCGGCCGTAAGCCAGGCTGGCCACTGCGCTTGGCAGTGGGCGTGCCGGACGCGCTCCCCAAGCTGGTTACCTACCGCCTGTTGCAGCCAGCCTTCAAGCTTCCCGAGCCGGTCCAACTCGAATGCTTCGAGGCCAAGTTCGAAAAGCTACTGACCGATCTGGCGGCCAATCGCTTCGACATGCTGCTCACCGACGCCCCGCTGGGAGTCGGCGCCCGGGTCCGCGCGTTTAGTCATCCCCTGGGCGAGTGCGGCATTGTGTTCTGCGGCGCGAAGGCGCTTGCCGGGCAGTTTCGGCGCAAATTTCCTCACTCGCTGGCCGACGCCCCGCTGCTACTCCCCAGCGAACACACCGACCTCCGCCGTTCGCTGGACCACTGGTTCGACGAGCAAGGGATCAGGCCTAACGTCGTCGGGCAGTTCGACGACAGCGCGCTGATGAAAGAGTTTGGCCTCGGCGGCCTCGGGCTGTTCCCAGTCCCGCAGGTGGTTTTCGCGGAAGTGAAGCGCCAATACCGCGTCGAAGTGGTCGGCGCTCTGGACTCAGTGCGTTCACGGTTCTTCGCGATTACCAGCGTTCGAAGACTCAAGCATCCCGCGGTGATCGCCATTTGCGAAGCCGCCCGGCGAGAGCTGTTCGATTAGCGGCCAGCCAATTGCCCGACACACGCTACCTGCGCTGGGGTTTTATATGGTCAGCGGCCCGTTCAGCCAGTCAACCACTCCTCTCGGCTTCGGCTTGAACGACGACTCCGCGCGATTCTTCAATAACTTCGGCATCGGCTGGCGATTCTAGCCCGCGGTGTTGCGTCCTGCGCTCCCCTTAACTGCTTGCCGCGCAGACCGAATCTGGCATAATAGGGCCTCGCCCGTCTTTGCGATGTCGTTCGCGCGATCCTCCAGCTCCGAAACGTTGACGTGTTTACGAGCGCTCCATTCCACCGCCGTCGGTTCGTCCTTGCGCTCACCGTCGTCGCGCTCGTGACACTGCCGCTCCGCGGCCTGCTTATCCAAACGCCCGCCAGAAAGGCCTTCGCTAGCGAGCCTCAAGTAAATCCGCTCCCCTCCTGGAATGACGGGCCGGCCAAACAGGCCATTCTCGAATTCGTCGCCCGTGTGACAAAAGACGGTGGGCCCGACTATGTCCCGCCGGCAGAGCGCATCGCGGTGTTCGACAACGACGGCACGCTGTGGAGCGAACAACCGATGTACGTCCAGCTCGCCTTCGCGCTCGACCGCGTCAAGGCATTGGCGGCCGAACACCCCGAGTGGAAACAGCAGCAGCCCTTCCAGGCCGTGCTCGCCGGCGACCTCCAGGCCCTGGCCGCCTCGGGCCAGCGGGGACTTGCCGAGCTCGTCATGGCCACGCATGCCGGCATGACGGCCGAAGAGTTTGCGCAGGTCGTCAAACAGTGGTTGGCCACGGCCCGCCATCCCAAGTTCGGACGCCCCTATACCCAGTGTGTGTATCAGCCGATGCTCGAACTGCTCGCTTACTTGCGGGCAAACGGATTCAAGACCTTCATCGTCAGCGGCGGCGGAATCGAGTTCATGCGCGTGTTCGCTGAGGAGACATATCAAGTTCCGCCTGAGCAAGTCATCGGCAGCAGCATCAAGTCGCGCTACGAGGAGCGCGACGGCACGCCGGTGCTGGTGCGCCTGGCGGAGTTGGACTTCATCGACGACAAGGCCGGCAAGCCCGTGGCAATCGGGGCCCGCATCGGCCGGCGTCCCGTCATGGCGGTCGGCAACTCGGAAGGCGACTACGAAATGTTGCGCTGGACCACCTCCGCCCCCGGACCGCGCTTCGGGCTGATCGTGCATCACACCGATGCCCAGCGCGAGTATGCCTACGATCGCAAGTCCTCGTTCGGACGCCTGGACCGCGCCCTCGGAGAGGCGCCCGACCGCGGTTGGACCGTGGTCGACATGAAACGGGACTGGAAACGCGTGTTCCCCGCGACGAAGTAGCACAAACACATTCACAACGCGAGCTCCCGCATGTGGGCTGCCTTTCGATTCTGCCTGACGACGCTCGTGCTGATCGCGGTCGGCTTCGCGGGAATGTACGGCGCTGTCGTGGCCTTGCGGCACGCTCGCTCGCCTCAACCGGATGCCGGCCCGCCGAACATGGCTTGGATTCCCGGCGGCGAGTTCACCATGGGAAGCAGCGCCCCAGGCGCCTGGCCCGACGAAGGTCCCGAGCATCGCGTGCGCGTCGACGGTTTCTGGATGGACCAGACCGAGGTCACGAACGAGCAGTTCGCCGCCTTTGTCGAAGCGACCGGCTACGTCACAACCGCCGAACAAGCGCCCACGGCCGAAGAGATTCTGAGCCAACTGCCGCCAGGCACGCCCCCGCCGGCGCCCGAGCAACTGGTGCCCGGCTCGCTGGTGTTCACTCCGCCGCCCGGGCCGGTCGACCTCAATGACATCACCGGCTGGTGGAGATGGACGCCGGGCGCCAATTGGCGGCATCCCGAAGGTCCCGACAGCAATCTCGCAGACCGCGGCCAGCATCCCGTCGTGCATGTCTCGTGGGACGACGCGCAGGCATATGCCCTCTGGGCGGGCAAACGTTTGCCGACCGAAGCTGAGTGGGAATTCGCCGCGCGCGGCGGACTCGCCGGCCGAACTTATGCCTGGGGCGACCAGCCGCCCGGCGGCGATACATCCGGTGATCAGGCCGGTTGGCAGGCCAACATCTGGCAAGGCGAGTTCCCTCACCTCAACACCGCCGCCGACGGTTTCGCCGGCACGGCCCCCGTCGGCTCATTCGCGGCGAACGGCTTCAGCCTGCACGACATGTCCGGAAACGTTTGGGAGTGGTGCAGCGACTGGTATGACCGCCAGCTCTACGCGCAGCGGGCAGGTTCGCCAGTCATCGCGAACCCCACCGGTCCTGCCGCCTCGCACGATCCTCAGCTTCCCTTTCAACCGCAGCGCGTGCAGCGCGGCGGCTCGTTTCTGTGCAACGACCAGTATTGTTCGCGGTATCGGCCCAGTGCCCGGCATGGCGGCAGTCCCGACACGGGCATGTCGCACGTCGGTTTTCGCTGCGTGATGAGCATCCCGGCCGAGCAACACCAACCTAGCCCGCCTCCGCCAACCAAGGAGTAGATCATGGTAACCCCGACTCGTGTGACGACTTTCGCGTGCCTCGCCGTCGGCGCGCTCTTGGGATATGCGGCGGCGACCGGCGCGCTGAACCCCGCGGCCCGCGCCGACACCGACGCAACCTCCGCTATCAAGCAAGCGGCCGCTCCGGCAGCGCCCACCCTCAAGCAAGCCGTACTCACGTCAGCGAACGATCCGTCCGGCTGTTGCGAAGCGTTGGCCAAAGGCGAGCTGTTGGCGCTGGCCTCGTTCAATCAGAACGCCGCCGCCAGGTCGCAAGCCGCCGGCAAGAAGCCGAACATCCTTGTCATCTGGGGCGACGATATCGGCCTCTGGAACATCAGCTTCAACAGCCGCGGCATGATGGGCTATCAGACGCCCCATATCGACCGCCTGGCGCGCGAGGGCGTCTCGTTCACCGACTACTACGGCCAGCAGAGCTGCACCGCCGGCCGCGCTGCGTTCATCGGCGGAAACGTCCCGGTCCGCACGGGCATGACCAAAGTCGGTTTGCCCGGCGCGAAGGAAGGTTGGCAGAAAACCGACGTCACGCAGGCGACGGTCATGAAAAGTCTCGGCTATGCGACCGGCCAGTTCGGCAAGAACCATCAGGGCGACCGCGACGAGCACCTGCCCACCATGCACGGCTTCGACGAGTTCTTCGGGAACCTCTACCACTTGAACGCCGAAGAAGAGCCCGAGAACCGCGACTACCCCAAGGACATGAAGTTGGCAGGCGGCAAGACGTTTCTGGAAACCTACGGTCCGCGCGGCGTACTGAAGTGCAAGGCCGACGGCAAAGGCGGCCAGACCATCGAAGACACCGGGCCCCTGACCAAGAAACGCATGGAGACGATCGACGAGGAGACCCTCGCCGCGGCCAAAGATTTCATCACCCGCCAGAACAAGGCCGATCAGCCGTTTTACTGCTGGTGGAATGCCACGCGGATGCACTTCCGCACGCACGTTAAAGATGAGAACCTGGGGATCAGCGGCCAGGACGTCTATTCCGACGGCATGGTCGAGCACGATGGCCACGTCGGCCAGTTGCTCAAGTTGCTCGACGAGTTAGGCATCGCCGACAACACGATCGTCCTCTACTCCACCGACAACGGTCCGCACTACAACACCTGGCCCGACGCCGGCACCACGCCCTTCCGCAGCGAAAAGAACTCCAACTGGGAAGGCGCCTACCGCGTGCCCGCGTTCGTCCGCTGGCCGGGCCATTTCCCCGCCGGCGTGGTGAAGAACGGGATCGTCGCGCACGAGGATTGGCTGCCCACCTTCGCCGCCATCGCAGGCAATGCTGACATCAAACAGCAGCTTGCCGAGGGGGTGGAGCTGAACGGCCGCAAGTTCCGCAATTACATTGACGGCGTGAATCAGCTCGATTACCTCAGCGGCAAGAGCAAGGAGTCACCACGCAGCGACTTCATCTACGTCAACGACGACGGCCAGATCGTCGCCATGCGCTACGACGCCTGGAAGGCTGTGTTCCTGGAGAATCGCGGCCAGGCCTTCGAAGTCTGGCGCGAGCCGTTCATCGAACTCCGCGTGCCGCTGCTGTTCAACTTGCGCCGCGATCCGTTCGAGAAGGCCCAGCACAACGCGAACACCTACAACGACTGGTTCCTCGAACGCCCCTTCATCATCGTGCCGCTGCAGCAGTTGGCCGGCAGGTTCCTGCAATCCATGAAGGAGTATCCACCCAGCCAGACGCCTGGCTCGTTCAACCTCGAAAAGATCAAAAAGACGATCGAAGCCGGCGCCAGCGGCGGTTAGCGGCCCGGAGAACCGGCGAAAGGTGTCTGCGATTCGTCTGAGCACTTCAGCACGTGGGGTACCTCACACGATGATCGTCGGGTACTCCGTTCACAATCGGATGCGTGAGCGAGGATGAATCGCCCAGCAACTGGGCTCTTCTCCTCGCTCGCGCGTCGGGCTGCCGTTCGACCGCCGCACAGCCAGGATCTCTTTCCGCGTTGTTCGGGATGCAACTGGCGACGAAGCGATCGTTGTCCGAACCAAGCCCTGAACGACAATCGGGGCGTTTCTGGACGTCAACGAACCTGCTGCCTTGCATCACCGCGCAACCCCAAGTACGATGCTGCGGCACCTTTCGCTAATTCTCTCGCGGCTCATCGAGAAACGCCCACGACCATTCGGCCCGTTTTCTGGCGTCTTGATTTAGCCCAGCTCTTCGGCAGCTTAGAGTTCTTCGTCTCGGCTGCTAATCCTCGCGAGTCGTGGCACGCCCCTCGGCGTGTGCTCGCTCGCTACGCGAAAGGGTCTCTCTTGAAAAAAGCCAACCTGTTCTCGATCAGCTTTACACTCTGTCTCGTCTTCTGCTTGTGCGAATCGGTGGCATGCGGTGGATGGGTCCAGCTATTCAATGGGACTAACCTCGAAGGATGGACCATTTCAGAAAACCCAGCTTCGTTCTCGGTAAGCGATGGGTTGATGGTGGTCGATGGCCCTCGAGCCCACGCATATTACACCGGACCAGAGGCGGCATCAGGGTTTCCAGAATTCGTGTTCCAGGCGGAAGTCCTGACGACGCCAGGTGCAAACTCGGGGATCTATTTTCACACGCACTATCAAAGCACAGGTTGGCCAGGTACCGGATACGAAGCTCAGATCAATCAGACATACGCCGTCGATCCAAAGAAGACCGGGGGGCTGTACGACGTGCAAGACAACTACGATTCAGTTGCCCGAGACAACCTGTGGTTTCAATATGAAATCACGGTCATTGGTAAACGCATCATCCTGAAAATTGACGGCAGTACGGTCACCGACTACGTGGAGCCCGATGGCCTGGTTCGCCCCTGGCGGCAACTCTCCCAAGGCACTTTTGCGATTCAATCGCACCACGGAGGCAACCCGGTGTACTTTCGCAACATACAGGTCCGATCGATCCCCGAACCGTCGACCTGCGTCCTCGGCATGGTCGCCCTGTTCGGCCTGCTGGCGTTCTGGCGAAGGCGATAGATCGATCGCCGATCGTACTTCCTGCCCGTTCGCTCGCTGTGCGTACGGTTCGCGTGCTCCATTTTCATTGCCGCGTGTGCGCGCTCTGCGCCGCAAGTGCCGCGGCTGATTCACGTATCGCGAATCGCGCGCCACACGGCCGCGCAGTTACTTGAAATGTGGCCAGCCGTTGGCGTAGGCTGCAGGTCGAGAAGTTCACGACCCGCAGGTGGCAGTAATGCTCAGCGTGATGCTCAGAGGCCAAACATCGCGCGTGCCGATTAGCGTCCGCGGAGGCCTGCTGACAAAAACGGCCGTGAGAAAAAATCACCCTCTCCGTCACCCTTGACCGCAAGTGTGGCTGGCTCGTCGCGCAAGTCGTTTCCGCTCGCCGCGCATCGCTGCGCAACACGCACACCGCCCACGTGTCCACCGACTCTAGTAATCAGGCCAGGATTTCGTTTAGTGTAAGGTCACGACAACAGGTAGAGACCACAACATGCCGACGACCAATGCCCGCTCGACTGAGAACCTGGAGAAGCCGCGAAGCTCGCGCGCCCGCGCTCGGGCTCCGCAAAGCCTTTGCCAAGGCGGGTGTGTGCGCCCGAAACATCATTTGCACGAAATTCTAAGCGCACACGCCCGAAAAACGCGGGCGTAAAAAACAGCCGGGGAAGTTTCGATTCCCCGCCGCTCTTTGAAAATTTACTAGTTTCCCGCCCCAGCCTCCGCCGCTGGCGGCCCTGCTACCGGTACTGCTCGGAGATGGTACACTAGGGTGCGCCGCCCGGCGGGCAGGTTGCAATCACGCGGCAGGCGGTCGCGGCAGCTTCAGCCCAACCACCGGCGCGGAATCGATGCTGACGGGCATTGCATGACTTTCAAATGCACGTGGTGCGGTGTGGCCGTGCTCTGGGCCTCGGGCGCATTCGCGGCCGAACCCCGGCCGCTGCTCGCTCCAGGCGAACAGTCCGTCTCGTTCGTGCTCAAGAACGCGGACGGCCGGACGCCCCAGCTCGCCCTGTTCGACCAGCCCGCGGAAAAGGACACCGCCGACAGCATCAACTTCTGGCGCGGCACGCGCGACCTCGTGCAGCGCGGCGTCGCCGTGCAGTTCAAAGCGCTGCGGTTCCTCCGCGATGAGGCCGATCCCGAGTTGCTTGTCGTTCGCCTGGTCGGCGTGAAGAACGAACTCGAGTTGACCGAGCGAGTGCCACTCAAGGAAGTGCAAAGCGGCAAGCAACTGCGAATGCACTTCGGCCCGGCGGCGATTGGGGCGGGCATCGTCACCGGCACCACCGACGCCGAGATGCTGCTCACCTATGACCCGACCGATCGCACGCTCTCGATTCCCGAGATCTCCGGCCAGTTCGAGTGGAAGCGGATTTTCTACGATCCCGAGTCCGACTCGGGCGGACTGATGGATGTGCGGGGCGAAGTCGGCGAGGTTCCGCCCGGCGGGTCGATTCTGAAAGCGACCGAGAAAGCTCGAGAGAAAGCCACCGAGAAAGAAACGGTGAAGTCGGCCGCGAAGTGATCGCCCGCTCGCTCGACAGCAAGTCCGTTAGACGGCGAGTCCCAGTTCGCGCCGCGCCCGATCGCTGAGACGGTGGACGGTCCAGGCCGGATTCCAGGTGTGTTCGACGATGACGTCGCGCACTCCGGGAACGGCCAGCACGCGCTCACGGATGCCAGGCGAGATGCGTCCGCCACCGGCGGTGACCAGAAAGTTGTACTCCGGCCGGCCGCGATGGGGCATGGTGACCAGCACGCTGACGATGCCGCTTTGCTCGCGGACGTCGTAGACATAGCCCAGGTCGACGATGCCGGACTCGAGCTTGTAAAGCTGCTCGTCCTTCACTTCCTTCAGCGCGTTCCAGATGGCCGGCTTGAGCGTCGCAGTCGCAGAGGTTTCGCCCGGCCGAGCCAGCGGGCGCGGTGAGCTCGCGGCGTGCATCGTGCGCGGCTGGGCCAGCCGCACTTCGAGCGGATGCAGGAGCTGATGCCTGAGACGCTCCATGTGCGAAGCGGCTTCCGCCCCTTCGTAGCCGCCAAAGAAGTAAGCGTTCCGCTGCCGGATTGTTGTGCCAGCCTTCAGATGTGAATGCTCGGCGGGATATCGGCTCCAGAGCTGACCGTGGCCGTCGTAGTGCAGTTGAGGGACGCCGCCATGAGCAATCGGGTGACCTTCGGATGCGTGTTCGAGCCAGAGGGCGAGGAAGGCATCGTGGCTGACCGGGTTGAAAAAGCCCACGCCCCACAGGTTCTCAGCCGACGCGGGCGGCACGGCGCCTTGGTGCAGTTTGCCCTGGGCATCGAACCACAGTGTGTCGGTGAACGAATAACCGGAGAACACCCATTCATCATCGCGCATGGCCTCGATATCGACATCCTTCACGACATCGAAGCGGCTCTCCTTGAAAAAGTACGGCAGGCCGGCATAGAAGCGATAGGTCTGATCCATGTGCACGCGGCTGGGGGTGAACAGGGGATGCAGCGGGCTGTAAGGAAAACCCCAGCGGCGAATCTTTGCACACAGCGGCCCGGTGGCGACATCATAGTTGGGGCAACTCGGCCAATTGCGCATGCGGTGTTTCTGGAAATGATCGACGTCGACATAGTCATGCGCCCAATCGATGCCGGCCGGTTCGCCGTGCCCTTTTCCGCCGGCGTAGAGTTCCAAACCATGTTGCCGCTTGGAGGTCAGGCGTTCGAGTTGTCCGACTTGCCGCGACAGTCGGGCGACGAAGTGATGGTTCTCGATGTCGAGGCCGTAGCCTTCGCCGCGCACCTGTAGATCCGTGGGGTAGTCCGTTCGCTCGGCGAACTGGTTGCCGCAGACGAGGAAGTACGTGGCTTGCTCGTGGGCCGCGACATCGGCGAGAAAGGTCGCGCGGCATCGGTGTTCGCCGTAGTGCGTGGCTTCGTCATCGATCTGGCAGGCGACTTCGACGAGCTCGTTCGAGTTTTTATCCCAGCGCGCGACGCGGAGCTCGCGGCCGAGGTCGATTGCCAAGTTCGTCGGCACCGCGAGCGTAAGCTCAACCGGTTCGCCCCGTCGCTCGATGCCCACAGTTTCATAGAGATCGAGAGGACGTACGTGTGACCAGCCGGCAGCCCAGCCACGCCAAGCGGCGGGAAGTTCGCTGACGGTGAGCCACTGATCGGCCGGCACGGTCGGCGCGGTCTTATCAAGGACGAGTCGCCGTTCGAAGTCGAGGGTATCCTTAATTGATTCAGCCAGCGACATTGCCACATCGCGCTTGCCCGCGGCGTGCGTGTCGGCGAGAAGCGCGAGTTTGTCGGCGAAGCTGTCGGTGCGAGCGGAAAAGGGAACGTTCATGGCGGGGGAATCTCGCAAACAATAAAATCGCGGTAGCGGCGCGGGATGCCACTCCGTTGTACTTTGCCCCGTGGCGCGAAGATACCAGCAGGTGGGCTTCCGAAGCGGACAATCGCCGCGACCGGTGGGAGATCCCGCAATTGCTGCGGGACGAAATAAGAAAGTACCGAAGGTGGGACTTGAACCCACACGCCCTTGCGGGCACCGGATTTTGAGTCTACGTCCGGTTTTCTTCGATTCGCTGACCGCCTAACGACTTACGCTTTTCGCTCGTCGCTGGTCGCATCGTATTTGCACCGATTATAGCTCGACACGATGCCAAGCGGTAGCGAAGACCCGGCGTGCGAGCAAGTTCGTTCGCTCGCAACTGCCACGATTATTTTCCAGTATTGCCGAAAAAACAGGCCGTCATGAGGATTATTGTTTGACGCTAGGGCGGGTGGTCATCAAAATGGCTTTCACCTAACCACCCTAGGGTTCGCTACTGAAAACGCCGCCAAACTGTTTCCTCCCACCGTTTTTTTTTGCGGTGGGAGGTTGCAGTTGACCGGCGTTTTTTTCGTTTTGTCTTCGCCTGATCTAAAGACTTCGGTGATTACATGAGCGCATACTGGCTCCGTTCGTTCGATGCGAATCTGTTTCGCCTCGCTTGGTGCATCTGCGTCGTAGGCACCACGCTGAACATCGTTTGCGAGGCTCAAGCTCAGTACCAAACCCTACGCACCTTCGAGCAGACCGATCTGCCCGTGGGGAAGCCGCTAATCATTGGTTCGAAGTTGTATGGAACCTTCACTCAGCAGGACCACGGGACGGGCATGGACTCGCTGTTCCGAATCAATCTGGATGGAACCGGATACGAAGTGTTGCATACCTTCGACCCCGATCAATGGGCCGAATTCGGTAACAGGCCTTCGGGGCAGTTGGGATTCGATGGATTGCGTATCTTCGGAGCTACCTTTAGTGGTGGAAGCAATGACAGGGGAACTCTGTATTCCTACGAGTTGGCGACGGGAAGTGTCCAGGCTTTGTACCAGTTCAGTAGTAGACTGCCGGGCATCGGCGTGGCTGTGGAAGGAAATACTATTTACGGCCAAGATGGATACTCGATATTCCGCATGCAATCCGACGGCACGAACGTTCAGGTGCTGCGAGATTTTACGTTTGAGAATGAGGGGGTTGCCCCCAGCAATTTGCTGGTGAGCGACGGTACCATCTACGCCACGCTGCGCAATTCCACGACTGACCACGGCAGCGTGTTCTCGATGAAAGTCGACGGCACAGACTACACACAGTTGCATGAATTCTTTCGAACCACCCCAGCAACAGGTAGCTTTCCTGAATACTCCCCGCTCTATCTAGAAGGCTCAACGTTATACGGAACTACAAATGGCTACGGGCTGGTCGATTGGGGTTCGGCGTTCAAGATTGACATCGATGGCACGGATTATCAGAACCTCCACCAGTTCAATGCCCAAGATGGACTCACCCCACGGAGTCTGGTTCGGGTGGGCGACAAGTTGGTCGGCCTCACCCTAACGGGTATGATCCACGGCGGCGGCAATCTGTTTGCAATGAACTTGGATGGGAGCGGATTCGAAATTCTCCACGAGTTTCCGCCAGCAGTTCGAGACCGACCATCGGTCTCCATCGGGCTCACCGTAGACGGGAATACGGTGTACGGTTTCCGAGCAAGTGAAGTAGGCTACTATCCTGCAACGCTTTTCTCGTACACCGTGCCAGAACCATCCAGCCTTGGGCTACTCAGCGTGGGATTGCTTTGCCTTTGGCGATTAAGAGCCAACAGACGGCGGACACTCAGTCCACCAGACTGCCCCGTAGTCACTTCGTAGGGGCAATTCCCCCACTCCCTTAGTGAAGACCCTAGACCGCCCACCTACGGGTATCTTTTGCGTCAAGCGTTTTCAGGGGGAACCCCTAGAAACGCTCCAAATTCAACGTTTAAGGCAACGAAAAACGCCCAACGGGTATTTTCCCCGTTGGGCGTTGAAAGTGCCAGATTTTGGCGTTTTCGATACGTTTATCCGCCAAATAATTCACGACGTAACGAGTCGTCGTCCCGTGAAGATTCGTCCGCTGCCGGTTCGTTTCCGATAGCTTCAATTTGCCGCATGAATTCTTCGTCGTCGAGTATCGTGAACGAGCTTGCGGTTTCGCTCACGCTTGCCGACGACGTTGACCGCTGTGCCGGATCGCTCACGAAAACGGACAACGTATCTTGATTGGCATGGATCGCTGATGCTATCGGCGGCGGGACTTCGCTGACGTTGGCAACCCAAATAATACCATCACTACGCCGGGTGAACGTTGCCGAGTTTTGATTGCGCCAATCGAGTAAATCAACGAGGCTCGCAGGCGAGACGCTGGGATACTGGGATTTAGCGGATTTAGGCTCGGCGTCTACCGTCGTCGTCGGCGTGGGATTTAGGGATGTAGGGGATTTAGCTTCCGCTGGCGAAGCTACATCCCTACTTCCCGCTAAATCCCGCTTCCCGTCGTCGTTGCCGTTGACCGCTGGACTGTCAACGCTGACGTAGAACGTTTCGGCTTGCCGTTTATCGAACACGGGCACGCTGACGATCTTTCGACGACGAATAAGCGAACGGATCGCAGCGTCGAAAACCTTCGTCGAAATAGAATGCGAAAACGACGACCGCAGTTCGCCACGCTGAACGCCGGGCTTTGATCGAATAAACTCGTACAATTTCGTTTCGAGTTTATTCGCCTCCGCTTCGCCAAAAATCAGCCGTGCCGATTCTTCACAATAACGCCAAACGGCCAACGCAGCACGTAAATGCTGAACGTCGATATTTGGGGAGCTATCGGCCAACGCATAAATCATCGACAAGCGGACGACGTAGGGGCGTGCACGTTCGACAGCTTTACCCCACGTTCCCGGTTTCGATTCTTTAAGGTCGTCGTAAACGTCGGCCCACAGCTTCTCCGCTTCGGGTGTCCGACGCATTTCGCCAATCGAACGTGCTGTTTCGATAACGTGCTTCGTTCGCTCCGCGAACGAAGCGAGCACCGCAATATTTCCGCCAGTCGGAAGCGAACGACATGACCGAACGGACGCCCACAAAAAGCGGTTCACGAAGCCGTTATAGACTTCGACGGATTTCGCAAATATCGAATGCAATTCCTCGGGCGTGATATGAGCAATGATCGAAACGTAGGCGTTTGACGCTTTCAATTTCGATTGCCCACGGGTCATTACTTCAAGCGTCGAACAATCCCACGCTGCCCGTATATGTTGCGATAAAGTACAACCCTCACGTCGCATGGCAGTAATCGGCTTTGCAAATTCCGTTTCAATGCAAAGCAGCGGTTTCGTCGGCGGTATCGCCAAGTCGTCAATATCGCTCGGGTCTTTTACCCGTTCGACTAAACCTTCACCGGAGGATAAGCCGTGAGACGTTTCGAGATATTCTTTCGGCAATACGTAGCGTGCAATTTCGTTCGCCATACCTTTTCCGCTGGCAGAGTCGCCAACTAAACAGGCGAATAAATTAGCGTGGTGCGTTCCGCCACCGACACGGAAGAATGCATTCTTTCCGAAAGCATGACCGGAAGCCGTCAAAAGCGTGACCAATACGCCCACCGGATCGGCTTCGGTTTCCAGTTCAATAGTTTTTACGATCTCGCCAAGCAATCCGTAATAGGCGTCAGCGTGCAGCGTCGGAAATTCGACAGCTTCATTTTCGTCAGCGTCAGCAAACGTCGTCGTCGAGTATTTTTTACAATTCCCTTTCGCATCGTCGAATTTGTGACGTAATTCCTTTTCCGAAAACGCAGGAACGTTCCGAACGTTCCACGTCTTGTATTCGTCGAATAATTCGTCGTCCGAACACGACCCAAATAATTCGCAGAGCCGACAGGCGACTTGATACGCCTTAGCGTGTCCGTTTTGACCACTAATCGCTGGGTCGGCTTTTTCGAGCCATAAACGGGCACGTTCACGCATCGTTTTAGCACGCTGAATCGTCAGCGTAATCGGATTGGCTGGCGATATATTTGGGTCGCTGACGATTGGCGACGACGTTGACCGCGCAGCGGTCAACGCTTTTGCGGTCGTCGGCTTCGGCGTCGGTTTTGGTTTCGGGTCGCCATGCTTTGGCAGTAATTTGAAAAGCCAATCGGGAAGCCTAGCGAGTTCGCATTCGTTAGGCGGAACAATCCAGCGGTAATTGTTTCCGAGTTTGTGCTTCGACGGCGGAAGCAGAACGTATCCGCCAGTCGCCCGAACGTCTAACGCACCGGCAAACTTAACCGCATTTTTGATTGCCGTGCAGCGTTCGTCGAAGCGAAAATAAAGATGGCGTCCACCGCTGCCGGTTTCGACTTCCCATGTCGTCGGACGCTTGCCGTACGGAGCGTTTTGATTAACGAGACGTGCTAAATCTTTAAGATTATCGGCGTCGATCACGACGATGCCAGACGGCTTGCCGCAAGCGACAGCAATATTTGCTGCTGAATAATCGCCGGTAAAATACTGGATTAGTTTTGCCGGATCGCTGGTCGCATCTTTTACGCCGTTGGCGGTCAAAGGGTGCTTCCCAGCATCTTTACCGCAGGCTTTGCCGCAAGTGCAGACGCCAGACGGTTCAATTGAATGGCACGGAAAAAGTTGGAAGCCAAGCGAAACGTACGCTTGCGCCGCTAAAAAATTGTTCGTAGAATCGTACATAAATTAAGGTTGCTTTCATCGTAAAAAGTATCCTGAATTGAAAAACACGCAGACGCCCACCGACCAACGCAGTCGGTGGGCGTTTTGCGTTTTTATCTACTACTAACCGAGCATCGAAAACGTATCGAGCCGTCCGCCGCTTTCATGCGCCGACACGATCAAAATGTATTTCTTGCCGATATAATCTGACGGCTCGACTTGCGTCCCCGCTTGCAGCGGAGCTTTCGCCAAAGCACAAAGCCAACGTCCGAGTTTATTCTTCACCGTTGGCTTCGCAGCGTCGGTCAAGCCACTAATGGTCTTGCCGTCGTCCGTCGTAAACGCCCAACGGAGAGCCTCGCCTTTTTGCGTCTCGATTTTCGAGACGCCAACAAACGACGCCGGATAGTTTCCGGGCGTCAAACCTTCAAACGAATTCGTAATTGTATAAAGCATTGTTAAAACCTTGTGGCACTTCGCCACGAATTGAAAAACACGCAGACCCGTCAGCGAGGTTCGCTGACGGGACGCAACGTCCGAAGCCACGCCAAACAATGGCGTGGGCAAGGGACGCAGCGTTATTCGCCACGCTCGCTACGCGAGCGAAGCATGTAGGCGTCGAAAGCATCAGCGGGCACTCGACGTTGACGACCGACGTGAACGCTTGGCAATTCGCCAGTGGCAATTAAACGTCGTACGGTTTGCGTGCTGACACGCAGCACGCTAGCGATTTCGGATATCTTCAAAAAGGACATATTGCACCCCAAAATAAATGGATCGGGAGCGACGACTAGAGAGCCATCGGTGTCTGCCGCCAAACGCAGGCGGTGGACGGTCGCCAGAATGGCGAGCCAGTAGAAGAAAGTTAAGCGAAGGTTATTTCAGGTTGAGCGTAAAGTTACCAAAGTATCTAGTTGTCGTCAATACCAATATTGGACGAAAACATAAAATAATTGGCGAATTATTACTCTTGGCGATTCCGACGGCGGATCGTCAGCACGGGATGTTGGGATTTAGGGATTTAGGGTCAACGTTCCACTAGTCATATCGAGAGCTAAATCCCCTAAATCCCAGACGTAACCGCACCAACACGTTCCGCTAGAGCCATTAACGATATCGAGAGCTAAATCCCTAAAACCCTAAATCCCAGCGGTCACGCAGACGTATCGGCGTCCGAAGCGAAGCGACGAAAGGTGGTGAGTATATTTTGGGTGGCTCACGTAAAGCGACGACGACGATTGCCGCGCAGCGACAATCGTTCAAGTCAGCGAGGTCGTCGCCAAGACTACGGGATGGAGAGGGGCGTCTTATCGCCCCTCACACGCCTCGCATACCGCCGTCCTAGTTCGGTCGTGAGATTTACGTTTTTTCGACCCAGAGTCTTTTCATGAAATACTCATGAACCGAGGTTAATAAGTCAGGCTACCCGTAGGGGGATCACCTAAAACGAACGGCACGCCAGCGTAACCGCCATTTCGCTTGATTTTTTTGCGTGCAGATTTCCGACAGGGCTACCCTGATCGCTCACGCTTGCACGCTTGCCAAAGCGCCCCGCAAGTCGTCCACCGCACGACGTATAAACGCCCTGCGATACGAAAAGTAGAGCGACCGACAAAGAAGCCGCAGCCCCTATCGGTCGTGAAATATTCGTTTCGAGTGGTCACCCTATTCTAGCGACCGCTTCCCGCAGATCGTCCACGTTGAGCGTCGTATAAACGCCCATCGTCAAATTGATATCCGAATGCCGTGCGAGCCGTTGGGCGTGGGCGGGGTGAACGCCAGCGAGGGCGAGCGACGTAATAAACGTATATCGGAGCGAATGGAAATCGACCCGACGCCCGAGTTCGTCCACGTTGGCGATATTCGCTCGCTTCAAATCCCGCTGAAAGAATTTACCGCAGCGTCGGTGAACGTGCCACGAACCCGGAAATAACTCATCCGTTTTCAGCATCTCAAAAAATTGCGTTAGACGTTCCGCCAACGTCGGATTTAGCGGCAATGTCGTCCGCTTGCGATTTTTTGCGTTCGACGCTTCCAACGTAAACGTTCGATTCTTCAAATCGAACGACGACTTCCGCAGCGACCGCAATTCTTGAACCCGCAATCCGGTCAACGCTGCCAGCGAATAAAGCATGATGCGATCCGCTGGCGTCAATCGCCAATCGCCACCACGATATACGGCTCTCTTATTTTGGGTTGCCAGCGACAGCGTCAACGCCTGCAATTCGTCGGCGGTCAACGCCCGACGAATTCTTCGCCGGTCAACGTCCACGTTCAGCCGACGCAAACCGGCAAGCGGATCGTCTGGCGAAAGACGAGCCGTCCACAGCCAGCGTGAGAAACCTTTAATCGCAATCAAATAATGATTGGACGTTTGGACGCTCATCGACTTCGTTTTTCCCCCACGCCAATCAGCAAGCGTTTTCAGAATGCGATTGCCGTCCAAATCGCTCATCGTGTTCGCATTGATGGCAGCAACTATTTTGCGAATACGCATCGCTTGCAATTGCACGTGCTGCGTCGTATTCCCTTTGCTTCCCAAATAATCCACATATTCGCCAATGAGTTCGCCAAGCGTTCGCTTTCGTTGGTCGTGAAAGCGATCCGCCCCGTTGGCTCGCTTGGCATCTTCAACGCCCTGCAATCGTCGCAAGAGCTTGCGGGACGTGTTGGCGTCAACGGTCAATGGTATCTGCCGCTTCCGTCCGTCGAACGTGTTCAACGTTCCATAATAGCGTTTTGAGAGTTCGGTATTTCGGATCGCATTCGGTGTCGATCTAGACGTTCGCTTGCCGTTCAAAAAATACCGAATAGTTTGCTTTCGCCAGACGTTCATCTTGTCGCTCCCGTCGTTTCGGAAGCGACCAGCAATACGGTTTTGGTTGCACCGTATTTGCACCAATGGTTGCACGAAAAGCCGTGCAACCACGAATTACGAACGAAAAAACGCTGAACGCAACAAGCGTCCAGCGTTTTCGTAAATCGTTATTCGCCAAGCGTTTTCAGTAAGTACCGAAGGTGGGACTTGAACCCACACGCCCTTGCGGGCACCGGATTTTGAGTCCGGCGCGTCTGCCATTCCGCCACTTCGGCCTGTCGTGGATGAAGTATTCCAGTGTTTGGGATTTTGGGCCGGGCGTCAAGGGCCGACGGGTAGGATGGAAGAACTGTAGGCAAGATTGATGATGTGACACGCCGATCACAGCGATTGTTGCGCCGCCGCGCCGAGCAAGCCGGCCGCCGCGTCGGGGTCGGCAGCTTTTCCAGCCGCGGGGGTCTGGCAGGCGGTTTTTGGTCCCTTATACTGCGGCTTCGTGCCCGCGCCACGACGGTTTTCGGCGGGTGATTTCCCGGGCAGGCGTTCTCGGCAGACATCCTTTCATAGCAGAGTAAGGCAGACCTCATGGCTGGCAACAAGAAAGTTCGCGTGGCGATCATCGGGTTGGGTTTCGGTGCCGAGTTCATTCCGATCTACCAGAACCATCCGCACGCTGAGATGTACGCGATCTGCCAGCGGAATCCTGAGAAGCTCCAGCAGCTTGGCGATGCCTTCGGCGTCGAGAAGCGATACACCAAGCTGGCAGACGTGCTGGCAGATCCGAACGTCGACGCGATCCATATCAATACGCCGATTCCCGATCACGCCTCGCAAAGCCTGGCCGGACTGAAGGCCGGTAAGCATGTGGCCTGTACGGTGCCGATGGCGACGACGATCGACGAGTGCCGCGACCTGGTAGCGGCTCAGCGAGCGAGCGGCAAGAAGTACATGATGATGGAGACGGTCGTCTATAGCCGCGAGTTCCTGTTCGTAAAGCACCTTTTCGAGAGCGGCGAACTAGGACGCTTGCAGTTTCTGCGTGGGTCGCATCAGCAGGAAATGGCCGGCTGGCCGGGCTACTGGGAAGGCCTGCCTCCAATGCACTACGCCACGCATTGCGTGAGCCCCTGTCTGGCGCTGCCGGGCAAGCTGGCCAAGAGCGTTGTTTGCCACGGCTCGGGCCGCATCAGCGAAGCGCTCACGAGCAAATACGGTTCACCGTTCGCCGTCGAGACGGCCACGTTCGACATGCACGACTCGCCGCTCTGCGCTGAAGTAACCCGAAGCCTGTTCGAAACGGCCCGGCAGTACATCGAAAGTTTCGACGTGTATGCCGACAAGGTGACGTTCGAGTGGCCGCGAATCGAGCACGAACCGGTCGTCCTGCATCGGGGAGAGACGCCGGAGCGAACGAAGGTGCCCGACTTCGCCGATCGACTGCCCGAAGGGATTCGCCGCTTCACGACCAAGGGCGTGTACGACGCTGACGAGACGCAGCATCTCTCGTTCCTGCAGGGAAGCGGCCACGGCGGTTCGCACCCACACCTGGCGCACGAGTTCCTGAGCGCGATTGTCGAGGATCGAGAGCCGCTGCCGAACGCGGTGACTAGCGCTAACTGGACGATGACAGGCATCTGTGCCCACATGTCGGCCATGAAGGGCGGCGAGCGGGTGACGATTCCGGTGCTGTAGGCATTGGAGCAGGCGAATTCCTCAGGGAATTTTGAGCTACAATTGAGCTCGCAAGTGTTTCCCCCTTTCGCCCTCACGATGAGCTCGGTGCATGTCGATTGTGCTCTTCGAAGACGATCTGGTCTATCGGCTCGATCCGGTCGCGCTGGGCAAGCCGGCGTTCGCGATGAGCTGCGGTGCGGTGCGGCTCGTCGATTTAGTCGCCGGTTGGCATGGTCCACTCTATGCACAAGTACGCGCGCATTTGCGCGAAATCGTCGCCGCCGACTACCCGGCCGTTCTGCAGACGCCGCCACCGCCAGATGGGCCGGCACTGTGGATCAATGCCCGCCTGGTGCCGTCTCGCTCCGCGGGCGAACTGCTCGAGGCCTGGTGGAAGAGCGGACAGCCGGGCGTTATCAAAACCGGCGAGGCGATCGCCGCGGCGCTGGTGAGGGCCGGCGCTCATGCTTCCGATTGGTCGCAGCTCGCCGGGTTGGAACTGCCCCCCGTCGAAGGCGAGCTGCCGCTGTTTGAATACGGCCACGACCTCGTGCGCCACCACTTGAAGACACTCAGTTCGAATCTCGAGCGGCGAATCGCCACGGGCGACTACCAGCAGGTACAGGACGGCGTGTTCCTGTCCGCAGGCGCGAAGCTCGGAGCTCATGTCGTGGCCGATACCACGCGCGGGCCGATCGTGCTCGAAGCCGGTGCTTCCATCGGACCTTATTGCTACTTGAGCGGACCCGTGCACGTCGGGCCGAAGGCGCGGGTGATCGAACACGCGGCGCTTAAAGACTGCGTGGCGATCGGCCATACGGCGAAAATCGGCGGCGAAGTGGAAGCCTCGGTCATCGAGCCTTACACGAACAAACAGCATCACGGGTTCCTGGGGCACAGCTACCTGGGAAGCTGGATCAACCTGGGCGCCGGCACCTGCAACAGCGACCTCAAGAACACCTACGGCCAGGTGAACATGGAATACCGGGGCCAAAAGGTGCCGACCGGCATGCAGTTCATCGGCGCGATCGTGGGAGACTACGCCAAGACGGCCATCAACACCGGCATCTTCACCGGCAAGACCGTGGGCGTGTGCAGCATGGTCTACGGCTTCGTGACCACCAACGTACCGAGCTTCGTGAACTACGCCCGACTGTTTGGGCAAGTGACCGAAGCACCGGTGGACGTGATGGTCGCCACGCAGCGGCGAATGTTCGAGCGCCGCGGCGTCGAGCAGCGGCCGTGCGACATCGAACTTCTGAAAGCCATGTACCAGCTCACCGCGCACGAGCGAAAGCAGTCGGGCGATCCGCTGTCGCTCGAACCGCTGTCGCTGTAGCGCGAGGCCAGGCCGGCCTGGGTGGTCGAATTTTCAAAGAGCTGAGGGGAGTCGAAAACTTTCCCGGCTGTTTCTTACGCGCACATTCTTCGGGCGTGTGCGCTTAGAATTTCGTGCAAATGATGTTTCGGGCGCACACACACACCGCGGCAAAGGCTTTCGGTGGCCCGAGCGCGGGCGCGCGAGCCTCGCGGCTTCTCCAGATTCTCAGGCGATCGGTCATTTGTCGTGAGCATGCGTCGGTCTCTACCTGTTGTCGTGACCTTACCCTATCAGAACTCCTGGCCTGATTCCTAGAGTCGGTGGACACGTGGGCGGTGTGCGCTGTGCGCAGCGCTGCGCGGCGAGCAGAAACGACTTGCGCGAAGAGCCAGCCACACTCGCGGTCAAGGGTGACGGAGAGGGTGATTTTTTCTCACGGCCGTTTTCGTCAGCAGGTCTCCGCAGACGCTCACCGGCACGCGCAATGATTGATATCTCAGACGCTAAACGGGGAGACGCTAAACGGGGACATCACTCAATACTGAAATGAGTGATGTCCCCGTTTCCGCACGACGAGGCACGCTGGGTCGCAGTACGAGCACAGTGTCTGCTGCGCAGCACCCGTGGAACCAGCGGCCACCTCACATCGTGCCAATCAACGCATCGTAAAGCCGATGATCATGAGCGTGATCAGGGCCAGGTTGAACAGCCCAAACAGTGCGCCGCAAATCGTGCCGACCCAGGCGTGGATGCCGCCGCGAACCTCGGGGTTCTTCCGCACGCGCCGGATCCCCTGAATGCCGAAGTACACGGCCGCCACGCCCAGCGGAAAGCCCAGGCAGGGGAAGAGCGAGAAGATGCCCAGGTAGTAGGACGCGAGCGCCGGGCCATTCTTGCTGGGAATGAACGTCTCGGTGATCGAGGAGGAATCGCCCGGCTCGGCACTCCAGACCGGCAGTTCCGCAGTCGTGGGCGCCGAGAAGGGATTGAGACTGGCGGGCTCGTTGCGCGGGACGTTGTCCGCGTCGAAGGGCGCGGCAGCACTTGGGTTCTGCGCGGCAAACGCCGCCAGCACGCGCGGCCGGCTCATGAAGAACCACAACAGCACGGGATAGGCCATGCCAAGCAGTCCCCCAACCACGCTGCCAATCGCGCCGATCTTTGCGCCCATCGCTTGACCCGAATCATCCCCCTCAAACTGTTCGAGCATGGGCTGGGTAATGTACTGCCAGGTGACAACGACGCCGATGAGCGAGGTGACGATGGCGACCGCGGCGTAAATGAGCGCCAAGTTGCGAGCCCAGGCACGCATCTTCAGCAGGCCGATCCCGGAAGCGAACAGTGCGATCACAGTCAAGGGCGAGAGGACCAGCGAGATGATCGACCAGATGCGAAGCACCGCGCTGTCGCCAAAGAACGGATTCTGCCCATTAAGGCCCGTCAATGTGGCATGGAAGACAATCGGGAGGCTGAACAGGCCCAGGATGCCGAAAGCGATGTTCAGCACGCCGAACACAATGACGGACGCGGGACGCTGCATCATCCACCTGGTGGCTTGGAATTAGTTGGGGCGGCAATTGTAAATACGCCGCCGCACGACGGGGGGGCAGGAAGCCACTAGAGTCTACCGGCCAGTGTGGGGGAGGACCAAATGGATTCTTGCCTGAGCGGGATCGGAAAAGCTCGACCCTGACGTGAGACTGACGGGCGTTTGCCCGCGCAGTAGAATTGATCGATATGGGTGCGCCGAATCGTAAATTGAACGCTGATGAAGAACGATTGGTCCGCCACATGCTGGAACATGGCGACGACGTCGGAAAAGGCTACGACCGTCAAGTCGACCGAGTTGAAGTTACTCCCTGGCGATGCGACTGCGGGTGTGCCAGCCTGGAATTCGCAGTCGACGGCAAAACGCAGCCAGAGGGGTCTTCGTTCGAGCCACTAGGGCATTTCACATTCGGAACCGACGAAGAATTATGCGGCATCTTCGTGTTCGCACAGAGCGGCGTTCTCGGAGGAATTGAGGTCTACGGCATGGGATGTGATCCACCGACCTTGCTTCCATCGCCAGTATCTCTGAGGAGAGTTGCATCCTAGTATCAGGCGACCAGTCGTGACCTACATTTCAGCGGGGCCGGCAGGCGGGTATACTGGCGGTTTCTGAGGGACTGAGCCCGACAGTGTTAAGAGGTTGTCCAAGACGCAGGCCGATATGAATCTCCAGCAGGTATACGGGTCCGGAAAATTCGGTCTGTCGTTTGAGTTGTTTCCGCCCAAGACGCCGGCTGGCGATGAGGAAATGTTTGGGCACGTGGCGCGGCTGGTCGAGTTCCAGCCCGACTACATTACGTGCACCTATGGCGCGGGCGGATCGACGCGCGACAAGACGCTGCAGATCGTCGAGCGGGTGCGGCAGCAGTTCGGCTGCCTGGTGGCCTCGCACCTCACTTGCGTTGGTTCGACAGTCGACGACCTGCGCGGGTATCTGAAAGATGCGATCGCGCGCTCGGTCGGCTCGATCGTCGCCTTGCGGGGCGACCCGCCGCAAGGGGAAACGTCGTTCAAGCCGGTGGCCGGCGGCTTGTCCTATGCCAACGAACTTGTGACGCTGATCAAGGGCGAGTTTCCGCAGTTGGGCATCGCCGTGGCAGGCTACCCCGAGACGCATCGCGAAGCGCCCAGTCCGGAAGTGGACCTGGCGAACCTGAAGCGAAAGGTCGATGCGGGCGCGGACGTCGTGATCACGCAGCTCTTTTACGACAACGCGGACTTTTTCAAGTTTCGCGACCGCTGCGACAAGGCGGGCATTCGTGTGCCGATCGTGCCGGGCATTTTGCCGGTCACGAACCTCGCGCAGATTCGACGGATCACCTCGCTGTGCGGCGCCGGCTTGCCGCAAGCTTTTCAAGAGGCGCTCGAAACCCAGGCCGACAGCGCCGAAAGTCAGTTCGCCGCGGGCGTCGACTTTGCGATTCGGCAGTGCCGCGAGCTGGTGGATGCCGGCGTGCCCGGGCTGCACTTCTATGTGCTGAACAAATCGCCGGCCACGTGTGCCGTGCTCGAAGCGCTGCGCGTGGAGCGGGCGGCGAAGTAGGAGCGGAGCGAGTGTCACCCGGATCCCTGGGTGGCACGGGTGCTGCGGAGCAGTCACCCGTGATGTGAACGCCCCGCTTGTCTCACGTTGTAGGCATCTGTGACGCGTAGCGAACACAGGTGAGCCGCGCTCACGGCCACCTGTGAAGATATAGGAAGCCGGGGCGCCTGGAAGGATACATTGGGGGTGTTCAACGTCCTCAATGGTCCAACCCAGGAGCCCCAGCATGTCCGCTCAGCATTTTATCGCGCTCGATACGCATTGCGAGTTTTGCGTG
>JBGSKX010000139.1:0-1546 GCA_041741015.1 Pirellulales bacterium
GTCGCCAGCGGCGCCTCGGCGTCGACCATTTCCAGGATGGTTCGCCCCAGCACACTGCTGACGTAGGTCTGCATCCCGTTCAGGCCGTCCTGCGCTTGCCGCAGGGCGGCGGTCGGATCCCCGAGCACGGCGCGCAGCTGATCGGATTCGCCGTCGTACTGTTCGACGAAGTCCTCCCACTCAGCCGGCAGATCGGTGGCCAGCGCCGCTCCGGTCGTGCCGCGGAACTCATTGATCAAATCGAACAGGAAGAGCCCCTTCCCGATCCGGTCAAACAGCGTGGTGTAATTGAGCGCCATCCCTCGGCCCCCTTAGACAATGGCCTGATTGTGGGTCACGACCAGGCCCCCGGTCGGACGAACGGTCAGTCGCAACATGCCGTCCTCCGGACCTTGCACGGTAATTTCGTCGGTCTGGTTCTCGCCCGTGTTGGCCACGATCAGGAAATGCACGGCCGAGGCGTCAGCCTCGCGCAGGCCGCCGTGCACACCCTTGCGGAGGAAGAAGTTGAAGGCGCTGCCGGTGGTAAACCCACGGGCAAAGAACGACGTCAGGAAGGCGTCCACGGCCGAGCAATCGAGCGTCTCGATCGTGATCTCCGGGACGATCGCGTTGATCGAGCCGTTTTGGGCGAAGACCTTGCCGTCCGCCCGCGGCGAGCGGTAATCGATCCCCGCCCGCAGCGACCAGGAGCGCACGCCCGGCAGATTGGCGAGCGAGCCGCCCACCTGGCCGATCCGGACCGGCCCCAGGTAGAAGATGCTCCCAAACAGCGGCGAGACGGTCGCACTGAGCTGGGTCGGATCGAACACCGAGAAGGGCGAGGCTTCGCCATCGACCGAGTGGGCCGCGTAATTGATGGTCGCGGTCACGCCCCGCTCATCATCCTGGCTGGCGGCAATCGATTCGAGGTACACGAAGCCCTTCGAATTTTGCATCACGATATGGCTGTTCGTGTTGGACGCTTCGAACGTCCCGCCGTCGGCCCGCTTCTGGAATTGAAACAGGCCGGTGGTGGTCCCCTCGGCGCCCCCCGAATGCACGCGATGCCCGCTCACCAGCTGGATCTTGGGATTGCCGGCGAACAAGGCGTTCAAGTCCTTGGTCGACATCCGCAGCACGGGATCCGCGCAGCAGGTGACAATGGCCCGTGGATGGACGTCGCCGCCCGGGATCACGATGCTCTTCTTGGTGTTGGAAAGCACCGACAGATCGAACAGGTCGCGCAGCAGGATGCCGCCTAAATTCGCCCCGTAAATCGAATAGCGATCAAACGACATGAGTTTGCTCCTTGCTTAAAGAACGCTGCGCAGCGCGCCGTACTGCCGGTGGCGGCCCCGCCACAGCCGGCGCGGACCGTGATAGCCGTTGATTTGGTTGACCAGCCGGGTGCGATAGCCCTCGGCGATCTCCCGCCGTTCGGTTTCGGTGGTAGCGGTGATTTCCCGCTCGAGCTGCTCGGGCCCGATCCCGCCGTTAATGGCCTGGCGGAGCGCGTGCGGCCGCCGCATGATCAGTCGCCCGCGGAGCGTGCCGCCCGAGCCGG